>JBJXFF010000114.1:0-66732 GCA_046153945.1 Pirellulaceae bacterium
TGAGGCACTGCTTGGCAAAGTGGTCGCAGCGCTTGTCGCCGATGCCGTAGAGCTTGTGGATGTGCTCGGGCTCCTTGGTGATGTCGATGGCGTCGGGGGCGGCGATTTGCATGCGGTAGGCGAGCTCAAAACTTTCGATGCGGGTGGCCAGTTCCTCCTCGTGCGGCGTTTTGGCCAGGGCGTGGCGGTTCAGCTTGGCCAGCAGATCGAGCTGGGCCCGCTGCTGGGAGTCGTTCATGTCGGCGGGGCGATTGAGGTTGTCGATGGGGTCGCCGCTGGGGCGGAGCCAGGTCCCCTGATAGACGCTGGGGACGAAGCCGGCCCCCCAGTTCTGCGAATACCCCTTCGGCAGCCCGCGGCCGAGCGGATCGGTCATGGCGATGAAGGCGGGGAGGTTCGCACTCTCACTGCCGAGGCCGTACGTCACCCACGAGCCGACGCAGGGGAAGCCCATCCGCGTGGTGCCGGTGTTCATCATGAACAGGGCCGGGCTGTGGTTGTTCGAGCCGGTGTAGCAGGAATACATGAAGGCCATGTCGTCGACATGTTCGGCCATTTTGGGAAAGATCTCGCTCACCCAGGCCCCGCACTTGCCATGCTGGGCGAACTTGAACGGCGATTTCATTACTGGCCCGACGTTGCCCGTGAAAAAGCCCGTGTTCTTGTCGAACCCCTCCAGCGGCTTGCCGTCGAGCTTCTCCAGCGTCGGCTTATAGTCCCAGGTATCCACCTGGCTCGGCCCGCCGTTCATGAAGAGCCAGATGACCGACTTGGCCTTGGCGGGGAAGTGGGCGACGCGCGGGGCGAGGGGGTTGAGCTTGGGGTCGGAGGCCGACTTTCCCGTGTTGTTGGCGTCGGCCGCATTTGCCGAACTCGTCAGCAGCCCTTCTTCGGAGAGGAGCGCGGCCAGGGCGAGCATTCCCGCGCCGCCTCCGGCACGGGAGAGGAGTTCGCGGCGAGAGAGGAGGGGATTTTGTGTCATTGTGCTATCCGTTCATTAGATTCCAAACGGCCGAACGTCTGTAATGATTACTTGGCGGAGACGTTCATCGATGCGATACCAAACTAATAGAGGAAACTTGAAAAGGACGCGGCGACCGCGGTCGCGAGACTCACCAGCTTCATGGGGAATTTTCCCAAGTTCCAGTTCAATTCGCGTCACCGTATTTCGCATTCCTTCTTGGTCGAGCGCAGCGTCGTGAATTCTCTGCAACTGCTCCAGCATGTCCGGACTCCAGTAAACTTCGTAGCTCACTTGCGATCCTTCAGACGAGAGAGCAGCTCTTTGGTCGTGATTCCATCTCCTGCTGTTTCCCGCCGCTGCATTTCTTCTTCGGAGATTGTCGGCTTCACCGTACGCAACCACTCCCGGACGAGGGGAGAGTTCTCGTCAGGCTGGAACTTGCCGAGAACGTTTCCTTTCTCGTCGCGAAAGACGAGAAAATCTGCCAGCCCGTTAAGCTTGGCAACCATGTCGCCATCAACCGTTACAAAGGTCATAAGCTCCTCCTGCAATTTCATTCGGTCAAAATCTCTGAGAGCCGTTGTCCCTCATCATTCTACATACACAAACTCATTCAGCCCAAACAGCACCTGGCAAAAGTCGGCGAGAGCCAGCTCTTTGGCCTGGGCCTGCTTGTCCGGCACACTCATATACGACTTCCGCTGGGCTTCGAGGAAGGCGAGTGCATCCGCCAGCTCGCCATCGTCCGGCTGGCGGCTGGTGGCGGTGAGGTAGCCTTGTTTGACGGCTTCGGCTGCGGACTTGTCATAGAGCGGCAGCAGCTTCTTGGCGAAGTTGTGGGCATAGAGGCGGACCTGGGGGTTGTTCATGAACATCAGGGCTTGTGGGGCGATGGTGGTGCTGGGACGTCCGCCGACGGAGACGAGCGGCTCCGGCTGGTCGAAGAGCTGCATCATGGGGATGAGCTTGCTCCGCTTGATCATGAAGTAGATGCTGCGGCGCTTGTGGGTTTCTTCGAGCGAGCCGGGGCCAAACATCGTGGCATCGAGCGTGCAGCTAACGGCCAGCAGGTTGTCGCGAACGATCTCCGCCTCCATCCGCCGCGGCGTGTGCCGCCATAGCCAGGTGTTCTCGGGGTCGGTCTTGGCATCCGCCTCATCAAACTGGCTCGACTGCATATACGTGCTCGTCAGCATGAGCTGCTTGTGCATGGCCTTGAGCTTCCAGCCGCTTTGGATCAGCTCGGTGGCCAGATAGTCGAGCAGTTCCGAATGCGTCGGCCGCTCACCTTGCACGCCGAAGTCGTTGGGAGTGCCCACGATGCCGCGGCCAAAATGATGCTGCCAGAGGCGGTTCGCCATGACGCGGGCCAGCAAGTGGCCGGCCCCTTGCTCCGTGTCCGTGATCCAATTCGCCATCGACAATCGGCGAAAGCTGGTTTTGGCTCCCGCTGGCGGCGTGACGATCCACTTCTTCTCCTTCTCCGCCGCAGTCATCAGAACCTGCGGGAAGCTTTGCAGGGCGACCCCCATCTTCTGGTCGGTGTCCCCCCGCTTGAGGAAATGGGTTTCATTGAGAAAGTCCCCGCCTTGCGTGTGATGGCGGATCGGGGTGACGCCTTCGCTGCAAACCATCACCTGCGTCATCAGCGGCTTGGGGGCTTTGGCCAGATGGTCTTGCACGGGTTTGTTGAGCTTCTGCCAATCGGGGTCGAGTGTGGCGTACCACTTGAGGAGAGCGGTCGACTGTTCGGCGGTCCGCTTGTCGGTGGGCGAATCGAGCACGGCAGCAACATTCGCGGGAATGCCCCCGGCATCGAGCGTCAACGGCTTGGGGGTCGTCGTGACGGAAAGTCGCGGGCGGCCGATGTTGTGCTTGTTATTGCCGTTGAATTCGAGCGTGAACGTGAGCGTGACGCCGCCTTCGGCTCCGAGTTCCTCCGCCGTTTCAAAGACAGCCGCATGGTCCTTGCCAAAATGCGGATCGACCGCCCAGCCGGACTTTTTGTCCTCATCGATGGCGAACTTGATGAACAGGTTCGGCTGCTCGAAGGTAGCCTGCGGATTCTGCAGCTTGACGGTTTTTTCATCGCCGCCGGAGTTTGGCTTTACCTTCACAATCAAGTTAGTCAGGTCGATGTTGCCGTTGTCCGCGCGGCCCGGGCCACCTTTCACGAAAGACGGATGAGCCAGCGCTTCCAGCCGAATGCCGGTGATGCCGCGGAGGCTGGTCTTGGCGGTGAACGTGTAGGTATCGAAGTCAGGATTCTTTTCACTCGCCAGAATCGAGCCATCCGGCTGTTTGGTCAAAGTCGCGCCTCCGGCGGATTTCATTTCGGCAACGTCGAGAATCACCCACTTGTTTTTGGCGCGGTATTCCGCGGCCTTAGCCTTCTCCCACTCAGCAAGGCGCGCTGGAAGTTGCTCTTTCTCAAACCGGGCAAGTGCTTCCGTCAGCGGTGCGTGCTCCTTATCCCAAACTGCTTTGGCCGCCAGGTACGGCGCGGGGTCCATGTTGATTTCGAGATTGCTGCGGACGGTCGTGGTGAACGTGGAGACGAAGCGGTAATAGTCGGCCTGCGGAATCGGATCGAACTTATGGTCGTGGCACCTCGCACAGCCGATAGAGAATCCGAGCATGGCGTTGCTGGTCGTTGCCGCCATGTCGTCGATGGCGTCGTAGCGGGATCGCTCGACTTCATTCGCGGTGATTTGCGTCGGGAAAACGCCCGCTCCCAAAAAGCCGGTGGCCATCATCGCCAGTGGGTTCTCCGGAGCGATTTCATCCCCCGCCAGTTGCCAGCGAACAAACTGGTTGTACGGCATGTCCTGGTTCAGGGCCTTGATGACGAAGTCGCGAAAGTGAAACGCATAAGGCCGGTCATAATCCTGCTCAAAGCCGTGGCTTTCGGCGAAGCGAGCGGCATCGAGCCAGTGGCGGCCCCAGCGCTCGCCGTAGTGAGGATTTTCCAGCAGCTTGTCGAGAAGTTTGGGGTACGCCTGCGGGTCTTTGTCGTTGACAAAGGCTTCAACGTCTTCCGGCTTCGGCGGTAAGCCAACGAGGTCGAAGTAAGCCCGGCGGATAAGCACTCGTTTCTCCGCGGGGCCGCTCGGAGTCAGCCTCTTCTCTTCCAGCTTGGCGAGCACAAAGGCGTCAATCGGACCGCGAACCCAGGCGGCGTTCTTCACTGACGGCGGATTGTGACGGACGAGGGGCTGGAAGGACCAGAACTTGCGGGCGTCGTCTTTGATGACGGTGTTGGTCCAGCGGTCGGGGTCGCGGGGATTGGGAACCAGCGGTGCATCATAAGGAGCGCCCAGGTCGATCCACTTGGCGACGGCGGCGATCTGATCCTCGGGGAGCTTCTCGGCTCCATCGGGCATTTTGGGGTCTTCTTTGTGGGCGATGAACCGCCACATGTTGCTGTCGCGGGATTTGCCGGCGACGACGGCCGGTCCCTTGGAGCCGCCACGAAGCAGTCCTTTTCGCGTAGCCAAATCCAGTCCCGACTCCACTTCCATGCCGCCGTGGCATTCCACGCAGCTCTTGACGAGAATCTGGCGGACTTTCCCCTTAAAGAGGTCCAGCCCTTCCTTCATTTTCTCCGCGTGAGCGGGGTCGAACTCCATCTTGGGATCGGGCTTAGCTTCGTCGGCCAGGGTGGGCACGGCGTAAGCCGAAAGAGCCGTGGCCAGAAGGAGTAGCCACGGATGAAACACGGAGGGAACACGGATGAAGTGCATAGGATCAGCGGCGGGATTTGGGCGGTAAGGAAATACAAGTACTTGGCACTCACCATTCTACCCCCTCGCGCCATAGTCGCAATCTTCCGGCCGCTGCGGTACGCTAACGACGTTTGTAAATGGGTCACGGAGTGTGCGGAATGTCGGTCCACGTCACCTGCGAAAATTGCGGCTATCGGTACAAACTCAAGGACGAGTTGGCAGGCCGTAAAGTCAAGTGCAAGATCTGCAAAGCAACATTTGTCGTGCCCGTTGGGGTCCAACTCCCCCCCGATCTAGATGCGTCGCCAGCCGGTGCTCCCATCTATCGCCATGCGGAGCGAACCAGCGACTTCGAGTTGGCCATCGGCGATGGGCAAAACATCGAGCTCATCTCCGACCACATCCAGCGGCATATTGGCACTGTTGAGATGGTCTTTCACGAGATCATCTCCGACCTAATTCACATTGACGTCCACTGGGTCAAGCCGACAAAGGATAAGCCATATCACACACTAATCACCAGTGGCATGAGTGACCGGCCGATGACGGTCCCCAGTGGCGCAGAGGAGTTCCGCTTTAGCGAGGTAATGATCTCGCTCCCTCCGGATTGGCCGCTGGATATGGATTCGTTCAAAAACGAGCGGCATTACTGGCCCGTTCGGTGGCTGAAAATGTTGGCCCGCTTTCCACACGAGTACGACAGTTGGCTATGTTTCGGGCACACACTCCCCAGCGATGACCCGCCACGGCCGTATGCTGATAACACGCGTCTGTGCTGTGCATTGCTCCTGGGCCCGCTGCTAACCGGCGAGGAGTCGTGGACGCTCAAGGTCGGACCGGACAAGACGATCCGCTTTTTGTCGTTTGTGCCGATCTATCCCGAGGAACTGGAACTGAAGCTGAACAAGGGGCTTGACCAGCTTTTGGAGCGGTTTGAAAAGCACCGGATCACCGAACTGCTCGACGTGCAGCGGATAAATGTTTGCGCGAAGAAGAAGGGCTGGTGGTCGTAGGACAAGCTGGCAACAGCTAAATGTTGCGAATTGTGGCGAGTTGCTTGCAGGACGGGTACGGGCGCGGCAAGATATCTGGCGATTCGTCAATTCTCTCATTGCCAGGAATCTCGCCATGAATCGCCTCTTCCCTCTCGCCGCACTATCGCTCTTGGTTGCCGCCAACATCAGCCTGTCCGCGGAATCCCTCCCCGTCATCAAAAACGTCGAGGCCCAGCCCTTCAAGGCGTCGGCCAAGCGAATTGCGGATGCTCTGGAAATCGTCGGCGAGCCGCTGAAGAAAGAGGAGAAGGAGGCTCTCGGCAAGGCACTGGAGCTGAAGGACGACACGGAGTCCGTCGTTGCCATCCAGAAGGTGCTCGACGCCCGCTGCCTGGCCGGCGTGAACATCAATCCCGAAAGCCGCGTGAAAGTGGCTCGCGGAGCGGCGGCGGGGGAACTCGTGCAGCAGGGTTGGCGAGTGTTTCTGGTGAAGGTTCACAACGAAGGAGGCGTGACCGCGAGATTGCGAGCCGGCAGCCCGAATGCCGCTCCACTTTATCAGCGCTCCACCAGCAGCCCCTCTCCAAAGCCTTCCGTCAAACTCACCGACGTCCCCGACCGCTGGCTCGACCTGCAAACCTACGATGCCCAGCCGCTCAACCCCTCCCTTTCCGGTTTGCTACTGGAATACCGCATCCTGCAACTCTATAGCCGTGATGCGGGAAAGCGCGAGGCGAAAATCAGTTTTGACGTGGGCCAGGGAACGCAGGACCTCGGCTTTCGAAATGAAGTCAGTGTGCTGTTTGAGTGTGCGCCGGCTGTGAGAGTCAAACTGACCGTGCTCGACGACGATGGCACGCCGACAACGGGGCAGTTCGTCATTCGCGACTCGCAAGGGCGCGTGTACCCAGCCCGCTCTCGCCGGCTGGCTCCGGACCTCTTCTTCCACGATCAGATCTACCGCCACAGCGGCGAATACGTCCTCTTGCCGCCGGGACCGTACGAAGTGACTTACACGCGCGGGCCGGAATACGTCATCGCCAAGAAGACCATCACCGTTCCCGCCGACAAGGAACACACCGAGTCGTTCCGCCTGAAACGCTGGATCAAACTCGCCGATCGCGGCTGGTACAGCGGCGATCACCACGTCCATGCCGCCGGCTGCGCCCACTATGAAGCCCCGACCGAGGGAATTACTCCGCAAGACATGATGCTCCACATTCTCGGTGAAGACCTCAACATCGGCTGCGTCCTCTCGTGGGGGCCCTGCTGGTATCACCAGAAAGAATTCTTTGAGGGTGCCGTCCATAAACTTTCGACCAAAGACTATGTCATGCGGTACGACGTCGAAGTCAGCGGCTTTCCCAGTCAGCACGCCGGGCATCTCTGCCTGCTGCGGCTCAAGGAAGACGACTACGAGTATCCCAAGGAAGCCGAATTCGATTGGTCGTTCGCCGGCCAGAACGGACATTTCAAGGGAACCAAGACGACCTTTCTCGGTGAGTGGCCGACCTGGGACTTGCCGATTCTCAAGTGGGGCAAGGAGCAAGGGGGCGTCGTCGGCTTCTCGCACAGCGGCTGGGGGCTGGAGTTGCCGGATTATGGTCCCGGCGGCCAGCGAGTGCCCACTCGCTCCGGCCGCGCCGCCGATAAGCTGCCCGACTATGCCATGCCGCCGTTCAACGGCATCGGAGCCAATGAGTACGTCGTCGATGTCGTCCACGACGTCTGCGACTTCATCTCCTCCGTCGATACTCCCAGCGTCTGGGAACTCAACGCCTGGTATCACACCCTCAACTGCGGCTACCAGTGCCGGATCAGTGGCGAGACCGATTTCCCCTGCATCTACGGCGACCGGGTCGGCCTCGGCCGCATCTACGTCAAGCTCGACCCCAAGCAGCAGAAGCAACAACTCAGCTTCGACGACTGGGTCCTCGGCCTGAAGGACGGCCGCAGCTACTGCTGCGACGGGCTGTCGCACCTCGCGGACTTCTCCGTCAACGGCCTCGGCGTCGGCGAAAAAGCCAAGGATGGCCGCGTCAGCACGCTCGGCATCAAGTCGGGCGAAAAGCTGACCGTGAAGGTCAACTCCGCCGCCCTCCTCACCGAAGACCCCAACGACCCGCAATCGAAAAACATCCGCAGCCAGCGCCTCGACGCCAAGCCCTACTGGCACGTCGAACGGGCCCGCATCGAGGGCAGCCGAAAGGTGCCGGTGGAGCTCGTGGTCAACGGCCACGCGGTCGCCCGGCAGGAAATCGCCGCGGACGGCAGCATCCAGGACCTGACGTTCGACTACAAGCCGGAATTCTCGAGCTGGGTCGCCCTCCGCATCTTCCCCGCCTGCCACACCAACCCGGTCTTCGTCGAAGTGGACGGCAAGCCGATCCGGGCCAGCAAAAAGTCCGCCCAGTGGTGCAAAGAAGCCGTCTCTGTCTGCTGGCAGCAGAAGGTGAAGGGAACTCGCGAGAGCGAAAAGGAGGCCGCCAAAGCCGCCTACGACGTCGCGAGCAAGGCGTATGCGAAGATTCTGGAGGACGCGCAGGAAGATAGGAAGTGAGACTTTGGGGAGAAATGTCGGGTCACGTTTTGGAAGAAGTAGTGAGCAGCCGCCCTTGGCACCGGACATCCAAGTTCGGTTCAATACCCGAGACAAACTCGAAGTCCCTCTTTTCCGTGCTGAACTTACCGGTCATTTGTGACGGATAGTCCTTGCCAACTTGCCGAAAGAGGTCAATGACCTGGTTGATTGTAAGTTGCAGCAGGCTGACATGTCGCTGCCGGTCCGAAGCGAACAAAATACCAACTAGCCGCTGTCGATCATCGAGCAGTGGCATGAAGACGTAGCTATGCACTACCTGATGGCAGAGAAATAAGACGTCCCGGTTCTCGGCATTCGGCGAGTCAAGATGGTACAACTCGTCGATGCGGTTCCAGTTCATGAGGGTGACATCCTTTCCCCGACAACGATACGAGGAAATGGGAAGCCGCTGCTTGAATGTCGCGTCAGAAAGCTTACAAGCTTCGACCAGTTTTCGGATGGAATAAAAACCCAACATTACGGTCTGTTCTAATCGGGCCAGCGAAAGCTCTGACCAACCTTTTCGATACTTCCGGCGACTAAGATACGTCGCCCGTTCCAGTAAATCGTCCTTCCAGTACGCTGAGTCCCAAATCATAGCTGCGTTGCCTTCGATGCGAATAAGATTTCCCGTAACGCGACAAGGGTGTTGCGGCCCCGGAAAGCATTTTCATAAGAACTAAGCCGCTCCAATCACAAGGGGAGCGTTTTTGGGGCCGCGTGGTTCACCAAATCCGTAGCGTGTCGCTACCCGCCTTCAGATTCAACTCCACATTACAGCGCCAACGGGCCAAACTGTCCGACATTGAATTCACGAATCTCGCATCCGCTTCACCAAACTTCGCCAGTTCTTGCAGGACCACTCTAGCGAAGGCGGGAGTGGCGGTTCGACCCCTTGTTTTTTGCAGCGTTCTGCAAGTGTTTTGGCGGCATCAACAGCCTCGCGATTGTGTTTCAGACGGGGTCCTTCAACGGTTTCATCGGTTTTGCCCGTCATAAGATACTCAATCCAGTTTTCCAAGCGGTCCTTTGCGAAGATGAAAACTACTTGTTTGAACTCTTCGTCTGTTACTCCATTTGACCTTGCAACCTTTCGAAACGCTTCAACCAACTCGTCGCCATTAGCCATATCGTCGTCCAGGTCTGCCCAGACGATCAGCGTTGTATCTCCCCCTGCTTGGAGACAGGCTTTCAACTCTTTTGGCATTTGTTCAATGAGGTTCTTTCGGCCCTTGCCATTTACGGACCGAATAACGTTGCTTCCCTTCCAAGGTCGTACCCAAGGCAGCTTCAATGCTTTCAGCAACGAGTTTATGAAAACTGGATCGATGCTCCTTCCTCTTTCGCCTTCATGAAGGCAGACAATTTGCGTGCGACTAGCCATTGACCCACCCCCTTGCGATTGCTTCAGCAGGAGAGAGGCCCTCAGGTATCTTCAACGGACTAATTCGGGTCGGTGAACAATGGTTGTCTCGCCAAAGGTAAATTCCCGATTCCTCACCTGCAGTTCCGAGCACCTCAGGATGATGGGAAATGAGGATTGCCTGATGTGTGTCATCGAGTAATTCCCGCATCGACAGAACCCAAGGCTGAAGCTCTGGAAGACCGACATAGTTGTCTGGTTCATCGATAAACAGGGTGCTGGCTGCGCCTGTCTCCATTGCTGCTCGAACCATATACAGGCCAACCAACGATTTTTCTCCATCAGACAACTGATGGAAAAACAACGGTTCAATTCCATCGAATCGCAACTGAAGTGCCTTGGTATTCAGTCCCGCATCCACCATTTTGAACGCCTTAAAATCCGGCCATACTTCTTGCAGCGACTCTCGCAAAGCATCGGTCCATTCCTGCTCCTGAGCCAGTGCTCGATACCACGATGTCAGGTTGGTCAAATGAAACGCTGGGCTTCTTGCTTCGCCTTTGCTTTCCGCTTCCATCCCACGAGGATTTGGACGCAGAATCAGAAGCTTTGCAAATGTATCCTGAAGAATTTGAATGTCACTGAGTGCGCCGGCAGGTTGAATCGCGCCCAATGCCGCTCGTCGCCAGTCGAGTGGAAATCCAGTTTGAGTGCCATCTCGTTTCTGAAATCTCACACCGTCGAGATCGCGAGAAAAAAGCTCGCGATCATCACACTTAGCTTGCTCAAGAATGACGCGTGGTTTCTCGTCACTGTCCACTTGCTCCAAGTGAATCTTGTATTGAAATCGATGCCCTTCAGAGTTGACTTCCAACTCAAACTCCTGTTGGGTGCTTTTGAGCCATCTCGTAAACTCCAAAGAGCGAATATCTTTGTCACTATCTCCACCAAGGTAGGCATCGCCAATGGCGAGATCGCAGATCAATTTTAGGACGTCGAAGACGGAACTCTTGCCTGCTCCATTCGGGCCGCAAAGCACACCGAAAGAATCGAATTTTGCTTCAAACGCTACGAGGCACTTAAAGTTGTTTGCGTAGAGTCGCGTTATCATTGTGGCTCAACTCTTTAAAGGAGTGTTCTGGTTGTGATCATGGCTAAATGCTTACCGCCCAAAAATCGGAACGTGAAGGTATTTAGGGGATTCCCTGCGGCGTTCCAGCTATTCTAGCGAATTGCCGGCTTGGTGGAGCACGGTGAGGATGATACGGCCGACGGGAATGCATGAAGATGGTGGCACTTTGGCCGCGTTTTTCATTGTCTCTGATGTCCCAATGCAATCGGGCAAATGACAAGAGGTAAAGCTCAAATTTCCAGGTGCGAGGGGGAAGCGGGCGGGCCCTGGGGGATGGCCCGAATCGCCCCTCGGCCCGCAAGAAAAGTAGGCCGTCAGTCCTCTGGCGAGCCCCGAGAGTTCGGTATCCATGCGGGAAGACGTGGAGCGGCGAAGGGACGTTGCCTCGGGAGCTGGGGAAAGGCACTTCGGCGCGATGATTTCCCGCGTCGAGTGTTCTTTGGCCTGCCGCCTCAACCCTGATGGCTCGCGAAGGGACTCGCGGCCTACTTTTCTTGCCGCCCCCGGCGGGCATGTTCGGCGCGGGTCTCCCGACCCAGTCGAAGCGGCCGACCGAAGGTCTCCTCTTCGGGGCGGCGCGTGACCAGCCGAAGGAGACCTGCGGTCGGAGTGGTGGCACGGTCAGAGACCGGCCACAACAGGGGGGGCGGCCATTTACGGCTGTGTCGCGCCGGGCAAGGTTGCCGCGACATCGGAGGGGGTGAGGGCTGGAACCTTGCTGCTCGCGAAACCGCGAGGATCGCGGGTCACGATGGCATCGACGCCGGCCTGTACTGCGCTGGCAATTTGCAGGTTGTCCTCGAAATCCGGTCCAGCAAGTGATTGCGCCGCGAGCAACGTTGTCTGATCGGTAGGGATAATGTCGAGCGTCGCCAGGCAGGCTTGCACGGCGGCTTGGGCTGCCGGAAGGCCCGCCTATTTGCGTATCACGTAGAAAACGGTGGGGAGCGAAAATGCGGCGGCGAAGGCCCTGATCTGCCCGCGGTGATGTGCCTCCCAAATGGCCGCGGCATCTGCCGCCCACGGCACACGTTTGAGGAGCAGGTCCAAGAGGACGCTGGTATCGATCAGATACTGCTTCATCCGTACTTTTCCGTGCGATGCTCCTCCATCCACTGTTTGACAGTCTCATCATCGGGAGGCGAACTCGTTCCTGCCCCGATGCCCAGTACATCTGCTGCGGGAAGGCCTCTCCGATGCGGATACGGGGTGCTTTGCGGCTTCACGGTCACAATGAAATCGGCCATCCCTAGCGGCACATCGGGAGGCAGCGTAAGGACGACCTGGCGGTCATCCTTCACGTCGGCGGTCAAATGGAGAACTGTCATTCGTTGATTCCTTGCTTTCAGTATACCACCACCCCGGCAGAAAGGCGCTCGGCCGGATGAGAGAGACCGGGCGGTGGCACGGTCGGGAGACCGGCCACAACAGGGGCCGGTTCCGCCTGCGCGGCGGGTGGCATGGATGCCATTTTGCCACCTCATAGACCGCACAAAAATCTTCTAAAATCTAACGGCCGGGGCTTGCCAGTGCCAATGAGTATGTGTATAATTGTACAAAATGCGGCGGAGCTGCGCTGTGTTGATGGCGGCGGGCTGCGCGGGCCAGGGAGGGCATGCTCTTTTCCAATTGGGTTGTAATGGCGTGAAAGGTTCCTTTGAGGGGACGGATAAGTCCTGCGCATGTGTTTGAAAAAGGCTTATAAAATCTGGAATACACCCACCTGAAGGGGTGATAAGGACGTGAATGAAGATAAGGGCTGATTCACTGTTTCATGAGCCGTAAATCGTTTCGTCGCCGGGGCTTGTGCGCGCCGCTGAATTAAAGAAAAGAACGTGAATCCTGTGAATCTAACTGGGGCGCTGGTGGCTTATCGGCGCTTATCAGCTACTCGCATTGGATGCAGCCCTGAAGTGTCGCTAGTGATTTGGGCCAGATGGAAGCTGGAGCGTTTCTCGTTCCCATTCGGCGAAGACACCAGCCTGACGCGCAAGCGAAGGAAACGTGTCCACACCGATGGAGGCCTGTCCTTCGCTTGCGCTTCAGGCTGGTGTCGTACTGTCAACTCGCTGCCACCGTAGGGGGACCGGAAAAATCTTCCGAATTCTGGCAGCCCGTGCCGGCCAGTGCCAATACGTTCAGTATACAATAATACAAACACGGCGAAGCTGCACGGTGTTGTTACCGGCGGAGCTTGGCGGTCCAGGGAAAGTGTGATCTTTTCCGATACGGTTGTCAAAGTGAAAATAGCTCCGCTGAGGAGATCCCTAAGTCCTGCGCAGCCGCGGGAAAAACGCTGATCAAAAACGGGAGGAATCACCGCACTGCTCGGCGCGGGTCTCCCGACCCAGCCGAAACGCCTGAGCGGAGGTCTCCTCGGCAAAGTGCGGCAGCAGACCTTCGGTCGCGAGGGTGACACGGTCGGGAGTCCGTGCCACAAAAGGTCTGGGGTTACTTTGTTGCGCCCTTTTTCGGCCACCATTCAATCATTCGGGGCGTGAACGATTTTGAAGTTTCGCACCGTTACTGATTCGTAATTTTTTTGGCAATTGCCAGGATAGGTAGATTGGGACATAGTTGGACCATCGCATTACCGGAGTCCGTCTTCTTCGCGAAAGTGCTCTTCCCAATGGGTCAAGCTTCACCAGGTGCCTCCTCCGAGACTGACATTCCACGAGGCGACCTGCGCGGATTTCAGCGGTATATCCTCAATGACATCCTCTCTGGTTTTTTGGTATTTCTCATTGCGCTTCCTCTGTGTCTGGGTATCGCGATAGCCAGCGGGTATCCAGCAATCGCGGGAGTTTTTACTGCTATCGTCGGGGCCGTCGTTACCACGCTGATCAGTAACTCTGAACTCACCATCAAGGGGCCCGCGGCCGGCTTGATCGTGATCGTGCTGGGAGCGATTACCGATTTCAAGGACATTCTTGGCGACAATCCCGAAGCGGCCCTTCAGGCCTATAAAATGGCTTTAGCCGTCGGATTTGTCGCCGGTCTGTTGCAGATCGCCCTGGCCCTTTGCCGCCTGGGATTTCTGGGTGAGTTTTTTCCAACTTCCGCGGTCCACGGGATGCTGGCCGCCATCGGGGTGATCATCTTCGCCAAGCAGATCCATGTCGTTCTGGGAGTCCCCGACGTTAAAGGGGATCCACTCCACTTGCTGGCCCGTATTCCCCGGTCCATTTGGGAATTGAATCCACAAATTGCCGTCATTGGAGTGGTCAGCCTGGCAATTCTCTTTCTGTGGCCTCTGGTCAAGAACAAATATTTACGCCGAGTGCCGGCTGCGCTGCTGGTGATTCTTGTCGCAATCCCGTTGGGGTACTGGTTTGATCTCTCGCGTGAACATACCTATTCCTTCGCCGGGCACCCCTATCGCCTGAGTGAGAATTTCCTGGTCAATGTCCCCAAGAATCTTGTGGCGGCGATGGCGCACCCCGATTTTTCGGCACTGCAACATTTGGTTGCCTGGAAGTGGGTAATTCTCTTCACGCTGATTGGCAGCTTGGAATCGTTGCTCAGCGCCAAGGCGGTAGACTTGCTCGATCCCTGGAAACGCAAAACGAACTTTAATCGAGACATTCTGGCTGTTGGTATTGCCAATACTCTGGCGTCCGCGATTGGCGGCTTGCCGATGATCTCGGAAATTGTTCGCAGCAAGGCGAATATTGATAACGGTGCGCGTACCAGGTTCGCGGATTTGTGGCATGGTTTATTTCTACTATTGTTCGTCGCCTTAGTACCTGGCCTGATTCACCAGATACCGCTGGCGGCGCTAGCCGCTATGCTCGTTTACACTGGCATTCGCCTTGCGCATCCGCGTGAGTTTTTGCACGTCTATCACATTGGCAAGGAGCAATTGCTGGTATTTGTTAGCACCCTGATTGGCGTTCTGGCCACTGACTTGCTGATCGGCATTGGCATCGGCGTTGCGGTGAAGTTTGCTGTCCACCTCTTCAATGGCGTACCTGTAACGGCACTATTCAAGCCTTATCTGGACATCGAGGAGATTAGAGAGAACACATTTCTGGTGCGTGCCAGCGGTTCGGCCGTGTTCAGTAATTGGATTCCCTTCAAGCGGCAACTCGAGGAAATCGGCCTGGGTAGAAAGAACAATGTGATTGTCGATTTGTCGGATACAAAGCTCGTCGATCACAATGTGATGGAAAAGCTGCATGAAATGCAGCGTGACTTTGAACAAGAAGGGCTTTCGCTGACTATCAGCGGATTGGATCTTCACCGCGCTGCTTCGGAACATGAATTCGCGACCAGAAAACGGAGCCTCAAGCCACTCCGTCGCGTTACCATCGTGGCCGACGCCAGCTTGCAAGATCGGCTGCTTGGGGACATCGCCCGACTGGGAGCGTCGGGATACACGCTGACTCCCTGTATCGGAGCCGGGCGGCGCGATCTAGCTGCCGGAGGCCCGCCGCGAGATTCACAAATTCGCATCGAGATTGTCGCGCCGCGTCCTACAAGCGAGGCGATTCTGGACTATCTGCGCCGCGAAATCCTGCGCGAGCATCAGGTTACCGCTTGTGTTGAAACGGTGGATGTTGTGAATCCTGACCAGTTCTAGTTTGGGCTTAAGTGGTGATGTCTGACTGAACCTGCTCCTCTACCTGGCAAAACAGCGCGAGTCTTTGGAAGGCAAGCTCGTCATCGACTGGGAATCGCTGCACGCGAAGTACAATCCCGGCAATGGACAAAAGCCGCAACGGGGCCAAGCGGGAAAGTTAACGGGAGCCACGGAATGAATACGGACAGGAATTCCGTTCATCGTGGCTTCATGCTGCCTTGGTCCGCGAAATTCCGTGTTTCATCCCTGGCCAAGACTCCTCAACTACTTGGCGTCCGCAGGCTCGTTCTTGGCTAACTCCGTGCTGAGATATTCCACGGCCTTCTGGACCTGCTTGTCAATCTTTCGAGCGGCGGAGGGAGCGGGTTCTTTAGGCTTGGCCGCAATCAAGTCTCGCGACTTGCGGTCGGCAAAGTACTCCTCCACCTCCGCGTCGGTCAGCTTCACTTCAAAGCCTTCACTCGGCTTCACGCCCCATTCGTCAGTCTCCTTGGATCCCTCCTCGCGGTGGATGTTCTGTCCGCTCGGCCGCTTGTAGCCGGCGGTCGTGAGCTTCATGGCGCTCTTGCCATCGTCGAGTTCGATGATGTTTTGCACGCTTCCCTTCCCCCAGGTTCGCTCTCCGATGATGACGGCTTTCTTATGATCCTGTAGACAGGCGGACAGGATTTCGCTGGCACTGGCGCTGGAGTGATTCACGAGCACGGCTATCGGAAAGCCTTCAAAGGTCCCTTCCTTCTTTGCTTCCCACTTCCGTTCGAGTGTATTGCGACCGGCCGTGCTGACAATCCGTCCTTCGGCGACAAAGAAATCGGCAATTTCAATCGCCGAGGTAAGCAAGCCGCCAGGATTCCAGCGCAGGTCCAGAATCAGTCCCTTCACTCCACTGGTCGATAGCTGCTGCATGGCGCTCCGGACTTCGTCCGAAGTATGGCGCGAAAACGTCGTGATGCGGATATAGCCTATCTTTTTCTGTTCATCGAGAAGGAAGTCCCAGGTGTCGTCCCCTTTCCGATGGTCGCCGATGACGGAGTCGACGCGAATCAGTTCGCGGGTCACATCCTTGGTGTCTTTCGAGCCGTCGGCAAGATGCGAGACATTCAGTTTTACCGAGGTCCCCAGCTTCCCCTTGATCCGCTTGATCGCCTCATCCATCGTGATCCCCTTGGTCGGCTGGCCGTCGATTTCGGTAATCGTGTCGCCGCCGCGGATGCCGGCCCGATAGGCGGGAGTGCCGTAGAGGGGCGTGGTGACAACCAGTTCGCCCGACTCGGTGGAGACGGTGATGCCGATTCCTCCGAATTCGTTCTCGACGCTGTTTTTGAACTTCTCAAGGTCGGAGGGGGCGATGTAGCTGCTGTGCGGGTCCAGTTTGGCGAGCATCCCCTTGATTGCTCCTTCCATCAGCTCGCGGCGGTCCACGTCCTTGACGTAGTTCCGCTCGACCTGGTCGAGCGCGTCGGCAAATAACCGCAACAATTCCAAATCCTTGTCAGCCTTGACCTGCTCCAGACTCTTGTCCGGTTTGGCGGGCTCGTCGGCCCTTGTGGATAAAGCGGTAGCGAACAGGAGCAGCAGCGCGGCGTAGTGCCAGAGGGGCGATAACTTCATGACTGGGCTCGGGGCCAATGGTGAAGGAAGGTACGGCATCTCAAGTATAGGCGACGGGAACGGGGTCGGGAGGGGTTTTCGCGGCCGTGGGGTATCAATGTCGCGATTGATCGTTGCCCGCGAAAACTCCTCCCGACCCCTTTCGCAGCGCCTCGTCAAACCGCTAAAACTGCCGCATGTCTCATTCGCACGTTGCCATTCTCGGAGGCGGAATCGTTGGCCTGGCGACCGCCTATAATCTGACGCGGCAGCAGGCGGGGCTCTCCGTGCGCATCCTGGAAAAAGAGCCCGAAGTGGGGGCCCATCAGACCGGTCACAACTCGGGCGTCCTCCACTCCGGCATCTACTACAAACCGGGCTCGCTGAAGGCCGCCAACTGCCGCATCGGCAAGCAGGCGATGGAGCGGTTCTGTCTGGAGAACGGAGTCCCCCACGATATATGCGGCAAGGTGATCGTCGCCGTCGACGAGCGCGAGTTTCCGGCTCTGCAAAAGATCTATGAGCGTGGCCAGCAAAACGACGTCCGTTGCGAGATCATTGGCCACGAGCGGCTCAAGGAACTGGAGCCGTATGCTGCGGGAGTGAAGGCGATTCATGTTCCTGAGGCGGGGATTGTGAATTACCGAGCCGTCTGCCGCAAGATGGCCGAACTTGTGCGGAAGAGTGACGGCGATGTCCGAACAGGTGCCCGCGTCATTGGCATTCGGCACGAAGAGCGGCTGATTGCCATCCAGACCACCGCCGGCGACTTCACTGCCGACTATGTGGTGAATTGCACCGGGCTCTTTGCCGATCGCGTCGCCAAGCTGACGGGGCGAACCACGCCGGAGAAAGTGATTCCATTCCGCGGCGAGTACTTCGAACTCCGCCCCGAATCGCAGTATCTTTGCAAGAATCTGATTTATCCGGTTCCCGACGCCAGCTTTCCGTTTCTCGGCGTCCACTTCACCCGCATGATCGAAGGGGGAATCGAGTGCGGCCCCAATGCGGTTCTTGCCTTCGCCCGCGAAGGGTACAAGAAGACCGACATCAACTTTCGCGACCTGGCGGAGACTCTCACCTATGGCGGCTTTCTCAAACTGGCCGCCCGGCACTGGCGAATGGGAGCCGGAGAAATGTGGCGGTCCCTTTCCAAGCGGGCCTTCGTTCGCGCCCTCTCCCGCCTAATGCCCCTGATTCAAGACGCTGACTTTATCCCTCACCGCGCCGGCATCCGTGCTCAAGCAATCTCTCCGGCCGGCAACCTGATCGACGACTTCCTCATCGACGCCCAGCACCGCGTCGTCAATGTCCTTAACGCCCCCTCTCCAGCCGCGACTTCGTCGCTGAATGTAGGGAAACTGGTTTGCGAGCAGCTGACAAGAATTATGTCTTAGGTGCACGGCGGTGCGATTGAGATCATTTAAGCTCCAACGCGGACTTCAGGCAGTCATCAACACGCGACAGGAGTGCCGGCAAAAGGACGCCGATCTTTCCGAACACGAGACTCTCGTCAATCGTGAAGAGCTTTCCGCACTTCACGGCCGAATTCACATTCAGCCCCGATGCCATTCCATCCGCCGTGCCGATGTCGATGAGGAACTGTGTAGAATCTGTGGCGACATGCCGCACGTTCTTGCTGATTATCACGACGATCGTTTCGAGCAACGTGGAATTGCGGCGGTCATTCTGCACCACCAGTGCAGGCCGCACTTTGGACCCGCTGGCATCGCTGAACGGATGGTTGATTAAGACGATGTCGCCCCGCCTGACCTTCATGGCTTTCCTTTATAGGCAGACGCATCTTCCCAATCCTCTGAGTCCAGGTCTACGAGCAGCGGAGCCATCAGACGGGCAGAATCATCTTCTACGACTCTTTGCAGCCGTTCGAGATCCTCCTTTTGGATCAGGACATATTCCTTCTTTGTGCGGGGATCGACAGCGATTGCTCCCGGCTGAGTGAGTTCCTGAAACTGGAGTTGGGTAAGTTCAATCATGGCAGGCCTCCTGAATTTCATTTTAATTGCTCCAACCTGTCGCGAACAAGCGCCATTGCGAGAGAGCAAGATTGCCTCCGGTCCCAATCCTCCATTCTTTCTCCCCGAACCCCATGCGACTTCCCGCTCTCCTTCGGGTATGGTGAACGTGGTCTTCAAGCGGGCCGGACGGTCGCCGGCTGCGAAAGTGGCGGGAGGAAAGTCCGGGCTCCATAGGATAGGGTGACCGATAACATCGGCCGACCGCAAGGTCCGGGAAAGTGCAACAGAAAGAAAACCGCCGCATGGCACCTTGAGCCCCCGTCGGCTTGTCGTGCGGTAAGGGTGAAACGGTGCGGTAAGAGCGCACCAGCAGCGGGGTGACTCGCTGGCTCGGCAAACCCCACCCGGAGCAAGGCCAAACAGAGAGGAGCGTCGACTTCGGTCGGCGCGCGGAGCGATCCGTGCCGCCATCACTCTCGGGTAGGCTGCTCGACGCGCCGGGCAACCGGCGCGCTAGAAAAATGGCCGTCCCCCGCGCCAGCTTCGGCTGGCGCAGGGACAAAACCCGGCTTACAGGCCCGCTTGAAGACCTTTTTGTCTATTAGTAGCCGTACACTCCGTGTGCCGGCATGTCCGCTCACGGAGTGAGAGAACTACTCTTCTTACGCCGCCTCTTCCGTGGCTGCTTCGGCCTCCATTGCTTGCAGCAGTTTGCTGATGCAGAGTTGGTTGATGCTCGTCTTGTGATCGTGGGCTTCCGCCTTAAGGAATTCGTGCAAGCTGGCCGGAAGGCGGACGGTTATTACCCGCGTCACTTCCTGTCCATCGGCCTGAGCGGCAGCCGGCTTGTCACGCAGCCGCTTTACCATCTTCTGGATGTCGGCATACTCGGGGGTCTTCTCAAAAGCCGCCAGTTCTTCGGCAGAGGGATAGAGGCGGCGAACGAGGCCGTTCACCCCCAGGATTTCCCGAAAGAAGACCACCCAGTCTTTCGTCTTGCCATAGGTCTCATTGGCAACGCGGCACACTGTCTGGCAGCGTTCCTCAGAGGTCAGAACTGGGGTAACGGTAATTGGGTCAGCAGTGGGGGCGATAGCGGTAGCTTCCATGTCTGGATTCCTTCCCGATTTCCTCGGATAACAGTTATTCCTGCGGCACCGGCGGCCGCAAACTCGCAGGAAGGATAGAAGGGCAGGCAAGGCCAGCACCGATGTGCTTGCACTGCTTGCACTTACGCGATTCGCGGACTTGCTGCGGATTTTCCTGGCAACTCCGCCTAAGAATTCGGCAGAGGGTCGGTTGCACAAGAATTGTGCAAAGCCAATTGTTGCATTTCCCAAGTGTCCACCATCTTGCAATCCTCAGAATCGGCAAGGTTTCACACTAGGTAAAGCTCGCGACACTTCGGCAGGTTATCTCCGTTCCGAGGCTCCATGGAAGTGCTTGCGGCAAACCCCCGGTTTAACAACAGGGATGCTCTCAACGGACCCTTGGATTTCTGTTTACAATACCCTTCGCGCTGGCTCATGCCGCGCAGGAGGAAGCCAATGTTGTCCCGCAGTGCAATCACTACGTCCATAGCCACCCTGGTTCTGCACCTGACGGTTTCGCTGCCGTTGGTTTTCGGGGATGCCCCTTCACTTGCCGAGCGGGCGGGTGTTGCGGATGTGAAAGGGTTGATTGCCCAACTTGGGGATCCCAAGTTCGGCGTCCGCAAGTCCGCCGGAGAAAAACTCGCCAAGATAGGGCTCCCGGCTTACCAGGCCTTGGAAGACGCCACTCGGGAAGGGGACCGGGAGATTCGCTACCGGGCGGAGAAAATTCTCGCCGTCATCCGCCAGAACGACCTCAACCGTCGGCTGACGATCTTCCTCGCGTCTCTCGAAAGTCCCGAAGATCGGACCCTCCCTTCCTGGACCCGCTTCAAAGCCGCTTACGGCAACACTTCCGTAACCCGCGGCCAGTTCGTGGAGATGCAACGAGCCGAAGGGGAGCTTCTGGCTCAGCTCGACGCCGATCCTCGTCAGGCAACCGAATTATTGGGCAAACGGGCGCTGGCACTCGCCCAGGAACAAAATCGTTTGAATCGGGAAGGTGGCTCGCTCCCGTCAGGACAAGTCACTGCCGCTTTGTTTGTCGCCGGCGAGGCCGACGTTAAACCTTCCGCGAATACCGTGGCTCTGCTGCTGCAATTGGGAACCCAACCCGCCCTCCGCACCGCAGTCCTCAGCGGCAATGTTGCTGATAAACAAGCTGCCGAAAAGACCGCGATGACGAGGAAGCTGCTGGGAACCGTCGTCGCGCGGGCCGAAGATGTCGCCGCGCAACAGGCAGTGCAGCTCGCTGCCATCTATGACCTCAAGGAAGGGCTCGCCCCCGCGCTCAAAATGCTGGAGGCTCCCGGCCGCATTCGCTTCACGATTCAGCAAGCGATGCTGCTGGTGGTGAAGTACGGGGATGACTCGCACCTTCCCGCGCTCGAAAAAATGTTCACGGACAACACGCTCCTTTCCACGACCAGCAGAAACGGCGTCCGCCGCGAAGTCCAAGTCCGCGACTCCGCCCTCGCCGCCGCACTGCTCATGACCAAGCAGGAACTCAAGGACTATTTCGACCTTCCGGAGAACCTGCCGGGTCAGCAAGGATTAAAAGGAGCAAACACTCTCTCAACGGCCTACCTCACCGCCGGCTTTGAAAACGACGAGAAGCGAGCGGCAGCGATGAAGAAGTGGGAAGCCTTCAAAGCGAAGCAGCCCGAGCCCAAGAAGTAGCCCCTATCGGCGAGAATCACCGATGCGGCCCAAAGAAAAAGCCGCAACTCCTTATAGAATTGCGGCTTGTGTCGAGTCGGGGTGACAGGATTTGAACCTGCAACCTTCTGCACCCCATGCAGACGCGCTAGCCAAGTTACGCTACACCCCGGTGAGCTTTTCCAAAGGACACTGCGGCGAGGGAAGGGTTCGCTGGGGAAGCGAACGACGCGGCAGGCGATTGGTAAGCCGGAGGGCAGTATGGCAAAAATCGGCCTGGTCCGCAATGCGTCGTTTGAAGTCAACCTAGCTCCACCACCTCCTGATACCGGGGCACATGCACCGGCCAGCCGACGACTTTGTCGATGTGGTCGGCCAGGTTCAAGGCGACGGATTCTTCGCCGTGGGTGAGGAAGACCTTTTTCGGCTTCGGCTTGAAGCTGGTGAGCCATTTGAGCAGCCCCGCTTTATCGGCGTGGGCGGAGAAGCCGAAAATCTGGGCGATTTTGGCCTGCACGCGGAACATCTGGTTGAAGATTCGCACCTCGCGGTCCCCGCGAAGGATTTGTGAGCCGAGCGTCCCGTCCCCCTGATGGCCGACGAACAGAATCGTGCTGTCCGCCCGCTCGATATTGTTCTTCAGGTGATGCTTGATCCGTCCCGCGTTGCACATGCCGCTGGAGGACATGATGATGCACGGCTCTTTCACGAAGTTGATCGCCTTGGACTGGTCGGCGGTGCGGGAATAGGTGAGGCCGGGAAATTGCAGCGGCGGAGTGCTGCTCTTAAGCATCCGTGTCATCTCCTCGTCAAAGTACGACTGGTATTTGAGGAACACCGCGGTGATGTCGAGTGCCATCGGACTGTCGAGAAAGACCTGCGTCGGCTGCAGGCGGCCGGCGTGAACCAGCTTGCCGAAGTGATACATCAATTCCTGGGCGCGTTCAGTGGCAAAGGTGGGAATCACGACATTGCCGCCGCGGAGCCGCGTCTCCTTGACGATGGCTTCAAGCTGCGAGCCGATGTCCCCGCCCTGCTCGTGCAGTCGGTCGCCATAGGTCGATTCCATGATGATGTAATCGGCCCGGTCCAGCAGGCTTGGATCTCCAATGATCGGCTTGTTCCACTGGCCGACGTCGCCGGAAAAGACAATCCGCGTCTGTTTGCCGTTTTCCTTCACCAGCAGTTCGATCATCGCGGAGCCAAGGATGTGCCCCGCATCGTGGAACACAGCCGTGACGGCATCGGTGACCTGAACCTCCTGCTTGTAATTCACACCTTCCAGGAGCTTGATGGCATCCGCGGCATCCTGCTCCGAATAGAGCGGCTCCACGGGATATTTTCCCTGCCGACCTTCGCGGGCATGCCGTTTTTTCTTGTATTCCGCATCTTCGGCCTGAATTTGCGCGGAGTCTCTCAGCATCACATCCGCCAGGGCCACCGTCGGAGTCGTGGTGATAATCTTCCCCCGAAACCCCACTCTATAAAACCGCGGAATTAAGCCGCTATGGTCGATATGGGCATGCGTCAGCAGCATCACATCAATGTTTCCGGCACCTACCGGGCAGGGATTCCAATTCCGCCCCTCATAGGGCCGCTCCTGAAACAAGCCGCAATCGATCATGATCTGCTTGCCGGCGACATCGAGGACATACCGTGAGCCGGTGACTTGCCGGTTCGCGCCGAGAAAGTAGAGCTTCATGGGAGGGATTAAGTGTTCGGTTTTCAGTGTTCAGGAGTCAGTGTTCAGGAGTCAGTGTTCAGGAGTCAGGGTAACACGCAGTTCTCGTTCCCACGGTCTCCGCGGGAACGCCAGGTTTTGACGCTCCGCGTCCTTGTTGCGGAAGTCTGACGCCTTTCTTCACTTTGTTGAAGTACTCTTTATCAAGAAACTCGCAAGCTATTGCCACCTCACGAGTTGCGACTTCACCCAACGGGACTTTTTCAACACCCCCATCCTCGGTTGGGGGCTATGCTCTCGGCTTCTCTGTTTGTCTCGGAGGCTACGTCGCGACTGGAAATCGCAACAAGTGGCAGTTCGTTCGCGGACAGACGAGTTGCGTAACGATTTCCAATCCCCCAGCATTCTACGGAGCCTATTGGCACATGTCAATAACTCGGAAGGTGTTTTTTAACATAATTCATGGGGCATTGCGAGGGTACCTCCTCTTCATACAGACTTCCGCCTGCGAAGCTAGACGCTTCACTTTTCATGGGCCAGTTGGTCGCTACTCTTTATTTTCCCACGCACTTGCGGCAGAATTACCTGTGACCCATCCCACCGAGCCGGTCCCGCCAAAACCGTTCCTCCCTCCCACCAGGCAATCCCACCTACTTCCCTCGTGAGTTCTGCGATGACCCTTCGCTCCTCTGCATTCGTTTTTGTACCTTTCTGTCTGCTGACCGCTGCCGCCTGGGGGCAGGTCCCTTCGGAAAATGGGGACTGGCCGCAGTGGCGGGGGCCGAATCGGGATGGGATCAGCACGGACAAGGGGCTGCTAAAGGAGTGGCCGAAGGAGGGACCGAGAGAATTGTGGAAGGTCGATTCGGTCGGAGTCGGCTATTCTTCACTGGCGGTCAAGGATGGCCGGGTTTTCACGCAGGGGGATTTGAACGGAGTCGAGCATATCATCGCCCTGGACGCCAAGGATGGGCACACCCTGTGGGCCGTGCAGCCCGGGCCGCTCGCTCAGCTTTTGGAGACGACAGCAGCGACCCAGTTCAAACAGGCCGACCGGAACGGCGATGGAACGATCAGCGAGTCCGAAGCCCTGGCCCGATTTGGCTGGGATTGGAACAAGTTTGACGAGGCCGCCAGCGAGCCGCTCGAAGTGGTGGCCAAGAAGCGGGCCGAAGCCTGGATGAAGGAACTCGACAAGAACGGCGACGGCAAGATCGGCTACGACGAATGCGGCAACCAGTTCCGCGACGTCTTCGATCGAATGGACAGCACCGACCCCAAAGCCGACGCAGCCCCCTTGGCGGCGCAGCGGATGGCGGATTATCTCAAGCTGCTGGATAAAGACAGCGACGGCCGCATCTCGCGTGAGGAGTGCAAGGGGACCGCTCTCGAACGCCACTTTGGCCGGATCGACAGCAAGGAACCGGGGACCGACAAGGGGGACGAACTGCTCTCTGCCGAAGAGATCGAGGCTTCCCTTAAAAAGTTCGAGGCGGGGAAAGATGGATTCATCTCACCGACGGAGCTCTCGAATTTCTACGTCGCCAGCAAGTTTAAGGGTGATGGACTCCTGACGGCCAAAGAACTTCGGTCCACCGTCGGCGGATATCGCAACGGCATGGGGGACGGCCCCCGCGGCACGCCGACCGTCGATGGAGACCGGCTCTATGTGGAAGGGGCCAACGGTGACGTCGATTGCCTGGAAGTGGCCACCGGAAAGACCATTTGGCATGTCAACCTGCGGTCCGACTTCGGCGGCGGCACACCCGGCTGGGGATATTCGGAATCACCGCTGATTACGGGGGACCTGGTGATTGTCACTCCCGGCGGTAATGCGGGAACGCTCGTCGCGCTGAACAAACTCACCGGCAAGCCGGTCTGGCAGAGCAAGGAGGTGAAAGAAGGTGCCCACTATTCGTCGCCGGTCGTGGCAGAAATCGGAGGAATCAAACAGATCGTGCAATTCGCCCGCGAAAGCGTCTTCGGCGTTTCACTGACAGACGGCAAGCCCTTGTGGCGCTATGCCGCCCCGGCGAACGGCACTGCCAATTGTTGCTCCCCCATTATTGAAGGGGACTTGGTTTTCGCGTCGAGTTCCTACGGCGTTGGCGGGGGCCTGGCCAAAATCAACTCCGCGGGAAGCACCCAGCAAGCGGAGGAAGTCTACTTCGATAAGAAGATCGCCTGCCACCACGGGGGAATCGTGAAAGTCGGCGACTATATGTACTCCTCGGCTGGCGGCACGCTCATGTGCGTGGAGTTCAAGACGGGAAAAATCATGTGGCAGTCCCGCGGCGCGGGAAAAGGGGCTCTCTGCGTGGCCGACGGCATGCTCTACATCCTGGGGGAAGGTTTTGAAGTGGCCCTGGCCGAGGTGAACCCGCAGGCCTATGTCGAGCACGGCAAGTTCAAGTTGCAACCCCGCGGCCGCTGGGCCTGGGCGTATCCCATTGTTGCCGGCGGCAGGCTTTACATTCGGGACCAGGAATCGCTGACAGCGTATGACGTGCGGGCGAAAAGTAATGACTAACAGAAATTTGTGGCGGGGAGATAGCGGTGGCGACGAGTGCCGGTGAGAACTATTTGGTATTCGGCTATATTGGACGCCGACCAACCGACATAACATCGCTCCGGACTCTGCCATGAAGATTGCCCGCATTTTTGCCCATCGCGTTGAATTGCCGCTGGTGGAAGGGTGTTATCGTTGGTCCGGGGGGAAGTCGGTTTCGGTCTTTGACAGCACGATTGTCGGCGTCGAGACCGATACCGGGTTGGTCGGCTACGGAGAGGTCTGTCCCTTGGGTTCGTTCTATCTTCCCGCCTATGCGGAGGGAGTGCGGGCCGGATTGCGAGAATTGGGGCCGCACTTAATCGGCTATGATCCGCGGGAACTCGCCAAGTTGAATCAACGGATGGATGATGCACTCAAAGGGCACCCCTATGTGAAGTCGGGGATCGACATTGCCTGCTGGGATTTGCTGGGGCAAGTCACCGGACTGCCGGTTTGCGTCCTGATGGGGGGCCGCTTTGGCGACAAGGTGCGGCTCTATCGGGCGATCTCTCAAGAGTCCCCAGCCGAGATGGCGGGCAAAGTCACCGGCTATCGGGCGGAAGGGTACACCCGTTTTCAATTGAAGGTCGGCGGCGACGCCGATCTCGACATCGAGCGGATTCGCGCCGTCCGAGCCATGCTTCAACCTACGGACCGACTCGTCGCCGACGCCAACACCGGCTGGACACAGCACGAGGCGATGCGAGTGGTTCGCGGGGTGCGCGATGTTGATATTTACATCGAACAGCCCTGCCTGACGTACGAAGAATGTCTCGCCGTGCGCCGCCATACCGACCATCCGTTTGTGCTCGACGAGAATATCGATAGCCTCGAGATGCTGCTTCGGGGCAAGGCGGACCTGGCGATGGATGTCGTCAATCTCAAGATCAGCAAGCTCGGCGGACTGACGAAAACCAAACAGGCCCGCGACTTGTGCGTCTCGATGGGAATCGCGATGACGCTGGAGGATAGCTGGGGAGGGGACATCACGACGGCTGCCATCGCTCACCTGGCCCACAGTACCCCCGAAGCCTATCGCTTCACCAGCACCGACTTCAACAGCTATGTCACGGTCAGCACCGCCGAAGGTGCACCGCAGCGAGAAAACGGTTACATGTCCGCGAGCGCCGCGCCGGGACTCGGCATCAAGCCCCGGATGTCGGTGCTGGGAAAACGAGTGCTCGAAGTCTGCTAACGACTGTCTTTTGAAATTACAATCTGAGACGAACAGGACCAACATGGCTTCGCTCCCCTGGCAAGGCGTATTTCCCGCCGTCACCACGCAGTTCCGCAAGGACCTTTCGCTCGACCTGGACGCAACTTCGCGTCACTGGGAAGCGCTCATTTCCTCGGGCGTAAGCGGACTCATCGTCGCCGGCTCGCTGGGGGAAAATCAAACGCTCGATCCCGCCGAGAAACGGACGCTGGTTGCCGAAGCGGTGAAAGTTGCTGCTGGACGCCTGCCGGTCCTCAGCGGCGTGGCTGAAACGAGCACGGCAGCCGCTTGCCAGTACGTGCACGACTGCGAGAAGCTGGGAGCCAGCGGCTTCATGGTGATGCCGGCGATGGTCTACAAAGCCGATGCCGCCGAGGCGCTGAATCACTTCCGGAAGGTCGCTGCCGCCACGCAGCTTCCCTGGATGCTTTACAACAATCCCGTCGGCTATTCAGTCGACATCACGCCGACTCAGTTCGCGGAACTGGCGAACATTCCCAACCTAGTCGCGCTCAAGGAAAGCTCCGCCAACACCCGCCGCATCACTGAGCTGAGAATCGAAGTCGGCAATCGGTACAGCATCTTCGTCGGCGTCGACGACCTGCTATTGGAGTCCGCCATTCTAGGAATCGATGGCTGGGTCGCTGGTTCCGGCATCGCCTTTCCCGCCGAGAACCAATACTTCTGGGATCTGACCCGCGCCGGCAAGTGGGACGAAGCCCGCGAATTGTATCGCTGGTTCTATCCGTTGCTGAAGCTCGATACCCATGTCAAGTTCGTGCACTACATCAAGCTCGCCGTCCAAGAAGTCGGCCTGGGAAAAGAATGGGTTCGCGAGCCGCGCCTGCCGCTCGCTGGTAAAGAGCGGGAGGACATCTTGGCGATCATCCACCACGGAATTGCCAATCGTCCCAATCTGCCAACTCGATAACGAATTGTCGAAAACGGGCTCCGGCAATTCATTGCAAATCTGCATCTCCCAAAGACAAAGCTCACGCGGCGTCCCCAGTCAAACCAGTAATGATTGGCGGAAGCTGCTGCTGGTTTCAACGGAAATGGGACGCGATGTTTATACCTGTCTTTCGTTTGGAATAATCATAAACTAATACTCCAAAGGCTTGCGCATCCATGCCCCTCGACCTCTCCCTCGACTACCTCCCCAAGCTCCCGCGGGAAAAATCCGCCCACATCGGCTGCATCGGCAGTGGGTTCATCATGGCGGATTGCCATTTGGTGGCGTATCGGAAGGCGGGGTTCAATCCGGTGGCGATTGCGTCGCGGACGCCGAAGCATGCCCGCGAGGTGGCCCAGCGGCATGGGATGAAGGCGTATGACACTTATGAGGCCATGCTGGCCAGCCGCGAGGTGGAGGTGGTGGATATTGCCGTGCCGCCTGATAACCAGATCGATGTGATTCGCACGGTGGTGAAGTACAAAAAGCACGTCCGCGGCATCCTGGCCCAGAAGCCGCTGGGGGTGAATTATGCCGAGGCGAAGGAGATTGTGCAGCTTTGCAAGCGGGCGGGGATCACGCTCGGCGTGAACCAGAACATGCGGTACGACCAGTCGATCCGGGCCTGCAAATCGCTCCTCACCCGCGGCCTGCTCGGCGAGCCGGTGCTGGCCACCATCGACATGCGGGCCATCCCCCACTGGATGCCGTGGCAGGAGCGGCAGGGGTGGGTCACGCTCCGGATCATGTCCATCCACCACCTCGACGCCTTCCGCTTCCTGTTCGGCGACCCCGTCCGCGTCTTCGCCAGCATCCGCCCCGACCCCCGCACCAGCCGCAAGTTCGCCCACCAGGACGGCATCTGCCTCTACATCCTGGAGTACGCGAACGGCCTGCGGTGCAGCTCGTGGGACGACGTCTGGGCGGGGCCAGCCCTGGAAGGGGCCCAGAAGGACATCTCCATCCGCTGGCGGGTGGAAGGGACCGAAGGACTCGCCCGCGGCACCATCGGCTGGCCCGACTACCCCGCCCCCACCCCCAGCACGCTCGACTTCACCACCACAGAGCAGCCCGGCTACTGGCTCAGCCCCCGCTGGAAAGAAGTTTGGTTCCCCGACGCCTTCATCGGCACGATGGCCCAGCTTTTGTGCGCCTTAGAAGACAAAGCGGAGCCGGAGATTGGTGGCCAGGATAATTTGAAGACGATGGCGCTGGTGGATGCTTGTTATTTGTCGGCGAAGGAGCACCGGGCGGTGGAGATTAGGGAGATTGAAAAGCAGAAAGTCAAATAGAGTGCTTCATTCCGGGGACGGATATTCACCGATTACTGGATAACGCGTGAGCAGTGTTTGCAATTGTGAAATGACCGGCGGCAAATAGCTCTGGTCGAGATTGAAGTGGAACCGGAGGCGGTTCCCGTCCAACGTTCCGTCAAAAATGTCTCCATCAACCCACATATCGCCGCGCTCGTGGATCCATAACCGCAAAGTAAGTCCTCCTTCCAGAGTCCGCAGTTCTGCGGTCCCCACAAGCGACGAATTCAATTCCTGCACATGCTCCAGAAAGACCGCGAACTCATCCGCCCGGAGATTTAGTTGCACACGACCGCTGAATCCGCCCGCCGATACCTCGACACGTGACGTGAGCCAATTCGAATCCCAAAAATCATCGGTCCCATGATCTTCCCGGCCAAGGACTTCGATGGCTATAAAATCATGATTTTCGCCGCCAATTCGCACCAAGCACATCGCGTTATCTCACTGTGGTTCTCAGCTGCAAGGATCGTCCACCATCACCGGAGTTGAAGGTGAGTTTGAGTTTAGTCCCAAGCGACGAAGTCCAGTATAGAATTAAGCGTGATCGCAGAGTTAACACGGCGGCCCTTCGCCAGGAGCCAATCTCATGTCCGACCTCAAATCCCCCACCCTCATCTGGGCCAAAGGCTTTCTGTTCCTCTTTCTCGGCCTGTTCGCGGCGGTGCTGTTGGTACTGCAAGCGCCGAGCTTGACGGTGGCGGCTCTGCTGGTGCTCTCGATCTGGGCCTTCTGCCGGGCGTATTACTTTGCGTTCTACGTTATTGAGCATTATGTGGACTCCTCATACCGCTTCTCGGGGCTGATCTCGTTTCTGCAATACGCAATTCGCCCGCGGCGCAGCGGATCTGAAATTCCGAGCGAGAAATGAACTACGGAGGCGTGAGAATCTCGGTCATTATCCTGGTTCACGCCCACGCAAAGCCGTGGACGTGCCACCCGGCCTAACCCCCGTGCTCACTTCCCTCTCTCACGGTAGAATGGGCCGTTTCCAATTCCGGTACTTTCTCGACCCGCACTGCCGCGGGTCGCTTGCGTTATGACCATCGCCAATACTCCCCGAATTGCCGACGAGCGCATTCTGGTGCTCGATTTCGGCGCCCAGTACGCCCAGCTCATCGCCCGCCGCGTCCGCGAGAACCATGTCTACTGCGAAATCGTCCGGCACGACATCACGGCGGAGCAGGTGCAGAAGCATGCCCCCAAGGGGCTGATTCTGTCGGGCGGGCCGTCGAGCGTGTATGAGGAGGGAGCCCCCAAGTGCGACAAGCGGATTTTTGAACTAGGGATTCCGGTCCTCGGAATCTGCTACGGCATGCAGCTCGCCTGCGACAATCTCGGCGGCAAGGTGACGAGCGCCCCGGCTCGCGAGTATGGCCGTGCCCGCTGTCAGATGAAGCAGCCGGAGGGGCTGTTCGCCGGGGTGACCGACCACTTTGACGTTTGGATGAGTCACGGGGATCAGGTGACGCGAGTCTCCGACGACTTCGTCTCGCTCGCGAGCACCTCCACCTGCCCGATTGCCGCGGTGAAGCACAAGACATTGCCGGTCTATGGCCTGCAATTCCATCCAGAGGTGACGCACACCCCTATCGGCGGAACGTTGTTTCACAACTTCCTCATGGGAGTCTGCGGCTGCAGCGGCTCGTGGCGGCTGGGGGACTTTGCCAAGGAGTCCATCGAGCGGATGCGGGAGCAGATCGGGACCGGCCGCGTCATCTGCGGGCTTTCCGGCGGAGTTGATTCGGCAGTCACCGCGGCACTCCTCTACCGGGCGATTGGGCCAAGGCTGTCGTGCATCCTGGTCAACAACGGGCTCCTCCGCAAAGACGAGCAGGCAGCGGTCATTGCCGAGTTCAGCGGCCACTTCAAAACGGACCTGCACGTCGTTGACGGCGAAGCGCGGTTCTTAAAAGCCCTGGAAGGGATCACCGAGCCGCAGGAAAAGCGCCGCCGCATTGGACACGCGTTCATCGAGTGCTTCAAAGTAGAGGCTAAGTCAATTCCAGACGCCCGCTTCCTCGCTCAAGGAACCCTCTATCCGGACGTAATCGAAAGCGGCGCTGCTCAAGACGGCCCAGCCGCCACCATTAAGCTGCACCACAACGTCGGCGGCCTTCCCGCGGAGCTTGGTTTTGAGCTGGTTGAGCCGCTAAGGGACCTGTTCAAGGACGAAGTCCGGCGGCTGGGGCTGGAACTTGGCTTGCCGGAAGATTTGGTCTGGCGGCATCCGTTTCCGGGCCCGGGCCTCGCCGTTCGCTGCCTGGGTGAGGTGACCAAACCGCGCCTGGATGTGCTGCGGGAAGCGGACGCCATCATGATTGAGGAGATCAAGAGTGCGGGGCTCTACCGCCAAACGTCGCAGGCTTTTGCCGTGCTGCTGCCGGTGCAGAGCGTTGGCGTGATGGGAGATGCCCGGACCTATGAGAACGTCGTCGCCCTGCGGTGCGTCAACACCGACGACTTCATGACAGCCGACTGGTCCCACCTCCCTTACGACGTACTGGCCCGCATCAGCACTCGGATCATCAACGAGGTCAAAGGGGTCAACCGCGTCTGCTACGACATCAGTAGCAAGCCACCGGCGACGATTGAATGGGAGTGAGAGTCCTATTTACGGAATGAGACTGCGGTCGAGCAACCTGGCCGCATGGTATACGGCGACTGTGAAAACGGTGTCGTCGCTCACGCGGTAGATGACTCGATAGTTTCCTTGAATTATTTCGCGATAGATTTGCCGATTATCTTCGGCGATGAAACCGCCGGAAAGCGGAAACATCTCGATGCGTTCCAGCCGCTTGAAGATTCTCTTTATGAAACGGTTGGCTGCCACCGGCGAGTCTTTTGCGATCCAGTTTGCAATGCCCTCGAGATGGTCCAGGGCTACCGGGTCCCAGACTATTTGAGCCATTTTTCCATCCGCTTGATGGCGTATTCGTGAGGAATTCCTTCCCCTTCAGCAAGGCGGCGTTCCGCAGCTTCAATCTTTTCCAGAAGGATGACCTGGTCGAAGAATGCATCCACATCCACCTCGACATCAGAAGGTAGACGATCAACAACTTGTCTCAGAACTTCCTTTTGCATGACCTGACTCCTCAGCTAATGGCAATTCTCCTCCTCTAGTATAGCCACCATACGTTTCGGAAGGATAACGAGTAGTGCCTATCTTGGGGCGTGCTTTTTCGAGCGAGAAGAATGGGGGACTTTACCTGAATGGGCTCTTGGGCAGCCAGCCTTTCACGCGGTCGAACATGCCCGGCTTGTCGAGTTTCTCGGCCACTTCGGTTTTGTCGGGTGGGGCTTCGGTTTTGTCGCGCTCTGCCCGTTTGACAAGTGGACCTCGCCTGGGAGCGGGCGTTGCCGAGGGCGGTTGCGAGGCGCTGGGTGCCGCAGCGATGCGAGGGGCAGAGAGGGGAACGTGGTCTTGCAGGAAGCGGCTCCAGTATCCGTCCAGGAATCGCTCGCAGTCGGCGATCTGACCGCTGGAGAGTTGAATGTCCGCGGTGGCGATGTTCTTGAGGAGCTCGTCGCGCTCATTGTCGGCGAACCAAAGGTCGTAGACGCTCACTTGATCGATGTAAACGTCCCCTTCTCCCATCAGATCAAACCCAATCTGGATGTCGGTCAGGCCATCGAGCGAGAGGTCGGTGAGGGGGAAACGGTAGGGGGACCATTCCTTCTGAATCGGGCGGACTGCCTGACCGTCTTCGCTCGCCCCGATGTTGGCCCGGCGATAAAACGGCTTCCCGTCCAGCTTTCCTTCCACGGCGAGGCGGAGCTTGGGCTGCTTGCGCGGATCATCCACGCGGACCCACGCCAGCACCGACAACCGGCCGGTCTTGGGAGCGGGGAACGGATTGCTGCGGACCCAGATGATGGGGGAGACTGTCTTGCCTGCCTCGTTTTGAATGGGAGTGCTTACAAGGTGGAGCGAGCCATCGCTTTTGTAACCCTGTGCTCCGTCCACGTTCACGGCGATCCCGGGCCCATTCGCATGGGTCCAGCCAGAGATGCCGCCGGCTTTCTGCGCAATCTCAAACGACGGATTGGTGAGCACTTCCTTGGGCTGCGGCTCGCGGAGAGCGCTCGCCCGAACGCGCGCTTCGCGAATGCGGTCGCGGAGAGCGGGCTCAGCCGGTTCCGAGAGCGTGACCCGCCAGGTGGCGAACTTCACTTTGCCGCTGGAGAGTTCGCCACCCACAAGATCAAACGGCTGCAAATCCACGCTCCAGATGCTGCGAGAGGCTTGCCGTTTTAATTTGCCGGCGCGGTCGGCGACATACGACTCGAGCTGGAAGAGTTCAGGACACTCCATTTCCAGTTCCACCTTCAACGGCCAAGGAGAGTCGTTCACCAGATAGAAAAAGGACTTGTTGCCACGCGCGAGGGTTCGCACGACCAGAGGCGCTCCGGCGGTTTCTTCGGGCGGAAGAGTGAGCGTGCGGAAAGTCTCCGCGGGAAGACGACGATAGACGCCGATTATGTCTGCGACGGAATCCTCTTGCCCCAGCGACAGGGTCCATCCGCCGGAGAGGAGCGTATGCACATCGGCTACAGCCAGGCTATGTACAAGCGGCTGACGGGCGAGATCGCCGGCTTGTGCGATGGGAGGGACAAAGAAAGTGTGCGTCTTGTCGGGACCGAATGGGCTCTGCTTGTCGAAGCTCGGCAATCGATGCGGGGCGGGCTCATAGAAATGAAGCACCGCGGCGGATTGGCGAACGAAAATTGCGTCGAGTTCGGGTAGCTTATTCCACTGGGAATGCAGGTTGTGTGCTGGCGACGAGCTTGCATCGAGGCGCTGCGGCCGAGGGATGATGATGTTCGGTTGCTTGGCGAATCGGTGTGGATCGAGACCGAAGGGGAGCAAAGGATCTTGAACTTCCGTCACTTGCGGCAGTGCGGGTCGAAGTGTCGATTCCAACTGCCGCGTGGCAAAGAGCTCACTGGTATTGAGGTAGAGTTTGGCTCCTGAGTGGGTGCGGCTGATATCCGCTTCCATCTCGCGGTAGAGTCTGGCCAGTTCCTCGGCTCGCCAATCATTCCAGGAGTGCCTTCCGTCCGCTGATCGAATCAGACGAAAGCGAGCGGCGTAGCGATGTTCCCCTTCATCGCGGAGGCTGAGACTGGAGTCATTGAGAAAGCGATTGAAGGTGACGTCATCCAGGCTGGCCGTGTCGTCTGGCAATACGGCGTATCCTTCCGTGGACATCTGAATGGAGATGCCGCCGAACGAGGGATGATGTCCGTATCGCTGTGCCAGTTCCAGCACCACGCTTCGCATCGCCTGTTGAACTCGGGGGTCAAGCGGGTTGTAATGGCGGCCTTCACCCTGTCGAGTCGGCGCCTTCCCCTGGCGGGATTGAGGCCGCGGCGACAGCGGACGACCATCGATACCAAGTGGGACGATTCCCGTGGGATCGGCTGTTTCGTCCCGCAGGAGCGTTTCTAGTTCCGGCAGCGGCGTGGTGAAGCGGACGGCGGGAATGAACTGAATCCCCGCACGGTCGCACATCCGCAGCAACATCTCGACGACATCTTTCTGCTGCGGATCCTGGCCGGTTTCGAAGAAGGTGCCGCCGTCGAAATGCGGCGTCGGCTGCAGGGCGGCGCTGGGATAAAGCGAACTGCCTTCCCCGGCCACGGACAGGACCAGGCCATTGCGGCCGGTGTGCTCCAGGTACTCCACTAGTCGCTTGCCAGCGAGATAGAAGGTGAGCCAGTCTCGCCGGCTGCGGCCGGTGGCGTCGTCCAATGACTCAGGGGCCGAAAAGGACTCGCAGATGAGAGGCCGTTCCAGCGACGCCGCAAACAGCCGCGGCGGAGCCGCTGGTGTGATGCGAACCGCCGCCAGCTCTCGCGGTCCCCCAAGGACACGAATCTTGCCAAAGAACGCCGGGGCGTCGTCCCGACGATTGGCAAACAGAACCAGCGGGGACTTTGTCTGCGGCCAAAAAACAATTTTGTGCCGCCGCATCTCCCCCCGCGCGTCTCCCACCGGCCGCGGCACATCGATGCCGGTGTCCACGCTAATGGGGGTCACTTCGCCGGCGGCATTGGGCTCCAGAATGCTGACTTGCAAAGTCTGCGACAGATCGCTGGGGTACAAAATTTCCAGGAAGTGGGGCATGCCAATGCTAGTAATCGACAATGGATATGCCTGCCACGCGCCGCCGGCAAGTTCCACTAGCGACTGATCGAGGTGTGCTCGGATCTTCGGTTGCTGGCTGCCGTAGGTTTGCTGGCCGAGACCGGGAATGTTGATGCCGGGGATTTTGGCGGCCGTCGGAATGCGAGTCATTTTTTCCCACCACCGCGGACTGGCCGGGTCAAACTCCAGCACGCTCTCCCAACTCGTGGGCTCGCCGGTAAGTGATCCGAAGGGATTAAGCAAGTAATCCGTCTTTCGCGCCGTCTTCACTTGCTCCAGAACCACAACCTGCACACGCCGCTCGGCGAGAGCCTTTCCCTTCACCAGCGGCGTTGTGATTCGTTTGGGATAAAGGGCGAGGCGAATGTCAAAAGCCCCCTCGTTCTGCGGCATCGGGATATTGAAGGAGGTTTCCCCTTCGGGCTCGCCGGCGATGTTCGTTCGGAGCTCCCGCTCGTCGGACGAAACTTCGTCGGTGGTGCGAGCGTAGGTGAGCGTCGCGGTGAGGATGTACGTTGTGTTCGGATTGAGTTCGGGTGAGCGAGGGATGACGGAGAATTCAAACTTCTCCCCCGTGGAAAAGACCAGGCTCTCCCGCGAATGTGATACGGGGAGCAGGTCCCCCGGCTGGCGCTGGACGAGGATGCGGTTCTTGTGCTCGTCGAGGTTCTGCTGCTCTAGGGAACGGGCGGCTTTGGCGAGTTCGATCTCGACGGGCGGCAGTGGCTGGCCATCTGGGCCGCTAAACTCGACGATGATGCGGCCCTCCATGGGCGCATCGATGGTGATGTCGCAGCCATCGTACGTCCGAGGCGAGCGGGAAGCGACTCGCAAATCCCCTTGTTCCGTCAGCCACATCGATCCGGGGGTATCCGCTTCGAGGCCCAGCGGCGAGAACTCCAGAATCCTTCCCTCGCTCAGCCGGATCTTTCCTTGCCAGGCCCGACTTTCTCCACCTCCCCAAGCCAGGCGGAGGCGCAGCGTATTTGCTGGAACTCCTTCAGCAGCGCGTTCTGGAATGGGTTCCTGAGCAACAGCGCCGCCGAGGAACTGGCAGAGAGACAGACAAACAATCGCGGCAAGCCAGCAGAAGCGCTGGGTCGGGCTGGGACTTCCTTGTCCGGCCATAGGGACCGCGATGGTTACGAGGCAGTTGAGCGGCCCTTGCCAGCCATCCGGGCCGGGTAAGAACCGACGAAAAGTAAGCGTGGGCCGGGGATTATAGGCGGACGGGGGCGAATATCCCTACAGCGGTTTTGAGGGGCTCTGCGGCGGTGCTAGCAGCCAGTGGGGTAGGCTTCCAGCCAGTCCGACATCATCGCCACTGGTCGCAGAGATGCTCCGCGAGCGGAGAGAGCGCCAAAAGCTGTCCCTCGCGAGCTGCATTTTGAAAGGCGTTGAGCGCCGCGATAAGCTCTTCAGTCACCTCCCCAGCGCGGCTGGAGATTTCGTTGACCTCCCAGCGGTCGTCGGACTTCGCGAAAAGCTGAACGCCCGAGGGCGCAGCTAAATCGTCTGTGTCCTGTCGTGATTCCCGCAAGAACCAGGCAGGAGTCCGAATGCTTCTCTCACCCTTCGCCACGGCACAGGCGACCTCGCGAGGAGGATGTCCTCTCCCTTCGACGATGTCCAAGAGCAGAGAGGGACTCCCCGGAACAAACTGCGCCTGAATCAAATCATGCAGATCGGCCGGTTGAATGAGTTCTTGCGTTCGCATCAGAGCGCTGGCTCCTTGCGGCAGACGAAGCAGGAATGGGACGTTGAGAACTTCCCCATAAAGTGCGTCCTCAACCGGGCCAACCTGGCCATGTTCCCCCAGCGGATATCCGCGGGGAGATGTGAAAGCAAACAGCGTGCTTTTTGCCAATCGATGTTCCTCAGCGGCATCGAGGAGCGCGCCGAGGCAGAGGTCCATGACTGTTACTTGGCCAGCATACGCATGGACATAGCGGAGCAGCTCATCGGGGTCAAAGAGGCCGGCTTTTTTGAGCAGCGGCGGCGCGGTGAAGTCTCCCGGCTGTGGATCATCTTCGTCCCGGAAGGCGTTGCGGTATTTCAGGGGTGCGTCCCAAGGACCCGACATGCCGCGGGAGTGAATCCAGAGCAGATACGGCTCTCGCTGAGCGGCGATCACTTCCATCGCCGCTTGCGTGAGCCGGGCAATTTGCGTTTCTTCGATCTCCACGGTCGAATCCGCAGTTGGCTCTGATGGCAACAGAGATTTTTCCACAAAACCTGCGGCCAAAGGATGCTCGCCCACCAGCGGCTCATCGGTCAGCAGAATTGTCTTCACTCCCTGTTTTGAGGCCGCTTCCAGCAATGTATCCGCAGCGGGGCGCAGATCCATGGCATGCCGTCCGGTCCAATACGAGCGATAAGTCAACTCGAGAGTGAGCGAATCGCTTACCGCGAACTCGCACAACAATCCCTCGCTCGCCAGCCGATTGCAGCTTTGCGCCTCCACCCACGTATTGCCATACGGACCGAGAAACCCGCTGCCGAGGCGGTCAACGACGAAGTTGATCGAGCTGGGAGGATTAACCACAGAGACACAGAGTCACAGAGAGGAAATGGAAAAATGTATCGAACATAATAACTTATATATTTTATAATAATAACACAAATAGTTGTTTTATATTAGCTACTGTCGCTTCGACTCTGCGCCTCTGTGTCTCTGTGGTTAATTCCCCTTCTTCTCACTCTTCACTTTCCACTCCTCATCAAAGAACCCCGCGTCCAGCACTTTCCCGGCTGAATTTGCGTTGGCGGGGACGGTGATGTCGAGAGCGGCCCAGTCGGGAAGCTTGGGAGTTTGATTCGAGTTGGTGCTGTCGTGCCCTTCGCGGAAGGTGAGGCCGGAATTGAGGACGACGTACTTGGTGCTGTCGATGGGGCTGGGATAAATTAGCACAGGGACCGTCGTCGCGGAGTCGTAGCTCTTGCCGCCGAGCGACCAGGTCTTTGCTTTCCACTCCACCGGCAAGTCCTTCTTCCACTTCGCGAGGAGCAGATTGGAATCAACATCGCCCCACAGCAAATAGTTGTCTGACGGCTCGTCTTCTTTGGCCTGGGCAAGTTCCTCCAGCACCTCCTTGTCGGTCTTGACCGTGAGTTCCCCGCGCATCAATGCCCGCCAGCGGACGATCTGATGCTCGCTTTCGTGGGCGGCCCAGTCCGCGACTTTCGCGTGCTTTGATTTCCCCGTCGGAATGACAACGACGATCTTGCCGTTGCCGGTGAACGCATCATCAATCGGGCCATGCACATAGCCATCTTTGTAGAGCGCCGTGCTGAGCTTCGTCATTTCAGTCCAGCGGCCCCCCACCCGATGAAAGTAAGCGGAGGGGGCATCGTCATTCTCACTCGCCTTCAGCGGTTTCTGGACTTTCAGTTTGTCCCCATCAATGATCACTTCCACTCCGGCCATCTTTTCATAGGGGAATAGCGAGAAGGCCTCGATGTTCTTCGTCGAGGCAGTTACTTTATTCGGCGCGACGATCTTCGCATCAATGCGGCTGTCGAGCCAATGCTCCGTGAGACGCTCGGCGTTGACCCAGTGCATGAAGGGATAGGCGAGGGTCCGCGTTTGCAAATGAACTTCTTGTGGCGTTTCGGGACGTCCCTTTTTGGCAATGCCATCGAGCCGAGCCAACAACTTCGCCAAAGTCTTCGGCTCATATTCGTGTTTCGCGCCCGGGCCAATCAGATGTTCCAGCTTTTGCCCCTCGGCTTGAAAGGCTTCCTCCATAATCCGGGCCGCTTGAATCTGTTTGTCGTTTTCGCCGCTGTAAGCGATGGTCGGCAGGTTTAAGAGGTTGCGCGTGTAACACGGCACGTCGTAGAGCCCCCACAGTTTCTGTTCGTACGCCGGGGGAAAGTCCTCTTTCTTCAATTGGCGGTACTCAGCCGTTTCCGCAAAGCCTGCCCCAGGGCTGACGGCACAAAAGTCCGCAGCATAGTGGGCTCCGTAATGCCAAGCCCCGGCTCCCCCCATCGAAAAGCCAATCAGCACCACGCGCTGCGGGTCGATGTTGAAGCGATTCTGCACATCCAAGATCGCCTCGGTGATGTCGGTCTCTCCCGCAAACTTGAATCCCACGCACTGCCGGCCAAAAGGATGCAGCACAATGGCTCCCGGCGGCGCAATCTGACCGGCGTTCCGCATCCGCTCATAAATGAAGTGCAAGTTAGTCTGCTTGTCTCCGCGGCCGTGCAACCAGACATAAAGCGGGCAAGGCTTCTCGAAGTCGTGCCCCCTGGGAATCACCAGCCCATAGGGCTGCGGAGTTTCATCGGGAGCAAGCTCCGGCTGATATCCAGCGACGATGAGCCCGGTCTTGTCGTCAATCCAGGGGGACTTCTCCTTTGCCGCCTCTTTCACCCGCTTCTCTGCCTCGTCGAGAAGTGCCGTCGCCTTATTCACATCTTTCGGGTCATAGAACTCGCGGAACTCCAGGGCATACTCCACCGCCAGCAGAAATATTTCGATATCCACATCCTGGCTGACCGTCAGGGTGAACTTCCCTTCCTTCTCCCTGGCCAGGGTCAACTCACGAATCTTCTCGATCCGCGTTTCCAGTTTTTCCTGGACTTCCTTGGAAATCTCGATCCCCTCCGGCGGCAAGACGCGGGGGATGACGGGAGGATCGGCGGCCACGATAAACGGGCTAACAAGAAGACCCAATGCTGTGAGGCCGTTCCATGGAATCCGCATTTCAGTCCCTCCCCCACCCAAGGTGTTTTAAGTCACTTTTCGAATTCGCCATCTCACGAACTTGCGTCGATTCAACAATGCGCAAATTGTTGCTATTCAATGACTTGCGTCAAGGAGCTGCGCCGCAATTTATGGCCGAGGTGCCCCAGGGCCGCGCGGATTGATAGGCAGCAGGACGAAAGCGGCGAATTTCGGCTCGGTTACCGGCAGTTCGACGCTCGGCATGCCGACCGGCTGTGGTACGGTGACGGCTTTCATGGGGAGTCGCACTGGCTGGCCATCGTAGGTGCCAGTTACCAATGCCGGTCCGTAAAAGTCTTTGGCGCTGACGATGCGGAACTGCTGCTTTGGTTGGAGAATGCCTGAAAGGTCAACTTCTACCGATTCTTGTCCACTTGGATTGAGGATGGCGATGTTTGCGCGGCCCGGCTCGTGGGTGCTGGGCCGGATAATCACCCGGAGCTTTTCCGGTGCCCCTTTCTGAAAGGTGCTCTTGGCGGCGAGGCCGGTCTCTTTCCGCCATTCTTCAAACGAGAGGCCGCGGCTCTTGCCGTTTTCGACAATGGCGAAGTCCCCCCAGCGGCCGTCGGTGATATAAAAATCGTTGTCGCTCCATTGATGGCCGGTGAGGAGCAGTTTCCTTTCCCCTTCCAGGATGACGGCGCTGGAGTGGGCGACAATCGTGTTGTGATTGACCAAGGCTTTGCGGAAATCGCGGACGACAAGTCCTTCGCAGTAGTTGCCCGTGCAGAGCAGGTCTTCGCTTAAGGTGCCCCACGGGTAACCGAAGCGCATGCCACTGCCGACGACGACGTTGTCGCGGACGGAAACTCGCTCGGCTGGGCTGCCACCGCCGACCATGATTCCCGGCGAGCGGTCGGCGGTCTTGGAAAGAGCGCCATTCTCAAAACAGATATTGCCGTCGATCTCAAAACCCTTGAGCGAGGCCTTCTCCGACCCATAGACATGAATGCCGTAGCCGAATTGGTGGAAGATGATGTTGTCCTTGAGTTTCTTTGTCCCAGTGGCGTTCTGAGCGTAAATGGCGTGGCCATGCGCCCGGTCGGGACCCTGCCAGCCATTGTTGTAAATGAGGCAGCCGTTGATTTCGCCTCCTTCCCCTTCCGACCAGAATCCAAAGCCGCTCCCGAGGTCATGCACGATCAGATTGACGAATGACATCCGCGAGCCGCGGACGTGGATGCTGCCGCGGCGGATATCCTCCGGCCATGAGCCGGCGATCTTCGTCTCGCGCAGAGGATCGCTGCAAGTCACTTCAAAATCGCGGAAGATAACGTCGCTCCCGGAGACGGCGAACAAGGCCTGGTCCCTCTCGTCGCGCGGACGGGCATCGATGGTCACTCGCTCACCCGGTGCGCCCCTGACGTTGATCGGCCGATCCGCCTTCCCGGTCAATAGTGAAGCAAAGCCGCCGAGGTAAGTCCCCTCGTGCAGCCAAACGGTATCCCCCGGCTTGACCTTGTCCGTGGCGGCCAAGGCGGTCCCCAAATCCCACGGCTGGCCAGCCGAACCGTTCCCTTTCGCCGTGCCGGTGGGAGCGACGTGAAACTCCTCCGCCGCGACAACTGCCGTGGATGCAGCAAACAGCAGAAAACAGATGAGAATTCGGTTCATTTCGATGTTTGGTTCGTGGCGGCTATGATAGCTTTGACCGTTTGTTCGGCGCGGAAATCGACGATCTTCTTTCCCCACTCGATGGTCTTCTGCGCGGGGGCCAGATCCACTCCGTTGATGCGGAACTTGCCGGCGGCGATTCGCTGCTTGGTGCGAACGCTGGCCGGATCCACCGACATCATCATGGCGGTCATCGCAAAGTCATCGTGCAGCCCCTCGGAAGTTTGCTTGATCCCTTGCTCTTCCAGCCACTTGGAAACGCCGGTGAAATCGTAGTATTCGGGAATGAAATAGATCGTGCTCCGGTCCCCCTTCCATTTCGCATTGAGGGCCGCCGTCACATTTTTCATACCGGCTTGATTCCCGCCGCTGTCGCCAATCAGAATGATCCGCTTGAATCCGTGCGCCCGCAGGGAGCCGCAAATGTCGGTGAGCAGGGCTGCATAAGTCTCCTCCGAAACGCTGATCGTGCTGGGATACTTCATGTGCGAATCGGGGGGATCAATGGCCCCTTCGGGAACGAAGGGGACGATCGGCGCGACGAGTGCGTTCCCCAGCTTGCGGGCAATCGCTTCGGTGGTCGCCTTCAGAATGATGTTGTGCTTGCCGGCGACGAGATAGGGGCCGTTCTGCTCCACCCCGCCAGTCGCCACGATCACGGTGTCCTTCCCCGCCTTCATGGCGTCTCGGACCTCCATCCAAGTGAGATCCTCGATGAAAACGCTGTCCACCGCGTCAATCGGCCGCGGTGTATTCGGATCGGGATTCACTGGGTCGGGCAGGGGAGCGGCCAAAACGGCCAGCAGCACGGCAGCAGGGGGCAGAATTCTCCACATCGCGAGACCCTTTGGCGGTTTGAGTGACAAGTTGAGAGCGGTTCCAAGTGAGAACGGCATTATGGCAGAAATCGGCGCGCTGCTGGAAAGATCAGGTCACCAATTGCCGGCGTACTCGGTCTGGAATGGGGCGGACTCGCGGTTCAAGTATTCGTAATGCAGTTTGGTGAGCTGGCGGATGTGCAATAAGTCGTGGGATGCCCAGGAGGCGAGAATGTCCCCCGCCCGAATGGGGCCGTGCGGAAGTTGATACGATTGCTCCCAGTTTGGATCCCGCAGATTTTCCAGCCAGCGCAGCGAATTTTGCCGCTCGTTCAGGAATCGCTCCAGCGACTGGCCCAAGTCGCGCTCGTTGTACTTCCTCTCGATGGCCCACCGCGGCGGGTCAATCGGCGGGAGCGGCTGACCGGGGCGGTGCAACATATAGTCGAGACGAGTCCGGAAATCGTCCCGCTCTTCGTCGTCCAGATGGTTGATCACTTCCAGAATGGACCAGCGATCCGGCGACGGCTTCCAGCGAGCTTGCTCTGGAGTCACTCCTTGCACTAGGGAACTGATGACAGCGGGCGATTGTGAGAGGCGGCCAATGTAATATTGCAAATTCATGGGTTGATTCACCCCCGGCGGCTGGGGCGTTTGCTCGCGGTCATGCAGACGTCGGCGACTTTGCCAGACTCTTCCAGGGCGACATGGAACCGCTGCTCTCCTTCCAGCCGATGGACGGTCATGTGATAAGCCTGGCTGACCGCGGCGAGGTACGGCCGCTTTTCCGGCTGCACCGGCGCCCGCAATTTCCCCCACGAGCCGTCGCCGAGATAGAGAACGCCGTTTTTGTCCTTCAGTCCGCCGGTGAGCGGGTGCGTCCGCTTGAAAGTGTGATCGTGATGCTCCAGCACGACGTCCACTTTGTATTTCTCAAACAGGGGCGACCAGAATTTGCGATTCTCCTCGCCGGTTCCCTGGGAAAGGAGCTTCCCCTCGGGAGCCCGATGCGACGGATAGGCCGGCACATGTCCCGCCACGATCAAGTGCGGACGCTCCTGCCGCTCGGAGAGCGTTTTTTCCAACCACTCGGTCTGCTCGCCACCAATCGGGGCGATGTGCCCGGTATCGAGCAGGACCAGGCTGAGATAGTCGCCGATATCGAGCACGCCGTAGGTCTTCTCCGCAAACAAGCCGTCGAAGACGCTGAGATATTGGGGCGATTTTTCTCGCGTTCCCTTATAGCCCCCATCGACCTCATGATTGCCGATGCAAGAAACCATCGGAATCAGCCGCCCCTGCGGGTCCACCATGTGCTGGCTGTAATTTCGCAGAAAGGCCAGAAAAGTCTCGGGGGACTTGCCGTTGTCGTAAGCCAGATCGCCGCCGATCAGGGCGAACCGCGGCTCTTGTTTGGCGGCGATGATGTTGGTTCCAATCGCATGGGAATTCACGCCGCAGTCGCCGCCCGAGACGAACTGTATCACTTCGGTTGCCTTCGGCGGCATGGTCCGCAAGCGATAGACGGCGGGCATCTCGCCAATTTGGAATATGTACTCGGCCCCCGGCGTCAACCCTGTTAACTCGCAGCGATGGACCTTCAAGTCCGTGCTCGGGAACGGCTTCAACAGCGGCTTTTCAATTTGCCATTTGGAGGCATTTTCTTTGTCAGTTGCTTTAGCAAATCGAATCGAGCTTTCGGCCGCACTTTCCGGTCCCACCCACTGGATGGTCATTGTGGTGGTGGGGTCCTTTTGCCAGGTGAGAAACAGAGATTCCGGACCTTTGGCGGTGAGAGGGTCGTCGCCGGCAAAAATGGCATTTCCCGCGAATGCCGCTGCGGTAAACCCGCTGAGCGAAGCTGACAGAAAATCACGTCGGCTGAAGGCTGGCATGTTGGCACCTGTGGGACCGAATCGAGTTTGCATTTGGCAGCTTGACGCTGTGAGGGCCATGTTCTGAGCCCCCGTCATTTCGCAAACGCCTTGTCGTCCGCCTTCCCCGCGCTCCGGATGTAAGCAACAAGGTCGAGAATCTCTTCCTTGGTCAGCGTGCTGAGCAGCCCCTGCGGCATTTCCGAGGTCTTGGAAAGTTGCCGGTCCTGGATGTTCTCCTTCTCGATGACAATCGGCTCTTTGGCGAAGGGGTCGGGGCGGAGCTTGATCTGCTTGGCGTTTTCTTCCAGGATGCGGCCGTTAAAGACCTCGCCATCCTTGGTGAGGATGGTCGTGTTGAGATACTGATCCGAAATCGCCTTCGAGGGGACGATCAGAGATTCCAGGATGTACGTCGGGTTGAAGCGGTTGCCGACACCGGTGATGTCCGGGCCGGTGTCGCCGCCGTCGCCGGCGAAGCGGTGGCACTTGTAGCACTGCGCCGCCTGGTAGGCGATTTTCCCCTTCTCGAACGAGCGACCTTTCTCCACGGAGTTGAGTTCCGAGAGCAGGTCTTCCATCTGCCAATTGTGGACAAACTGCCGTGTCGTCTCCAGCTTCACCACTTCGACTTTGTCTTTCCCTTCAATCACGTCCTTGAGGGCCAGCCGGTCCGCGTCGCTCAGCTTCGCGGCTGCCTCGTCGCGGATCTTGTCCAGGAACCGGCCGAAACTATTGCCGCCGCGGTATTTCTGTTTGGCCATCGGAATCCAGCCAAAGAACGCCCGCCGCTGTTCGTAGTTCATCAGGTGGCTAACGTGGCGGAACACGAGGACGTATTGGAGTTGATCTTCCTGCGTCTGCGAACTCGTCAACAGCTTCAGTCCGGGTGCAATAGCGGCAGGCGCTTCCAGATACGCCAACAAGGCCACCAACTCATGGTTTGCACTCTCGCTTTGATTCGGAAAAAGCGGCGCGAGGCGACTGGCCAGCGCCGTCGCCAGCTTGGGATCAGGTTTGGCGGGGCGGATAGAGGCCAGATTCTCCTCCGGCTTGAGTCCGCCAGGGTCCTGCTGCAAATCGTGCAGCCGGATGAATGCCAAGCCGCAAGCGCGGATGGCGCTCAGCAACTGATCCTCGGTCATCTTCTCCCACGGCAGCAGACCGAGCCTGGTGACAATCTTTTCCAGCAGCGCCTTGTCTCCCCGCTTGCCGGTCCGAGCCAGTGCGACCATCGCGTGAATGGCAGCCGTCGTGTGCTGTTCACTGAGGGCCTTATCCTGCCAAAACTTGGGATCCTGATTCTCAATCGCAATTCGGGCTGCATAGCGGATCGCCCGGTCGTTGCTGTTCAAATAAGGCCAGGCAACTTCAACCGCCTTGGGATCCTCTTTCATGTGATAGGCTTCGAGGCTGTGCCGCAGCGCCCGGGCCTTTGCCGCAATTTCATCCTTGATTGGCTCCGCCGGCGCGGTGGACTCACTTCCCGTGTAAGTCACCCGATAAAAGCCGGACTGCGTCCGCCGACCGCCGATGGCAAAATACATCACCCCGTCGGTGTTGATCACAATATCCGTCACCGGCAACGGCTTACCTTCGATGAAGGTTTCAAAATTGCCGACGTACGTGGAGCCGACGGGCGTCATGTGAACGGCGTAAATCTTGCCGTAGGTCCAGTCGTTGATGAAAAATGCCCGCTGGTACTTGGCCGGGAATTTCGCCCCGGTGCCGAACGTCACGCCGGTTGGCGAGCCAAGGCCGATGTTGGCGACCGCCCCCAGGCTGTCGGGGGAATACTCCATCCATTTGCCGGTCCCGTTCCGCCAGCCGTACTCGCCACCGCTGAGGATATGGTTGACGCGGGTGGGGCGATACCACGGCGTGCCGGTGTCCCACTCCATGTCGCTATCGAAATTGAACAATTCACCGTCGGTATTGAAATCGATGTCATAACTGTTCCGCAGGCCGCCGCAAATCAGCTCCCAATTCTTCCCGTCCAATTCGCAGCGAGCGACCCAGCCGGCGGGTGAGAATATGTGTGGATCGTGTTGCGTATCCGGAATCCGTTGCAGCAACAGATCCTCGGCCCAGTTCCGATGGGGCGAATTCGACGCGTACCCTTCCGGCGGCTTGGTAAAATTCCCCGCCACCAGATACAGCTTGCCGTCGGGGCCGAGGCGGACCGCGTGCGGGCCGTGCTCGCCACCGCCGTCGATAGCCTTGAGCAGCTCGACCTTGTCATACTGGTCGTCCCCATTCGTGTCGGTCACGCGGTAGAGTCCCCGCTTATACTTCTGCCCTTCGTTGTTGACGACATACAGGGCGTTCCCCACATGCAACATCCCGTGAGCTTCCCCCATTTCGACCGCCAGCTTCTCCACCTTCGTCGATTCCCGGTCCTTCCCTGGCGTCACCCGGTACAAACTCCCGTACTGGTCGCTCACGATCAGCCGCCCCTTGGGGTCCGGCGTCATGCTCACCCAGCTCCCCTGCTCGTCCTTGGGAACCGAATACAGCAACTCCACTTTGAAGCCGGCAATCGCCTTGATATTTTCCTCCGTCGTGGCCGCAACACCGGCTGGCTTGTTGGGATCGAGCGAAACGGCCGCCCAAGGAGCAATGCCGATCTTCCCAATCACATGCGGCTTCTTCCAGGCGGAGTCGTCAAACGTGGCGGTCTGCCACCCCTTCGCCCCTTCCTCAGAGGTCATCCACGAGTTATCCGTGGCAATCTGGACCTTCGAACCGTCGGCATTCTCAATCAAAACGATCCCGACGAAACCAGCCGGCCCCCCTTCATTCCCCGCCCGAATTGCAATCTGGTTTTTTCCCTCCACCAGATGCTTGGCGATATTCTCACGAGCCGGAATCTCCCACTCCCGCTTCTGCGTCACCATCTGGCCGTTCACAAACAGCGTGAAGTTGTTATCGCACGAGCCGATAAACAGGGCCGCCTTCGGCTTCCCCTTGAGCTCAAACGCCTTGCGAAAGAAGACTGTCTCATTGTCCTTCATCACCTCCGTCCCCCACAGCCACTGCGGATCGTCCGCGAAGGAGGGGAGGGCGGCCAGATTGCTGACGAGGAGCGACGCAAGAAAAGCGAGCCAAAGACGCATTAGTAAAACTCCAAGGGTGGGCTTGATTTCGTGATATGCAGCCCCTCATTATAAGAAAAAGTCCACGGCAATTTGCATCCACGGACCTACTTTTTCGCAATTTTTCGCATGGAATTGCTGTCTAACGAGATCGTCAAAACCGGCCTGCGTAAAGCTTGGCAGGACTCAAATCCAGGGCCGACAGGCGGTCATGAAGAAGGAGGCTTCGTCGTCAGAGGCGATGACGGAGCACGGATTGTCGTCCGCTGGCCAAGAGGGAGCGGGAATTCAATCATTGTCGCTGACCCTCCAGGAGGTAGAATCAAAGAGGGTCAGATTGTTGCCACCTTTCACACCCATCCGAACACCAGTTCCGACTATGTGCAGGAACCCAGCGAAACGGATCGACGGGCCGTGCGCGACGATCCCGACCTGAAAGGACCTGACTACCTGGGAGAGATTGTCATTTCCGCCGAATGGCTTTACCTGATCAAGCCATCGGGAACGGTTGAAGTAGTCGGACGAACCGCAGACATCCAGCAATAGGCCATTTCCTATGTCCACAGCACTATCCGCCGAAGTACTTGAGGACGATGTTGCCATGTCCCTGGCGCGTGGCATTGCTGCTGCCAACCGCGCCGCCAAAGAGATCGGAGTCGATTTACCCGACTCGCTGGTGACAATTACCCAAGTGAGCGACGAGAAGCCGCACTGGCGTATCAACTACGGACCTAAGAATTACCTCAATCGTCGAGGGGGGGACGTAATCGTGGAGGTGGATGCGGAGGACGGGAGCATTCAGAAGGTCTTGCGGGGACAGTGATACTGTGACTGGGCAGATGATTTGCTACACATGTATTCGTGCAATCCGCTGACTATCCGGAACCACTCTCATTAGCTCTCGCAGTTTGCTGCACGGCACACGGTACTGCCCGTTCTTCGGAAGCGGCTTGTGACCCACCAAACTCCAAACCGTGTCACCAGGACCGTTGTAGACTTCATCCCAAGTACCGTCACGGTGAAGCTTGAGAACGAGGAGATGCTCAGGCTCATGGCGGAGAGCGATGGAGTCGCCCTGAGTTGCCTTGATCTCGACAGATTGCGTCTCGATTGTGGCATCTCGACCCTTTGAAGACGCCGGAAGCAATGTTAGGCCATAGTAATGAGCTGCGATCGCCTCTCCAATGCTGCCAACAGTATGACCGTCCGGAGTAAAATGACGGCCTACGAACATTGTCTCCAGTTCATCGATGAGACGATATAATTCGCGAATAATCTCAGGTAGTCGTGTTGTGTCCATTCCATCGACTCCTATCACATGCGGTCCCAGAGTGATGCCCGCATCAACCTCGTGTTGGCCAACTCCTCGGAGCCGCACTCGCGAGCAGCCTGCTTTGCTTCGACTTCGACAAATGAGTGGAATGAGCCGTCCAGCGACCGGAAAACGAGGTATTGATTACCATCGCGACCGGCGAAGATCTTTAGCCCGAGTTCCGCACCGTCCTTTTTCTCATTAAGCATGTGACTACTCCAGTGTGATTAAAGAGCTTTATTCGGGGATCGATGGCTATGCGGACAATTGGGATTCCGGTCGAGGTGCTCAAAGTGAGCGTCAGTGTTTCCACCAGCCTTATGGGGAGGGACAGGCTGATTGCAAGTGCCGCAACGGAAATCAAGGGAGCGACGCCCTTTCTTCGCCCCGTCGCGAAGTCGCAGCGCCTCACCAACATCGATCTTGCGTGTGCCGAATAGACAGTTTATCAGCTTGGGCATCGTTCAATGCTCCTTCCATTGGGTTACAAAATGCATTAGCCAACAAGTTTAGAAAGGTATGCCTCAATTGGTTCCGCTGGAAGTCCTTGCGTATGCTTCACCTTGCTCGTTTTCTTTGGCTTACAGGACTCGACAATCTCAGTCGCCATATCGTAGTAAAAAGGGTGCTCGATATGTCGGTCCATAAATCGCGCGGTGAATTCCGTCAACTTTGAGTTTGGCGGCCCCCACGCGAACCAGACGAACGGCGGCACATTGCCTTCGCTGTTGCAGAATAAAGGCTCTCTTACGGTCGCAAAGGCGGCAATCGCATCTTTCAAGGTTGGATTGCAGAGGTAAAGCAGGTTCCAAACCCGAATGTATGACCCCGGCGGGACTTGAGAATCTGCCATCTCGTAGGCGGCAAGGAAACGATTTCGAACAAACGGAAGTAGCTTATCGCCGTCAAGCGTAATGAGAGAGAGGCGACCATATCGAGTCGGATTTGCGGAGCCGGGATTCTTACCGATAATCGCCGCAATGCATGCATCACCTGTGCCAGGCTCATCTGACTCACGAAGGTAAATTCGCGTGTCGAGCCGGAATTGATAGTCTTCTTGCATTTGGAAACATGCGAAAAACGGCATGGTTGTATCTCGGCTAGAATTCAGTTCCTCCGGGCAATTCAAGATAGTCGAATCGTCCTCTCCATTCCAATATTTCATTGGACACCGGAGCCATGCCTCCAAAAATCCTATGCGGAATGGCGGGTGCAAAGACATCGCTCCACCGAGGGAGTCGTCAATTCTGGCGTGCTGCTCATCGATCCGGAGAATCTCACACAGGGGCACGGAGGCACAGAGGGGGAGGTGCAGTAGAAGGAGGGAAGGCAAAATCATGGAGTCTCTTATCACTTTGCCATCCATGACTTTGCCTTCCCCCCTTCTCCGTGCCTTTGTGCCTTTGTGTGAGACCGTCTTCGTCCCGTTGGGAAGGCCACCCTGCGGTCTCATTTTGAGAATTTCAGGAAATCTTTGTCGGAATGTATTGACTGTGTCAACGATATGTATACAATTGTATTAAACGACGGGGAGCCGCCTGAAGGCGGGACTCCAGCGTGGGACGGGTAGATCGGGCCAGCGAGAAACTGGCGGGTTCTTTGACAAGTGAAAATAGGGATGGATGCATGGGGGACGGTGCGCGCCGAGAACGGGGAAATTGGCTGCGGGCGATTCTGACTTACGTCGAGACGATTTGACGTAAGTCTGGGAACATGTGAGGCGCTTTGCAACGTTAGCGAGGATGAATCAAGAAATCGTTGATTCATCTGAATCGTGAATCAGGAATGGAATCATAAGTCGTTAAATATTCATGACTTGTGGTCAGGCGAGTTGCGACTTTGGGTCGATTTCAGAAGCCCGTGAATCATGAATCAGCTTGCCACCTCCAGGGGGGTTGAGCGATGCGGTAAACGCCATCCGAAATGGAGACTTACGGCGAGGCGATTTGACGTAAGTAGAAGTCCGCATGAGGGCGGTTAGTATCAGGGGGCTGACGCCCCCCGCTCGCCTACCCGCACTAGCAGTTCCGGGCCGCTCATCCGGAAGGCGGCGTTGTGGGGGCAGGCGAAGACGCAGCTCACTTCTTGCTCCGGGCTGACGATGTCGTGGCAGAGGTCGCACATGGTCGCCCGACTACGGAGGATGGGGCCGTCGTCCTCGACGTGCATGTTGATGTTGCCGTAAGGGCAGTTGGCCGCACAGAGGCCGCAGCCGATGCAGTGGCTTTCGATCTGAATTTCTTTGCGATCCGCCTGGCGGTGGATGGCGTCCACCGGGCAGCCGACCAGGCAGTAGGGGTCGGTGCAACTGCGGCAGGCCGAGGCGACGAGCCATTTGTCGAAGCGAAGACCGTCGCGGATGAGTCGGGGGACGCCGCCGTGGGTATCGGCACAGGCCTTGGTACATTCGTCGCAGCGGGTGCAGGCTTCGAGGTCGAGGACGAGAAGCTTCTGGGCGTTGTAGAGGCCTTGGTCGAGGAACTCGGCAAGGAGGGGGGTCGCGGGTTGAGTCGATTTTGTGGTCTGGCCTTGGGCTGGTCGATTTTCCGGCTGGGTTTGGCGGGCGAGGGAGCGGCGGGCTTCCGAGACGACTTGTGCTTTGAGCGTCGGCACGAGCAGCAGTAACTCCCGGAAGTCCTCCTTGCCGATGCGGACAATTTCCACGTCGTCGAGGGCGGTGCAACTGGCGGTGCGGCGGCTGGAGAGGCCGGGGGGAATTTCGGCGGCGACCACCGGCCAGTCGGCGATGAGGCCAATTTCACCAAAGTGCTTGTCAGGGCTAAGGTAGCTGAGGACTTGCTCGCTTCCTCCTTGCGACATCGAGACCTTTACATGACCGATGCGGATCATGAAAAACGCGTCGGCAGTTTCCCCCTGGCGGAAAATGGCCTGGCCGGGCTCGAGGTTGAGTAGCTTTACGCGGTCCTGCAAAAAGTCTCGGGAGATTCTCCGCTCGTCGGCCGAGAGCGCAGCGAAGAAGGGAACTCGCCTCAAGTGGCTCGTAATCGCCCGCTGCCGATAGACGCCGTCGAGCTGCCGGCGGGCTGCGGGGCTTCGCTGCAAGGTGAACAGCACGTTGCGGCGGATGATGAAAACCTCGCCAGCCGTCAGGGCCCGGACTGTCGCCGTCCGCGGATAGTGATTAAGGCAGGTCATCTCGCCGAGGATGAGGTCTTCCTCGGTCATCTCGAAATCGGGGGGGCCGAAGGTTGCTTGTTCCTGCTTGGGTTCGAAGAAGGATGCGAGGAGGCCGGTCAGTCCCTTCCGCTGCTTCTTCTTTGCCAGCCGCGGGTCGCTCCGCCAGCCGCCGAAGCGACCCTTGTTCAAGATGAACGCTGTCGAGCCATGTTCGCCGAGTGCACAGAGTTCATCGCCGGCCTTCACCTGCCAGCGAACAACGGAGCTTTGGTTCCACTGGCGATAGCGGAACGGGAGCGTGGCGAGCAGGGCGTTGGCTTCCATTTCCTCCGGCGTGACGGCGGAGCGACCGGGCTTGGTGAGTTCCTCTTCGTACCACTCCGAAACGATGGGTTTGCGGAACGTAAGCGCCGTTGTCGGGCAAGCGAGCATGCACTCGCCGCAGGAGACACAGGACGACTCTCCCATCGGGTCATTCAGATCAAAGCCGATGCGGGACGAGAAGCCCTTGCCGGTCCGGCCGATGACGAAGTTGTGCTTCACATCGTTGCAGGAGCGCGAGCAGCGGTCGCAGAGGATGCAGGCGGAATGGTCGATTTGGATGAGTAGCGAGCTGTTGTCTTGCGGATGGACTTTAGCTGGCTCGAAGGCGAGACGCTGAGGCTGGAGGGTGAGCTGTGCAGTGAGAGAGTCGACGACGCGGGCGAGTTCACTCTTCTCTACGTGGGGTCTATCGTCGGGCACCGGCAGATGCTCGCTCGCCAGCAGCTCCAATAGCACGCGAAGTGCGGACTTCACACGGCCAGAGGACTTTTCATCTTTCGCCCGCAGCGTGCTGACCACCATCCGCTCTTCCACCGGCTGGACGCAGGCAGGAACCAGCTTCCCACCGCCGCGGATGACTTTCTTGCCCGGATTCTTGGGGTCATCCTCCAGCCGTCCTAGCTCGACGGAGCAGACCCGGCAGACACCGACGGGATGCAAGTGCTCGGCATGGCAGAGCGTGGGAATGAGCGGCAGGGACGGAGTCTTCTCGGCGCTCGCCGTTCCGCAGAGCAGGCGGAAAGCGTCGTAGATCGTCGTCCGCCGCGGAATGGTCTTGCCGGAAGCATCGACGAAAATGATGTTCCCCTGGGCATCAGTCGTCGGCACCGCCCGCGGCACTACGACAGCCTGCCCATCAATCAGCACTTCCACCATCTTTCCATAATCGCTCGCCTCCGGCGCAACGTCCCGGATGAGCTGGCCATTAAGGTCGCGCGCGAAGAGCCCTTCCTCCTCCCAGCGCTGGGCCTGCTCATCGAAATAGCGGTCGTCGGCCATGAGGTTGTTCTAACTTTGTGCGGCGTAAGCGTACGCTTCGTCGGGAAAATACCGGAGCAGGCTCATCAGCGGATTAGCGGCAATCTGGCCGAGGCCACAAATCGCGGTGGAGGACATAGTTCCCGCCAAATCGAGCAAAGGACCGTCTTTCTGAAACAGCTCGTCGATCTGCTGACGGGTCAGCTTACGCTCTCGAAGCTGACCGGCGACCTGGGCGATTCTTGTCGAGCCGATGCGGCAAGGGACGCATTTGCCGCAGGACTCGCGGGCATAGAAGTGGGATGCGCTGAAGGCCTGCTCCACCAGATCCGCCGACTCGCCGTAGATGGTGATTCCCGCCCCCAGCATCAGCCCCCACTGCCGAAACAGGTTCATATCGAGCTGCAATTCGCAGAGGTCGAACGCTTTCATTTCTGCGGGCAGCATCTTGCGAATCTTGCCGGAAAGATGCTCGGTCTTGATAAACCGCGGCAGGAAACCACCGGAGGGACCGGAAAGTGCGACGGCTTTGAGATCCTCATCGCCGCGCATGCCGCCGCAGGTAGCAATCAGCTCGCCAAGCGAGATGCCGATGGGGACTTCGTACGCTCCGGGCCGCTCGACATCGCCGGAGACGGAGAAGAACCGCCGTCCTTTGAAATGCGTCTCTTTGCCGAACGCCTCCGTCCAACCGCGATCCCCCGTTTCAACCGCCAGCTTCGCGGTGAGGTGCGTCCACTGGTTCCATTCCTGCCCTTGCTCTTGAAACCACTTTCCTTGGTCGCGAACGACGATGGCGGGAACCCAGGCGAACGTCTCCACGTTTGATAGCAACGTCGGCATGTCCCACAGGCCGTTGGTCTGGAGTTCCGGGGGACGATTGCGCGGCTCCGCCCGGTGGTCCTGAATCGCTTCGATGAGCGCGGTCTGCTCCCCGCAGATATATCCGCCTGGGCTTACGAAGACTTCGACGGGGAAACTCAGGCCGCTCCCCAGGACATTTTCTCCGCAGAGTCCGGCCGCTTCTGCTGCTTTGATTTCCTCGCGGACCGATGCAATTTGCTCCTCGTATTCGTGGCGGATGTAGATGTAACCTTTCGTCGCTCCTAAAACCAGGCCAGCCAAAATCACCCCTTCGACAATTAGATGCGGTGTCCGGAGAAACAACTCGCGATCTTTGAACGTCGCCGGCTCGCTCTCGTCCCCGTTGCAGACGACGAAGGCCTTTTCGCCCCGTTTCTGATGCTCCTTCAGCGTCTCTTCCCATTTTTTGTAGGCCCGGCCGCCCGCGCCGCCCAGGCCGAGTAGCCAGGCGGTCTTCAGTGAGCCAAGAACGGATTGGATTGCGACTGTTCTTGCGTCCGCGTCAATGGTTCGTAGCGAGGGTTTGATGCTGGCCTGAATGAACCATCGTATCGAAGCGTACCGCCTTTCGGCCGGTTGGCCGGAGTAATTGTCTATCTGCCAGTCCTTTTGCGCTGGCTGCCAAGCGAGGTCAGTGTCATTGGATACATCCGAAGCAGGCTGACCGGCAAGCAGCACCTCCGCCGCTGCCGAGATTTCCTGGACAGTTCGCCCAAGAAGGTTGTAAACAGGATGCTCGCCACTCTGCTGGTGGCGATTGTCGTAGATTCTCGCCGCCGGAGCACGATCGCAGCGGCCGAGACAAGAGGCACCGCAAACTTTTACTCGGGTCGGTTGTCCTTCAAAGGTCAATGCTAGTTTCTCGAGGACTCCCGCCGAGCCGCGGAGATGGCACGCCATATCCTGGCAGACATGAATCGCAAGCTCCGCGGGAGGAGCCACGCGGTAATGCGGAAAGAAACTCACCACCTCTTGAATCCGGTAGAGCGGAACCGCCAGCCGCTCGCCGAGCAGGACGAGTTCCTGACGGGGGAGATAGCCGTGTTTGGCCTGCAGTTTGTGAAGTTCCTGGACAATCATGGGGTGGCGAGCGAGCCGCGAATCTGTTGGAGGAGCTGTTTCAGCTCCTTGTCGTTGGGATCGAAGCCGGTCGGTGAATCATAGGGTCCACCGGTAAAGAACGGTTGGTTCTTCATCAGCTTGTCTCGCGGCAGTGTGAGGAAAGACTGGGAGAGTATCACCCCCAACTCTTCGGTTTCCTTGGCTAGCGCCACCTTTCGCGGATCGTCCGCGATATAAGCAGTAAGTGCCATCAACAGCTTTACATTTTCTTCCCATAGCGTTCCTGCGGAGCCAGTTGCTGTATGGCCGGACGCGAGGTTACTCATTTCGAGCACAATGGCGGTATGAGCCTTTTGGTTGTTTGGGAGATTGGTCAGCCGAGTCCGTTCCTGCTGTGAAAGTCCGCTGAAGGGAGGAAATGCGATGCGTCCCAAGGCTGGCTTAGGGGTCAAGCCGTGGTGACAATCGAAGCAGCGGTGGCTGGCGAATTCGTATGCGGGGCGAGCGGCATGGAGCTTATCCTGCTGGGCAGCGGTGGCGAGTTCCCCGATGCGCCAGGTTTCGAAATGAGACTTTACGTCCTTGGCCGCGCTCCAATGCGATGGCAAGTTGGCGAGTTGCGATTCGAATTCAAACGTCAGTCGCGGATGACCGGCAGCAATCAGGTCGTGATTGACGTCGTAGGTTTTTCCGGAAGTTATCTGCGGGCCAATGTGGCATTCAGCGCAAGCGGTCGCTCGAGTGGAGAGGTCCGTCAGATTGCGCATGTCTGACGATTTCTTCGCCTTCCGATTGAAATGCGTGTATTCCCAACTCGCAGCCGGTTCGTGGCAGGACTCGCAGGAAATTCCTGCTGCAAAACTTTCTGCACGATTGGCCTTACCCGAATCGGGCGGCGGTGTCGCGTGGCAGCCGACGCATTTCTGTTGCAAAAAGTCAAAGTACGCGGCATCCTCGAGCTTGGCCTGCGGCTGATTCGTTAGTCGCCGGAAGATGTCGAGCGACGGCTCCGTGTAGAGGAGCAGGAAGGCTCTCGTATGAGGGTCGTTTGCCGTGAAACGTGAGTAGGCAGTGGTTAGATCATTTCCCTTGGCAGCACCGTGGCAGCCGGTCGCACTGCAACTTTGCGTGCCGACGAAGTGATTGTCTTTTCTCGTCGGCTGTGCGGAAGGAACATCGGCGACATGACTGACAAGAAACGATGCAGTTGAAGGGAACTCCTCGAAATTGTGGATGCTGGAAAGTCCTTCGCTTCGAAGCGGTTTCTCGTTGGGTGGGGCATGGTGATAGCGGTGGCACTCCGCGCAGTCGAATCTCGCACCGCCGGTGGCCGCTGATTCGTTGCGAGGGGCATGGCAGCGGGCGCAGTTGTCGATATTGGGGATCATCACCTCTTCGTCGTCGGCGAGTTTTCCGGGCACGCCATCGGGCGGCAGCTTGGCGACGGCCTGAGCATGGCAGTCCTGACACTTGGCTGCAGTCTGGTGTTTCTGATGATTGAAGCGAGCATGCCTAAGCCACTTGTTGGGAATTCTGGACGGCTGCACTTCCTTGGAATTCTGCTCCTGCCAGGAATGACACTGGGAGCATTTGTTTTGGCGAAGTTCGGTGAGCCGATGAGTTGCCACGAGTTCTGGCGGCAGCTTCATGGTACTAGAGAGGTTGCTGCCGGGTGTCTTTCCGGGTATCAGCCGCTTCGGCGGCGATATCTTTGGTGAATCTTTCGCCCCTTCGGCAAGATACCCCAGCACTACGTCTTCGAGCCGCGTGCTCGTCAGCCCATGCGGCACCACGACTTCTGGTTGACCGGGCAAGTTGAGCGGATGACAGGCGCGGCAGTGCTGCTCGTACTTGATGGGGCGCATGTAGGCTCCTGTTTCCGTCGTCGTCTCCGGTTGATGGCAGGAGTCGCAGACGAGTTGCGTCAATGGCTTTCCAGCGGGCGCTGCTTGCCCGGGATAAAGTTGACCGGGCGTCATGTGCAGGTGATGGCTGAAGCGGATGTTGCCGGGATCTTCCTTGGTTTGCAACGAGCGGAAGGGGGGATGCCCCGAACCGGCGTCCGCTGACGGGAGTTCAAACGATGTCACACTAACAATCGGAGCCTCATTCGCAGAATCGGGAGCGGTTCGATGATCGGCGATCAATGCATGGCAGCGGATGCAATGAGAGTCGTCCATACGAGCCATGACGAAATCTCGCCCCTGATGATCGCGGTGACAGCTTGCGCAGGACTCGACCTCAGCGGCAATCTGAGTGTTGTTGTGAATGCCCGCGGACTTATGACATTCGCTGCATTTGGCATCTGCCTTTTGGTGAGCCTCTTTTGAACTGCTTGCGGTTAACGACAAAGAGAGAGTTCGCGTGCCCCCCGCATCCGGGCGCTGCGGCACAAAAGGGACATGGCAGGCTTTGCAGTCGCTATCCCAGCGGGCATGATCCTTCGCCAGGATTCCGGGCGAAACCTGCGTGGCGGCCGGCCTTCCTCCCGCCAGCACCCAGGCAAAGTAGACCCCGCCCGTCAAGCAGCAGGCGAGCGTGAGCGCGAGTTTCCATGCTCGCAATGATCCGGAAGCGCGGTGATAGGCGAGCGGAATTCGCAGTGCCCGCTGCTTAGCCGAATCTCGCGGAAGTTTCTTTGTCTCATCCATGAAACATTGTTCTAACCAAATCGCAGAGCCAAATATACATGACCCAGCAGCAGAGTGACCAGCGCGAGGGAGAGCGGCAAGTGCACCAGCAGCCAGGCCTGCAACCAGAATTGCAGCCGGCCTTGGAGTGACAGCTCGCTGCGCCGCCGGCAGAGGGCTTCGATCTGGTCGATGGCCGGCCGGACGGCGGCTGGAGACTTCTGCCGCAGGTCGTCGAAATAAGCTGTTGTTTTTGCAGAGGTGCCAAGCAGTCCTGATGCACTCCGTCCCGTGCGGAGATAGGGCTCGACTTCCTGGAGCATCGCGGCGGCAAGTTCCGGCGCGATGGTACGTCTTGGCCGCTCCAATTCCGGATTGACCGATCGGGGCACCACGGTGCCCTCTCTGCGGGCCACTCCGACCCGCTGCTTTCCGGATGCTACCGCTTCGCTCCCTAACGCTGCCAATTCGTCTTCCGCTCCTTCGCAAATATCAACCACAATGCGCCGGCCGTCCACCGCGAGTTGCCTCGCAACGTCGTCAATCTGACTCGCCACCGTCTCCTCAGGGACCCTCTGCAGCAGCAGCCCTGGCAGGATGTTTTGCATTGCCAGGCCCAAGACTCCACTCCCGACGACGATTAAGAACAGCCACATCAGGATAGATGTGTAGGTACCACCGAAGGAAACTCCGCTATGGAGCATGACCAAAGGGACCGCCAGAAGTCCCAGCCAGATGTGGGCCTTCATCCAGGTTTGCGTCTTCCCCAGCCAGCGAGCCGTGCGAAAGAGCGACGTCTTTCGCGGCCAAAGAGCGAACTCAAACAGAATGATCAGTCCCGCCACAATTCCCAGCACCAAACCCGGAACACTGCCGCCACCCGGCCAGGGGTTATCGGCGCGAATGTAGGAAGCATACCAAGCGGACGCTCCAATGGCCGCCGCCAGTGTCCCCAGCATCCAAGCCAAGTGAAGCGGAACGAAGTTCTTGCGGTCAAATAACACGGCGTTGGGGGAGTGCGCAATGAGGGATTCTCGCTAGGAACTTGACTAAAGCTCAAAGCAAGTTGGAAGCCTACTCCACTAAGCTCCCAAGATGGACGCTATGTGTCCAGCACGCTCAGCCGGCCAGTGCTGTCGCCAAGGGACGGGACGCCGGCTTCCATGCGGTCGAGCATCGACAGGAAGAGGTTGTTGAGGGGCGTTTCCTTCTCCAGCACAATGTGGCGGCCGGATTGGAGGCTGCCGCCGGCACGGCCGGCCAGAACAATGGGAAGATCGTCGTGATTATGGCGATTGCCATCCGACAGCCCGCTACCATACATGATCATGCAGTTGTCGAGGAGAGAGCCGTTCCCTTCCTTGATTTCCTGCAAATTCTTGAGGAAACGAGCCAACTCGCCGGCCAGGAACAGGTCGATTTTCTTGAGCTGATCGATTTTATCCTTGTCGTTCCGGTGGTGCGAAATCTCGTGGTGGCCGCTGGAGACGCCAACGTTTTTGTAGCTCCGGTTGCTCCCTTCGTTGGCCAGCATATAGGTGGCGACGCGGGTGGTATCAGTCCGGAAGGCCAAGGTCAACAGGTCGTACATCAGGCGAATGTGTTCCTGGATGTCGTCTGGTATGCCGCCCGGTGTTTTGAAATCGGGACGCTCTTTCTGGGCCAGTGTTTCCGCCTGCACAATCCGCCGTTCGATTTCCCGCACACTGGTCAGGTACTCATCCAACTTGCGGCGGTCGGTCTGACCGAGTTGTACCTTCAGGGCGGCGGCATCTTCCGCCACCAAATCCAATACGCTCTGCCGAGTGCGGCTTCTGCGGGCTTGCTCCTCGTCGTCCTTTTTCGCGGCTCCGAACAGGCGCTCGAAAACAAGGCGGGGATTGATCTCCTTGGCCATCGGCGTCGATTCGGTCTTCCACGAAATATTGTTGGAATACGCACAGGCATAGCCGCTGTCACACCCGCCGGCATCACGGCCCCGCTCCGTGCCGATTTCCAAACTCGGATGTCGGGTGGAAGTGCCGGCCTTGGCGGCTGCGACCTGATCGACGGAAGCGCCGACTTTGATGTTCGCGCCGGAAGTCTTCACAGGATGTGCGCCCGTTAGTAGTGAAGACGCCGAACGGGCATGATCACCGGGACCGTCCCCCTTGGCCCGGCCGTTATCCTGAGCCAGGCCGCTGATGATAGTGAGATGCGATTTTACGTCGCTCAGAGGAGCGAGAGTTTCCTTAAGCTCGAACGAGGTTCCTTTCCCTTCCGGTCGCCAGGCGGGCATGATGGCCCCGTTAGGAAAAGAGATGAAAGCCATGCGAACTGGCGGCTTGGATTTGCTCCCCGTGGGTTCCGCGGCGACGAGAGTTCGCGGCAGCATCGCATCGAAGAGCGGCAGGCTCATTGCGCAGGAGAGTCCACGGAGAACGGTGCGGCGGCTGAGGCGGGTGGTCATAGGTTGGGTTCCAAATTGACTTGGTCAAGCTGGCGCTTGACCCACGAGGTTCAGGGCTTTCCCCCATCGCCGCGGCGTTTGCGGAAGGGTTCGCTTTTGACGATTTCGACAACCAGCGTGGAGAAGCGATAGTTATCCTTCTCCACGGCATCTACTATCTTATCGACGGCGCAGCGGTCGTAATACATCAGACCCCGTCCCAAGGCATAAGTGAGCAGTTTTTCCGACAAACAACGGGCAAAATCCCGTTTTCGCTTCTTCAGCACCTGCACCAGTTCCGCGGGGGTCTGGAATTTCTCTCCGCTAGGAAGTTTGGCAGACGAATCGATGGGAAGTTTGCCGTCCTTTTCCCGCCAACGACCAACGCCATCGTAATTCTCCAGACCAAAGCCAATCGCGTCCATCGTCTTGTGGCACGAAGCGCAAACCGCATTCTGGCGATGAATTTCGAGTTGCTGGCGAAGCGAGGCCTCCGGCGAGGCCTTTTGCGAGACCTCCAGACTTGGTATGTCCGGCGGCGGATCAGGCGGCGGCGAACCCAGGATGTTTTCCAGCACCCATTTACCTCGTTTCACCGGCGAGGTTCGTCCAGGATTGGAAGTGAGCGTCAGCACACTGGCGTGGGTCAAAACCCCGGCCCGCTTGCCGTCCTGAATGGAGACCCGACGAAAATCGTTGCCAAAGATGCTGAGAATGCCGTAGTGTTTCGCCAGACGTTCGTTGACGAACGTGAAGTCGCCGTCAATGAAGTCGAGGATGCTACGGTCTTCTTGAATGACGGCTTGCACGAACAATTCCGTTTCCCGCCGCATGTCCGCCTTGAGTTCCGGGGAGTAGCCAGGAAAAACCTTCGGGTCGGGCGTCACCGCGTCGAGCAAGCGAAGATTCAGCCATTGCATGGCGAAGTTTTGCACGAGTGCGTCCGAACGAGGGTCTTTGAGCAGCCTGCGAACATGGAGCGTAAGAATCCGTTCGTCCGTCAGGTTTCCATTCGTTGCGTCGGCAAACAATTCGTTGTCTGGGAGGCTGCTCCAAAGGAAATAGGAGAGCCGCGAAGCGAGTTCATAGTCGGCCAACTCGTGCTGAGTCTTGGAATCATCCGGCTTGGGATCGCGCTCAACGCGGAACAGGAAATGAGGAGAAACGAGAACTCCGGTGAGAGCGACTTGCATCGCCTGCTCGAAGGAATCCCCTCTGGCAACTGATTTTTTCACGAGGCTAGTGAACCGTCTGATTTCGTCGTCGGTTGCCTTTCGACGGAAGGCGCGACTGAGGAGGAACCGCAGGTTTTTCTCCGACGCTTCTCGAACGGAGACGTTGTCCCCAGGTCGCTGCTGAATGAGGTTGCGATGAGAGGCAGGGTACTCTTCGAGCTTAATGTCGAGCGGGCCGGAGATTTCCAGACTGTGGACATACAAATTGCGGTCCCGCTCTTTGGGATCCTTGTTGTCCTTGTCGTAAAAGTCGTTGATGAAGCGGGCCGCCAGTGCATGCTTGCCGGGGGTGAGTCGCTGGCGGATTTCGTAGGGTCTTTCCTTGTCTCGCGGCGCGTTGACGGAAAAGATTTTCACCTTTTTGCCATCGAGCTGCATTTCGAGCTCCGGTGATTGGCCGCCCCCTTTGTCGCCGCTCGCCACGGCCCTGAGGGCGTATTCGCCTGCCCTGGGGACTGTGAATTCGCCCGTCACTCCCCCAGCCGAGTTAATGGCCCAGCGCCCGCCGCGCAACTCCGCGGCACCTTCGCCGCGAAGCGCATCGCCTTCTTTCGCTTCGTTGGCGATTTTCACGGGAGGGGTGGCGAGAATCGTCTTTTCCGCAATCGTCTCCGCGGCAGCCAGGTACTTTTCCATGAGGAGGGGCGGAAGAGAGAGGACATCGCCGATGTTATCGAAGCCGCTCCCCACATCATCCGAGGGAAAATCGTCAGCTGGCTTGAAATCGACTCCGAGCAGGTCTCGCACCGTGTTGTTGTACTCCGCTCGATTGAGACGGCGAATCGTGACCCGGCCGGGGTCAGGCGGAGCATCGCAATCAACATGATAGATCGTCCCCTCAATCCAGCGAATCAGCTTCTCGCGCTCCTCCTGGCTCGGCTGAGGCTTGTCGTCCGGTGGCATTGCGCCGGTGCGGAGCATGTCGATGACGGTCTTCCAGGTCTTTTCATCCTGGGCGACGAGTTCCACGGTCTTGTACTTGTGAAACGCGACTTCCGACTCTTGTTTACTCGGGCCGTGGCAATCGAGGCAGAACTTTTTGACGAGCGGCACGACGTCGTCGCGATAGACATCGGCGAGAGCCCGCTTGGGAGCAGGTTTTGGATTTACGGCTGGAGCCTGCGCTCGAGATCGAGTGGCCAAAATGAGCGTCAGCAGGGCGATGAGTAATGGAAGTTGAAACGCGTTGCGCATGACTAAGGGCTTTCAGCAGGCACGCGAGATGATTCGCAGCATTTCCATTTGCAACGGCTGACTGGCGGAAGCGAGAAAGTCGGGATTGTTCAAGTCGAGCTGGCCGCCGCTGATGTGGCTGACGGTTCCGCCTGCTTCCTCGACCATGAGCAGACCCGCGGCGACATCCCAGATTTTCACGCTGGTGGCCCAGTACGCGTCAAGTCTTCCTGCCGCCAGGTACGCGAGATTCAGCGCTGCCGAGCCGAGCCGGCGAACGGACTGACAGGAGTGCAAGGCCTCGACGAAGCGGCCAATTTCTACTGAGCCGCGGGGAACATTCGGCGCGAAACTGACCGCGACCATCGCCTGCTCCGCCGATGTGCAGCCGCTGGACTCGATGCGCTTTCCGGCCAGAAATGCCCCTTCGCCTTTGACCGCATGGAAGAATTCGTTAGCGATGGGGTCGAACACGATTCCCAGAATCGTTTCCCCAGCCTTCTGCAAGGCAATCGTTACCGCAAAAGCCGGCATGTGGTGGACGTAATTGGCGGTCCCATCCAGCGGATCGACAATCCAGCGATACTCCGAATTGCCGCTGGTTTTCGTGGCCTCTGGGAAAGAAGCGTCCTCTTCCCCCAAAAAATCATGGTCCGGAAAGCGGCCAAGTAAGATGTCCCGAATGGCCTTCTGAGAGGCCACGTCGGCTTCGGTGACAAGGTCCCGCAGTCCTTTTTCCCGTGGAGTGAAACGGTGCTGCCAGTCGAGCAAAACTGCGCCGCCAGCCCTAGCCGCCTGCTCGCAAACACTTAGGAATTCACGCATTAGGGCACATCGTGACGCGGTAGGACTGATCCAATCATCTCGTTCCAAGCGAGATTGATTATAGAGGACAAGTCAGCGAATTCCCATCCTCAGAAAAGTCCAGCCAAATTATGGGCAATTGGCGTTATGTGCTGCTAGTTTCTCGCTTCAGCGGCCAACAAAAAAATTCCACAAAAAGCTGGACATAAGAAACAATCCTGATATGATGAATCGCGGAGTCAAGACAAGAGACCAAGTTACGGATTCATAACTTCATACCGGTTGGTTGGTTCATTTAGGCCTCTTCTCTGTTCCGGCCCCGCCGTTTACGCAAGTGAGCGGCGGGGTTTTTTTTATGCGCGTCCCAATAACATGGGACGCGGCGACAACCTGAAGCAAAACAGAGATAGCCGCCAAAAACACGAAGAAGCACAAAAAAGCAAAGACAAGTATCGAACCTTTGCTCTTTGTGACTTTTCGCGTTTCTCGCGGCCATTCCCCCGCCCAACGAGCAGGGACTTGCTAGTTGAGATTCCGCACGACGCCCACCAGCACACCAAGCACCGTCGCGTTCTTCACGTAAATCGGCGACATGGAAGAATTGGCCGGCTGCAAGCGGATTCGGTTGTGTTCCGGATACCAGTACTTGAGGGTTGATTCGTCCTCTTCCGTCTGGGCGATGACGATCTGGCCAGCCTGGGCCGTCTTCTGCTTCTTGATGACGACATAGTCGCCGTCGGCAATCTGGGCGTCGACCATCGAGTCGCCCTTCACCTTGAGGACAAACAGGTTCTTCCTGAGCGTGGGGGTGAAGAAGTCCGCGAAGTCAATCCGCTCGGGTGTTTCGAAGGCCAGCGTAGTCGCACCAGCGGCAACAGTGCCGACGTAGGGGAGGCCTTTATCCTCGGCCACTATTTCCGGGGCGAGTTCGATGGCCCGAGCGATAGCCCGGTCCTTCTGCCGAACTCGCATCAAAAGCCCTTTTTTCTCCAGGGCTCGCAAGTGGCACATAACGCCGTTGGGGGAGCTGATTTCAAACTGCTCTCCAATCTCGCGCACGGTCGGGCCGTAGCCGCGAGTGTTGATGCACTTGCGAATGAATTCAAAAACTTCCCCCTGACGATCCGTCAATTGATCGGTCAAAGACATACCGGGTTTCCTTGTTCCGGGTGAATGAAACGCGACCAACATTAGCCGCTTAGGAGAATCTTAATATACGGCTGTTCATAGTCAATACCTTTTGTACATAGCTGGACAGGATTTTGAGCGGTTTTCCGCACGCTGCTTACGGGGAAGTGCCAAAAAGTGCCGTGTTTTGCGGCATTTCTGCGAATCCATGTCATTGGCCATGCTGGCAAAAAAAATCTGCAAAAACCGCCGGATTTGTCGAGATTAGATGCCTTCCGGGTCCGCCAAGCCAGCGATTTTGAGGGCCGCCGCGTAGTCTTCCGGCCGATTGCAGTTCTTCAGGGAATACAATTCCGGATCCGATGCTCGCAGAACGTCTACCGGAATGCGGCAGGTGGAGACGCGATCGAAGAGGAAGGCCGGACGGAGTTGATCGGCGGCAATCAGGGATTCGATCTCCGGCAACACTGATAGCCGGTAAGCAGCAGCGAGCGGATGGAAGAACCGGTCCTCCACGGGAACCGCGGCTTGATGCGACCCCAATTCGGCAAGGACTTGCCGAATAAATTCCGGCCTCAGCAGCGGGACATCGCAACTCGTGGCGTAAACGGCGAGTTCCCCCCGATAGCCGCATTGAGAAAGTTTCTTCATCCCCGCCAGCAGCCCTTCGAGCGGACCACGGCCCTCACGCTCGTCATGCGCAATCAACACCTCGCCAGAGAGCGGCGGCAATTCTTGATCCGGCGCGGCGACGACGACAATCGGCGAAACGACTGCAGACATGATCCGCAGTACCCGGCTGAGCATCACTTCCGAGCCAAAGGGGAGCAAGGCTTTGGGCCTTCCCATGCGGCTGCTCTTGCCGCCGCAAAGCAGAATTCCGGCGGGGGAAAGAGAATTCGTGGCTGGAGGGATTGATTTCAAAGTGATGATCGGAACTTGGTCGGAAAATCGATTGTCCCGCGGCTGCATTTGCTGTCGAGCTTTACTTGGCGATTGTGCAGGGAGAAACTCCAAAACTCGGTGGTAATGCGCTCCGCCAACCGTTATCATATCGACAGGCGTTGATGGAAGTTGTGCCGATGTGGCCGCGGGAGATTTTGTGATGCGCAGTGGTTGGTGGAAAGGCCTAATTATCGCACTGGCTGCGTCCCTGTTGCAAACAGGGATGGCGGACGAGCTATTGCCCCCCGATAAGCCGGTGGAAGAGGCGATTGACCACTATCTGGACGCTCGGCTGGCGAAGGACGGAGTGTCCGCGGCGACTCAGGCAAATGACGCGAATCTGCTGCGGCGGACGATGCTGGATTTGGTCGGGCGGATCCCCACGGCGGCGGAAGCCAAGGCTTTTGTCGCGTCTACGGACGCCAACAAACGTATCGCTCTCGTCGATCGGCTAATGGCTTCCCCCGCTTTCGTGCGGCAGCAGGCGGCTGAACTCGACGCCCTATTAATGCGGGGGACGAATCAGAATTTGAAGGAATACATCACCGCCAGCCTGGAGAAGAATGTTCCTTGGGACCAGATGTTCCGCGAAATGATCGTTGGCCAGGAAGGGGACGCCGAGCAAAAGGGAGCCATCAAGTTCATCCGCTCCCGGGCCGATGACACGGACAAATTGGCCACGGACGCCGGTGTGCTCTTTTTCGGCGTCAACGTGAGTTGTGCCAAGTGTCATGATCATCCGCTGGTGCCGACCTGGACGCAGGAACATTACTTCGGCATGAAGAGCTTCTTCAGCCGCACCTATGACGTGGGGGAGTTCATCGGTGAAAAGGAATACGGCATTGTCAGCTACAAGACGGTGCAGGGGGAGTCGAAAAATGCCCGGCTGATGTTCCTGACCGGCGAAGTGCTGACCGAACCCGAGAACAAGGAGCCGGACGAAAACGCTAAGAAGGAAGAAAAAAAACAGCTCGAAGAACTAAAGAAGAACAAGAAGGCTCCTCCCGCCGCAAGTTACAGCCGGCGGGCGAAGCTTGTGGAAGTAGGGCT
>JBJXFF010000151.1:0-82987 GCA_046153945.1 Pirellulaceae bacterium
CACACTCCGTGTGCAGGCATGTCCGCTCACGGAGTGAGCGGACTACATTTACCGGCATTACTCGCACAAGCCGCAAAGTTCCGAGAGTCACAGGGAACATGCAGTTGTCGCCATTGGGGGGACGATAGCATCTCTTGTTGCAAGACGCAAAGACAGTAGCGGCGGTTGATGTTACCGCGGCGTGCGGGCAGGATGCCGGCATCGGATAGCCCAGGAAGGGCACCTGATCCCCCAGCCCTTCCGCGCATTCATGCCCTCCATTAAACGCCCCGCTGCCGCCGCCAAGCCGAAAAAAGCCAGCAAAAGGCTGATCGCCGCGCAGACGCCGCTCGAAACGTATCTTCGCGAAATTAACGAGACCGCGCTGCTCACGGCCAAGGACGAGCGAGATCTGGCTGCCGGAATCGCCGATGGGGACGTCCGCGCCCGCGACCGGATGGTCCGCGCCAACCTCCGACTCGTCGTCAACATCGCCCGCGGCTACACGGGGAAGGGACTCGGCTTGCAGGACCTCATCGAAGAGGGAAACCTCGGCCTGCTCCGGGCGGTCGAAGGTTTTGACCCGGGGATGGGAACCAGGTTCAGCACCTACGCCAGCTACTGGATCAAGCAGTCCATCAAGCGGGCCCTCATCAACTGTGCCAAAACCATCCGCATCCCCGCCTACATGGTCGAACTCCTCTCGAAGTGGCGGCGTGCCACTGCCCGCTTGACGGAAGAACTCGGCCGCACGCCGACGCCGGAAGAAATCGCCCGTGTCCTCGGCCTGCAAAAGAAAAAGCTCCCGATCATCAAGAAGGCGATCCGGATCTACAACGCCACGCCCCAAACTGACCAGGCCGACGCCGGCTGGTCCCTTGGCGAAATCGTCATGGACGAACGGCTGAAGAACCCCGAAGACGAGATGGTGGAAAACGACGTGATGAAGGAAGTCCAGGAAATGCTCCGGACGATGGATACGCGGGAAGCGACCGTTCTCAAGATGCGGTTCGGTTTGGAAGACACCGAGCCCCACACCCTCAAGGAAATCGGCGAAAGCCTCGGCCTCACCCGAGAACGAGTCCGCCAAATCGAGACCGAAGCCCTCAGCAAACTGGCTGACGGACTTAAAGACCCGCGCGAAAAATTCCTGGAACTCGCCGCCCTCGCCGGACCAGAATCCTGCAGCCGGTTTGACGACTAACTGTGGGCCGTCATTCCATGACTGGCCCATTCTGGCGGGCCCGATGTCATTCGGGGGCGGAGACGGTTGGCCTGGGGCTATTCATCCACGCGGATGTACTGACCGTAGTTGTTGTCGGCGAGGGCCTTGAGGAAGGTGTCGAAGACATTGCCGCTTGCTCCCACGCCGATGCCGATGGAGTTGATGGTCATTCGCCGCAGGCGATTGAGCCGGGTGATGACCGTGATGATCTGCTTCGGCTGGGTGACTTTGCCGCCGAAAGGAGCGCCGTCGGTGAGAAAGTAGATGGCCTCGGCGTCGAAGGTCATGGCGGCTTCGAGGGCGTCGTAAGACGCGGTCTGGGGGCCGAGTTCCTGGGCGAAGACAAAACGGCAGGCGAGTTCCCGATTCTCGGAGGTTGCGGGAACCAACTTTTCCTGCCACGCGGTGACGCGATTGTTGAAGACCAGAACGGCGAACTCGGTTGTCTCCGGCAGTTCCGAAATCGCCCGGATCAGTTCCCGCTTGGCGGCTTCGATGCGGGTGCCGCGCATGCTCGCGGAAGTGTCCATAACAAACACGATTCGGTTTGCCAGCGGGAGGCCGTAATAGGACCCACCCTGGGGCGGCGCTTTCCCCCGCGCGGCAAGCAGCGGCTTTGCCGGACCGGGAAACTTGAACTTAGCCTTGTTCGCCTTCCACCAGGCGGCCCAAAGCATAGGGTCAGGTCCAATCTGCTGGCCACTGATGGTAGCGAGATAGCGGAGAATGTCGGAGCGGACTTCCCCTTGAGCCAATGTCAGTATCTCAACAAGTGCCGTGACAGCATCCTCCTGGCGGACCTTCATTAGCCCTTGCGTCACGGCGCGGCGGTAGGCAAAGTTTTTGGCAAAAAGGGGAAGTTTGCTGAGCTTGAGCAACGCTTTCAGGCTCTCGGGGGTCGCCTCCCCGCCCAGTTCATCCGCGACCGTGACCAGCAGCATCAGGCCGCTGCTGTTGGCGACGATGCTGGCGGCTTGCGTCAGGAGCTGGTCGGATTCTGGTTCGAGTTCCTTGTTCGTGGAAGCGAGCAGCACACCCATTGCTCCGCAGGTTCCTTCGTCCACCACCCCGCGCTTCAAGTCCTTTTCGACCGCGAGGGCCAGGAAGAGGCCGATGGCTTTGTCCTCCTTGAACTTGAAGAGCGACGCGTAGGAGGCCCGGCGGACTTCGTCATCGCCGCTTCGCAGACCGGATGCGAGCAAAACCTTGGCCGCGTCCACCACGGGAAATTCTTCCAGCTTTTTGACCGCTGCCAAACGCTGGCTCCGGTCTTTGTTCTTGAGTTGAGTCTGAATTCCCCGCTGGGCGGAACGGAATTCCTTTTCGAGCTCGCTTTCGGCGGCATATACCGCGGGGAATTGGGAAAATGCCATCACGAGGAGCAAGCCGAGGCTTGTCCCCAAAGCCAATCGGCTTGGCGAGGGAAAAATCATGGCAATCTACGCCGGCGGAGAATATTGAGCCCGGTTAACCTCTCTATTCTCAAGGGACGGCAGTTAGTCTGTCAAATAAAAGGGCTTACAATTTGGCAATGTCCCAGCGAGAACATATTCACCCGAAATCGGACGTGGCAGCCGTTGAAGTGCCGTCGCCGCCGACGGGGAATTGGCAATTCGGCATTCGGCACCTGCTGGGGCTGATGACCTATGTGGCCGTGATGCTCGGAATCGCCACGTGGCAAGGGCCGCAGACGCTGATGGTGACGACGGGCCTGGGATTGGCTTTACTCAGCCATCTCGGGGCATTCCAGCGGCTGCAAACAGGACGGACGCAGTTGGTCTTGGTGGGAATTGCTTGGGTGACCTATCTGGTGTCGCTCTGCACTCCTTGCACGACGGGCACGTTCACGGTCTACGGCTGGCAAGCGGCCTGGATTTACCTTTATGGTCCCGTGGAAGCAATGCTGAGGACGGATACGGGATTCGAGATCGTTGCCTGGCCGTGGATTATCACCATCGACATGTCCAACGTGCTGCAGTTAACTCTGCCGTTGCTGATTTGGCGGCTCAGCAGGGAGCGAGGTCAAGTCCTGTCGGTGCTGAGTTGCGTGGCAATGGTGGGGCCATGGACGACGCTGGTGATGGCGACCGATCTGTATATCGCGTATTACATTTGGTGCGTGAGCTTCATGCTGCTGGCGATTGCAGTGCGGGTGAACCGGCTGACGCTCATGGGCATGGCCGTCCTGGCGGTGTTGCACATTGTCATCTTCCGAGTATTCGGAATGGCACTCTAGCGGCGGGACCCGTGTCTGCTGGTTCGCTCTCACTCCGACAGATACGGCGGAGCCTCGCCCTTAATCTCCGCGAGCGCATTGCAAGCCGCCCGCTGCTCGGCTTCTTTTTTGTTGCGGCCCCAGGCGGGTTGATAGTGCTGCGGACCGACCTGAGCGGCGACTTTGAAGCATTTGCTATGATCCGGGCCGCGCTCGCCGACGAGGTGATAGACGGGAGTGTTCGAGAATTCCCGCTGCGCCAGTTGCTGCAGCAGGGATTTATAGTTGCCGCCGAGTTCGCCGGCCGCCGTCAGTTCCACTTCCGGCCCGATGAAGGCCTCGATGAATGGGCGAACCGCGGCATCACCACCGTCCAGGTACATCGCCGCCACAAGCGATTCGAAGACATCCGCCAGGAGGGACGGCGGAATGGTCGGATGCGTGGTCATTCCTTTGCCAAGAATCAGAAACTCTTGCAGGCCGAGGGCCTCGCTGATCTTCGCGCAGGTCTGCCGGCTGACGACGACGGATTTGATTTTGGTTAGATCCCCTTCCAGATACTGCGGAAACTGGTGGAACAACATCTCGCAGACGACGAATCCTAGTATTGCATCCCCCAAAAACTCCAAGCGTTCATTGGAGGCCAGCCGGTGCTCGGCTCCCGAGGCATGCGTCAGAGCCGAGCGAAGAATTTGCTTGTCGCGAAAGACATACCCCAGCCGCCGCTCGCAGCGAGCCAGCAGGTCCATGGGGGGAGCGTCGGAAAGCGAATCAGCAGAATCCGGGGCAGGAAGATCGGAGATTTCATTCATAAAGTTGGTAGGGGTCATCCTCTGCAAGCAACCCTACCCCTGGTGTTAGAATTTGTCAACGCGGAGACGAGGAGGCTGGGGATTGGGGGCTAGGGGCTGGGGAAGAATTCCTTCGTCAGCACTTGTTCTCGAATCGACCTATGCCAGCTTCTGCCCCAACCCCTAATCCCTAGCCCCTGCCCCATGCGAGTTGTCCTCTGCTACCCCATCGAACACCGTCACTACGACCAGATCGTGACCGCCTGTCCGCCGGGGACCGAAGTGATTGATGCCGGGCAGGAACGGATCGCCGCCGAATTGCCAGGAGCGGACATTCTCTGCGGCCATGCCAAGGTTCCCGTTCACTGGCCCGAAGTCGTGCGCGGCGGTCGGCTGAAGTGGATTCAATCGTCAGCAGCGGGACTTGATCATTGCCTGGTTCCGGAAGTGATTGCCTCGACCATTCAGGTGACGAGCGCCTCTGGCCTCTTCGCCGATCAGGTCGCGGAACAGACAATGGCATTGCTTCTCGGCCTGCTCCGCGGCCTGCCGAAATTCTTTCGCGCGGCACAAAAAAAGGAGTTTATCCGCCGCCCCACGCTCGACCTGCACGGCTCCACGGTCGGCATCGTCGGCCTCGGAGGCAACGGCACTCGCATTGCTCAGGTGCTCCGGCCGTTTAAGACGCGAATCATCGCTACTGACATGTTCCCCGGCGAGATCGACATCAGTAGTGGGCTTGTGGAGACAATCTGGCCCGCTGATCGCCTCGATGACTTGCTCACGCAGTCGGACATTGTCATCCTCTGCGTTCCTCTCAATGCCCAAACGCGGCACATGATTGCCGCGTCGCAGTTCGCGCGGATGAAAAAGGGCTCCCTCCTCATCAACGTTGCCCGCGGCGAAGTCGTCCAGGAACCGGACCTCGTCGCCTCGCTTTCCGCTGGCCACTTAGCCGGTGCTGGCCTCGATGTAACTGAAGTAGAGCCCCTGCCTGCCACCAGTCCCTTGTGGGAACTCCCCAACGTCATCATCACTCCCCACGTCGGCGCCCAATCCCGCCGCAGGGCTGACGATACCACGAATCTCATCTGCGAAAACCTTCGCCGCTATTTCTCCGGCCAGAAGCTGCTCAATTTGGTGGATAAGACCCGCGGCTATCCGACCCCCGCGGCGAGGCGAGGGGAATAATTCTCGAAGAAAATGGACATTCCCCCTTGCCAGTGCCATCTTGACATGAGTATACTTACTACCGTGTTCTTTCACAATTCGGTTGTATTTGCTTTGCAGAAACGGAAGATGTCTGCGGCACTCTTGGCGAAGTGATTTTGTCACTTTGCCTGGAATGAGGAGCGCATCCCCCAAGCGGCGAGGGCGCGTTGATAAACCTCTAGGGGGCTTCGTCGCAACTGCAATTGCTTCAATGACTTATTGCGAATGGCAGTGGATTACTTCAACAATTGACCCCTGGTAACACTCCCGCGACAATCTTTTGCAGCTTGGGTTGAGCGATGCGGGCCACTTCCACGACCTCGTCCGAAGTGACGACTTGCGGGGCATCGGGACGGGCGACGTTGGTCACCGTAGATAGGCCGAGGACCCGCATGCCCAGGGACCGGGCAGCGAGTACTTCGGGAATTGTGCTCATCCCGACGACGTCTCCTCCCAGGCTGCGGAAGGCCCGGTATTCGGCGCGGGTCTCGTAGTTGGGTCCTTTGACGCCGACGTAGACGCCGCGCAGGCAGGGGAAGTTGCCCTGGCGGGCAGCGGAGAGAGCGGCGTGCTGGAGGGATGAGTCATAGGGAAAGGGCTCAGGAGTCAGGGGACAGGAGTCAGGAATCAGAAAGGCCCCCGGACCGCTGATTCCTGACCCCTGACTCCTTCCCGCCGCATCCACCGTCAAACCCTGCCGGCACTCTGCAAACCCCATCAGGTTCACATGGTCCTCAATCACCATCACATCCCCCGGCTCAAACCGCGGATTCAGGCCGCCGGCGGCGTTGGTGATAATGAGGGTGCGAATGCCGAGGGCGTGCATGACGCGGATGGGAAGCTGCAAGTCGGCGACGGAGTAGCCTTCGTAGAGGTGACAGCGGCCCGCCATGGTGAGGAGTTTCACGCCGGCCATTTCGCCGCAGAGAAGGGCTCCCTTGTGGGCCATGGCCGTCGAGCGAGGGAAGTACGGGACGCTGCCGTAAGGGATCTCGGCTTCCACTTGAATGGCATCGGTTAGACCGCCGAGGCCCGTTCCTAGAATCAGACCGACCTGCGGATCGCAGTTCCATTGGGAGCGAATGGCGGCGACGGCTTGGGAGAGTTCTGCATCCATGTTAGTAGTAACTGGCTTCAGCCGGTTAACCCGCTGAAGCGGGTTGCTACGAACTACGCGGCTTTCTCTCCTGCCAGCACTCCCAGCAGCAACTTGGTCAACTTTGGTTCGGCGGCATTGGCGGTGGCGATGATTTTGGGGACGTCGGCGGGTTCCAGGGCATCGGGGAGGCACATGTCGGTGACGATGGAAAAGCCGACGACCTTAAGACCGCAATGGACGGCAACGATGACCTCAGGCACGGTGCTCATGCCGACGACATCGGCCCCGATCATTCGCAGGAAGCGGTATTCGGCCCGCGTTTCTAGGTTCGGACCCGAAACTGCGATGAAGACACCTTGGTGGGCGACGATGTTCTCGTGGCGAGCCACTTCCAGCGCCCGCTGGATCAACCCGTGGTCATACGGCTCGCACATGTCGGGGAACCGCGGCCCCAGCCGATCGTCGTTGATGCCGATGAGCGGATTGGCCCCCATCAGGTTGATATGATCTTCAATCAGCATGATGTCGCCGCCGCGATAATACGGATTCATGCCGCCGCAGGCGTTGCTGACGACGAGGAGCTTGGCCCCCAGTTCCCGCATCACGCGAACGGGGAGCGTGATTTCGTCGAGCGGATAACCCTCGTACATGTGGAACCGCCCTTCCATCGCCATCACCGGCAGTCCGCCGAGTGTGCCGCAGACCAGTCGGCCGCGGTGGCTGGTGGCGGTGGAGCGGAGGAAGCTTGGAATCTCCTCGTATTCGAGAGCCGCCTCCACCTGGATGTGTTGCACCAGATTTCCCAGGCCAGTTCCCAGGATGATGCCGGCGTGGGGAGGGCGTTTCCAAACCGAGCGAATCTTGGCGGCAGCGGCTTGAACTTTGTCGTAGATACCGAGCATGGAAGACAGGGGACAGGGGACAGGGGACAGGGGACAGGGGACAGGGGTCAAGAGTAGCCTACTGGGATGACAGCGGACAAGTGGATGGTGGCGGGAGGCGATTGCTTGAAGGCTTTGGTGCGGGGAACTAGTGTGGAAGGTGTGAGAAGGAATAGAGTTATCGCTTGGAGACAGGCAATGCGGTTCAATGCGACGATTTTGGCAGTGGCTTTGGCAGGCGCGGGATGGGGGTTCCTGGCGGCACAAGAGCAACTCCCAGTTCCCAAGAAAGTGAGAGCGATTCCCAAGGCCGCCCCCTTCGCGGAAGAAGTGGCCGAAGCGGAAGCCGAGCCCGTGGTGGTTGGCAACCTCGAGCATCAAGGCTGGGTCCTTTCCGGCCCGCGTGGGCGCCATTATTTCTTTGGTGGATTGGCTATCGCCGATTATGCGATGCAAGGAGAAAGACGGATTGTCACTCTGCAGCAAGAAGAACCGACGCTACTCCCCAAACCGGATCCCCACTTTCTGTATTACCGCGAGTTGCAAAGCGGGAACCGCTGGGCGATAGCTCGCGAACCGCTTTCGGACGGCACCTATGTCGTCTATTTCCAGCAGAAGAAGTCGCTGGGCGAAGCTGCATCCAGTGCGACATCCGCGCCAGTCACTACAACCGATATTTCCAAGGCTTGGAAAGTATTTCAGCGAGCCCGGCTGGAATGGAAGGCAACCGATGGCGCGGCGAAATCGAAATGACGGCGCAACGGCGGAGTGGGCGAAACGGTAGCTAATCGCGAAATCGTCGCAACTCGCCTCTTTGCAAGGGTTTCTGGACGACAGAGTTGCATTGCGGCGTTGGTTGGCGCGCCGGGTGCGTTTGCTCCTTCGCATCGGCGACCAAGCAATTCACGACAGCGGCAGCTTGGCCCGCTGAAAAGACTAGAGTTTCCCTTGGGTACTCTCCCCCGGGAATTAAAAGTCTCTCATTCCGACAGCCGCTTCGCACCTTGGAGTATGCACCATGATTCGTCGCACTTGGAATTGTTTGTGTTTGTCGGCAGCGCTTGCCGGGACCTTGCTGGGAGTCAATGTCGCATCGGCCTACACGCCTAATTTGTTCCTGGCGGACAACAACCGCTGGCCAGGGGCAATCATCAAGGTCACGCGGGAGGGAGAGCGAGATTGGCATGTCGTCAATCCGGCGGATTTGCCCCGAGACGCCCGTGAAGCAGTCCCCCGAATTGGCAGCGTGGCCATTTCCCCTCGCGGAGAGGTGTTTTATTGCAGCGGCTTGGATGGCCTGATTTATAAGCTTGAAGGAGGACGGCCGATTGTCGTGCACCATCATGGACCGCCGGTGCGCGATCTCGGCTTTGGCAGCCAACCAGACATCCTCTTTTTCAGCGTCGTACGGACGCCGCAAAATGGCGAACCGCTGACTGATGGGGAAATCTATCGCAAAAACGTGCGGACCGGCGATTATGGGCGGTTGGGCGTTGTGCGGCAGGACGAGGTCGGCGGAAATTGGTGGGGAAGTCTGGCCGTTCATCGCGGTCAACTCTACATTTCCACGATGGGCCGCACCAGCCGCATCCTTCGCCAGCGAACCACGGGCTGGGAGACACTGATGGAGGCCAGTAGCCATGTCATCCAAGGGATCGACTTCGAAAATGGCGGAGATCTCTATTTCGTCGCGGGAACGGGCATGATTCATCGCTCCACGAATCTGCGAGACATCGAAAACGTCACTGAATCCCGCGACAGCCGCTTTGTGGATTTGGCCCTGGAGCCCGAAGGGGCGTCAGATCTTCCCGGGCTGGGAATCGAAGCTGCCGACGCCTTTCTGCGAACAGGAGACTTGGCGACGGGCCGACCGTAGCTTTGATACTCAGGAAAGCGGATCAGCCGGAGGCGGAAAATACTGTACACTCCGCATCCGGCGCGTGATACTGGGAACTCTCTCCTGGTAGCCTCTCTCCCGCGTGATGAACCCGTCATGACCAAGTCCGACTCCCGCATCGCCGTCTATACCGGTTCGTTTGACCCGATAACGCTCGGACACGTCAATGTAATTCAGCGGAGCGCCCGACTCGTCGACAAGTTGATCGTGGGGATCGGCCTCAACGTCGAGAAGTCGGCGATGTTCTCTCCCGAAGAACGGGTGGACCTGGTGACGAAGTCGACGTCGAAGTTCATGAACGTCGAGGTGCGGGCGTTCTCAGGGCTGGCGGTGCAATTCGTGCGGGAATGCGGGGCTCGGGTGATGATCCGCGGGGTGCGGCCGCTGACCGACCTGGCGGCGGAGTTCACGATGATGATGGCCAACCGCCATCTCGATCCCGGCATTGAAACGGTCTTCCTGATGGCGGACGAAGAGTTCGCCCACGTCAGCAGCACCCTCATCAAGCAGATTGCGGCGCTGGCGAGTGACGAAATGCTGGCCAGATTTGTGCCGCAGGAGATCATTCCAGCACTAAGGGACCATTTGCCGAAATAATGGGACGTTTCTCGGAAACAGCCCTATTCTGTGCTAGGTCGACGGGCGGAATAGGCCGGTCATGGAATGACGGCTTACTATTCAAACCAGCACTTCAGCTTGAGGACATGCTTCTCGAACAGGTGCCAACTGGCGACTGCTGCCGCGATGGTGAGGGCGGACATCAGGGCGAGGTAGGTGAGCTTTGCCAGTAGCTGGCTGCCGAAGTGGTTTTGGAGAATGTCAACGCTCAGCCATGAGGCGACGACCGGGATGAGCAGGTTCTGGAACACGTACATACCGTAGCTGTATTTGCCAAAGAACCGGAGGAAGGGCGAGTTCCAGAGTTTCCCCCAGCAGCCTTCTTTCGAGGCGGTAAGTGCGAGCAGTATCACGCCGGCGAAGAAGGCGGCGAACAGGAGTTCGGGAATGGCGAGCAATCGCTTGTGCAGAAGTGAGGTGGGGAGCAGGATCGTCCCGAGCAGCAAGACAGCAGCAATTGCCCAGGGATAAAGGGCTTTTACGCCACCGGGTCCACGAACTGCCAGGGCGAGCAGTCCCCCCATGGCGAGAGCGTCCATGCGGAGCAGCGTGAATGTCTCCGCGGCCACGTCGTTTCCCCCCCCGAGCAACCACAAAGTCCGTGTTAGAGCCGCGACTGCGACCACGCTGCCGCAGGCAATCATTCCGGTCCGCCTGGAGCAGCAGTAGATAACCACGGGCCAGAAGAGATAGAAGTGCTCTTCCACCGCCAGCGACCAGAAGTGGTTGAAGGAGCCAAGGCACCAATCGCCCCGGAGTGATTGCAGGACGTTGGCACCGTAGAGCCAGAGCCACGCCTGGTCTTGGTGTGCTTCGGGGAAGAGTTTCATTGTGCTCAGTCCGGCGAGCGGGAGCAGCACTAGCGTGACCGCCAGAACGGCGTAGTAGAGTGGAAAGATTCTTAACGTCCGCCGCATGTAAAAATTGCGGAAGTAATGCGGCTTCTGGCGGGCGTCAAATAGGATGCCCGTAATTAAGAAGCCTGAGAGGACAAAGAACAGGTCGACCCCCCGCTGGCCCAAACTGAATACGTTGGTGAGCCAATCAGCGACGCTGCCATCCAATGCCGGCTGGCACCAGAACCGATAGCCGGTAACAAGGACAATGGCCAAACCCCGAATGGCGTCAAGCGCGGGGACGTGCCCCTTGAGATTGGGCTCGTCCCGTAGCGTGAACAGGTAGAGTAGTCGCTGCGGGAGATGGCGGGAGGGGAGCATCCCCAAGCATAGCTTTCCGGATAATATCAGCCTGACGCGCAAGCCTAGGACAGCATCGATTCCTTGAGGATGCCGCGCTTTCCTTCGCTTGCGAGAAAGGCAGGTGTGGAATACTCCCTCTAACCCTCAAGCTTGGAAATGGCCTCAAAATCCTTCTTCAGCGACCTATAGAGCTGCTGGTAGAGCGGAAAGCCCCGGTCATAGTACCTGGCGGCAGTGGCATCGAGGGGCGTTGTCTTGACAGGGAAAATGGTCGCTTTGCAGGCCTCTTCGATGCTCTTGAAGGCCCCAGCTCCCACCGCGGCCAGCAGAGCAACGCCGTAGGCAGGGCCTTGCTCTGCGTTGATGGTAACGACGTCCTGCCCAAAGACATCCGCCTGGATTTGCCGCCAAAGCTGAGATTTCGAACCGCCGCCGGACGCACGGATTTCGGAGACGGGGACGCCAAGGGACTTGATGATGGCCAGGCTGTCCCGCATGGCGTAGCCCACCCCTTCCATCACCGAACGGGCCAGGTGGCCGCGCTCGTGTTTGAGTGTCAGACCGATAAAACAGCCGCGAGCCTTGGGGTCGGCATGCGGCGTCCGCTCGCCGGCGAGATACGGCAGAAAGAACAGCCCCTCGCTTCCCGTGGGGACGGTGGCGGCTTCCTTAGTGATGGCGCTGAAGGCCCGTTTGTTGTTCTTGGCGAACAGGTCGGCGCAGACTTTTTCAGTGAACCATTGCAAGGCACCGCCCCCCGTCAAGCTGACTCCCATCATGTGCCACTTGCCGTGAACGGCGTGACAGAAGGTATGCAGCCGGCCGAGCGGGTCGATCTGCACTTCGTCGCTATGGACGAACATGATTCCGCTGGTGCCGATGGAAGTGGAGAGAACGCCCGATTTGACAACCCCGGTGCCGACGGCATTCGCCGCGCAGTCCCCCGCTCCGCCGACCACGACGCACTTCGTCGAAAGGCCTAGTTCCGCGGCGGCCTCTTTCGTCAGGTTGCCGGTCACCTCTTCGGATTCATAGCACTTCGCGAGCAGATTCTCATCCAGTTCCAGAGCCGAGAGGAGGTCTTTCGACCAGGTTCGCTTCGCCACGTCGAGAAGGAGCATGCCGCTGGCGTCGCTGACGTCGGTGGCAAATTCGCCGGTCATGCGGCGACGGACGTCGTCTTTGGGGAGCAGGACCTTCTTCAGCCTTTCAAAGTTCTGGGGCTCATTATTCCGCAGCCAAAGGATTTTCGGCGCCGTGAAGCCGGTGAGAGCTGGATTGGCGACCATCTGGATCAGCTTCTTGCGGCCGCCGGCGCGGGATTCAATTTCCGTGCATTCCGCTTCGGTGCGCTGGTCGTTCCAGAGTAGGGCATTGCGAATCACCCGGTTGTCCTTGTCCAGGAACACGGAGCCGTGCATCTGGCCGGAAAGTCCGATCGCCTTGACATCCGCCGGCTTCAGCCGGGCCTTTTTCATGACTGCTCGAACGGTGGCAACCGTCGCCTTCCACCAGTCGTCGGGATCCTGCTCGGTCCACAGGGGCTTGGGGGAGTGCAGCGGATACTTCTTGGTCGCCTCGGCCAAGATTTCGCCCCGCTTGTTCATGACCAGCGTCTTGGTGCCCGAAGTGCCAACGTCAATGCCGAGGAAGTAGGACATAGGGAGTGTGGAGTGGAGAGTGCAAAGTGTAAAGTGAAGAGTGTAACCGTTTTGCCTTTCACTTTGCACTCTCCACTTTGCACTTTACACTCCGCATATGGCCCGCCTTCCTCGCAGTCCTGAATTGATGAACCGCGGGGATACCGCGCTGTTGGTTGTAGATGTGCAAGGGAAGCTGGTGGGGCTGATTCCAAATCACGCGGCACTTGTTTGGAATATCGGCCGCCTGATTGATGGGGCGAAGATTCTGGGGCTGCCGGTGCTGGCGACGGAGCAGTATCCCAAAGGGTTGGGGCCGACTACGCCGGAACTAGCCGCGAAACTCGGCACGATTCCAGCCAAGCTCGCCTTTAGTTGCGGTGAGTGCGGCGACCTGTTTGAAGAGTTGGGCCAGAAAGGGATCCACCGCATCCTGATTTGCGGAATTGAGGCCCACGTTTGTGTGCAGCAAACCGTGCACGACCTGCTGGCTGCCGGATTCCGTGTCTATTTGGCCGTCGATGCCGTCGGGGCTCGCGGCTGGCTGGACTGCGAAACAGCCCTGCAACGGATGGAATCAGCCGGCGCGACGCTCACTACCGTCGAAGCGGCTTTGTTTGAATGGTGCGATGTGGCGGGTACGCCGGAGTTCAAGCAAATTAGCAACCTCGTCAAGCAAGCACCGCCGGGCTAGAGTTGCTCCATCTTCGCCTTCCCGATTGCCCATTGTCTTCCCGGTCCATTACTCTTTCTTTACTTCCGACGACGGTGGAGTGATGGCGGGAGCGCTTTCCGCGGGAGGAATTTCTGGAATCGCATCCGGGATCTTGATCGCGTCCAAGGTTTCTTTCATTTCCTCGTTAAGTTGTTTCATTTCCATTTTAGATTCTTGAACCTCGACATTCACACGGTCAAATTCCATCGCCGCATCCCGAGCAGCCGTACGGGCCAGGAAAAAGCCCGCCCCAACCACCACGACACCGCCACAACAGCCGACCAGCAGCAATCCACCTAGAATGGCGACAACAATCATCACCGGGCTGCTGCCGGATGAACCTCGGTTTTCTTCGCCCATGTTTGGCTCCTCAGAGAAAGTGCCTCACCAATACGCTGCCAATTCCCTGGCGACTATTCCTTCTGCTCCTCCGGCGGCGGGACGACTTCCGGCTTTTCACTTGGCGGCCCTCCGGGCACGGAAGGTATTGTATCCTCGGGTGCAATCTTGAGCGGCTCGAGTTCCTTGTTCAAGTCGTCCAAAGCCTTGGTAACTTCCGGGGCAAGCTCAGGAGCAGTCGGAACCGCAAGCGGCGGTTGCATTTGCATCTGCGCGGGGGCAGGAGCGCTACTCCACGTCAAGGTTCCGAGAAGCCCCACCGCCACAATTCCGCCACAACAGCCGACGACAAGTATTCCACCCAGAATGGCCAGCACAATCATCACCGTGCCGCCGCCGGATGAACCACGATTTTCTTCGCCCATTTTCCGTTCCTCAATTGCTTGTAGTTAGCGGCACATAGCTCCGCGAGACTCACTCTTTCTTCTCTTCCAATGCCGCCGCCGGCGGCGTCCCCTCCGGTTCAGGATTCTTCAAACCCGGGATAAGCCCCCCCTCCAACTGCTCTTTGCGAATCGTCGGTTCCGTCAGGTCGTTGGGGTCCAATTTCATTGGCTCCAGAACCCTGTTGACTTCCTCCTTCACGTCGAGGGAAGACTGCACGGGCGTTGCCACCGGTTCCTCCACTAATATCCGCTGCTCCGCACGAACGTAGAAGAGGGCACCTGCACCGACAACTAACACTCCACCGCAAACAACCACCAGCAGAATGCCCCCTATTATGGCAACGACAATCATTGCGGTGCCGCCGCCGGACGAACTTCGTTCTTCACCCATTGCACTCTCCTTGCATTCAAAACAAACCTGTCCGCTCGCGGAGCGAGCGGACTACTTTACCCCGCGGGCTGTGAAATCGGTACGTCAATCACCTGTGTCCGTTTCGGTTCCTTGCCGGCATCCAGCAGCTTGACGATTTCCTTGGTCTGGCAATCAATCACAGCCACCTGAGATTTGCTGCGGACACTGACAAAGCCCCATTTGCTGTCGGGAGTAAAGGTAACCCAGTAAATCCGTCCCGGCATTTTAAGCCGTTTGATCTCATCATAGTTTCCGCTGAACATTTCATGAATGTGGAGCATGTCGTGCTCGACATTGCAACTCCAAATCTCCTTCTGGTCTGGCCGCACACCAAGGCCGTGGCTGCGGGTCGGCACGTCCTTCTTGTCTTCGTCCGGCTTCTCCGCCACCGTTTTGATTACCTTGCGGCTGGAGATGTCGGCAACCTGAAACCCAATCAGCCCGTCGATGTTCTGGAAAAAGAACTTCTCGTCCTTGGAAATCGCTGGAGGGCGGACGCTGTTTTCAAACGGAATTTCGCCAATCACCTTGTGCCCGGCTCCGATGTCCACAATTGTGACCTTCTTGGGGGCACCCATAGGCGAGAGGTACATCCGCTTGCCGTCACCGCTGATGGTCGTGTTGTGGGGCCGGCCGCCGGTTTCGATTTTGGTCGCTACCTGCATGTTTTCGCCATCCACCACCCAATATTGGCCATCTTCGCAGGGAACGTAGATCCATTTTCCGTCGGGAGTACTCTCATTTTCGTTCGGTTTGGGGCCGACCTTCACCCTCCCTTTGATGTCGCCGCTGGCCGCGTCCAACCAGAGCAGTTCCCCTTCCTTGCCGCCGAAGTTCTCCAGGGCGATATGCACGGTTTTCCCGTCCGCAGTCGCCGAGATTCCGTGCGGATTTGGTCCGACTTTGATGGTTTTCAACAGTTTCCAAGTCCCCACTTCAAAGACATGCACATCCTCGCCATAGGCGTTCGTGACCCACAACTGCCGCTGAACATCGGCGGCACGAATTGCAACTAGGTTTACGGATAGTGCGGCAAAGAGCGCGATAAACCGAAAAGAACGACGAACCATAAGAGGGCCTCCAGAAAAGGCAGGAAGTGACCTTGGCATTAGACCACGAGCCTGTTCAATTTCCTACCAGCAGAAGCGGTTCCCTGCCGGCATCCGGATAGAATCAAGAGGACCCACCTCGGACCCCCACATGTTCAAATTGCCCGACACCCCCTATGCCGCCTTGCTCTTCGTTGGGGCCATTCTCAACACAGGGCTGGCGATTTGGGCAGCATGCCACGTTGTCCTCACCAAACGGGATAACCGGAGCGCCCTCGGCTGGGTGGGCATCATCTGGTTGACGCCCTTCTTGGGCCCGCTCCTTTATTTGATGTTTGGCATCAACCGAATTCACCGCAAGGCTCGCCGCCTCATGAAGGGACCGGAGAAGCTCGCCTCCGTTCCCTTGGAACATGCCACTGGCGAGGACTTACATCGCGAACTCGGCCCCGACTACGACCGCCTTAGCCATTTAGTGCGGTTTGTCGATAAGGTCACAAGTGCTCCGCTCCTGGATGGCAATCGCCTGACGCCGCTTGCCAAAGGGGATGAGGCCTACGGGGAGATGTTGGCGGCCATTGACGGGGCAAACAAATCCGTGAGCCTCCAGACCTATATCTTTGACAACGACGAAGCGGGGCTCAAATTCGTTCATGCGTTGTCGTGTGCCAAGGATCGCGGCGTAGAGGTGCGGGTGCTGATCGACGACGTGGGAACCCGTTATACCTGGCCGTCCATCAAGGGGCACCTCCGCGGCGCGGGGCTCACGTTCGATACGTTTTTGCCCACGCTCATCCCTTGGAAGTTTCACTACACCAATTTGCGAAATCATCGCAAAATCATGGTTGTGGACGGCCGACTTGGCTTTACCGGCGGCATGAACATTCGCCAGGGGTGCTGCGAAAGCAATCCTGGCAAGCATCCGCTGCACGATTTGCATTTCAAGATCGAAGGACCAGTCGTTCAGCACCTGCAAGAGACGTTTGCCGACGACTGGGAATTCTGCACAGAAGAGCGTCTGGGGGGCGACGCCTGGTTCCCCACAGTCGAGCAGGTCGGCTCCTGTCTGGCCCGTGGAATTGGGGATGGACCCGACATCGAGTTCGACAAGATCCGTATGTCGATCCTCGGCGCTATCGGTTGCGCGAGTCGATCGCTCAACATTGTCACTCCCTACTTTCTCCCGGACCAGCCGCTTATCTCGGCACTCAACGTGGCCGCCATGCGAGGGGTGGAGGTAAACATCATCTTGCCGCAGAAGAACAACCTGCGGCTGGTGCAGTGGGCCTGCACGGCGCAGCTCTGGCAGGTGCTGCAGCGGGGCTGCAAGGTTTGGTTGACACCGCCGCCATTTGATCACACGAAGCTGATAGTTGTGGACGATGTCTGGAGCTTCGTCGGCAGCACCAATTGGGACGCCCGGAGCCTGCGTCTGAACTTTGAATTCAACGTTGAGTGTTATGACCGCAAACTGGCCGCAGAACTCAATGCAATCGTTCGCAAGAAGATGAGCATCTCCCACCAGACCAGCCTGGAAGAAGTCGACAGCCGCTCCATTCCGATCCGCCTCCGCGACGGTGTCGCTCGGCTGGCGCTACCGTATCTGTAATTCCTACGGCGCGAGCAACAACCGCCCCGGGGCCTTCAAATAGTCAATCACATCGTTTAAGAACCGGGCCGCAGCTCCCCCGTCAACCAGGCGATGGTCGTAGGAGAGGCTCAGCGGCATCATCAGGCGGATTTGCACTTGGTCGTCAACTACGATCGGCATCTTGCGAGACCGGCCCACAAGGAGAATGGCGACCTCGGGCGTGTTGATAATCGGCGTACTGTAGGTGCCGCCGATAGCCCCCAGGTTGCTGATGCTGAAGGTGCTGCCGACGAGGTCCGCGGGATTGATCCGCCCTTCTCGCATGTTTTCGGAAATGTTGGCGAGCGCCCGGGCAATGTCGGAGATGCTCATGTCGTCTGCATTGCGAAGGCTGGGGACAACGAGGCCCCGGTCGGTATCGACGGCAATGCCGATGCTGACGTAGTCCTTGTAAATGATCTGCTCGTTTTCGAGATCGAGCGAAGCGTTGATCGTGGGATGGGAGCGGAGAGCCATGGCCACGGACTTGACCACGAACGGCAGACTGGTGAGCTTGATTCCCTTTTTGGCGTAATCGTCTTTACTTGCCTGTCGGATTTTCTCGAGTTCGGTCACGTCGGCGTCGTCGAAATTGGTGACGCGGGGGACTGTGGTGCCGGATTCCGCCATTTTGGCCGCAATCGTCTTGCGGATTTTGGTCATCTTTTCGGCATGGATGGGCCCCCAGTTATCTCGCTGGCTGGCCCTGCCCGCGCCATTAGTGCCGGCGGCTTGACTGGCTTGGCGAACGACGGCGAGCACATCCTCGCGCGTGATCCGGCCGCTGGGACCGCTGCCAGTGACGCGGCTGAGGTCGACCCCAACTTCGCGGGCAAAACGCCGGACAGCAGGGCCGGCGGCAATTTCACCGCCGTCGCCGGCAGAATCTGAAACGGAGGCAGTCGGCGCTGCCACGACAGCAGAAATCGCTTCTGGTGCTGGGGCCGGCGCAGCAGGTTTGACGGTGGCCGGTTTCGGAGGGGCTTTGCCCACAGGAGCCGCAGTGGGTGCTGGTGCCTTCGCCGCCGCGAGAGTAGGAGCAGCAGGTGCTTTGGCGACCGCTTCCTTGGCGGCAGCATCAAGCGTCAGCAGAACGGCACCAGGCTTGATCGACTGGCCGGCGGCGACGTGAACCTTGGTCACCCGGCCGGCAAAAGTGGAGGGAACCTGCAAAGTGGCTTTGCCGGTTTCGATTTCGAGGATTCCCTGGTCCTTGGCGATCTGGTCCCCCTCTTTCACGAGGACGTCCAGGATGTCGCCGGAATCAACGCCGTCGCCAAGGTTGGGAAGTGTGACTTCTGTGGGCATGATTGTGTTGTGCTGTGGCTGTCACTAACCCGAAGCGCCAGCGAGGGAGAATCCGCCGCCGCCCTCGCTGGCGCTTCGGGTTAGTGGTCCATGGTTAGGCAAAATACGGGTCAGCTTTTTCGGGGTCAATGCCAAGGTCCTGAATGGCTTGCGTCACGACGGAGGCATCGAGTTCGCCGCGTTTGAACAGCCGGTAGAGCGTCGCGTAAGCGATGCACTGGGCGTCCACTTCGAAATGGCGGCGGAGGGTTTCGCGTGTCTCGCTGCGACCCATGCCGTCGGTGCCGAGGACAAACAGTTCGCCGGGGACCCAGCGGGAAATCTGCTCGGGGAGCGCCCGGACATAGTCGCTGGCGGCAATGAACAGGCCTTTTTCGCCGGCAAGCGTTTCTTCCACGTAACTCTTTCGCGGCTGGCTGGTGGGGTGGAACATGTTCCAGCGCTCGCAACTGTGGCAATCCCGCCGCAATTGCGTGTAGCTGGTGACGCTCCAGACATTGCTGCTGATGCCGTATTTTTCGGTGAGCAAGTCCGCCGCTTCCAGCGTGTGCCGCAAGATCGCGCCGCTGCCGAAGAGGTTGACCTTCAGTTTCCCCTTGTCGGATTGCTTGGTCGCGAGCTTGTACATGCCGCGAACGATCCCATCTTCGACGCCCGCGGGCATTTCCGGATGGACGTAGTTTTCATTGCCGGCCATCAAGTAGTAGATGGCCGTTTCGCCGTCCTCGTAGAGCCGCTTCATGCCGTCAAGAATGATGACGGCCAGTTCATAGGTGTAAGCCGGGTCGTAAGCTCGCACGGTGGGGAAGGCGATGGCGTTGAGCAGGCTGTGACCATCTTGATGCTGCAAGCCTTCGCCGTTGAGCGTGGTCCGTCCCGCGGTTCCGCCGATCAAGAAACCCTTGGCCCGCATGTCCGCCGCGGCCCAGATCAGATCGCCGATGCGTTGAAAGCCGAACATCGAGTAGTAGATGTAAAACGGGAACATGTTGATTCCGTGCGAGGAATAGGCGGTTCCAGCGGCGTTGAAGCTGGACATGGAGCCCGCTTCCGTGATTCCCTCTTCCAGAATTTGCCCGTTGGTCGCTTCCTTGTACTTCGCCAGCAGGTGCGAATCGACCGGCTCGTAGAGCTGGCCGATGTGCGAGTAAATGCCAATCTCGGCGAACATTCCTTCCATGCCGAAAGTCCGCGACTCGTCCGGCACGATCGGCACGACGTACTTGCCGATTTTCTTGTCGCGGCAGAGGCGCTGCAATAGGCGGACGAAGCCCATCGTGGTGGACATCTCCTTCCCTTCACTGCCTCCGAGAAACGGCTTGTACGCGTCCAGCCGCGGAACTTCCGTTTTGGGATGGTCCTTGGGCCGGCTGGGGACGGGGCCGCCGAGAGTCGCCCGCCGCTCGCGGAGATACTTCATCTCCGTTCCTTCCGCTGGCGGCAGATAAAACGGAGCCTTGGCGATTTGCTCGTCGGAAATCGGAATGCCGAAGCGAGTGCGGAACTCCAAAAGCTCTTGTTCATTGAGCTTTTTGTTGTTGTGAGCGATGTTCTTTCCCTCGCCCGCTTCCCCCAGGCCGTATCCCTTGATTGTCTTTGCCAGAATGACCGTTGGCTGGCCTTTGTGTTCGATGGCTGACTTGTAGGCGGTGTAGACCTTCTCTGGGTCGTGGCCGCCGCGGCGGAGCTTAACGAGCTTTTCGTCCGAGTAGTTTTCCACGAGCTTCAATAGCTCAGGATACTTGCCGAAAAAGTTCTCGCGGATGTACGAGCCGGGCATGACGGTGTATTTTTGGAACTCACCGTCGACTACTTCGTTCATTCGCTTGGCGAGCAGTCCTGTTTCGTCTCGTTCTAGCAGTTGATCCCAGTCATCGCCCCAAATGACCTTGATGACGTTCCAGCCCGCTCCGCGGAAGAGCCCTTCGAGTTCCTGAATGATTTTGCCGTTCCCACGAACAGGCCCGTCCAGCCGCTGCAAGTTGCAGTTTACCACAAAGATGAGGTTGTCGAGCTTTTCGCGGCCCGCTAGCGTAATTGCTCCCAGCGACTCCGGCTCGTCACATTCTCCGTCGCCAAGATAGGCCCAGACCTTTTTCTGGCTGGTATCGCTGATCCCGCGGTCTTTGAGGTACTGGTTAAAGCGGGCCTGATAGATGGCCATGATGGGTCCCAACCCCATTGAGACCGTGGGGAATTCCCAAAACGTCGGCATTAGCCAGGGATGCGGATACGACGAGAGGCCGCCGTGGGGCTGCAATTCGCGTCGGAAATTGTCGAGATGTTTCTCGGTCAATCGGCCTTCCATGAAGGCCCGCGAATAGATGCCGGGCGAAGCGTGCCCCTGAATATAAATCTGGTCCCCGTCATAGCCGCTTTCGCCGCGGCCACGGAAGAAATGGTTGAAGGCGACTTCGTAAAGAGTTGCGGACGACGCAAACGTGGAGATGTGCCCCCCCAGCCCGTCGTCTTTCTTATTGGCCCGATGGACCATCGCCATCGCATTCCAGCGGACAATGCTCTTGATCCGCCGCTCGATTTCGCGATTACCCGGATACCGCTCCTGAGCACTGCGAGGGATGGTGTTGATATACGGCGTATTGAGTGGCTGGTGCAGTTCCACTCCCTTCTCGGTCGCCTCGCTCTCCAGTACGGAGAGGAGATACTTGACCCGCTCCGTTCCTTTCGTTTTCAGGACATATTCCAGCGACTCCAGCCACTCCTGCGTCTCGGCGGGGTCAACGTCATGGACTTGCGTAACATACGGCTCGGAGGGGGACGCTTCGGCGGAAGGGAGCGTTTTGGTATCTGACATCGACAAGCCTTATCTTGGGGAAATACCCGCGCGTTAAATGGGTCCAGGAACTGGGCTATCCATAGCAAACGATAGCACTAGCGGGCAAGTGCGGAAAATCTTGGTATTTACCTAGATTGTCTCTTGCGAGGCCACTCGCGTAAAGGGTCTGCGGGCGAGCTGAACGGCGTTTTCAGCGGGAAAAGCGAGGCCGGTGGTGGGGCTGAAAGTCCACATGTGCGCCCTTAAAACAGGCTCATCATGAGGTAGATCGCGAAATAGATCACTGCGGCATCCATTGCCACGGAAAAGAAGACCCCCAGGCTGCCCAGCCAAAAGGCGATTTGCGTCAGATTGCGCCCCATGGGGTCCATGGCCCCCACGCGGATGGCTCGCAGATCCTGCCATCCAAGCCCCATCGCACACGCGGCGGGAACAACGGACAGGAAGGAGAAGACCCAGCCGAGCACCCACAAACCCGATAGTGAGGCGAAGCCGAGGAGGGAACCGACGAGGCCGGTGGTGGCTAAGACCAGTAGAAGCACGCCGCGATGGCCTTGGCTCACCTCAAATCGTGGCTGGTAAGGGGCGCTGTCGGCGGAACTGCGGTAGATGTTGTCGTCGAGGGTCGCCGAACTCCCGTCCACTGCCGATGCCGCAACTACTTCGTTCCCTGTCCCCTCGGCGAAGACGTTTCTCCCAGCCGCATCGGTCAAACTCGGCTTGGTAAACCGCGGGTCATTCGGTTTTAAGAGGGGATTGGACATGCTCGTGAGTTTAGCCGAAAAGCAGATTGGTGGAACCAAAATCAGGGCAAAATATCGGGCTCCACCTGGTAGCCGTCCGCCAAGGCGTTGGTCGAGTTGAAAAGGGCCACAATACCTAGAATCTCCCCCAGTGCCGCGTCGTCCACACCTTGCTTCTTCAAAGCCGCCGTGTGCGAATTCACGCAGTACCGGCAACCGTTAGTGGCGGAGACGGCAAGGGCGATAATCTCCCGCGTCCTGGCATCCAGTGGGCTCGTTCGGCCGGCGGCTTCGGGGTGCATGAGGGCTTTAAGCCTGGTCCAAATCAATTCGAGTTGGTCCGGATTGGTGGCCAGAACCCGCCAGAGATTCGGGACAAAGTCGATATTCTTCGTCCGCCTAATGTCCGTGAAAATCTCCGCAACCTTGCCGACGGCAGCGGATTCGGAGACAGGAATGACCGTGGCGATGCGGGGAGTCATTTTGAGCCAGCCTGGCAGCGGTAGGGTTGGTGCGGGATTTAGTGCCAAGACGATGCAAATGCAGGAAACCGGAGTCTATCGTTGCCAAGGAAGGAAAAAAAAGGGGAAGTGCTTGACGCGAGAGATTCCTGTCCAATGCTACCAGACTCACCATAACTTACTGGCAAGAACCGTTGCTTTCTCTTCCCAAACTGGCGTAGAATAAACGCAAGCGGTGAAAGCTGGCGAAAAATGTCGCTGGCGGATAAACTTCGGGCAAGTGGACTGGCCCAGGAATGGGCCACAGGGGTGGCGACGATTCTCTCCGGGTGCGACTGTCATGATCCCTTGGCAATTGACTATGGCGGTCTCCGGCGTGGTACTCCTCGCCGTTGTGGCTCTCGTCTTTGCCTGGCTGCGCCGTCGTCGGCCTTGGAGCGTGAATCTGGAGCGCGCTCGCAAGCTGTTCCACCTGCGCCGCGAATGGCTCGAAGCCCGCTTCTTCACGCTTGCCGCCAGCAGCGGCAAACCGCGCGGATTGGAATGGGTGGACTGCGATTTTGAAAATCCGGTTTCTTTTGCTCGCGATCGCCACACTGGCCGACTGCGGGCGCTGGTCGGTGTAACGATCCGTTTCCGAGCCATTGAAGGTGGGGGAATGGAAGACAATCCCAACGTCACCAACTTGCGAGCAGCCAGTGCAATTTTCCTGCTCGATGGCGAAGACTGGAGCACGGACGGCCGCGTCCTTTTCAATCTCAATCCTCTGCAAGCGATTGAACATTTTCGGCAAGAGCTGGAAGTAGTTGAGTAACAGTGCCTCGAGTGAAGCCGCAGTGCATCTAGTTGCGATTCGCCTCACTCTCTCTAAAATCAAGCTCGTTCAGGTCTTCCCTACAGCCCATTAGGTGCGAATTGTCTGCGGCGGCAGTGTTTGCTCCTACCACCGTTACGCTGGAAGATTTCGTGGCCCTCAACCACGAGATTGCGGCTCTGGCGCGCGCGGGTGTGCCGTTGGGGCCGGGACTGACTGCTTTTGGAAGGGACTTGCCCGGTCGACTGGGGAAAATCGCGGCGGAAGTTGGCCAGCGCCTTGAGCAAGGAGAGCCGCTGAACCGAATCATTGCAACCCAGCAAGGCTTGCCCCCCGCTTACAAAGCCGTTGTGGAAGCCGGCCTTCGCGTCGGCCGCCTACCGGCGGCGCTGGAGGGGATTTCTCAATCGGCCCGCCGCACGGCTCAGCTTCGCTGGACCATCGGCATGGCCATCGTTTATCCGCTCGTCGTCATGAGCCTCGGCTATTGCTTATTCATCTTCACGCTCACCCATCTTGCCCCCGTGATGGCGGCGGCACTTGCCGATCATGGAGTGGAAGATACCCCGGTGCATCAGGCGATGGCTTGGCTCGGAAATACCGTCCCTATTTGGAGCGTCGCGTTGCCGGTGCTGGTTCTTACTTGGCTGACATGGCTGTGGTGGCGAGCCGGGCGCGTTTCCGCCGGTGTGGAGTTGCATCCACTGCTGTCGTTTGGCGCTGTCTCGTCGATGTTGGCGATGCGGCACGCCGGCCGATTGGCGGCCATGTGTGATTGCCTGGCGTTGCTGACGGAATACGGTGTGCCACTCCCCGAAGCGATTCCTCTTGCCGCCCGAACGACCGGCGCGAAAAGGCTGGAGGCAGCCGCCAGCGAGTTGGCAGAGCAAATGACTCGGGGGGAACGGCACACATCAATTCCCAGGCATTTTCCTCCCTTGCTCGCCTGGATGTTAACGAGCGGCCAGTTGCAGCAAGGCCTGCCGCCGGCCCTGCGCCGAGTCGCGAATGCCTATCGGGACGAAGCAAATCGCCGGGCTCAGTGGCTGCGGCTCTTTGTGCCGCTGATTCTGACGTTGGGGTTTGGCGGCGGCGCGACGATCATTTACGCGATTGTCACGCTGGGGCCGTATCTGTTCATCCTTTACAGATTCTCGGGAGCTGGATTCCGACCATGAGCCATCCCGAGCCGCCGAATCTCAGCCCGCGTGAAGCCGAATCATTGGTCCGCGCCGCGGCGCAACTGGCCGAGGCCGACCTGCCGCTGGCGGAAGGCCTGCAAGCCGCCGCCGGAGAGGCCGCCTCGGGGCGAATGAGCCGGGCACTGCGGCATGTGGCGCGCGCGATTGAAAACGGCAGCAGCCTGGAGCAAGCGATTACCGCCTGCGGCCCGCGAGTGCCGCCTTATTTGGGCGGATTCTTAAACGCGGCGGAAAAGACGGGGAAGCTCGGCGTCGTGTTGACAGAATGGGTGGAGAACCAATGGGCGGTGCGGAACCGCTGGCGGGAAGTCACCGCTGCTTTGACTTATCCCCTGATTTCCCTGGCCCTTGCGGGGGTCGTTTTCCTGTTCTTGGCCTTGTACGTTATTCCCCCCTTCAAGACCATGATGATGGAATTCGGGCTTAGACTCCCCGTGACGACGCTGGCCGTTTTCTGGATGAGCGACGTAGTCATGCCCCAGTTGCTGGTGGTCTTCGCTGCTGTCGTGTTGGGTTTGGGCGCGGTTCGGTTGTTTGGAGGACGCGGGGCGTTTTCGCAACTCGTCGGCGCGCTGCCACTGGTCGGCAAATTGTGGTACTGGTCCGGTTCGGCGGAAGGACTGCGTGCGGTGGGAATGCTGATCGAGAATCAAGTGCCGCTCCCCCAGGCCCTTACGCTGGCAGCTAGTGGAATCTCGGACGCTTACATTGGCCAGGTTTGCCGGCAACTCGGCCAGCGGACTAAAGATGGTCAGTCCCTAGGGGAAGCTCTTATACGTACGCGGCTCTTCCCCATGTCCATCATCCCAGTGATCCGGCAAGGAGAGCAGCAGGGGACTCTTGATTCTGCCTTTCGCACAGCGGCTAAAATGCTGGAAGACCGGGTCAATAACCGTTCTTTACTGGTAATCCAAATCCTGCCGCCGATGATTTTCGTCGGCGTCGCGCTGCTGGTCGGGATCACGATTATCGCGCTTTTCATGCCATTGATCGGCCTGGTTCAAGGGTTGGCCTAGCAAAAAAGCGCAACGATGAACGGATCCTTTGGAACCTTTAACCTGTTGCTACTGGCGATCCCCGGCGCGGCATTGCTCTTATGCGTGCGGCTGCTCTATGGCCCCAAGCCCTCGGCAGTGCCGGATTCGACCCTGCTCGCGCTCCGGATGTCGGGACGCTTGATGCTGCTGGCGGCGCTGGGAGGCGTAATTTTTTCGATGGCGGGCTGGGTCGTTGGAATCATCCTGACGCTAGTAAGCGTGGTGATTTGGATCATGACCTTGGACCGGCGGATGCGTCTGGACCATCAAGCCCTGCTCGCGTCTATCGGGGTCGCCGTGGAAAAGGGGATTCCGCTGCCGGAGGTGGTCCTGGCCTTTGCCGACGAGATGAATTCCGGTGGCGCGCGGCGGGCATTGTGGCTGGCTCAATCGCTGCAGCAAGGGGTGCCCCTCGACCAGGCTCTGTCTTATGCCTGGATCAAGTGCTCCACAGCCACGCGCATGGCAGTTCGCGTTGGCATTTCCCTCGGTGCTCTGGCCCCGTCCCTCCGCAGCCAAGCCAAAACTTCCGATGAGCTTGAAGACCTGTTGCGACCAATGCTGACCCGCTGGATCTACTTGCTGCACATTCTGTTCGTAGCGGAATACATTGTTGCATTCATCATGATTTGGATCGTGCCGGTGTTCGACAAAATGTTCCAGGAGTTCGGGCTGAAACTCCCCGTGCCGACGGTCTGCCTCATCAACCTTTCGCGGTGGATCGTGGACTACGGCTGGATTCCCCTCCTGCTGTTCACGATGGCGGCGTCCGTGGCATGTCTGGCCGGCATCTTTGCGTTTGTCGGCTGGTTGCCGCGAAGTGCCCCGATCCTGAATCGAATCTTCCGCCGCTATGACGGAGCCATTGTCTTGCGGTCACTGGCCCTGGCAATCCGCCGCGGACAACCGCTGAATTCCGCCCTCAGGTTGATGGCCGACATTTATCCGCTGGGAACCGTGCGCTCCTGGCTGAGCAGCGTTTCCGCCAAAGTGGAGGGAGGCGAGGACTGGTGCCAAGCCCTCCGCCAGGTGCGGCTGATCGATCGGACGGACGAATTGGTGCTGCGGTCGGCCCAGGCCGCGGGAAACTTGCCGTGGGCCCTCGAAGAGATGGCAGAGAGCTTGCTGCGGCGGGAAGTGTATCGCTGGCAAGCGTGGTATAACATTCTTTCTCCGATTCTCATTCTCGTGATGGGGATTTGCGTCGGCTTTATTTGCGTAGCGCTCTTCCTTCCGCTGATTGGCTTGATTCAAGGATTGGCGTAGGTGAAGAAATGACGAGGAAACGACAACATCGAATTAACGCTCGCCAGGGCTTTAGCGTCCTTGAGGTCACCCTCGCGATGACGGTGCTCCTCTCCGCCATGATTCTGCTTTCCCAGTTTCTGATTGCGTCCCACCAGCAGCGGCGAGTGGGAGACCAGCGGCGGTTGGCGCTCGAGGAGCTTTCCAACCGGATGGAGCGAGCTCTGGCCGCTAAGTGGGGCGACCTGAACGCGGCGGCGATTGAGAAGCAGCCACTGTCGCCGCTCGTCCTGGAAACACTGCCGGATGCCACACTCACGGCGCGCGTCACCGACGAAGCGGGCTCTCCCGAGGGGAAGCAGATTCGGCTGGAAATCTCCTGGGAGCAGGGAGAGGGGCGCATCACGCCCATTGGTCTTTCTGCTTGGAGATTCCGCCCGCTGGAGACCAAGCCATGAGAACTGCTCGCTCTCGCAAACGAAACGGCTGGTCGCTGATCGAACTCGTGGTGGTTTATCCGCTGATGGCAATGCTGGTCTCGGGTTCGGCCATTCTCTTGACGGTCGTTTTTCGCTCCCAGCAATCCCTTTCGAATAACAGCCAGCAGCAAGCCTCTCACGCTCGGCTGGCTGTGGACTTGCGAAACGATGCACACGCGGCGATGAGTGTCCAGTGCGAATCTCCGTTGACCTGTGACTTCACGGTGGAGGGTGCGGAGTCGGTCCATTACGAGATCAAGGACAGGACTTTGCAGCGGGAGCTGCGCAAAAGAGAGGCCGTTCTTATGCGGGAAAATTTTCCGCTCCAGGGACTCACGGCCCAATTCTCGATTGAACGATCCCCGCAATCAACCTTGGTTCGTCTTCACTTGAAATCCACCCCCGAACCGCGAAAGTATTCCGTTGTGGCCCGTTCGTCGTTGCTAGAAGCAGCCGTGGGAATCCGTCCCGCGAGAAATGGCAAGGAGGAGTCAAAGCCATGAAGCGGTACTCAGGGAAACAACCTCGAAACCGACGGGCTGTCGCGATGGCCATGGCGCTGATAGTGCTACTGGTAGTCGGGATGGTATCGGGCCTGACGCTTCAAGCCATTCTGCGATCGCATCGTCAGGTTCGCGAGGAAGCAGATCGCGTGCAGGCGGAACTCCTGGCGGAATCCGCTCTCAGCCGGGCGGTGGCAATGTTGGAGGGGAACCCAACTTGGGGTGGGGAAACGTGGAAGGTGTCGCTGGCCGATTCTGTAGACTTGGCATCGACGGGGGTCGCAATCATTCGCGTGGAAAAAGGGCCTGACGCAAGCCGCTTAAGAATATTCATCACCGCCATCTATCCCGATGATTTAGTCCATCGCGCCCAGGCTGAGCGCGAACATATTTACGCAATTTCCAAATGGGGAGGAACCTAATGCCAGCCTCTTTTTTCGCATCCTCAAAGAGAATTCGCAGTCGCGCATTTACGCTCGTGGAATTGCTCGTGGTGATCGCGATTATCGGCGTGCTCGTGGCGCTGCTTCTTCCAGCGGTGCAGCAGGCCCGCGAGGCAGCCCGGCGGATGCAGTGCGCCAATTACTTGGGGCAACTCATCATAGCAGTGAACCACTATGAAATGGCGCATAGTGTTTATCCGGCCGGGACGATTGACGCCAAAGGACCGATTCTGAATGCCCGCTTGGGATACCATCACAACTGGCTGGTGCAGTCGCTCCCCTATTTGGAACAGAAGAATGTGTGGAACGCGGTCGATATGAAGCAGAGCATTTACCACGCGAAGAACGGACCAGTACAGAAGTTGGCGATTCCCGGGCTCAATTGTCCTTCGTCAGTCGGAGGACCGCCCATGACCGACTACGCTGCTTGCCATCACGACGTGGAGGCCTCCATCGATGTCAAAGACAACGGCGTCTTCTTCCTCAACAGCCGCGTGCGCTATCGAGATATCATAGACGGCTCTTCGAACACGATATTTCTGGGTGAGAAAATAACCGATGCCTGGGACATGGAATGGTGCAGCGGAACTCGCGCGACGCTCCGCAACACCGGCTGGGGAATCAACCAGTTTACTTTGCGCGGGGGCGGTCTTCCCGGCGGAGCATCGGGTTCTCCGTACGATGGAAGAGGCGATGGGATTAAATTTGATCCGCTGGATGTACCCGGCCTCGAATCCGATCGACAACCGATGGAGCCTGGCACGGCGATTCCAGGTGCGGGATCACCTCCGGCAGTAGGTGGAAGAGGAGCGAAGGGGTCGGTCGTTGCAAATTTCGGCAATCCCAGCTTTGTGGGCGGCTTTGGCTCGTCGCATCCGCAGGTTGCGCTATTTGCGTTCGGAGACGGCAGCATTCATTCCCTGAGTCAATCGATCAGTCTCACGGCTCTCCAGCAGCTTGGTCATCGGGCTGACGGCAAGCTGCCGGTGGATTATTAATCGCATGGCATCTTTACCCCCCTCGGAAGTTCCCCTTAGACGCGGTTACCCGCTAGGAACGCTGTTCGTGCTGATCACCATCAGCGCTGTGCTGACGACCGGCCTTTCCCCGACGGTTCGCGCCGTCGCCGCGGATAAGCTCAAATGGTGGGATCCCTTGCTTGCCGCGGGTGTCGGCTCTGTGGTCTTGGCGATTGTCGGCTTCTGTGCCGGAGGGCTCTACTATCCCCACTGGCGGGGACTCCTCTGCGGCGGGGTTGCCGGAGTGTTTGTTGGCCTGGTAGCCGGACCGCTGACGCTTGTCGAGCCGAGAGACTTGTTGCCCGTTACTCTGGCGATGTCCGTCGGCTCAGTCATCGCCATTGCCATTGCGGCAGTGATGCGGAGAAAGGGAGATTGAGCATCGCCGATCGATGTTCAAGGCATCTAGAGTTAGCGGAAATTGGTTCAACATCGAACCCAAAAAATGAGCCCCCGGATTTCTCCGAGGGCTCACATGTTTCAACTCGCGAAATTCGCGGCTGACTCTACTTCACGCAGCAGCAATCGCCGCCGGGGCAGCAGGGGCAAGCGTCGCAGGTGCAAACGCCGGTCTGGCAACAGCCGCAGACACACGCGCAGCCGCAGGAATTCCCGCAGCAGCTTTTCGCACAAGCGGGAGCAGTCTGGGGTGCAGAGGCGGCCGAGAACAACCCCGCCATCAGAAAAACGAGCAGGTACATAAAAAATCTCCAGTGAAAATGGCAAACTCAAAATCCAAACAGAATGGCTGTCGGAAAGGCCCGCGAGGATGCGGAGCCTGAGGGCCATTAAATCCGCCAAACGCAATAGAGAATGCGTGGCGGTGGAGATTCGTGGCGGATTCCGGTTTCAAGCTGACGGACATTCGTCAACGTAGAAGATGCGACATGAGCCGCGATCGGCATCGCTTGCAAAACCGGCTCATCGACCTTGGTTTTGACGTACTTCGGAGGATTCAAGGGGATCGGCAGCTCTGTGCCGCGGCAACTGCAAGAACCGAGCGTGGTTACGCTCCTGGCACAATCCCCGGCAGACTGCTGAAAGCAAGATTGGCCGCATGTTTTTTCTGCCTTGTGAGCCACATCGCTCGCACAGCAGCTTTTCTCATAAACCTGCTGGCCGCATTCACAAGTCTGGCACTGGCAAGCGTCCACCAGAGCAGATGCCCCAAACCCCTGCGCGGCCATCGCCAATGCCGCGAGCCAAATAATGCAGGGGGTAAGATTCCTTGGACGCATGTATCGTAATTATTGCTACGGGCCGCCAAATAGGCAAGTTCAGTCGTTATAATCCTTTCGGATTTGAAATCGACCGAAATGTCACTTTCTTCCCTCTCCCCAAGGACCACCCCATGAGCCGCCTTCTGCCATTCGCCGCATTCCTTTGGATGTTCACGTTTGCTGCCCCAATGCTCACCGCCGAGGAAAAGGACGGTTTTCAGGCAATTTTCGACGGCAAGACATTGGATGGGTGGTCGGGTAACGACAAATTCTGGTCGGTGAAGGACGGCTGCATCACGGGGCAGACCACGAAGGAAAACCCGACCAGCGGCAACACGTTTCTCATTTGGAAGGAGCAGGTCGGTGATTTTGAATTGCGGCTGAAATTCAAGATTGTGGGCGGCAATTCGGGCATTCAGTACCGCAGTTCCGACAAGGGGAACCACGTCGTCCAGGGCTACCAGGCGGACATCGACTCCGGCGATCAGTACATCGGCATCCTCTACGAGGAAGGCCGCCGCGGAATTCTGGCGGAACGCGGCAACAAGGTCGAAATCAGCGAGAAGGGGGAGAAGAAAGTGGTCGGTAAAACCGAAGACTCCGCCGCCATCCTCAAGGACATCAAGAAGGAAGACTGGAATGAGTATGTCGTGATCGCCAAGGGGAATCATCTCATCCAGAAAATCAACGGCCACACCACCGTGGACATCACCGACTACGAAAAGGAAAAATTCACTCCCAGCGGCATCCTCGCCCTTCAACTCCACGCCGGCCCGCCAATGAAGGTGCAGTTCAAGGATATTGAAATCAAGACGCTAAAGTAGCCGACCATTTCCAATTCAATGGTCTTACAACCATGACAAACTTTCGCCTTACAGTTCGACTCGTCTGCCTCGCGTATCTTTGCCTTGCATCCCCGTTGCTGGCGCAGGTGGATTACGACGGCAACGACAGCCCATGGGGGCAGAGAGCTGATTCGGGACCAGACGCGGAAGTCCCCGGTTGGTTCTACAATCTGGGCATCACCGGTTTACGTGCTCAGTTAGTCGCCGATCAACCCAAGGCGTTGCTGATCAAGTACGTCTTTCCCAAGTCACCAGCAAATGGTCTCGTCAAGAGTGGCGACTTCATCGTCGGTGCTGGCGGCCAGTTGTTCAAGGAAAAACACCGCGACGGATACGGTGAGAGTGTCTTCGGTGCCGAAGGGCCAGTATCAGAGCTTGCACAGGTGCTGGAAGAGTGTCAAAGCGGTGCCCGCAAAGGGAAGCTTTCGCTCACACTACAGCGCGGGCGCGAGATCAAGGAAGTCGTGCTCGATGTCGGTCAGAAGTACGGAACATACGCCGCGACGTATCCAGGCAGTTGTGCAAAGTCGGACAGGGTACTCGCCGAGTTGCTCAAGTATCTCGTCGAACATCAGGCAAAAGATGGTTCGTTTGGCGATCCGGTGCACAACACCTTTGCGCCACTGGCTCTGCTGGCGAGCGGTGATGCAAAGTATTTGCCGGCCGTAAGGCTCAACGTGCAATATCACTGTCGAGAGACTCGTGCGAAGGACGAGCGGCGCTTTGATCTGATCAACTGGAGCTACATGAGCGCCGCAATTGTGCTCGGCGAATACCACCTCGCCACCGGAGAAAAATGGGTGCTGCCGGAACTGCAAGAGGTCCATGATCATCTGGCCAAGAGCCAGTATTTGCATATGTCGCAGATCAATCCCAAAGCGAAGAAATCACATCCGGATTCCTTTCCGCAAGGGCCCAAAGATTCTCACGGCGGCTGGGGGCACAATCCCGGCTTTGAAGGTTATGGTCCGATCGCCATGCTCACCGGTCAGGGGGCTTTGGCTTATTCGTTGATGGATCGCTGCGGGATCAAGGTTGATCGTAAAAGTCATGATGCAGCGTACGAGTTCCTCAAGAAGGGGACGGGCAAAAACGGATACGTCTGGTACGGCGACCAAATCGGAGGAGGTCCGGACGGTTGGGCCGATATGGGGAGAACCGGCGCCACTGGCATCGCCAACTTCCTCAGCCCTTACGCAGAGCCCGTTTACCGCGAACGAGCGTTGTCCCACGCCAAGGTGATTGGCAAGCATCCGCAGAGCTTTCCCGATACCCACGGTTCGCCGGCAATGGGAATGGCGTACACAGCGCTCGCGGCGAACGTCGATGCCGACAGCTTTCGCAAACTCATGGACGCCAATCGCTGGTGGTTCACGATGGCCCAGTGCACCGACGGCACCTTCTACTACCAACCCAACCGCGATAACGCCGGCTATGGCTCCGACGCCCGAATGACAGCATCGTCCGTGGTGGCGTTCATTTTTACAATACCCAAGCACAGCCTGGTGATTACCGGCAAGGCGGCAATCGCTCCTCCCAAACCGGACGACAAGCCCGCTCTTACCAAGAAGCCTCTCAAGGTGTTCATCCTGGCCGGGCAGTCGAACATGCAGGGCCATGCAAGCATCTCGACTATTGATTCGATGGCCGACGATCCCAAGACGGCCTTGCTCCTCAAGGAGATGCTCGCCCCCGACGGGAAACCGCGGGTATGCGAGAAGGTCTGGATCACGTCGGTCGGCTGCCTCGGCGATGCCTACACCGATTTGCAGGAGAAGAAGGGAAAGTTGACAGCGGGCTTCGGTGCCCCCGAGAACAAAATCGGGCCGGAGTTCACGTTCGGCATCACCATGGAAAAATCGCTGGGCGAGCCCGTGCTGATCATTAAGACTGCTTGGGGCGGTCGGAGCCTTCACACTGATTTCCGCCCGCCAAGCGCGGGCCCGTATGCGTGGAGCGACTACGAGTTGGCCCAGCACAAACAGCGAGGCGACGACCTAGAGAAGGTGAAAGCCGAGCGAGTCAAGGCCACGGGCGTTTACTACCGCGAGATGATCGGGCACGTTCGGAATGTTCTCAAAGACATCAAGCGCGTGGTGCCGGACTACGACGCGCAGCAAGGTTACGAACTGGCTGGTTTCGTTTGGTTTCAAGGGTTTAACGACCTGGTCTCTGATTGGACCTACGACCAGAACATGAAGCCGGGCGGATACGACCTTTACGGAGAATTGCTGTCACATTTCATCCGCGACGTGCGCAAGGACTTGGCGGTGCCGAAGTTGCCCTTCGTGATCGGCGTCATGGGCATCGGCGGCGTGAAGGAAGGGACGATGCCGCCGCAGATGCACTTCCGCCAGGCCCAGGTAAAGCCTACAACGCTCGCCGAGTTCAAGGGGAACGTGTTCGCGGTGGAGACGGCCCCGTTCTGGGACGACGACCTCGCCGCCATCGAGGAGAAACGCGGCCAGGTCGCGCAGATGGAATATCTGCTCCGCGTGAAGGACAAAAACGCGGCCAACAAAGACGGCAACATGACCAAGGACGAGCAGCGCGAGTACCTGAAGAAATACGAGGCAGACCTCATCACGCCCGCCGAATCCGTGCGGTGGACCCGTGGGGCCTCCAACGGCGGCTATCACTACCTTGGTGCCGCCAAGATTTTGGCACCGATCGGCAAGGCGTTCGCCGAGGCTCTCTTGAGCCCGCCGAAAACGGTCGGTGAAGCCACGCCGAACAAGCCGGTGAAGGTGTTCGTCCTCGCGGGCCAGTCGAACATGGAGGGGCAAGGGTTCATCAAAGCCGACCCGCAGCGGAACGACGGCAAAGGCAGCCTCGAATATCTCACGAAGGACAAGGCCACGGCCGACAAGTTTAAGCATCTCCTGGACCCGAAGGGTGCGTGGGCCATTCGCGACGACGTGTGTATCCATTACCTCGACCGCAAGGGCAAGGTCACGGTGGGCTACGGCGCTAAGGAGGACCGCATCGGCCCGGAGCTCGGCTTCGCTCATGTCATCGGCGATGCCTACGAGGAACCGGTTTTACTTATTAAGCTCGCGTGGGGCGGAAAGAGCCTCGCGCAGGACTTCCGTCCGCCGAGTTCTGGCGGAGAGGTTAGTCCGTACTACAAGGAAATCGTTCAGCGGACCAAGGATGTTCTTGACAACCTGTCGAAGGAGTTCCCGGAGTTCGGCGGACGCAAGCAGGAGCTCGTCGGGTTTGGCTGGCACCAAGGTTGGAATGATCGCGTCAATCAAGCTTTTAACGACGAGTACGAAAAGAACATGGCCAACTTTATTCGCGACGTACGCAAGGATCTCGAAGTGCCAAGGCTCCCGTTTGTGATCGCCGAGACAGGGATGAGCGGCAAGGAGGAGAAGCACCCGCGGGCGCTTTCCTTGATGAAGGCCCAGGCCGCCGTGGCGGAGTACGCGGAGTTCCAGGGGAACGTGGCGTTTGTCGGCACCAAGGAGTTCTGGCGGGACAAAGAAGTTTCACCGACCGGACAAGCGTATCACTGGAACACCAACGCCGAGACCTATTACCTCATCGGCGAGGCGATGGGGACCGCGATGAAGAAACTGATTTCGGCCCCTCGTCTCGCAGAATAACCTTGGATCCGCGGTCTTTACAGAGTTAGTTCACCTGTTGCAGAGTCGAGAAATGCCTACTCAATATCAGCTGCGATTCGTTTCGATCGGCGCAGTACTCTTGGTGGCTCTAAACGGTGTTTTGGGCACGGCCCAGCAGACCCCGGAAATCTCCCTCAAACCGGATGACAAGCCCGGATCGCCCAACAAACCGATTAAGGTGTTCATCTTAATGGGACAATCGAACATGGTCGGCATGGGAGACATTGGCCCAGAAATGACCAAAGGAACGCTCACATACCTCACCAAAGCAGACAAGAAGTACCCGTGGCTCGTCGATGCTGGCGACAGGTGGGCCGAGCGCAAGGACGTCTATTACTACGACGCTCGGGTGAAGAAAGGAGCACCTCTCAGCCCAATGGCGAACAACGGAAAGTCAATTGGCCCGGAACTGGGATTCGGCTACGTCATGGGCCACGTCCTTGACGAACCTGTGCTTGTCCTCAAGTCGTGCATTGGGAATCGCAGCCTGGGGTGGGATCTCCTTCCACCCGGCAGCAAACAGTTCACCTATGAGGGTAAAACATACGCCGGATATAAAGACACCCCCGACTCGTGGGTGGAGGGTCAACTTAAGAAGGAAGTCAAATGGTACGCCGGCAAGCAGTACGATGATGACATGGCCAACGCGAAAGAGGCCCTCAAAACCATCGCCCAGTGGTATCCCGGTTATAAGGACCAGGGATACGAAATCGCCGGATTCGTCTGGTGGCAGGGGCACAAGGACACCGGTAGTGAGGCCCATGCGAGCCAGTATGAGGAGAACCTGGAACGCCTGATCGAGAGTTTGCGAAAGGATTACGACGCGCCGAAGGCCAAATTCGTACTGGCGACCGGATGCGGCAACCCCGGGCGTGAAGGCCTGGGTCTGAAGATCGCAGAAGCCCAATTGTCAATCGGTGACGCAAAGAAGCACAAGAAGTTCGAGGGCAACGTGAAAGCGGTGGACTCCCGCGACCTGTGGCGAGAAGCGAACGTGTCTCCCAAGAATCAAGGCTACCATTACAACCGCAATGCCGAGACTTACCTGGAGGTTGGCCTCCGCCTCGGCTGGGCCATGGCGGAACTGTCGAAGGGCGAGAGCAAGTAATCTGCGAGGCACCCGGGTGCGCAATCGCAGTCCGCGGTTGTGGAGAAAATCGAGGCCTACCACAAGACCTGAAGTGTGGATGATCGCTGGCCCCTGCCCGAGATTCTGGTGCACGGAAAGTAGTTCCGGTGAATCGAATTTATCCGTGAATTGCTCCGTCAATTCATGAACTTCCGCAAATCCTCCGGAGTATCCACGTCCTCAAAGGCCGTTATGGTAGGCTCAAACTCGTCACACGAAATCTCGCGGCAGGGATGCCGTTGAGTGAGGACGTTCAAGCCTTCGCGATCCGACAATTGACAGACTTCCGCGGCGAGAGTCCAAGGAAACAAAATCGGGTGGCCGCGTCTGCCACCAATCGTCGGCACGAGGATACTCCGCCGATTAGGGTCATCGTGCCACAAGAGGGAATTGATCACTTGCGTCGAGAGGCAGGGCATGTCGGCGGGTGCCATCAGCCACGAATCGTCAGGGGTAGGTGCATAGTTCTCACGAATGTGCATGAGCGCGTATTGCACCGAATCTTTCATCTGGGGTGGCTGCTGGGGAGGAGTAACAATGTCAACGATGCCTGAAGCCTGGCAAACATGACGCAGTTCGTCGTCGTCTGGACGCACGACGACGACGATACGGTACATTCGACTTCTCTTCCAGGCGGCTAAGGTCTTTTCCATCATCGTCACCCCATCCACCGGCAGCAACAGCTTCGGAGCTCCCATCCTGGTACTCTTGCCAGCCGCAGGAATGATGGCGAAATGACGGGGCATGGCTAAACTTCGATATGCTTCGGTCGTCCCGGCACTTGTCCGTCTAAGTTGCGGTGAGCCACCAGCTCTGCACAAATGCTGACGGAAATTTCGGGCACCGTCTGGCTGCCGATATCGATGCCGAGCGGCGCATGGACTTTCGCCAACGATTCCGCGGAGATTCCTTCCGCCAGCAGGTCGTCAAAGATCATCTTGATCTTCCGCCGGCTGCCGATGAGGCCGACGTAGCGAGCGCCGCGATTGACGAGGTGGAACAAAGCCTCTTCGTCGTGGTTGTGTCCGCGGGTCACAATCAAGCAGTAGGTATCCGGCGTGATTTCCAGGCTCGGCAGTACCTGATCAATGCTGCCGGCGATGCGACGCTGGGCTTTGGGGAAGCGATCTTCACCCACGTATTCCTCCCTGTCGTCGACGACCCAAACATCGAAATCGAGCTGCACCGCTAAATCCCCCACCGCCTTGCCAACATGCCCGCCACCGACAATCACGAGCCGACACCGAGGCAGAACCGGCAGGAACGCGATGCCTGACTGAACATACGGCCGCGGGCGGGAGAGCAACGGCCGCAGGTGCTCCGTAACAGTAGATGGCATAGTATCCGAAGCATGTAGCGTCGCCAGGCACTTACCACCGGCATCGAGCAAATAGCTGGTCGGCGCTGGCAGACCACTGGCCGCGGAGTCGAAGACGATCGCTTCCGTCACTCCTTGACCAGCAGCGATCCGTTCAGCCAGCGTCTGGAAATAACGCCGGCTCTCATCACCGCCCGCAATCGGCTCAACCAGGATTTGCATCCGCCCACCGCAAATCAAGCCGTCGTCCCAGCCGTAATCACTATCGAGCTGAAACTTGCAGACCTCGCTCCGATTTTCGCCAAGCAGGCCCAGCGCCAGTCGCTTGACCTCCGCTTCCACACAGCCGCCACCGAGCGTTCCCTGTTGCGAGCCGTCCTCAAAGACCAACATGGTCGCCCCCGCCTTTTGCGGAGTGGAGCCCCGTGTCTCCACCAGACGGCAATAGGCCAGCGGCGCTTGGGACTGTAGGGCAGATAGAAGTCGACGAACAATGTCTCGCATGAGGAGCTAACCTACCGGCTCCAAAATCTGCAAAGAAACCTTCTTCACAAAATCCTTAACCTTGGGCCGGTATTCCATCATGTGCGGGGCGATTAGATGAGCCTCCAGCGCTGCCACGCTTTCCCACTTCTCGACGACGACTACCACGTCATCCCGCAGCGGCCCCTGCACCGGCAAATGGGTGGCGTGATCGACCGACGGAAAATACTCAATGCAGCCCTGCTCGGCCCGCACCAGCGGCACAATGCGGCGGAATTCCGCCAGAAACGCTTCACGCTTGCCGCCATTAAGCTCAATCGAAGCCAGCACGACAATCATGAAAACCTCCCGTGGAACGAACACCCCGCCCACTTATTGTGAAGTCACCGCATCCACGGAACAATGGGGCGTAGCGATCATAAATGCATGCGGTTGAGGATTCACCCTTGTGAGGAGCATCCATGTTGCGACGATTCCTGGCACTTCTGATTTCCACTGTTGTCATTGGTGCGGCGAATGCTGCCGAACAGCCATTCCCGGCACACCGGGTAATCGGAAACGTGTATTACGTCGGCTCCGATGCACTCGCGACTTATCTGATCACGACGCCGGAGGGGCATATTTTGATCAACAGCGGCTTTGAGGAGACGGTGCCGCTCATTCAAGCGTCGGTCGAGACGCTGGGTTTTAAAATGACCGACGTGAAGATCCTGCTGGAAAGCCATGCCCATTCGGACCATGTCGCTGGGCACGCGAAGTTGCAGCAGGTTACCGGAGCCAAGGTCTATGTGATGCGTGGCGACCACGATGTCATTGCTTCAGGCGGTCAGGGGCAGTATCTCTACCTCGACAGCCGTTGGCCAGCCTGCAAAGTTGACAAAGTGCTGGATGATGGCGACGAAGTGAAATTGGGCGGGACGACGCTGGTCGCCCATTCGACACCGGGCCACACCCGCGGCTGCACGACTTGGGCCTGGAAAGTGACCGACGCGGACAAGAAGTATGACGTGGTGGTCATTGGCAGCCCCAACGTGAATCCCGGCTACCGGCTAGTTGGCAACAAGGACTATCCACAAATCACGGACGATTTTTCGAAGACATTCACGGTGCTCAAGAAGCTCCCCTGCGACATATTCCTCGGAGCCCACGGCGAGTACTACGGCATGCGAGCGAAGCATGACCGGCTCAAAAAAGCTGACACCAATCCGTTTATCGATCCCAAGGGTTATCAGGCTTACGTCGCCGAAAAGGAGCGAGTATTCCAGGCGAAATTGGCGGAGCAACGGGGTGAAAAGGCTAGTGGAATTCCGCCGCCCCTCCAGCCGTCGATCACGGCAAAGTAATCGGGACGATCCCGTGAAGAATATCTGCCCATTTCGCAAGGCTGCGCAGGAGAGCTTCGCAAAGTAAAAGGACCAAAGGCATGGCCGCGACCTTAAAGCAGTTGACTGATTTTCTGGTCAACCTGGGAATCGAGCAGGTTGCCCACACACAGAAGCACTACCTCGGTCATTTGCTCAATGTCTATAAGCTGCTTCAATCCTCCGGGTACGAAGAGGATATTTGCCTGGCTGGCCTGTTCCATTCCATCTACGGAACCGAAAAGTTCCAGGGCTTCAAGCTCCCGCTGGAAAGCCGCGAGGAACTGACCGAACTCATCGGCAGCCGGGCGGAGCGGCTGGCGTATTGGAATTGCCTGATGGATCGGGGGTCGCTGGATGAACTTCTGGTTCAGTCCGACGAGCCATTTCTGCTCCGCAACCGCGAGACGGGTGAGGCGATGCCCCTCACGCGTCGCGAACTGGACGACCTTTGCTGCGTCCACCTGTTTGACTGGCTGGAGCAGGCACCAAGGTCACGATTCGGTTGGGATTACCGGCGGGATGCGTACCGCCAAATGGCCGAGCGGCTTGGCGGCCAGGCAATAATCTCGTTTGACCGGGTCTATGCCTCTGCTCCAACTTTCTCGGCGGAAAAATTGTCGTGAACCTTTTTTTCTGTCCCTTGTCCCTCTCCCCACACGCGATCCAGCCCCGCATTGGGAGGACGGAACGCGTACTTCTCGTGTTAGCCACAAAGGGACTCGCCATGCTCGCCACTCTGCGCCATACGCCGCAGCGAATCGCGCCAGCCCTATCCATCGGTTTAGGGTAGCCGCGGTTCGCCCGGCAAACCCGTGAATTCGGTCTCGCTACAGTAACCGGCTGCGCCCATCTTGCGCCGTCTGACGCTGTCGCCGTCCGAATCCCCCTTTGTTTCTCCATTTCAGACTCCGCATCGCGCTGCGCTGAACTCAATTGTTCGAGTGCGTCGTGCGAAGCGCGGTCCCTGCGCGCACTTTGGAAAGTACGATGTCTCGAACTCCAGAATCCAGCGATACGCGGCACATCACGCTAGCCCGTGCGCTGCATGCGAGGCTATACGTGAATGTCGAGGGCCACATTTTCGCCGCCGACGGACCTCTTGCGCACGAGAAACTCGCCCAGTGCCTGGCTCTCCACGATCGCCGTCCCACGACTGTAGAAGCTCCGTCGCCAGTTGACTTGGGAATCTCTGCTTGCGACGGTGAGTTGAGCCCGCATCTCCTTCACGACATCAGCCGGGCCCTGAACCGCTGGAAGCTGGAACTCGCAGCAGAGTCGCGGCTTCGGCCGGCCAAACGGCGCAAAACAGCTTGCTTGGATCGCGAGCGTCAAGAAATTGAACGGCTCTCGACCCGTCTGGTTTCCGTCCGGGATTGGCACGCCCAACTCGCGCTGGGAGGTGAGCCGCTGGGAGCCCCTTTTTTCCTCGATCCGGTTGCCGAACGCGAACTTGGAACCATTCTAAATGAAGCGGCCAGCCAGCATTCGCTGACGCCGCTCGTCGCCTGGCAGGCCAGAGTAGTCCGCTGGCTTTCCGGTGACAGTGCTGTGCGGCGCTTCCTGGCCGCTGTGGTTGGTCTCTTTCGTGCCTATCCTCAAGTCTCGCGCTGCGAGCAGGTCCGCAGCTTTCAACAGCAGGTGCTGGTCTGGAAGCAACGCAGTGAGCGGGAACCGATTCGAAGTCTCCTCGCGGAGATTTCCAAGCAGATTCAGCGCCTATCACCCAGCGTTGTTCGCGAGGGACAATTCTCCGCTCGCCTGCGTGGCCGCAATTTCGGCGAGCACTGCGATCTGCTACTGAATCGCAGCAACCAGTTGCTGAGGAACGACGAAGTTCAGCGCTGGCGAACCATTCCTGCCGCAGTCGCTGCACTGGCCGCCGCCGATGGAAGTGCCGTCTCTCTTTCCAGTCGCTGCTTTCAGGCGGGCGCTGAGCAGGAGAATTTCGCATTAATCTTCCACGCGATCAGCAAGCTGGCCGAGCAGATTGGCCAGCCGGGATATGACGCATTGCTTACCGTCATCGACCGGCTGCCGCGACCGCCGCACGACCACGAATACGGCCTCCTCCGCGAGTTGCTCAGCCAGGGAAGCTCTTTGGAGGATGCAGCCTGGGCGTGCGAAAACAGCCTCTTCGGCAGCCTCACGAATTCGTGCCTAAATGTCGCCGCCGCTCGGCGGCTCAGCGAGGCCTTTGCCGAGCGCGGCTGGGTGCTGGGAGCCTACGATCTGAACCGACTCGTGAGCGCAGTCCGCCGGATGGAGGACAAGACGTCCATCGAAGCCTGGCTGGGTTGGCTCGCCTGCGTATCTCGGCGGACGATTACACCGCGGATTTTGAAGAAGCTTGATTCTGCATTTTGGAATCGCTACTTGCCCAGCGTCCAGCGGCATCGCTGGTTCCAACATCTCGCCCCCTGCCTCGTTCCACCACGGCGAAGCAAAAATCTGGATAACACTCAGCCATTGCTAGAGCGGATTCTTGTCTATCAACAGATTGCCGGCAAAGGAGCCGACTTGCCCAAGTCAATTCGCAAGTTGCTCGAACATCATGACCGACGGCGGAGAGAGCTCGAGCACCTCCGTACTCGTCACGACGCGGTCTCGCTCGATGCCGCCGCCAAATCACGTTTGTTGCGACTGGAACAATCGGAAGGAGAGTCCACAGACGTCAATTCTGCCAAGCTCCGCCGCGTCGCCGAGGAAGCATTCTTGCTGCTCGGAATCGAGGCCCAAACGGCGATTACGGCTCGTCTGGCGGAGGCCAAGTGCCGTGAGCATTTGGGGACACTGGTTCCCCTGCTGGCCCGCGACCAACTTTGGGACTTTGCGGGTTGGATCGAAAAGATGAGCGATGAAGAACGGCAACGGCTCCGTACCGTCATCGCGGCCCGAGCCTGTCATGGCCCCAAATACAAGCGGCACCTCGCCGACAATCAGCCGTGGATCGACAAAGCTCTTCTCCAGGGGATTGATCTCGATCCCTGGTTTGCAGCCGATCGCCAAGTTCAGACAATCGGCGGACAAACAATGGAAATCGTTCTGGCCACGGAGCTTCATGAGATCTTCCTAATGGGAGAGTATTTCCACACTTGCCTCAGCCTGGGAGACATCAACGAAATGTCGGTCCTGACCAATGCTTATGACGTCAACAAGCAGGTGATCTTTATGTTCACCCGCGGCGCGGACGGTCGGCGAGAGGTCGTTGCGCGGCAACTCATCGCAATCAGTCGCGACCTTAAACTGGTGGGTTATCGCTGCTATATGGCCTGGAAGCATGCTGACAAGGTTTATCGCCCGCAAGGATTGGCCGCCATGGCTGCGTACTGCGGACGGCTCGCCCGGCGCTGCGGCTTGGAATTGGCCGATCAAGGGACTCCGGAGGAGATTGGCGATCACTTCTGGTATGACGACAGCGAGTGCGAGTGGCCAACAGCCGCGCGCGCGGCATGGGCGGCAAATGTTGTGGGGAGAAGCACGAAGCCAGAAACCCATGAATTGAAGATGACGTCAAGCGAGGTGGCAATGATTTAGCCGTCCGCAAGAAAGCTTTGCATGGTTCTGGTCACCTGGGGCATCGGCAGTTTCGATGGTACGATAGTTCGTTTGGGAAGTATTCAGAGTCAACTAAACGAGCCAAACACGACATGTCTGATACCGCATTCGATACGCTGAAGTCAGAACTTGCCGCACACGGACCGGATGCCGTGCTCGGCCGCGTGGTGGAGCAGTTGCGAGGGGAAAAAAAGTACCATGAGCTGTTTGAAGCCCTCAAAATGCAGGTCCGCCGCAAGCTGGGAATGCCGATTGCGACAGCGGAGGGGGCCGATGGACTCAGCGAGGCGAAGCGGAACGAACTTGAGGAGGGGCTGATCACTGCCTGCCGCGAGGTCGGAACGCTGCTGCTCAAGGAAGGGAAGGTTCGCGAAGGGTGGATGTATCTCCGGCCGGTGGGAGACAAGGCAGAGGCGGCAAAGCTCCTCGCGGACGTGAAGCCGGGAGAAGACAACACCGAAGAAATCATCGAAGTCACGCTGCACGAAGGAATTGATATAGCCCGCGGCTTTGGCCTGGTGCTGGAAAGTTACGGCACATGCAGTTCGATTACGACCTATGATTCGTCGCTCGCACGCCGTCCCCGCAAAGAGCAGGAGCCGGCGGCTCGACTTTTGCTCCACCGGTTGCATACGGACCTTGTGGGGAGCGTCAAGGTTGACATCGCGCGGCAAGAAGGGGCTCAGCCAAAGGAGAAGACGCTCAAAGATTTGATCGCGGATCGGGAATGGCTGTTTCAGGAAAACTCCTACCACATCGATACTACGCATCTCGCTTCCACCACCCGCATCGCCAGAAACTGCAGCGATCCGGCGGATCTGCGGCTGGCTCTCGACCTGACGGAATACGGCAAACGGCTTTCCACGCAGTTCCAGTATCAAGGGGACGAACCGTTCGCGGAGACGTACCCCAGCCATTCCCTCTATTTCCAAGCGCTGCTGGGGGAAAATGTCGAAGAGGCACTGGCGTATTTCAAAAACAAGGCGGAGATGCTCGACCCGCAGTATCACACGATGATCCCCGTCGAGACGTACGTCGATCTGCTCGCCCGCATCGGCCGGTACAAAGAAGCCGTCGCTGCCGCGATTGCACTCAGCAAGCCCGGCGTGCAACCAGTCGGCATCGCGCCTTCGCTGCTCGAACTGGCCGACAAAGCAGGAGACTATTCAGCCGTGCTGGAATATTGCAAAGGGCGAGGCGACACGCTCGGCTTTGCGGCCGCTTTGGTGGCGGGGGCGAAGTAGCCACGGATTCATCATTGCCGTCCTAACCCGGTCCCACAAGTGGGGCGCTGGCTATGTGCGCGACAGTTCGGGTGACCACGCAGGCTACGTCACCAGCCCCTTCGTTACCATCATGAACACGTCTTCGAGGGACGGGTCCTTTTCGGCGAAGTTGTGGACGCCGACCTTGTTGTAGATTAGCTGGTTGAGCAGCTCGCTGACTCCCTTGTCGTCGCAGTCCATTTCGACGACGCAGTGATTCACATCGACGGCGACATTGCGGCAAGCGGGATGCGAACGGACGACTGACAAGCCAACGTCCATGTTGTTGTTGAAGCGGATTTCGATGGTCCGGTTGCCACGGATCTTGCGATAGACATCTTCAATCGGTCCGCTCATCAGAAGCTGGCCGCGCTCGATGATACCGATGCTGGTGCAGCAGTCGGCGAGTTCCGTCAGGATGTGGCTGGAGATGAGGATGGTCTTTCCCATCCGTCGCAGCTCTTTGAAGAGGGCCTTCACTTCGATGCGAGCGCGAGGGTCGAGGCCGCTGGTCGGTTCGTCGAGAATCAGAACCGGCGGATCATGCACCAGAGTTTTGGCCATGCAGAGCCGCTGCTTCATGCCGCGGGAAAGGCCGTTGACGTAGTCGTCCCGTTTGTGGCCGAGGTCGAGCAACTCCAGCACGTCGCTGATAACCTGCTTCCGCTTAGCCTTGCCGATTTTGTACGCCACGGCAAAAAAGTCCAGAAACTCCCAGACTTTCATGCCGTCGTAGACGCCAAAGTTATCTGGCATATAGCCGATGCTGTAGCGAACCGCCATCGGGTCGCGGGTGACGCTGTGTCCGTTGACGATTCCCTCGCCGCGGCTGGCTTTGAGGAGCGTGGAGAGGAAGCGGATGGTCGTGCTCTTTCCCGCGCCGTTGGGGCCGATGAAGCCGAACATCTCGCCAGCTTCGATTTTGAGATTGAGGCGCTCCACGGCGCGAAAATCGCCGTAGTCCTTGCCGAAATCAATGAGCTCAATCATGGGCGGGGCCTATCTTTGAGCGGCCAGCGCGGGCCGCGACGGGGTTAACTGGGCGCCGGCATCTGCCGGCATATCGTCAGGATTCTTTTCTTTCTCTTCCTCGAGCTCCGGCAGCACGATGTCGTCGGCGACATTTCTGTCGTGCATGGCTGCGGGAATCTTCGCTCGGGCCAAATGCGAGAGGATGAGTGTCCGAGTGTTGTTTTGAGCCGGCGAGGGATAAACCTTCATGCCGGGGACTTCATCATCCGTCCAAGCAATCAGCCTCGCATCGCCAGGGGCCAGCTTCAACTGTTTGGCGGCGAGCTCCACCAGGCGATATAAGCGGACGGTTCCTTTGTCTTCCTCTTGAGCCTGCACCTTGGACGACATCACGAGTGACTGATCCCAACTGGCAACCCAAGACTCGTTGTTAGGGCAGGAAGCAAATGTCAGCGGGGCGGCTGTGCCGGGTTTGAGTTCGGCGATGAAGGCCGCTTGAATTGTGCCGCCTAAGCTGCGCAGCACACCGACATCATGCAAGCTGTAGGGGGTGTCGTTGCGGACGCTGGGGTTTTCCGCTGATCCTGCCAAGGTGATTCCACCCGGCTTGGAGCCCTTTCCAAGGGAAACCATGTGCTCCGCATGCACACCTTCGGTGGAGTTGGAGTTGACCTGAACTCCGGACAGGACGGTGTTCTTATCCTGCCGAAAATCAACATACTTGGCGGACTCGGTGGGGAGTCGCACGTAGTTGACATTGGTAACGAAGGGGAGCGCGACCGCGGAGGGGTCGTCAAAACTCAGGTCATAGCCCGTGGAAAGCGAAGTATAGAGGCGCGTGTACCGGGTGACGTGGCCGCGGGGGTAATCCGCCTGGGTCTCCAGCACGGCGACTTCCGTACGGCTGCGGACGAAGCCAATGTTGAGCTGTGCCAGCCGGATCACGCAGACCGCACCGATGATGGCAATGATGGGAGCGGCTGCCCAGGCCCATTCCACGCGACCGATGAGCCAGAAGAAGAGCCAATTGAGAGGGACCAGGACGAGCAAGTAAATGGCCAGAACCTTGAGCACGAAGTCGGCCTTGGGGATGGAGATTTTGCCGGCTTCGGCGAGGGACTCGCGGGCGGCTTGCGAAACGGGAGTCAAATCGCTCCAGCCGCCGACCCCCGATTCGTTATCCGCCCGATAGCCGCCAAAGTGCCAGTCTTCCGCCTTGGGGTGCAAATCGACGGTATTCGGCAGAGGCATTTCCGGCGAAGGCTGCACAAAGCCGGGAAAACGTGGATTCGTCGGATAGGAATCTTCGCGGACGACCGTTGATCGGGAAACTCCCGCCGGCTTCTCCATCCCCGTGGGAAAGCCGACATCGCGGCTGAAATAACGCAGCGTACAAGCAATCCGTGGGTCTCGCACAAAGTTCTTTAGTTCCGGAGAGTCCCACTCCATCCGCAGCTCTTGAATGTCATTGTGCACAAAATTGCGAGGCGGACGACGCAGCAGACAGCCGTTCAAAAAGCCGTCGAAATTTGGCCATGTGCGAATGCGAAGATCCGTCAGCGGAAAGCCCGTCACGGCAATCCGTCCGCCGCCGACGCGGCGCTCCACGACGAGATTACCCGTTCCCTCGAGAAAGTCCGCCAGCGGATGCTTCTTGAGTTCCACGCCGAGCATCGGCTTGTTGCCGACGAACTTAATGCTTCGGTCCGCGGCGCTCATCGGCTTCCGCTTCTCGTTGCCGATGGACGGCAGCGACCAGGTTTTGTTCATTTCATCGAATGAAGTCTGATCGAGCTTCAGGGCCTGACCGCTTTCCGCGGGAAGATAGGGGGCGAGAAAACTTCCTTTGAGCTTATCGAGCGAATTGGGCCCGCTGACAATCAGTTGTCCTCCCCAGTGAATCCAATCGAGCATGGCGTTCTGCTGGTCCTGCGTCAGGATCGCGGGATCGAGATCGTCCCAAATGATGTAGGCGATCGTGGTCCAGGCAAAGGAAGTGCTGGGTAGTGGAACACGTCGTTCAATCTTGGGCGTCTCCACGTAATAGAAGCGCAAACTCCCATCACGCGAGATTTCGCTCTGGCTGACCACGACGCTGTGCGTCTTGGGGTCCTTCAAGCCCGAATAACTGTTTTCGTTAGCGGCCAGCACCACGATGAAGTACTCGCAGTCGCGCATCGACACTCCGGTGGCCGATATGCTGGTTGCCGAACTCCCGCCGCGCGACGAAAGTAATTCTATGTTCATGTTGTAACGAGCTTGTACAACGAAGTTTTCCCGTTGCGGCAGGAAGAACGTAGATTCGATGAATTTCGCCTGCCCCTTGGGAAGAGAAACAGGGCGGAACATAGAAACTCGATAGTTTGTCTTGTAGACATCCAGGGGAGTGTTCCCGGAGGCGTCCGCCGCATAAGTTCGCAGGATTCCGGGGTAATCAAAATTGTTGGCCTTGAGCGTTTGCATCACGCTAACAAAGTGGCCTGGCTTCACGTAGGCATTCTCCATCGACTTCGGCTTATCTTCCTTGGCCTTTTCCTTTTCTTTCTCCTTTTCCTTTTCGGTCTTAGGACCAGGATTGTTAACCACGGTATTCGGCAAGATCTGGCTGATGATCGGCTCGAAGTTCGGCTTGGGCTGCTCCGCTTTCTTCTTGCGCTTTCGCTCCTCTTCCTGTTTCTTCTCGTCGCCCAGGCGTTTCTTCTTTTGCGCTGCCGTTTCCTTCTGGCAACCGCCGCAGCCGGGGAGAGAAACCGCACCAACCAGCAGAAGAATGAGCAGCGCCGTGAGCTGGAGAGAAAGAGAGTAACGCGGTGTGGAGCACTTCATAAGCAGTCCGTTACACGAGCCGAGCGGCAGAAATGTCGCTGAACACAGGCGCAGGGAACTATTCCATAAGACGAGCCCCTGGCCATAAACGATTGCCCGAAACCCATCCTACATCTATCGTCGCTCCCCAAGTCAACTTATTCCCTAGTCTACGGGGTGCCGGGGGAAGAAGAAAGTTGCCGCGTCAAAAAACGGTTGCCAAAAATTGGTAAAATCTGGGAATGCTTCAATTCCAAGGGTTCAATTCTCGGTTTCGCTATGACCTCCACATTCTCTTCTGCCGAACTCTCCGCGTACCAGCACGACGGCTTTTTCATCGCCCGCGGCCTATTTGACCAGGCGGAAATTCAGAAACTCCATGACTACGCGAAGCAGGACCAGGCCTTTGCCAGCCAGCTTTATGGCCGCAAGGACGCCAGCGGCAAGGAAACGAAACTGGCCCTCTGGAACACTGCTGGCGAGGACCTCTACAGCATGTTCGCCCGCAGCCCGCGGGTGGTGGACCGAATGGAGCAGGCACTGGGAGGCGAAGTCTATCTCTACCACATGAAGATGATGCTCAAGGAACCCCGCGTCGGCGGCGCGTGGGAATGGCATCAGGATTACGGCTATTGGTACAACAACGGCTGTCTCTTTCCGCTGCTGGCCAGTTCGCTCATCGCCGTCAGCAGGGCGAACAGGGCCAATGGGTGCTTGCAGGTTCTTCGCGGCTCTCACCTCATGGGACGAATGGAACATGGCAAAACGGGGGACCAAACCGGAGCCGACTTGGAGCGTGTGAACGCTGCTTTGGAACAGATGGAACTGGTCTACTGCGAGTGCGAGCCCGGTGACGCGATTTTCTTCGACAGCAACCTCCTTCACCGCAGCGACGCCAATGACTCCGACGACCCCCGCTGGTCCCTCATCTGCTGCTACAACGCCCGCCGCAACAATCCCTACAAGGAAAGCCGACACCCACGTTACTCGCCGCTGTCGAAAGTCAGCGAAGGTGCGATCAAGCAATGGAGCAAGTAGCGCCTCGGGAAGTTAACTGGCGGATGACGGCGGCCATGCTGGAGACTAGACTACGCTTCTCCTCTCCGCATACCAGGTTCATTCTCTTCCTGCGGCATTCTCCACCATGATCATCACTGTCCAGCAGCACATCCTTCACGACCAAAAGCAGTTCCCCGGCGCGTCCGGAGAATTCTCCTGGCTCCTTTCGGGCATCACCCTCGCCACGAAGATGGTGCAGGCCAGAGTCCGCCGAGCGGGCCTGTCCGACATTCTCGGCGATGCCGGCGAAACCAACGTGCAAGGTGAAGTCCAGCAGAAACTGGATGTGTACGCCAACGAGGCGATGATGCATTGCCTCTCCGCCCGCGGCAGCATTGGCGTGCTGGCTTCGGAAGAGAACGAGCATCCGCGGATGACCGCTCATTGCTCGCCCGAAGCCCACTATGCCGTTATCTTCGACCCGCTGGATGGCTCGTCGAACATTGACGTGAACGTCAGTGTCGGCACCACGTTTTCCATCCTCCGCCGGCCCGAGGGCATCGATTGCGACGACCCCGAAAAGTGGCTCCTTCAGCCAGGAAAAAAGCAAGTGGCTGCGGGCTATGTCTGTTATGGCTCATCTACGATTCTGGTCTACAGCGTCGGTCTCGGCGTGCATGGCTTCACACTCGATCCTTCCGTCGGAGCATTCATCCTCAGCCATCCCAACATCAAAATGCCCGCCACGGGAAAGTACTACAGCGTCAATGAAGCCTACCGCGACGACTTTCCCACTGGCTATAACGAGTTCATCGACCGCTTGCGAAAGGGAGCGATGGGAACCAAGTATGCCTCGCGCTACATCGGCTCCATGGTGGCCGATTTCCACCGCACGCTTCTCAAGGGAGGAGTCTTCCTCTACCCCCCGACGGCCGACCACGCCGAAGGTAAGCTCCGCCTGCTCTACGAAGCCAATCCCATCGCCTTCCTGGCGGAGCAAGCGGGGGGAATCGCCACCACTGGCACCCGCCGGGTCCTCGATATCGAGCCCACCAGCATCCATCAGCGGACTCCATTCATTGTCGGCGGCACGACGGAAATGACGGAGTTCAAACGACTGGTGCGACATCAAAATTGAGTAGAATTAGCCGCGCCAAGGTGGACTGTCGTAGCTCCATTAACATACGATGGGTGTTAGGTGCCTGTTTTGGCAACCGCACAACTTTGCCGCTCCAATTGAATGAGCCTTCCGTTTGCAAAGGCCAATACGGCGAGGGGCGTTTTTGTGAAAGAGAGGAACTGGCTCCTTGAATAGCAGCCCACCAGACTCCGACTTAGAGTCCGCGCGTCCGGTTCGAGTTGCAGCAGCAGAGCCCCAACTTGACAACTTCGGACGTTCATCGATCGTTCTCCGATTGACGCTGTTTGTCGCCGTTGTCCTAATCTTCGCTGGCAGCAGCATGAGCTGGGTGGGCTATCTCGTGGCGACGAACATCGTCCAAAGTCAGATTCACGACCGTCTCAAGGTAGCCGCCGCCGACCGCCATCAGATGCTGCTCGCCTATGTGGAGCGGCAACAAGAACTAGCAGCGCTCGTCGCCAGTCGCACCTTGCTGCGGCGACTGATCGAGCAGCATGCTGCAGGGGAACTTAACGACGAGAAATTGCGAGTCGGGGCCGAGCCAATTCTCAAGGATGCTCGCACCAGCATTCGCGGATTCGAAGAAATCTGGATCTGCGACCAGAAGGGTAAAGCAATTGCAGCAACCAACCCAACCCTGTTGGGCCAGGATTTTTCCATTCGGGAGGAATTTCAGCAAGGGCTCAAACGACCATTCTTGGGAATGCCGGAAGATGGTGTTGGAATTAAAAATCGGCTCTATCTTTCATCCCCTACGCGCACCAACGACGGCCGGCTCTTGGGAGTGCTGTTGGTTCGGCTGAATGCCGACACGCTGCGCGATCTGCTGGGGGACAATAACGGCCTTGGAGATACCGGGGAAGTTCTGATTGGCTATCGCGAAGGGGATGAAATCCGCTACTTGTTTCCGACCCGGAATCAACGGGAGACAAACGCCGTGGTGACGGATGTGCTGCCGATGGCGGCGGCGATTTCCGGCGAAGAAGGATTCCAGATCGCCGGCTATGGGGGCGCGGAGTCACTGGTCCGCTTTCGCCCGGTCGCCTACCAGCCCAGTGACTGCCGAAAATGGGGTCTGGTGGCTCGAATCAGCGTTGCGGAGGCCTACCAGCCGCTGCACCGGCTCCAGCGGATTTTATTGGCGATCAATGGCGGGTTGCTCGTCGTGGGACTAAGTGCTGCCTACATTTTAGCGAGGCAAGTCACGAAGCCGATTCTCAAGCTGACCGATACGGCGAAAGCCGTGGCCGCGGGCGATTTGTCGGCCCGCGTGATCGTCGGCACCCGGGACGAAATTGGCACTCTGGCGGCCGCGTTCAACAATATGACGGAACGACTTTCAGATCTCTACGCAACACTTGAGGAACGGGTTTCCCAGCGAACCCAGGAACTCAAGAATGAAATTGCCGAGCACAAGAAGACTCAGGCGGAACTCCGCTCCGCCAAGGAGGTCGCCGACGCCGCGAATCAGGCGAAGAGCGAGTTTCTGGCCAACATGAGCCATGAAATTCGCACCCCCATGAACGCCATCCTTGGCATGACCGAGTTGACGCTTGACACAAACCTGACTTCCTCACAAAGGGACTATTTGAAAATGGTCCATGAGTCGGGCGAATCACTCCTTTCCCTGATCAACGACATCCTCGACTTCTCCAAGATCGAAGCCGGCAAACTTGATCTGGAAGCAGTTGCCTTCAGCTTGCGGGATAAGCTGGGAGATGCGCTCAAATCTCTGGCGTATCGGGCACATGCCAAAGGACTGGAACTCGCTTGTCATATCCACTCCGATGTTCCCGATTCCCTCATCGGCGACCCCAGCCGCTTGCGGCAAGTGGTAGTTAATCTGGTCGGCAATGCCATAAAGTTTACGGAGCAGGGGGAAGTCGTGCTGATGGTGCGCAGCGAGTCGGCCACCAACGAGGAAGGGCTCTTGCATTTTTCCGTTTCCGATACGGGGATTGGTATTGCTCAGGACAAGCTGGACAGAATTTTTCTCCCCTTTGAGCAGGCGGATGCTTCCACGACGCGCAAATACGGCGGCACCGGCCTGGGCCTCGCCATTTCAACCCGCATTGTCCGCTTGATGGGGGAACGACTGTGGGCAGAGAGCCAGCCGGGTCTAGGGAGCACCTTTCATTTCACGGCTCGATTCCCTTTGGCGAAGGAGCTTCCCAGCAAACCCCCGTCTCTCAAACCGGAGGTTGTACATGATATCAGGGCATTGGTCGTGGATGATAACGCCACGAATCGATTGATACTGGACGAAATGCTGCGAAGTTGGGGAATGGTGCCGGCCACTGTTGCCGATGCAAAAGCCGCAATGGAAAGCCTGCACAAGGCCCGCCTTGCGAATCAGCCATTCCGCCTCGTCATCGCGGACGTTCACATGCCCAACGTGGATGGGTTTACGCTCGTCGATTGGATCAAACAAGATCGAGATCTGCGCGACACCTTGGTCGTTATGCTCACTTCGGGGGCTCATCCGGGTGATCAAAACCGCTGCAAAGAGCTCGGCGTCGCCGCCCACTTGCTTAAGCCGGTCAAGCAATCAGAGTTGTTCGACACGATTGCTCTCTCGCTGGGAAGTATCACACTCGAAGGCAATCACGCGACTCTTCTCTTGGGCTCCAACACCCTGCGGCCGCTGCATGTCCTTTTAGCGGAGGATAGCGTCGTCAATCAAAAGCTGGCCATTGCGCTGCTGCAAAAGCATGGACACAGTGTCGTCGTGGCAGCGAACGGAAAAGACGCCGTAGCGGTTCTGGAGAAACAAGCCTTCGATGTGGTGCTGATGGATGTACAAATGCCCGAGGTGGATGGCTTTGAGGCGACCGCGATCATCCGCACCAGGGAACGCGGAAGCGGCAGGCACATACCCATCCTGGCTATGACCGCCCATGCCATGAAAGGGGACCGCGAAAGGTGCCTCCAGGCGGGGATGGATGATTATGTTTCCAAGCCTATTCGAGCCGAACTGCTATTCGCGGCCTTGGAACGACTGCTCGGCAACCGGCCGTCGTTTGATTCCAAGATCTGCGGGGAAGCCGCAACTTCGGTGATCGACTTTTCGGCAGCCCTCAAGAATATGGATGGTGATCGCAGTTTGCTGCGCGATGTCTTTCAAGCTTTCCTCGACGAATCTCCGCAACACCTGTTATCGATAAAACAAGCCATTGCCGCCCAGAACGGCACACTTTTGCAGCGGGCCGCTCACACCCTTCGAGGCACGATGGGGACCATCGGCTGGACTGGCTCAACCGAGGTCGCCGCCGAACTCGAGCAAATGGGAAAGGACCACAACTTCACACAAGCAGCAACTGTCTTGGCCAAATTGGAATGCGAATTGTTGGCCATTCACGGCGTACTGAGCAGTTATTTGGAGCACCCAGCTCCTCCGGAACATGGCGGCTAAATGTCACCCACCTAGCGACCATCACAACTCCCACGATCGTTGTCGTCAGCATATCGCCGATATTCGTTCGACTCTGCCAATTCCATGGGCGACTTGAGTTTGGCACCGCTGCTAGCCGTTAATGAGTCGAAGGCGGGAAGCCCGAGGTGCGCCTCTGGCAAGTGGGAACTCCCGCGCCAATCTACTCGTGGAAGGGCAGCATGGTCGTCATCGTCGGTTTCATCATCGTCATCGGCTGTGTGCTGGGAGGCTTCACGCTTTCCGGCGGGCAGGTCGGTGCGCTGATCCATCCAGCCGAAATCTTGACCATCGGCGGGGCTTCCATCGGTGCCCTGGTTGTGATGTCTCCCGTCAAGGTCCTTAAGGATTTGATGAAGGGTGTCATTCAGTCCCTCAAAGGCTCCCCTTTCAACAAAGGTGCCTATGAAGAGCTGTTCAAGGCGATGTACGAGCTCTTCCGCCTCGCCCGTCGCAGCGGCTTCCTCGCCCTCGAGCCCCACCTGTCGAATCCCCATGACAGCGCCATCTTTCAAAAATATCCCAAGGTCTCGGGCAACCATCATGTGATGGAATTCATCTGCGGTCTCTTGACCCCCGTCATGGACGGCTCGGTCAGCCCGCAGAAACTGCCGGAGCTCATCGACGCCGAACTCAAGACGATGGAAGTGGAACATCACGCCCCCATCGGCGTGCTCAGCAAAACAGCGGATGCTCTCCCCGGCTTTGGAATCGTCGCGGCCGTGCTCGGCATCGTGATCACGATGGGGGCCATCGATGGCCCCGTCGAGGAAATCGGTCACAAGGTCGGTGCGGCACTCGTCGGAACGTTCCTCGGAATTCTCCTGTCGTACGGCTTCTTCGGCCCGATGGCCACCAAGCTCGAGTTCATGGGGCAATCCGAAATGGACTACTTCAAGACGGTCGCGGCCACCATCACCGGCTTTGTGAATGACATGCCTCCCAAAGTGGCGATCGAGCTGGCTCGCCGCGGCGTCTCCAGCGAAATGCGTCCCAGCCAGGAAGAGCTGGAAGCCATGCTCAAGTCGGCGGAAACCTAATCGCCTATTGAAAAAGGGGTCTGGCTCGAAGCCACGTACAGTTCTTTCCAACAAAACAGGGTTCAGCGACGTGCCTGACCCCTTTTTCAAAAGGTGATTCAGCGAAGTATCAGGGGCTGACCTATGGCAGGCAAAGGAGGTGGTGCGTGGAAAGTGGCCTACGCGGACTTCGTGACCGCGATGATGGCCTTCTTTCTCGTCATGTGGATCACCGCGCAAAGCCCCAAGGTCAAGAAGGCAATTGCCCACAGTTTCACCGACCCCTTCGAGCCATTTGACGGCGAAAATGACGAAGGTGGAGGCTCCCCTCCTTCTAACGAAAAGAACCCCGTCAAACCCTTTTCTAAAATGCCCGGCGGCGGAACGAAGCGGCGGAGCAAAAGCGACGACCCGAACGACCCCGAGGCGGAGAAAACGCGCGTCCTGCAAATGAGGTTGGCGGAAAAGAGCGGCGTCGGGACGATGCTCTTTTTTGCCGAGGACTCCATCGACCTGGACGAGAAGGCCAAGGAGCGGCTCGATCTCCTCATTCCGCAACTCGCCGGCAAGCCTCACAAGGTCGAGATCCGCGGCCACACCTCCCGCAACCCGCCGCTGGCGAAAGGGGGCTTTAAGGATCCCTGGCAAATGTCCTATGCCCGCTGCCAGTCGGTGCTCAAATACTTGGTCGACCACGGCGTCACCCCCGAGCAGGTCCGCCTCAGCCAGGCCGGCGGCAACGAGCCCCTGACCACTCGCGAAGATCCCCAGGGGCAAACTCGCAACCCGCGCGTCGAAGTGATGATGCTCAACGAATGGGTCCAAGACCTCGTCGGCACCCCCAAAGAGCGCTCCCAGCGGATCAAGAACACTCCGTAGCCGCGCAGGACACTAACCCGAAGCGCCAGCGAGGGAGTGCGTCCCCTGCCTCCTGCCCCCTGATACACCTTTTCTTGATTCACTTTTCGCCTGAATCAAAGTCCCGCTCTGGCCACAACTCCTTGCCCGGCTGCCACTTCCGCCGACTCATGAATCAAGCCAGGCATCCGAAAACCCGTTTTCCTGATACATGCATTTCTTCCCTGGACTTTCCCCGGATAGGTCCTCTTGATTCATGATTCACGGCAAGTTTTTTCCAAGACTTACGTTGATTCACCGTACCGGAACCCGTTATGCGAACTGATGTTCGGGCCAGGGCCATCGACGTAAGTCTGATTCACCCCCGCGATTCTGATTCACTCCCCTCGCCCCTGAAAACAGCTCCATCTTTTCAAGCGCAAGTACGAAATCAAGCAGCACCTTAACGGCAACTATTCTCCCATCACTACCAAATTGTCAAAGATCCGCGCTGGAGTCCCGCCTTCAGGCGGTTCCCCCTCCACCTGTCTCAAATCTCAAAAGTGTCTGTCCACAAAAAGTAGGATGGGACTCCAGTCCCGTCCTTCCTCGTGTTCTCTCCCGTCGAATCGGACGGGACAGGAGTCCCATCCTACGCCGCTCCGCCCATGGGCGCAGCATCGCCGCATATACTATACTTAAGTATACAAACCAGATTGGCACTTTCAAGCCCCCGCCAGCCAGAATTTCCAAAGTTTTTTGGTCCCGCAGATCGGCCCATAATCCCCATGATTCCCGAGATTTTCTTGACGGGGGAGTCGCCACGGCGATAAAATTCCTCCTTCTGAGTTCAAACGGCTGGTGCGACACGAAATATAGGAATATGGTCCGACATGTCCAGCCGACTCTTTTTTGTCGTAGTAGTTGTCCTGTTGGCGAATCAGGCGTATTGCGAGGACGAAGTTCAAGAAGGCCCCTGGCTCAAAGCACCGGTGCGCAGAGGAGTAGCCACTGGCAAAGACAAAGCCGCTCGTGAAGAAATTCTCGCACTAATCGAGCGCCGGCAAGACGCCGAATTCCGCAAGCAGTTCAAGGTCGTGATTCCCGACCAGCCGAGCGAACTTCCTCGCGACTACGACTTGTTGCTGTATGGGAAGCATTTGGATTGGTCGCTACAGCGGTTCGAGATCAATGTCCGTGGAGACAAGGCGGTCATCGAGTTAGCAACCCGCGACATCCGGCGAGGTGAGATTGCGAAAGATCAAGTGGATTCAATGGCCAGGCAATTGATCTATGCCTGCATGGCGGAAATCCAGGAGAGAGATCCTGAAGTGCTAAATGATGCTCACGGCCGCTCTATCGGCAGCCACGCACCCTATTTGACTTTCGAAATCAGATCGAAGGATAGGGACTTTGAGTTTCATTTCCGTACAAAAGCAGAACAGTTTTTCGGAAGGGACGTCAGTGTCCGAAGTGGTGGCGTTGCAGGATTTGTTGAGGCACAATTGCACCGTCAATTGCATCGCCTCGCGGCTGATCAATTGCCCGTGATTCAGCCCGCGGAGAAGCTTAATCACGATCTTATTGACAGGCTGAAGCAGATTCCCAATGGTCAAGTCGAGAACGAGGACAACTCTTACACATTTCGCAACGACATAGCGGCAGTCGATGCCCTGTTATTCGGCAAATTAGCAGTGGAGTGGCGGATCAAAGATGCACTGCCTGAGCTTCGCCGCTTGAAACTCGACGATTTCGCCGAGCAACTTCGCGTGGCGACAATGGAAAATCCTGAGCCGGAGCTTGTAAAGCTCCTCCGCAGCAAGAATTGGGGTCTGTTTACGTGGTCGCTCAAATTCGCCGCCGTTCCGCCGAATCCAAAGTACTTTGATTCACTGCTTGATTCTCTGCCGCATGTCGCCGACGAGCATCGTGCCGACTTGATTCTGGAAGTGCTTGAGGGCGCAAAAGTCACTCTCAAACAATTGGCGGTCGTCCAAGCTTTCCACGACAGTGCCAAAGCAAACTCCCGCTCGCGGATTGCTGCGGCCCGATTTCTGCTGGGGCAAACGGATAAGGTGGAATTCTATCGTGAACTCAGAAACATTGCCCAAACGGAGCGAGCTAAACCCGACTACCTTGATCCCGAGGAAGCTGCAATCAAATCGGTTCTAGCGTATTCACTCAGGTCGGGAAAACAGTGCGACGAGTCTGCTGCTTTGACAAGGCTTCTCCTGGATAGAAACCCGGATTACAAGTACGACTTGATCAGATACCTCGGTCAGCTAGGCAATTCCGAAGACTTGCCGCGACTGAAATCATTTTGCCAGAAAGACAATACCTATTTGACCTATGCAATCACCGCCATTGCTCACATTGATCCCCCCCAGGGATTCAAACTCGCGCTGGAGCAAATTGACTTGCATATCAAGAGTGAGGAAGACCCGCGGTGGCGAGTTCAGGCGTATTTGGATTTGCTCTTTTGGCGGCGTGATCCCGCCGCAATCAAGCCGTTGGAAGTGACGTTGGCGAAATCCCGCGATCACGATTCCGAGGACTTGAACTGGATTTCTCAGCTTGAGCAAGTTCTCCAGTATTTGAAGTCTCAGGATGTGAAGGAGCGACTTGCCATCGCTCTGAAATTCGACCGCGACTACTTCGACCAAGCTTGGCGGGCCGACATCGGACGGCAGTTGATCGCTGACGGGGCTGATGCCAAGGCTTGTGAAGTATTCTTGAAACCGCGCCCCAGGCTGAACCGGGCGTTAGAGTAGGCGACCATGGCCAGGGATGTCTGGACTCGTATTTTTACCTATCCAGCCCGTCCAAATTCGTATCGAACCGGATTTCAATCAGGTTCCAGTCTCCCTTGGGGGCGGTGCCGCTGCTGGCGGGGCGGTAGTAGTAGAAGTGCCAGACCACGGGGAAACGCTCGGCTTTGTAGAGGTAGCGGAGGATCACCAGGTCGTTCCCCACGGTTTTCACGCTGGCGGCATCGTGGCCGGTGTAGCGGCCGTAGCGGGTTTCGAGCTTGCTGGCCTTGTCGATGAGTCCCGTGAGTTCTTCGGTCTTGGTCTTGAGCGGGCCCTTTCCGACTAGAGTGTTAAAGGCCTGCTCCGGCCCGATTGTGGAACTGCTGAAGCCCTTGAAGAAATCCTCGATGCCGGTTTGCAACTCCTTCACTTCCGCCTGCTGCTGGGGAGTGCGCTCTTGGGCGGCGGCGAATGATGGGAGGCAGAGGGCGAAGGCGAGGAGGATGGGGATGAGGCTGTAGTTTGCGATCATTGGATGCTTCCTCAGGGAAGAGCGATTTGAGATTTGAAATTTGAGACGGCAGAGATTTATTGCGACGACCTATAGGCCCCTATCATTCTAAACCCAGTTCGGCATCACTTCCGTCTCAAATCTCAAATTTCAGATTTCAAATCCCGTCTTTCTGTTCGCAGCACTTCCGCCATATCCGCCGCCAGAAAGAACGAGCCTGTGATGCAGATTAGTCCGCTGTTCATCTGACGGGCGCGCTCCCAGGCACTGGCGGGGGTCGGTTCGACGAGGATTTTCTGCAATGCCGATGTCGAAAGCTGGCTGGCAACTTCCCGGGCAATCGACTCGAGTTCGGCAGTCTCCATTGCCCGCGGATTGGTGACGTATTTCGTAAGAATGAGCGTCTCGCAGGCCGGCAGCAGCACACGGAGCATGCCAGCCACGTCCTTATCGCGGCTGCTGGCGAAGATTAGGGTGGGTCGAGCCTGGGGAAATTGCTGCTTGAGCACATCCACCAGGGCCTGGATGGACGCGACGTTATGGGCCACGTCCATGATGACGGTCGGATTCTGGCCGATCACTTGAACACGGGCACTGCAATTGGCCACTGCCAGCCCCTGCCGGATGGCGGACTCCGAGATGGTCCAGTACTGACTCGCCAACTGCCGGAGAGTGGCGATGGCGACCGCAGCGTTAGCGCACTGATGGGTGCCGAGCAGGGAAATCTGCATGCCCTTCAGAGGTGAATCTGATTTCGTATTTCGCTCCCAGTAATCGAATTGCAGGGCGTGACTCTCGGCGCAATAAGCCGCATTGGCAAAGTCAAAATCGCGGACGCGCTGAAGCAGCGGCGCATTCTGCTGACGAGCGATTTCCTCAATGACCAGCCGCGGCTCAGCTTCCGTCACCCCCGAGATGACTGGCACCCCCGGCTTGATGATCCCCCCCTTTTCTCGGGCAATTTCCGTCAGCGTGTTGCCAAGTTGCTTCGTATGGTCATAGCTGATGCTGGTGATCACGCTCACTTCCGGCTGGCAGACATTGGTCGAATCGAGCCGGCCACCCAGGCCCACTTCCAGCACCGCGATATCGACGTTGTGCCGGGCGAAGTAGAGAAATCCCAGAGCCGTCGTGATTTCGAAAAACGTCAGTCCCCCGCCGCTGCCGCCGGACAGGGCTTCGTGGTCCATCCGCTCCACCACGGGGACCAGTTCCGCAAAGAGGGAGACGAATTCCGACTCGGGGAGGCAAACTCCATCGATGGCAAATCGCTCTTCCAGCCGTTCGAGGTGCGGAGAGGTGTAAAGCCCGGTCCTATAGCCTGCCCCCTGAAGCACGGCGGCAATCATCGCGGCCGTGGAGCCCTTCCCCTTGGTGCCGGCGATGTGCACGGCCCTCTGGGCCAGGTGCGGATCGCCAATACCGGCGAGCAATTGCCGCATCCGATCCAGCTTGAACGAGTCCAAGTTGTACGGCACATGCGCCAGTCGCTCGTAATTAATCCGGCTGTAGAGGAAGTCGAGCGCGGATTTGCGGTCTGTTACAGCCGTCGTCACGGGTTGCCGGGGAGAGAGGAAAGAGAACTCCGGCCAAGTTTAGCGAACCGGCCCCAAACAGATAGGGGCAATGGAAACGGGCGTGGGGCAAACAATGCCAAGAAACAGAGAGGGCCGTCAAGGTGCGGGATACCTTGACGGCCCTTTCAGGCGGGAATGAACGATCGTGGGCATGGGCTTTCGCGACTCTACCCAATCGCGTCGGCCCGGGGGTCCCTATTCCTCAGGGGACCAATGGTGCTGCAATAAGGATCCTCCTATGCGGCGGCTGAAATTAGAAACTGGGTTCCATCCAATCCAGGCATCCAAGCCTGTCGTCGCTGATTAGGAAGTAAAGCAAGAGGCGTGCCAGAGGCGAAGGGGAACTATGAAAAGCGGCGTGAGAACGGCTTAATCCTTGGAACAATCACGGGTTCCGGCGAAAACGGAGGCGAGGAGACTCGCCTGGAAGGCACCTGGATTCGCTTGTATTTCTTACAGCCCTGGAAAGTCTTACAACGGGCCCCAACGGCTCGAATTCTGGCCGACAAACTTCGATTTCTGGCACGTCGCAGAGCATTATCCCGCAAGCATTTCCGTCAATCCTTGCGGCTGAAAGCGGTCAGGTTTATAGTGAGGACCCGTCGATTTCTCGGCCGTTTTACCGGTTTGCAGTTTTTGCAAGCGCCGAGACGAACCGGGCGCAAAGCTGCCGCGTAATAGGTCCATTCCACGCGCGGCAAATAGCGGCAGGGATTGAAGTTATCGCTCGTCCAGTCCGCTGAGCAGACGGTTTTGCCACTCCCATTTTGCACAAAACCCCACAATTCCCCCTCATGGCCACCCAATTGGAAGCCCCCCCCGCCGCCAAAGCTGCTCCGACCACCGGCGATGTGGTCATTGAAACTCGCAGCCTTTCCAAGGTTTTTCGCGACTTCTGGGGCCGCCCCAAGGTCCGGGCTCTCAACGCCTTGGACTTGCAGATCCGGAAGGGGGAGATTTTCGGCTTGCTGGGTCCCAACGGGTCGGGCAAGTCGACCACGATCAAGCTCCTGCTGGGGCTGCTCTTCCCCTCCAGCGGGCAAGCGCTGGTTTTCGGCCAGGATGCCACGGACGTCGCCAAAAACGAGCGAATTGGCTATCTGCCGGAAGAGTCCTATCTCTACAAATTCCTGAATGCGGAAGAGACCCTGGACTTTTATGCCCGGCTCTTCAATATGACTCCCCAGGTCCGAAAAGAGCGGATTGAGCAGTTGATTCAACTGGTTGGCATCCAGCATGCCCGTCGCCGCCAATTGCGCGAATATTCCAAGGGTATGACCCGCCGCATCGGCCTGGCCCAGGCGCTTATCAACGACCCGGAATTGATTCTGCTTGACGAGCCGACTTCGGGTCTTGATCCCATCGGCACCCGCGAAATGAAGGACTTGATTCTGAAACTGCGGGATCAAGGGAAGACGGTTTTGATGAGCAGCCACTTGCTCCCCGACGTGCAGGACGTTTGCGACCGCATCGCCATCTTGCACCAGGGTGAACTGAAGGAGCTCGGAGCCGTCTCGGAATTGCTCACCGTGCAAGACGTGACCCAAATCAAAGCCCGCGGCCTGACCCCCGAAGCGGAGGCGGAAATCCGTGCGGTCATCGCCCGCCACGGCGGAGAGACATTGAAAGTGGAGCACCCGACGCTGTCACTCGAAGAGCTGTTTCTCAATATCGTCAAGGACAGCGAGGCCCGACCGGGCCGCCGGGCTCAGCAGAAGTAGTCAGGTCGCATCCCGTCGTCCCGTTCCCACTTGTCCGCACTGCCACAAATCAAGCCATTCCAATCTCTGTCAGGTCGAGAAGTCCGAAATGCCTTTTGAACATAACGTCATCGAATATTGGGAATGGATGCTCGGCAACCCGCGGGCAATTCGCCTGCTGGATGCCTCCACCTGGTCGCAGATCGGCTTTCTGCTGGGGACGGCTGGAATTCTGCTGTTGTTGTCGGTGCTGGTGCCGTTCTTGTGGTTCTTGATCGCGGCTATCAAGCATGGTCCCAGCGAGGGATTTTACCTCGTTGCTAAGTCCATTTACGGCGCGATTACGGAAGATCTGCCCGCGTTTTCCCTGCGGCGGACCCTGGCCGTCGCCAAGGTGGCCGTACAGGAGGCCATCCGCAATCGGGTGCTGGTCGGTTTCGCGGTGTTCTTGCTCTTGATGCTATTTGCGGGCCTGTTTTTGGATGTGGACAACAGCAATCGAGCCAAGACTTATATCAGCATCGTACTGACCACTACCAACTATTTGGTCATGCTGATGGCTGTGTTTCTCAGTGCCTTCAGCCTGCCCAATGACATCAAGCATAAGACGATTTACACGGTGGTCACCAAGCCGATCCGCGCGGGCGAAATCGTGCTCGGGCGGACCATTGGCTTTTCTGCCGTCGGCACGGTGATGCTGCTCATGATGGGGCTGATTAGCTATGTCTTCGTCGTCCGTGGCCTGGCCCACAATCATGAGTTAACTGCCGAAAGTTTCACCACCAAAGCCGACGCTTCCGGCAAGCGTGAGGGACAAACCACTCGGGACGCTCACCATCGTCACCGGGTCATCATGGACAAGCAGGGAGAAATTCAGAGCGGTGAAACGGAAATTGAATACGGTCACTTCCACCGCATCGAAACCGTTGGCGAAGGTGCCAATCGCACATACAAAGTCGGCCCGGCGAGGGGGGACCTGATTGCTCGCGCCCCCGTATTCGGCAAATTGCGGCGTCTTGATGCGGCCGGAAATCCCAGCAACGAGATTTTCAACGTCGGCGATGAGTGGATGTATCGCAATTTCATCGAGGGAGGCAACAACCGATCAGCGGCGATTTGGAAGTTCAGCGGGATTACCCCCGAGCGGTATCCCGACGGATTGCCCCTGGAATTGAATCTGGCCGTCTTTCGCACCTACAAGGGAAACATTGAAAGAGGGGTAATGGGGGAAATTCGGCTTCTCAACTTGAATCCCGATGCCAAGGTAAGGTCCTCGCCCCCTATTACCTTTGAATCCCGCGAATTCGTCTCTCAGCGAATTTCCATCAACCGAAAAATGAAAGTCGGGAAGAGTCCCGACGGCTCCGACATTACTTTGGATATCTTTGACGACCTGGTTTACAATGGCCAAATTGAGGTTTCCATTCGCTGCATCGAGGTTGCCCAGTATTTTGGCGTCGCACAGCCGGACGTCTACCTTCGTCCCAGCGACAGCTTTTTCTTCGCGAATTTTGCCAAGGGCTATCTGAGCGTCTGGCTGCAGATGGTTCTCGTGACTTGCTTCGGCGTCATGTTCAGCACGTTTTTGAGCGGGCCCGTGGCCATGATCGCGACGATTTGCGCCATTGTGCTGGGATTTTTTGGCGGACTAGCCCGTGACATTTTGAGCAAGGTGCTTACCGGTGGAGGTCCGATTGAATCCTTGATTCGCATTTTGCAACAGAAGAACACCCAGTCGGACCTGGACGTGTTTACCCCCATCGAATGGACCATTAAGTTCGCGGATTCCCTGATGCTGGGCGCGGTGGAGGGTCTGACCTACATTTTGCCCAACTATTCCAGTTTTGACACTTCGAAATTCGTGGCCAGCGGATTTGATGTTTATCCTTCGCTCGTTGGCCAGCAGTTGACGATGGCTGTTGTCTATGCCATCTCCTCTAGCATTGCAGCTTACTTCTTCTTGAAGACGCGGGAGATTGCCGGATGAACTGGAATAATGCCTCTTTCGTCCGCAAGGTCATTTATCTGGTGGGGATTGCCGTCCTCCTATTGCCTATTGCGGCCATCAGTCAACCAGCCACGGCGGGGCGGGGACAGTCCGCCCTCTCCGCGGGAGGCAAGCTTTCCCAGTTGCGGTCTCAATACAGGCTCTCCCAGGCGGAGCTTGGTGAAATCGACCCCGCCAGCGAGACCATGAAGCTCGCGGTGCTGGGGATGCGGGGAGTAGCGGTAGACTTGCTCTGGATCAACGCGCTCGATTACCAGAAGAAGAAGGACTTTACTGGCTTGGAATTGACGGTCAAGCAGATCATCCGTTTGCAGCCAAACTTTCTTAAGGTCTGGGAATTCCACGCCCACAATCTCTCCTACAACTCCTCGGTGGAATTTGATAGTTACCGCGATCGCTATGCTTGGGTCAAAAAGGGAATCGATTTCCTGATCTTGGGAACCCACTACAACCGCGATGAGCCGGGCATGATCTACCAGCTTGGCTGGTACGTGGGTCAAAAGTTCGGTCGCGCCGACGAGAGCAAGCAGTTTCGACGGATGTTTAAGACCGACGAGGATTTGCACGCAAAATTTCGTGCCCAAGGGGTCGAAGTCGACGAGGGCCTGACCCGCTATGATGGCAAGCCCGACAATTGGCTGGTTGCCAAACTCTGGTTCGATAAGGCGGAACGTGCCGCGGAATACAAGTCGATTCGAACCAAGTCCCCGCTGGTTTTCTACAGTTCCGGCCCCATGACTTCCATAAATGCCGCCGCGGCGATGGAGAAGGACGACGGGATCTTTGGTCAGCATGCCAAGTTGGCCTGGTCCATGGGCCATGACAATTTCCTTCGATTTGGCGATCGGCAAATACCCACCTACCTGGGAATCTCCGTCCAGCTAAACAGTTTGGAGGAACTCGAGCAGCGCGGAGCAGCGGCGGAAGCCAAGCTCGATTTGCTCGCACCCGGCGTTCGCGAGAAGCTTCGTCAAGAAAAGATTGCCTCTCTTCCCAAACGCGAAAAGGAAGTTTGGGAAAAGCCGGCCGATCAACGCACTGCCGAAGAGGTCTATGGGGCTGGCATGCTCGCCGGAATGGTCAAGCCTTCCAATGATCAAGTGGCTGCCCAAGTGCCGCGCGACAAATTGAGTCAAGCCCGAGAAATCGCCGATCAACTGCAAAAACTCTCTCAAGAAATCGATATGACTCGCCGCTATCGGGGCACTGTGAATTATGCGTATTGGAAAGCGCGCTCCAGTGCCGAGCAAACCGACGAGGGCCTGGCTGCCCGGGAATTGGTGCATGACGCGGAGGCACTCTTTGAAGGCAAAAAGAGCCTCAACGAGGCCAGAAAAAAATACGATCTTGCCTGGGAAAATTGGGCGGTTGTCTACGACAAGTATCCGGAGCTCATTGATTCCGTCGAAGCTCAAGACTTGGTGGAAATAATCGAGCACTACATCAATTTGCTTGGCGCTTTGGATGTCAAATTTCCCGCCGATTTCAAGCTCAAAAAGGTGATGGAGATGACGCAAGGCGGCAGGGAGTTAGGCAAGCGGCTCGACGCGCTGAATGCCGCCTCCAAGGAAGTCTCGCCGACAAACCCAGGCGAGAAAAAGACGGAAGGGACGGACAAACCGTCGGAAAAACCCGCCGAAAAGTCCGGTGAAAAGCCCGCGGAAGAGAAGCCGCCCGCGGCCAAGTCGGACGAAAAGCCGGTGGAGAAGCCCAAGGCCGAAGAACCGTCTCCCGCGCCGACCAAATGACCTTTCCGCGGATCGTCTCTCTTCTGAGCAGTGCCACGGAGATTATCTGCGCGCTGGGACTCGAGAGATATTTGCTAGCGATCAGCCACGAGTGCGACTTCCCGCGGTCGGTCGCCACCAAGCCGCGAGCGACCGTTTCTCACATCGACTCCAGCCGATCGAGCGAGGAGATTGATGTCGAGGTCAAACGCCGGCTCCACGCGGGGCTGCCGCTCTATGGCTTGGACGAGTCCCTGTTACGGGATCTCGAGCCGGATTTGATTGTGACCCAGGCGCAGTGCGACGTCTGTGCCATTGGGTACGACTACGTACTGCGGCTTGTGTCCGGTGTGCCCGAATTGTCCCACACCAAAGTCCTTGCCCTCAGCCCCAACTCCGTAACGGATATTCTGCGGGATGTGCTTCGCGTGGGGGAAGCCGTTGGGACTTCGGAGCGAGCTCGCGAATACGCTGCAGCTCTCGAAAGCAGAGTGCAGCACATAGCTTCGCTAAACGGGTCTCTGGACATTTGCAAACGGCCACGTGTCGTCTGCATCGAATGGGTGAGCCCGTTGATGACTGCCGGCAACTGGACCCCCGAGCTGATTGACCTTGCCGGAGGCACCAGCGGCCTAGCCATAGCCCACGAACACAGCAGCTACGTCTCCTGGCAGCAAATTGCCGAGTTGGACCCGGAAGTGCTTCTGGTTGCTCCCTGCGGGTTTGACCTGCGGCGATCGGAGCAAGAAGCAGGCAGTCTCCCCAGCCTTCCGGGCTGGAGTTCTGTCGCCGCTGTGCAAGCGGGCCGCGTGTTTGTCGTCGATGGCAATGCTCTGCTCAACCGCAGCGGACCCCGAATCGTCGATAGCCTGGAACTTCTCGCCCATCTTCTGCATCCCGCCCGTTTTCCCGCGCCCGGCGGGCTCTTGTCGGAACAGCTCGCCTGGAGCCGTCTTTTGCCACGCTAGCAATCGCTCTCCTTCGCTAGCAACGGCGTGCTGTCGGCTCAGTTTTGCGGATTGTAGGGATTCCCCAAAGTTTGCCGGAAATGCCGCCGATAACAGGCTTGCCGATTTCCATGTTCGGAGGCTGCGCGCTCGTCGTGCAGCGCCCATGGGGGGTCGGTCAGGGGGGCCTGACGACAATTTGAATCCAGTCCACGGGAGCCTGTAAAGGCTTCCTGGTGGGAATCACCCGGTCTCCCTGACCAGCCACGGACTGCTTGGAACCTTGTTCCAGCAGGCCAAACCCAGGAATGGAAATCGATGAGACGGCCAGTCACCATGTCGCGCATTTTTCTCGTCTGCATGTTCGCAGCCATGAGTGGATGCACGCCCACCCAGCCGTTTTTCCTCCACGAAGACGGCGACCTGTCGCATTACATCGATAAGGCGACAACGGCAGCCAATCCGGATCTGAATTCGCCGGTGATGCCCGATGTGGAAGAGTCGCACACGCCATTCACTTTGAGCAATCCCGAGCCCAAGGAGATGTGGGAGCTGTCGCTCCAGGAGGTTGTCTCCATCTCGCTGGCCAACAGCAAGATTCTGCGAGGCGGCACGGCAGCCCGGCTCTTTAACGGGCAATTGACGGCCGGCACGCAGGAAGGCCAACTGACCCTGAATTCGATTCCCCGGCAATTCGCCTCGATCTACGATCCGGCAATTGTCTCCAGCAACCCCGGCCAGAACTTGGGCTCCCAGGTCAATCCCGCCCCGTTCGGCGACGGCGGCGTCGCCAATATCCGTTCCGGCCCGGAAGCCGCTCTCGCGGAATTTGATACTCAGCTTCGCATCGTGGGAACCGGCCCGAACCAGTCCTTGCTCGCCAGCACCGACCGTCCGCAAAACATTCCTTCCAACCTTCCCAACGTTGGTTTCATCCCCAATATTCAAAGCAAAACCGGCGGCCTTTCGTTTGAAGCCAGCAAACAAACGGCGGACGGCACCGTGCTGGCCTTCCGAAACGTCAATTCGCGCGACAGCGGCTTTACTCGTGGGAGCCAGTTTCAAGCTCTCAAGAGCTTTTGGACCGCCACGATGGAAGTGGAGGCCCGCCACCCGCTGCTACGTGGCCGCGGCGTGCAGATCAATCGCATGCCGGTCGTGCTGGGACGCATCGGCGAAGATATCGAAATCATGAGCGTCAACGCTCAGTTGCAGGATCAACTCAACAATATCGAGATTCGTTACTGGGATCTCTACCTGGCGTACCGCAATCTGGATACTGCCAAGCTGGGCCGCGACGGTTCGTTGGTCTTGTGGCGAGTGCAGTACGAGCGGTTCGACAAGGGAAGTGCCACCGCTCAGGAGGAGGCCGAAGCTCGCGAACAGTACTTCAACTTCAAGGGGCAAATCGCCCAGGCCCTCCGTAACTTGTATGACAACGAAAATGAGCTTCGCCTGCTCATGGGCCTGGGCCCGAGCGACGGACGCCTGATCCGTCCCAGCGACGAGCCGACCATGGCTCGGGTCCACTTCGACTGGACCGATTCCATCGCCGAAGCGGTTGCCCGCCGCCCCGAATTGATCTCCAAACGCTGGCAACTCAAGCAGCGTGAGTTGGAATTGATCTGGTCCCGCAACTTCCTGCTGCCGCAGCTCGATGTCGGCGGACTTTACCGCTGGGTTGGCTTGGGTGAGAACTTGATCGATGCCCACCGCAGCGGGCTCGACTTCCCAGCCGCGGGGAGCACAGCTTATGACAACTTGTTTGGCGGCAATTATCAGGAATTCGGTGTTTTCGCCAGCGGCAGCATGAGTGTCGGCTTCCGCAAGGAATTGGCGGGGGTTCGCCACGCCCAATTGCGGTTGTCTCGCGAAAAGGCCTATTTGGAAGAAATGGAACTTGATGTGGCGACCGGCCTGGCCAAAGCCTACCGCAACATTGACGCCAACTACGTCCTGGTGCAGGACAATGCCAACCGCCTGATGGCCGCCCGCCGCGACCTGGAAGGCCGGGAAGCCCTCAGGCGTGAAGGGACCGGCACCGCGGCGGAGACAGTTCGCGTGGTTCTGGATTCCCAGCGCCGTCTGACTCTGGCCGAAAACGCCTTCTGGTCTGCCGTGGCCGAATACAACAAGTCCATTGCCGACTTCCACAACCGCAAGGGCTCCATTATGGAATACAACGGCATCCAGTTTGAAGAAGGCCCGTGGCCGCAGAAGGCCTACTGGGACGCTCTGCAACGTGCCCGGGAGCGGGACGCCGGCCATTACATCAACTACGGCTGGACGCGGCCTGCCGTCGTCAGCCGCGGCGACATCCCCCAGGGTGAAATCTTGGGCGAGGTCCAGCAGGGTGCTGCGGTTCCTCCCGAGGAAGTCCAGGCCCCCACACCGGCTCAGCCCAAAAAGGCCCCGGCTAAACTGGACAGCCCAGGGGCCGATTCCAAGGAGCCATTGCCCCCGGAATCGACGCTTCCCGCGGAACCTCCCATGGTTCCCGAGAAGCCCGATGCCAAGGGGGACGGCACCAGCCTGAGGGCTCCGATGATGCTCGAAACCTCCTCCAACAGCCTCCGCAGTTCGCGGCGAACTTTGCCAACCCCAGCGGAACCTCTGCCCGCGCGGCAGGTCCAGCACCTGGAGCCGATCGGCAGCGGAGTTCGGCGGTAGATGGTCAGGTTCAAGTCCCGTCTCGGACTTTTTTCGCGAATTCTTTTCTCCAAGGGAAGATAAACCATTGACAACGGGCTGGTATCCCTCTTTAATTCGCGCATAGGTAATGTGTGCTAGCGTTCGGACTGGAATGGACAGCCGGTTTCACCAAGTGAACTTGGTGCCACCGCCAGCCTTCGGAAAGGCTCGGCAGCGGAAATGGCAGGTTGTTTGGTAAACATTCGGCACCGGGCGTGCTGCACACGGGTTGTGCCTTCATGACGAAATCCAACTCTTGCGAGCTACCGTGTACGTGGCTCGTCGCCCGTCGGTGAGGAGACCGATTCGGCGGAATTGTCTTGGCTCCTGGGTCTTTTTTTATATGAGCAGCTCTGACTGCGAGCAGTCTGTAACCACGGTAGAACTCGAAGAACCTCCGGGTAGTTCCTCTACCGCCACCCTCACTTTACCCCTCTATTCATCGACGATTGATCCGCCCCGGGATGCACCCCGGCCGGCTGTTTCCCGCACCGTGCGGGAAGATGCGCCGTCTTCGTCTCCCCGCCGTCCGCGGGCCGGCTCGCGCACCCGCGACTTTCGCCGCCGCTTCTTTCCCCAGGCGACTGAAGGGGATTGGAACGATTGGCGTTGGCAATCGCGCAACCGCATCCGCAAGCTCGAACAGCTCGACCGGATGCTGATTCTCTCCGATGACGAGCGCGAAGCACTGGTCAAAGGGGAATCGATGCTCCCCGTCGGCATCACGCCGTACTACATGAGCCTGCTCGACCGGGAAGATCCACTGCAGCCCCTGCGGCGCACGGTCATTCCCGTCACCGGCGAATTCGTGCGGACCCCCGGCGAAGCGGACGATCCGCTCGGCGAGGACGGCCACAGCCCGACCCCGGGCCTGGTCCATCGCTATCCCGATCGGGTGCTCCTCCTGGCTCTCGATTTCTGCTCCACCTACTGCCGCTACTGCACGCGGTCGCGCGTGGTGGGGCATGGCGAGATCATGCCCAGCGAGCAGCGGCTGGAGAAGGCGTTTGAATACATTCGCCAGACGCCCCAAATCCGGGACGTCCTCATCAGTGGCGGCGATCCGCTCGCCCTGGCCGAGGACAAGCTGGACTGGATTCTGGGCAACCTGCGAAAAATCCCCCATCTGGAGTTCATCCGCATCGGCACCAAAATGCCGGCGGTCCTCCCGCAGCGGATTACTCCGCAGTTCTGCCGAATGCTGAAGAAGTTCTCTCCCATTTGGATGAGCGTCCATTTCCTGCACCCCGACGAATGCACCCCCGAAGCTGCCATCGCCTGCAACCGGCTGGCGGACAGCGGGGTGCCGCTCGGCTCGCAGACGGTGCTCCTCAAGGGGGTGAACGACGATGTGGAGGTGATGAAGAGTCTCAACCACAAGCTGTTGATGATGCGGGTCCGCCCGTACTACATCTACCAGTGCGACCCGATCAGCGGCAGCAGCCACTTCCGCACGTCGGTCAGCAAGGGGCTGGAAATCATCGAAGGGCTTCGGGGCCACACCACCGGCTACGCAGTCCCCACCTATGTCATCGACGCCCCCGGCGGCGGCGGCAAAATCCCGCTCCAGCCCAACTACGTCGTCGGCCGCGATGGCGACGATCTGCTCCTTCGCAACTACGAAGGGCAGGTTTATCGCTATCCGGATCCAAAGTAGTCCGCATTGTGGGCCGTCATTCCATGACCGGCCCATTCTGCTGTTCGAACGACATTGACTAAAGCATGGGGCTGTTTCGGAGAAACGCCCCACAATGCCCCCGTCTCACCACGGGGGCTTTTTCGTACAATCACCCCATCATGAAAATCGGCCTGACTTACGACCTCCGCTCCGAATACCTCGCCGCCGGCTACACCGAGGATGAAACCGCGGAGTTCGACCGGGAATCGACCGTGGAAGGGCTGGAAAACGCCCTCCGCGAGCTTGGCCACACGCCCATCCGAATCGGACACGCCCGGCAGCTCATCCAGAAGCTCGTGAGCGGCGAAGAGTGGGACCTGGTCGTCAACATCGCCGAAGGAATGTGCGGCATCGCCCGCGAAGCCCAGGTGCCGGCGATTCTGGACGTGTACGGCATTCCCTATACGTTTTCCGATCCGCTCGTTCTCGCTCTGACACTCCACAAAGGGCTGACGAAGGTCGTCGTCCGTGATGGCGGAGTGTCGACCCCCGATTTTGCGCTCGTTGAAAAGCTCTCGGATATCGAGCGCGTCAACCTGCCATACCCGCTCTTCGCGAAGCCGGTCGCCGAAGGGACCGGGAAGGGGGTTTCGCCGAAGTCCAAAGCTAAGAATCTTGGTGAGCTTCGCGAGGTTTGCGCCGACTTGCTAAAAACCTATCAACAGCCGGTACTGGTGGAAACATTTCTACCGGGGCGTGAGTTCACCATCGGCTTCACAGGAACAGGAGACGATGCCAAGGTAATCGGCACCATTGAAGTTTTGCTGCTCGCCAATGCCGAGCCCGAGGTCTACTCCTACACGAACAAAGAGTATTGCGAGGACAAAGTCGTCTACAAATTCATCCGCCCCACCGAAGACCCTGTCGTCCGTGAAGCCGAAGAGATCGCCCTCAAAGCCTGGCGCATCCTCGGCTGCCGCGACGGCGGCCGGATGGACCTCCGCTGCGACGCGGCGGGGAAGCCGAACTTCATGGAAGTCAATCCGCTGGCGGGAATGCACCCGGAACATTCCGATTTGCCCATTCTGTCGAAGATGGCGGGAGTGTCTTATTTGGAATTGATGCGGCGGATTGTGGACAGTGCCATTCGCAGAATGGAAACTTCGCCGCTGAACAAGGCGAAGCGGTTCGGGAAGGTGTCTTGAATAGTCACAGTACTTCAGTACTGAGTACTTGGGACTTGTTACTGCCTATTACCATGCCCCTCCGCATCGCCATCCTGCACCACGACGTTTCCGCTGCCGACTGCGCGGCGGACCAGGACGTGGTGGTTCAAGCGGGAGTGGTGGAGGAGGCCTGCCGCAAGCTGGGACATAAGACGATCCGTTGGGCTTGCCCCGACCGACCGGTTTCACTGCCGGCATTTCTCAAAGACTACAAGCCCGATGTCGTGTTCCAGCTTGTCGAAAAAGTCTACGGCTCGGACAAGTTTGCTTCCGCGGTAACGTCAATCTTGTCGGAATTGAACGTTCCTTTCACAGGCTCAGGCTCGGCAGCGCTGGACCTCTCCAACGACAAGGTTCTGGCGAAGCTGGTGCTGGAAGCCGCCGGCCTGCCGACTCCGCGGTGGGTTTACCTACAACCTGATGCTCCGCCGGAAACCAAAGCTGCTTGGCTGTTGGCCGCGAAAGAGTTGCCCAAGTTCATTCTCAAGCCGCTGGGAGAGCACTCTTCCGTCGGCATGGATGACTCCGCGGTTTGGAGCGGGACATCGGCTGGCGAGTTGCTGGCGGAAATTCAGCGGCGCAGCACCGCCTCTGGCAAGCCGTATTTCGCTGAAGAGTACATCGACGGCCGGGAAATCAACCTGTCGCTGCTGGCTGGCCCCAGCGGCCCGCAGGTCTTGCCGCCAGCGGAAATCGACTTTTCCAAGTTTCCCGCGAACAAGCCGAAGATCGTCAACTACGCCGCCAAGTGGGATGAGAAGACGTTTGAATTCCAAAACACTCCGCGGCGATTCGACTTCCCTGCTACTGACGAGCCACTGCTTGCCGAACTCAGCCGCATCGCTGTCCGCTGCTGGGAAGTTTTCGGTCTCAAAGGCTACGTTCGTGTTGATTTTCGCATCGACCAGCAGGGACAACCGTGGATATTGGAAATCAACACCAATCCCTGCCTTTCCCCCGATGCAGGTTACGCGGCGGCGCTCAAGCAGGCCGGAATTTCGATAGAAGAAGCCGTGCAAAGGATATTGGACGACGCGTTCCGTGGCTGTGGCGACAAGCGGCTCGGTTGTCCGCCTCTGCGGGAGCAAGCTCAGGAGCTGAGCAAGTCCAATCAGAAGCCGACACGCGAGCCGCGTGTGGCTACGCTCCGTTTCGAGCCGCAAAACTCCGACCGGGCCGCCGTCCACCGGATAATCGATTCGACCGGTCTCTTCCGACCTCCCGAGGTCGACGTCGCCGTCGAACTCGTCGAAGAGCGACTGGCGAAGGGAGTCCCGTCCGGTTACGAATTCGTCTTCGCCGAGGAAAACGGCCAAGTCCTGGGCTACGCCTGTTTCGGCCATAACGAGATGACCGTGGCCAGTTATGACCTGTACTGGATCTGCGTCGATAAGACGCTCCACGGCCGCGGAGTCGGTAAACAACTCCTTTTGGCGGCCGAGGAACAGGTTCGAAAGCTCGGCGGGGAGCGGATTTACATTGAAACCTCCACCCGTCCTGATTATCTTGCAACTCGGGGCTTTTACGAGAAATGCGGCTACCATTTGGAAGCCCAACTCGCCCACTATTATGCTCCCGGCGACGGCAAAGCGGTCTTTGTAAAGGCACTTTGAGCCCGTGGATAGGTGGATAGGTGGTTTGTCCGCGCCGACACATTCGTTTGTGGAAAACTTCTGGTCCTTTCATGCTGCAGAGACTTACAGAATGGATGCGCTCAGCGCGCGAAAGCCGCACCCGTTTGCCGGGTCATATGACGTTCGCCACAACTTCCGTCGGCCGCACGTTCACACGGACCAGCGAAATCCTCAAGCGGGAACTCTGGATTTGGCCGATTATCGCCATCGTGTTTTTGGCGATTGTCGGTTTTGGCATCAAAACGGCGATTGAGCGGACGATGAGGCATAATCTCTCGTCCCAATTGCAAACCTTGCTGAGCGTGGAAGAGTCGATGCTGCTCAACTGGCTGAGCGTGCAGGAAGCCAACGCCCAGTCCCTCGCCAACGATCAGCAAGTCCGGGAAACCATTGTCCAAATGCTGGCGGCAGCCGACCCGGGTTTCTTATCGGCAAAAGCTGCTTCCCTTCCTCCGGTAGAGATGGATTCTCGCAAACTTGCCGCGACGCTCGCAAACGAGTTGGGGCCAGGCATGTCGTCGCATCACTTTGCCGGCTACGTCGTTGTGGACAAAAAACAGAAAGTGATTGCCTCCTCAAGTCCAGAGTTGGTCGGCAGCACGATCCCCCAATACGAGGCTTTCCTTTCCCAGACTTTGGAAGGTGCCACCACAACGTCTCCACCGTTTCGCAGCGTGGCCCTCGTCAAGGACGATCTGGGACGGATGCAAACCAGTGCACCGACCATGCTCACCTGTGCTCCGGTTCGGGACGGGAATTTTCAGGTGGTGGGGGCGCTCGCACTGCGTCTTCGCCCCGAACGTGAGTTTACACAGATCTTTGAGTTAGGCCGCATGGGCGAATCGGGGGAAACCTACGCTTTCGACAAATCCGGTTTGATGATTTCCAACAGCCGGTTTGAGGAATCACTCATTCTCCTGGGCCTGATGCCCGACGAGGCAAATTCGCACTCCATGCTCAACGTCTCGGTCCGCAATCCCGGCGTCAATATGATTCGCGGCGACCGCCCGAGCGTCCGCCGGAATGAGCTTCCACTTACAAAAATGTGCGAGGCTGCAATCGCCGGCCAGCCGGGAGTCGATCTGACGGGCTACCCGGACTATCGCGGGGTTCCGGTGGTGGGTGCCTGGAAGTGGCTGCCGAAGTATGAAATCGGAGTGACGACGGAAATTGATTATGACGAAGCCTACCGGCCTCTTTCGATTCTTCGGTATACGTTTTTCTCGCTCTTCGGCCTGCTGGCGGCGAGCGCCGCCGCGATCTTTATATTCACCCTCAAAATGGCCCGTCTCCGGACGGAGGCCCAGAAGGCAACCATTGCCGCCCGCCAACTGGGGCAGTACCGTTTGGAAGAGATCATTGGGGAAGGGGGAATGGGAGTTGTCTATCGCGGCCATCATGCCATGCTCCGCCGCCCCACGGCCATCAAAATGCTCACCGTGGAGAAGGTGAACGAATCCTCGATCGCCCGGTTTGAGCAGGAGGTGCAAATCACTTGCAAACTGAATCACCCTAATACCGTCGCCATCTACGATTATGGCCGCACGCCGGAAGGGGTCTTTTACTACGCAATGGAGCTTCTAGACGGCATCAACTTGCAATCGCTCGTCGAGAAATATGGCCCGCAGTCGGAAGGCCGGGTCATTGCAATCCTGAGGCAGGTGTGCGGCTCCTTGTTCGAAGCCCATTCAATGGGGCTTGTGCATCGCGACATCAAGCCCGCCAACATCATGCTCAACCGGCGGGGGGGCGAGCCGGACGTGGCTAAGGTGCTCGATTTTGGCCTCGTCAAAGCCATCAATGAGGATAAAAACGCCAGACGCAGCGAAGATGGAGCTTCGGGTACGCCGCTCTACATGTCTCCCGAAGCGATCCAAACGCCCGATTCCGTGGACGCGCGCAGTGATTTGTATGCCGTCGGCGCGGTCGGATACTTCCTGCTCACGGGTCAGCCGGTCTTCACCGCCAATTCTCTCATCGAACTTTGCCAGCAGCATCTGACCGCCGTCCCGCAGTCGCTTTCGCAGCGACTTGGGCAGCCGATCAGCCCGGAGCTCGAAGCGGCTTTACTCGCCTGCCTGGATAAGAATCGGGCGAGACGCCCCCAGACGGCGCGAGATCTTTCCCAGTTATTGTCACGCGTCCCCACCGCCGGTACCTGGTCGCTGGATGAGGCGGAAGCGTGGTGGGGAAGGCATGAACGGGCTCAAGCGGGGCAGGCCAATGCCGCTCCTGCCGCAGCTGGCCCAGCCGCACGATCGGGAATTCAGGCGGCAGCCCCCAATTCTGCCGGAGCGTCCGCTCCCACTTCGCCGGGTCTGGAGCATACAATCGCCTTTCCAACCCGCAGTGATTCGTAACGACACCTCCCATGCCCCACACCCATCGCCTCAAGCCCGGCAAAAAAATCAAGCTCGTGGAGATCTCGACGCGAGGCAAGGATTATCACAAGGATCGCGAAGCGGCTGAGAAGGAGTTTGAGGAACTCAAGAAGGAATTGGCCGAACTGCAAGAGCGTCTCTACGCGGAGTCGAAGCAAAAGCTGCTGATTGTCATTCAAGCGATGGACACCGGCGGGAAGGACAGCACCATTCGCAGCGTCTTCTCCGGCATCAATCCGCAGGGAGTGCAGGTGACGAGCTTCAAAGAGCCGACCAAGGAGGAGTTGGCGCACGATTTTCTCTGGCGAATCCATCAGCGCGTCCCGGCCAACGGTTACATCGGCATCTTCAACCGCTCCCATTACGAGGACGTGATCGTCGTCCGTGTCGCCAACATCTATCCTGAGTCGATTTGGCGGCCGCGCTACGAGCAGATCAACCAATTCGAAGACTTACTCACCAAGAGCGGCACCCGCATCCTCAAATTCTATTTGCACATCAGCGAGGACGAGCAAAAACAACGGCTGAAGGACCGACTGGAAGACCCGCAGAAAAACTGGAAGTTTTCGCCCGACGACCTGGCCAAGCGGAAGGAATGGAAGGAATACATGGACGTCTACGAGGACGTATTCGCCCACTGCACCACCGACGAAGCCCCCTGGTATGTCATCCCTGCCGACCAAAAGTGGTATCGCAATCTGGCTATCGTCCGTGTTGTGGTTCACACGTTGAAAGAGATGGACCCCAAGTGGCCAAAGTTGCCCGATGGGACCAAGGGGATGAAGGTGGGGTAGGCTTCCAGCCGCGGAAGTCTATTCATCTCGCCCACGATTTTGGTAAAATGGAAGACATGGCAACCATGACCACAGCCGAGACTTCCCTTCTGGAGCGGGTGATTGTTCCCGCGGATCCTGATCTTCCCGCGGAGGCCGCAGAGTGGTTCTTGTCTTTGGAATTCCAAAAAGCCGATCTTCGCCGGATGAAAAAGCTCGCCGCCAAAGCCCGTGCGGGAACGCTGACTGCCGCCGAAGTCGAGGAATTGCGGGGTTTTGAACGGATTGGCAGCTTTCTCGGTCTGCTGCAGTCCAAGGCGAGAATTTCACTCGGCAAGCAGGCGAAGCGGAAGTGAAACGGTAATGGCGCGAGCTCGTTTGGCGTCGCGCGCGCAGCCGCTGTGAGTACTGCCAGATGCCGCAATCTTTGGACCTTTTGCCTTTTGAGATCGACCACATTATCGCGGAGAAGCATTTGGGGCGCACCAGGCCGAGTAACCTGGCGCTCGCCTGCTTTCACTGCAACAACTTCAAGGGTCCCAACATCGCCGGGATTGATCCGCGAACGAGAAAACTCGTGCCGCTATTTGACCCGCGTCATGGCGTCTGGGAGGATCACTTCGCTTGGAATGGGGCCGTGCTAATGGGCCAAACACCTGTTGGTCGTGCAACCGTTCAGGTGCTGAGCATTAACGTGCCCCATCGCTTGGAGCATCGACGGTCTCTCATTGAGGAAGGCGTCTTTCCATAACTCAATCCTGTGAGCCGCCAATGACAAAGCGGGCTGAAGTACTAATTGCCATCGTCAACGACTGGGAAGATTTTCTAGCGGCTCGCGACCAGCATTGGTATCGAATTCCCGTGAGCAGCAAGGAAAAGTGGCTTAAGCAACGCTGGCCACCGGAGTACTTGGCCTTTTACCAAACCAACGAGTTCGGGCCGGAACGGCATGCGGTCCACTGGTATGCCAAAGTCCGAGGAATTAGCAACGTAGCGCGACAGGAGCTCTTTCCAGATGAGCCGCCAAATGCCAAGAGCTGCAAGCGGTATTACCGCCTCGACTTGGAGCCACTGCAGCGGCTCTCCTCGCCAATCGTAAGCCAGAAATCGCGAAAGATCGTCTTCATTCCAACGACGTGGGAGAAATTCGCGAACGCCTCCGAGATCAACGACCTGTTCGACGACAGCCCGCTTGAGGATCGGCTCTGGGCAGTGTTCAAAGAGCGCCAAATTCCGGCCGAGAGGCAGTTTTTCCTGGAGATTGAATCCGTGCACTATGCGCTCGATTTTGCCATTTGGTGCGAGAAGGAAAAGCTCGACGTGGAAGTCGATGGCGACGGCTGGCACGCCAACAAAGACAAGGCCGAACTCGACAACCTTCGCGATCATGCCCTAATAGCACAGGGCTGGAATGTGCTGCGTTTTACGACACGCCAAATCATCGAAGAACTCGACAGCTATAGCATTCCCCGAATCAGGGACGTAATCAATCAGCTCGGCGGGATCGACGAGGGGCGGGTGGTTCCTCGGAAAATTGACCTCGACCGACTAACATTACGGCAGAGAGGATTGTATGACGAGTCGTAAGGCTCGCACGAATGCAACGCTACGCTGGAGTTGTCCGGGCAGGCTGGAAGCCTACCCCACTGCCGCAACAAAATCTTCCCCCAGCCGTGCGAGAACTTCACGAGTGACTTGGGAGGGGATGACCTGGCGGGATTGGCTCGGTTGTTTCAGATACCGACAGAGGAGGATGTCGCCACCTTTGCGGACGAGAAGTTCGTAGTAGCTGCGGCCGTCCTCTCCTTGCTGTGGCGGGTTGCTGCGGCACTGGACGGTGCAACTGTCGGCGTCGAGCTCGACGGCGCTGATTGGTTCCATCAGGTAATTGAGCTTCGCGGTTAACGAGTCGCTGAGCTTCTTCAGGTCCTTGACCGTGGAGTTGGCCAGCTTGTCGGACTTGAAAGTGAACGACTCGAACGCGCAGCCGATGGCGTCGACGGCGACGAGGTGTGCTTCCAGCTTGCCCGACGGAGCATCCACCTCCAGCCGGCCCAGGCCGTTTTGCGACTGAATGCGAGCCAGCTCGCGCGCAATGTCTTGTTTGGTCGTCATGCCAGCACCTACGCCTATTCTTTGGGCGTGACAGTCAGTCCACACCTTGAAGTATGATTTGCCGAATCTCTGTTTTCACGATTTGCAAGTTTTGTGCCTAATGTGGGCCGTCATTCCATGACCGGCCCATTCTTCAGGCGCGGTCAGAATGGGGCTGTTTCGGAGAAACGCCCCACTATTTCTTCGCTTTAACCTCCGCGGGATTGATAAATTCAGTGCCGTCGAAGGTCAAAGTGACCGGGCTGCTTTCCAGGTTTGTCCCAATATGGACCGGCCGTTTCCACAATTGATACAGGTTGGTGAGCGTGTCCTTGGCGTACTTCAGCTCCAGTTCCACGCCGCTGAAGCGGTGCTCCAGGTACAGTTCCCCCCGGTTCTTATAGTTGCCATCCTTCACGTAAATCATCGGCCGTCCGACGTTCGTCAGATTGAACAGAAGCCGTTTTTTTACCTCTTCAAACTGGCGGCTTTCGATTTCGTAGTAGCCGCTGTCGGTGTTGTAGCCGAAGGAAAAGAGCTTGTGCTCGCGGCAGAAGTCGAGGGTCAGGAACTCGTCGATGAAGGTGAGGTCGTTATGGACCTTGCGGACCTCAAAGATTTTCTGCCGTCCCAGGCCGGTCTTTTTGTCCCAGTTTTTCTTGGCGAGGTGGTCGTCGCACTGCTCATATTCCTCGCCGTAGGCCCCGCGGTTCCAGCGGTCCTCGATGTCGCGGTACAGTTCCAGCCCCAGCTTGTACGGGTTCAGCCGCGTCCGTGAGCCGGCGAGCGTGCCGGAGCAGTGGTCCGCGTAGCAGATCAGGTCTTTTTCGATCATGGCGTGCTTGGTCATGATCGTGGAGTGCCAGTAGGTGGCCCAACCTTCGTTCATGATCTTTGTCTGAGCCTGCGGAGCGAAGTAATAAGCTTCGTCCCGGATGATCGAGAGGATGTCTCGCTGCCAGGCCTTGAGGGGGGCGTTTTCCAGCACGAACAGCATCACGTCCTGCATCGGCTCGGAGGGGAAGTTCTCCTTCTTCTGCTGTTCCTTGGTTTTGCGGGCCACTTCGGCATCCATGGCGGCTTTGGGATTCACAAAGCTGTCCATGTAGCCCTTGGACTGGAAACGTGTGGCCTGCGGCGCGTCCTCTTCTTCCTCGGTCGCTTCCTGGAAGTGATATTTGGTCGAATCGTCGCGTCGTTTGATCCGCGTGGAATGGATATCGACCAGATCCTCAATGCAGAGGCAGTTGTCGATGAAGGTCTCGACCTCTTCGACGCCGAACCGGTCCATGTAGTCCCGGATCCGGTTGCCGTGGTTCGCCATCTCGTCAATCATTTTCCGATTGGTGTGGGCGAAGTAGGCGTTGTTCTTGAAAAAGTCACAGTGGCCGTAAACGTGGGCCATCACCAGCTTGTGGTCGGTGATGCCGTTGCTAGCCAGCAGGTAGGCGTAGCAGGGGTCGTTGTTAATCACAAGCTCGTAGATTTTTTGCAGCCCGTAGCTATACCCTTTCGTGAGTTGCTCGTACTCCATTCCGAACCGCCAGTGCGGATACCGAGTGGGAAACCCACCATAAGCCGCCACTGCATTGAGCTGGTCCCCATCGACCACCTCGAAGACGGTCGTGAAGAAATCCAGGCCGTAGGAGCGCGCATGGCCCTCCATCTGAGCCTGGATTTCTTCCATCTCAGGAGTGAGGGGCCGGAAGCGGTGGAGTAGAGCTGTCATGGCGGTGCGGCGAGAACTCTGAATGCCTAAATCCTAATGACTAATGTCTAATGAGGATTTTCTTAGTCATTAGACATTAGGGCTTAGTCATTTCTGCGGTCATTTTCCTTTCCCGAGAAAAGTCTTGATGGACTCATAAATCGCCTCTTTGTTCTCAATCTCGCTCGTCACCAGCACTTCGTGCTCGTCGCCAAAAGCTTCCTGGAGGACGCGGAGGAATTCGCCGCTGCCGTAGGGGCTTTCGACCTGGCCGTAGCAGAAGAGATTGCACTTGGGGAGAATATGTTCGCGCAGGAGGGCGAGCGAAGTCTTGTTGTCTTCCCCCCAGTTGTCCCCGTCGGAGAACTGGAAGCAGTAAACATTCCACTCCGCCGGGTCATAGTGGTTCTTCAGCAAGTCGGCGCAGACTTTATACGCGGCACTGATGCGCGTACCGCCGCTTTCGCGGGTGTGGTAGAAGGTCTGTTCGTCCACTTCCTTGGCGGCGGCGTCGTGAATGATGTAGCGGCGCTCGATGCCGTCGTACTGGCTCCGGAGCCAGGTGTCGATCCAGAACGACTCAGTCCGGACGATTTCCTTCTGCTCGTCGGTCATGCTGCCGGAAACGTCCATCATGTAAAGGATGACAGCATTCGCGACTGGCTCGGGGACGCTTTCCCAGGAGCGATAGCGGCGGTCTTCCTTGATGGGAACAATCTTGGGGTCGGCCGGACGGTATGTCCCTTCGCTGACCTGCCGGCGGAGGGCCTCGACGTAAGTCCGGCGGAAGTGGCGGAGCGATTCCGGCCCAATCCGGCGGACGCTGGTGTACCGGACTTTGTCCTGCGTGATGTTGGCTTTCCCTTTCGGCTCGATGCGGGGGAGTTCCAACTCATCGCCGAGGATCGCGGCCAGTTCATCGAGCGAGATATCGACCTCGAGCACATGCTGGCCGGGATCGCCGCCGGCCTTGCCCTGGCCTTCGCCCTCATCATCGCCCGCGGCTACCGGCTGGCCGGGTTCACCCTGCCCCTGGCCGACGCCACCGCGGCCGTTCTGGCCATAGCGGAAGTGCGGCACGTCGAGCTGCGGCAGCGGGATGGAAACGAGATCCTTACCCTTCCGGCCGATCATCTCGCCGTGCGTCACATATTTCCGCAGGTTTTCTCGTATCTTCCCGCGAACGATTTGTTTGAACCGCGACGAGTCGCGGTCTATTTTCATTACCATGGCCGCTGCGCGGAATGACCAATGTCCAATGCCTGAATGACCAATGAAGCGGATGCCACATTGGTCATTGGTCATTTCCGCTTCACGTCTCCTCTCGCAAAAATACTAGCCACATAGTTCAGCACGTCCGTCGCGCTTTCGTCGTCGTAGCCGAAGTCGCGGATGAGGCGGCTCTTGACCACGTCGATTTTGGCCTGCGTGTCCTTGTCCACCACCTGGCTGACCAGGCTGGTGAGCTTGATCGTGTCCTTCTGGTCCTCGAATAGCTTGAGCTGCAAAGCCTTGTAGAGCCGTTCGTTGGACTTGTAGTCGAACGTCTTGCCGTCCATCATCAGGGCCGCGATGTAGTTCATGATCTCGCGGCGGAAGTCGTCCTTGCGGCTGTCCGGGATGTCGATTTTGTCCTCGATCGACCGCATCAGCCGTTCATCCGGCTCGTCGTACTGGCCGGTAAACTTGTTGCGGACCTTCTCCCTCTGGGTGTAGGCCTTGACGTTGTCAATGTAGTTGCCGCAAAGCCGCTTGAGGGCGTCTTCGTCGGCAGCGATGGCCCGCTGGACTTCGTTCTTCACGATATTCTCGTACTCTTCCTTCACTACCCCGAGCAGCTCGCGGTACTTTGCCCGCAGTTCTTCGTTGGTGATGAGCGAGTGGTGCTTGAGCCCTGCCTCCAACTCGTTCATGACCATGAACGGGTTGATGCTCTTGGACTCCATGTGGGCGACCAAGGCATTGGAAATTTTGTCCTGCACATAGCGGGGGGAAATCCCGTGCATCCCTTCCGTAATCGCCTCGTCCCGAAGCTCCTTGATGTTCTCTTCGGTGAAGCCGGGCAGCGTTTTCCCGTTGTACAGCTTTAGCTTTTGCAGCAATGTGAGGCTGGCGTTGTTCGGCGGCTCCAGGCGGGTGAGGATGGCCCACATGGCGGCCATTTCAATGGTGTGCGGGGCGATGTGCTTTCCCTTTACCTTCCGCTGGTTGTAGTCCTTCTCATAGATTT
>JBJXFF010000116.1:0-20606 GCA_046153945.1 Pirellulaceae bacterium
GTAAGCCTACCCCACTTTCTATGCCCCAAACCACTTCTTGATGGAATGTACCGTGGTCGCCCGGCCTGCACGGCCAATGCTGGTGGTCAGCGGAATCTTCTTAGGACAAACGGCTACGCAGTTCTGAGCGTTGCCGCAGACCTGAATGCCACCTTCTTCCATAAGGGCGTCCAGCCGCTCGCCGGCGTTGTTGTGCCCGGTGGGATGGGTATTGAAGAGCATCGCCTGGCTGATGGCATGAGCGCCGATGAATGCTTTGTCGTAAGTGGCGGCCCGACGAGCTTCAAACTGCTCATCAGTTTCGCCGTCGTGCTTTTCGACTTCGGTCTTGATGTACTGCGGGCAGGCATCCAGGCAGCAGCCGCAGCTCATGCATTCGGAGAGGGGATAAGCAATCTCTTGGTCGGATGGGCTTTGCCGCGGGCCGGGGCCCATGTCGATATAACCGTCCACGGGAATCCAGCCCTTAACCTTCTGCAAGGCCCGGACGAGCCGGCCGCGGTCCACCACCAGATCGCGGACAACGGGGAATTTCGTCATGGGTTGAAGCTCAATTTCACCCGCACGATCGGCCAGCAGCTTATCCACCAGGGCGGAGCAGCTTTGACGCACTTTGCCGTTGATGACCATGGTGCATGCGCCGCAGACTTCCTCGAGGCAGTTGCAATCCCAGGCGACCGGGGCGACCTTCTTGCCGTCGCTGGCCGTGGCCCGGGCCGCGATCCGCTGCAGCACGCTGATCACGTTCATGTCCGGCTCATACTTCACCTTGTGCCGTTCCCAGTAGCTGGGCTGGCCGGGGGCGTCCTGCCGCAAGACGCGGACCTCGAAGGAGTCCGGCGCGGAATGCCCGTGGCCGTCATGGCCATGATCTGCGGAAGCTGCGGGTTCGGAGTGGCCGTTATGAGTGTGGGACATAGTTAGCGATAAGTGGATTGCTTCGCGAATGTTTTTGGGCAGGCTGGAAGCCTACCCCACTTACTTGGCGGCAGCGACCGCTTTGGCGGATGCCGCCCCATTTCCTTTACCGTTGGATGCGGCATCTTTCACAGCCTGCCGCTCCTTCCAGACCTTCTCAATCTCATCCGACCCAACCAAGCCGTACAGCCGCGGGCGAGGGGGAATGAGTGTGGTGTCGACGTCTTCGTAGGCGATTTCCACGTCGTCACCGGTCCAACTCGCCACGGAGGACTTGAGCCACTTCTTGTTGTTCTCATCGAACTTGTCGCACCAGGCTTCGGCTTCCTTCCGCCGCTCGACCGGTTCCGTGGCCTTGAGGCCGGACATGGCGAAAGCCGGCTTGTAGTGGGCACCGCGGCATTCGTCCCGCTGTAGCGCTCCCTTGAGGATGCAAAGGGCGAGCGGGAACATGTCGATGAGGGCCTTGGTGAAGACGACGTTTTGGTTCGTCCAGTTGCCGCTATCCGAAAGCGAGCACTTCTTGGCCCGGGCGTAAAGGTCGTGGACCTTGCTGAGGGCATCGGCCAGTTGATCATTACGACGGACGACCGTGGCTGCCTTGGTCATGACATCGCCCAGTTCCTGATGGATCAAGTACGGGTTTTCGCCGCCGCCGGACCGCTTGAGAAGGGCGTCGTGCCGCGATTTGTGTTGCTTGGCCGCACTCTCAAACAAGGACGACGGCAAGTCGGCTGCGGATTGCTTTTGACCCTTGAGGAGCGTTTCGATGCCAGGCGCGGTGATAAGGCCGCTGAAGATGCAGGAGAGGAGCGAGTTGGCTCCGAGGCGGTTGGCCCCATGATATTGGTAATCGCACTCGCCAATCGCGTACAAGCCGGGAATATTGGTGACCTGATTCTGCGGCGAGCCGATCTGCAAGCCGCCGTCGGCACTCTTCTTGTAATCGACCCACAAACCACCCATCGAATAGTGGACGGCGGGGAAAATCTTCATCGGGGTGGTGCGGGGATCAACGCCTTGGAACTTCTCGTAGATGTCGAGAATGCCCCCGAGCTTGCGGTCGAGTTCCTTTTTGGAGATGTGCGTGAGGTCGAGATAGACCGCCAGCCGCTCTTTCTCGACGGAGAGTCCTTCGTTGACGCAGATGTCAAAAATCTCGCGCGTGGCGATGTCGCGGGGGACGAGATTCTTGTACTTCGGATAGCGTTCTTCCAGGAAGTAATACCGATCACCCTCCGGAATCGTCAGCGGATCGCGCGGGTCCTGCGGCTTGCGGGGGACCCAGACTCGGCCCCCTTCGCCGCGGGCAGATTCGCTCATCAGGCGGAGCTTGTCGGCACCGGGAATGGCCGTGGGATGGACTTGAATGAACTCGGCATTGCCGAACTTTGCCCCGACTTGAAAACAGCGGCTGGCGGCGGAGCCGGTGCAGACCATCGACATGGTCGAGCGGCCGTAAATCAGACCTGGACCACCGGAGCCGACGATGACGGCATCGGCAGGGAACGAGCGGATTTCCATCGTCACCAGATCTTGTCCCACACAGCCGCGGCAGACGCCGTTGTCGTCGAGGACGGGGCCGAGGAAATCCCAGAATTCGTACTTTTTGATTTTGCCTTCAACTTCCCAGCGACGGACCTGTTCGTCCAAGGCATAAAGCAATTGCTGACCTGTGGTGGCCCCGGCGAAGGCGGTCCGTTTGAACATCGTCCCGCCGAAACGACGACGGTCGATGAACCCTTCGGGGGTGCGATTGAAGGTGACCCCCAAACGGTCGAGCAACTCGATGATCTTGGGACCCCAATACGACATTTCCTTGACCGGGGGCTGATGTTGCAGGAAATCGCCGCCGTAGACCGTGTCGTCGAAATGGAGCCACTCCGTGTCCCCTTGCTGCCGCGTGACGTCGTTGCAACTGTTGATGCCGCCTTGGGCGCAGACGCTGTGCGAGCGCTTCACCGGGACGAGGCTCATCAGGTCCACGTCGATGCCGATTTCGGCGAGCTTCATCGCGGCAGCCAGACCAGCCAGTCCGCCACCGACAACCATGACGCGTTGCTTAGCCATATCTAAAGAAGGGGACAGGGGACAGGGGACAGGGGTCAGGGGTCAGGATAAAAGTTGGCAGTAGGCGGTCATTCGCCAGTTTTGGCCGGCGGGGTTGCCTGGGCGTCGGCCGTTTCTTTGGCTTCATCCTTTGGCTGCGAGAGCTTGTGTTTGTCCTCGGTCACTTCGCCGGCCGCCTTTTTGGCTTTGTACATATCTTCTTCAACCTTTTTGGCCTCTTCGATATCCACTTTGACGGCAAAGCCACCGAGGGCACTTAGGCCGACGATGCCGAGCAGGATGCCGAAAGCAACGCAGGCATAATTCGCCCGCTGCTGGGATTGGGGGGTGACCCAGAGGCCCCAGGTGATGCCGAATGTCCAAATTCCGTTCGCCAAGTGGAACACGCAGGAGAGAACGCCGATGGCGTAAAGTGCGTCGGTAATTAGATGTCCTTGAAGTGCCGCGCCGGCTGTCGAAGCGGCGTTGAAGGCCTTGAACTTGCCGCCGCCGAGCGGTTCGGCCACATTGTGCATCCACCAATCGGCGTGGAACCAGCCGTGCATGTGGAAGACGTGCCACATGATGAAGGCAAAGGCGATCATGCCGGTCGCCCGCTGCAGGGTGTAGCGGACGTTGCTGGTGTATTTGTAGGTGCTGCTGTTGGGGAGCCCCCCCCGAATGATCACCACGCCGAAAATCGCATGGAACAGGAGCGGGATGAAAATGAAGACCCACTCGATGACCGGCAAAATCTTGCCGAAACTGTGAATGGCGTAGACATTCTTCTGAAACGATCCGGCACTATCCAGCACGCTGGCGTTGGTCAACAGATGGACCACCATGTACGCGCCGACCGGAATCAGGCCCGACAGGGAGTGCAACCGGCGAATCAGGAACTCATGACGCGCCAAGTAGTTAGCGCCCGCAGCAGGGGTATCCGCTTTCACGAAGACCTTTCCAGAGGGGCGGCCATGTTTAGCCGCCGCCGAAGCAAAAAAGAGGCCCCGGCAGCCCCGTTTGGCCGCCCAGCCAGGCGTGAAAATCAATCTCAGTCCACACTCTCAGTAGTATAGGGAAGGGGTGGGTGCTGGCAACGGGGTTAGAAGCCCGCAAATGCCTCCCGATTCTTCAATTTGCCGTTAGATTCGCGGCAAGCCCTTGCAGAACGGTCGCTGGTGACTTGCTCTTAGTCACCGCACCCCCAACCGCTATCCTTTTCATCCCGGTCGCCAACACCTCCAGCATGTTTTCGGGTGTAATCCCCCCAATCGCAAATGCCGGCAGGCTGATTTCAACAGCGACTTCACGTAGGAATGGAAGGCCCGGGAAGGAGTCGAAGTGTTTGGTGCCGGAGGGGAACGTGGGGCCGCAGCCGATGTAGTTTGCGCCGGCTAGGACGGCCTGGCGGGCCTGCTCGATGGTGTGCGTGGAGAGGCCGACGAGCATCTCGGGGCCGACGATGCGGCGGACATCTTGGATGGTCAATTCTTCCTGGCCGATGTGGACACCGTCCGCGACAGAAAGGACGGCTAGGTCGGGCCGGTCGTTCATGATGAAGAGTGTGCCGCAATCTCGGGTAATGCGGCGAAGGATGTGCGCCCGCTCCAGCAGCTCCCGGTCAGCGAGCTTCTTATCGCGAAGTTGCACAATCTGAGGTCCAGCCTGGCAGATTTCCCTCGCCCGCTTTTCAAAGGCCTCCGTAGATTCTCCCCCGTCGAGCAGGACATAGAGCCGAGCATCCGCCAGTTTCTGCTGGCTGTCGGCAGTGAGCAGCGTGGCCTTTTCCAACGTGTAAATCTGATAGCGCAGGGCTTCAATCTCGGGCGACGGCAGCGTCAGAACCTTGGCATACTCCTCCAGCGACCGCATCGCTTGTTCCAGCCGTTTGCAACTCGCCTGAGCCACATGACGGATCGATTTGCGGCTTAGTTCCTGCTCCGTTTTGACAGAAGTTCCCACATCGGCAGCGGTGTTTCGGGAACAAAGCAGTTCCTGGGACGGTATCGAAGCCTGAATCTGGGCTAGAGCGTGTCGCACTTCTTTCCAGCACTTCGTCAAATGGCCATCATCCAGCCCAAAGCGGCAGTATTCTTCCAGGACGCGCAGGGCTTCCATCGCCCGGTTGAAATTGGCGTCGACAATGCGGAGCGCGGCAATTCGGTCGGCAGGTGGCAGGGGTTGCATAGGAAAAAGCAGGTGGCACGGTGATTGCATTTATCACTGGCCTGGTCGGGTTTAACACCAATTTGGCAGTTTCGGCACGGCAATTTGCATTGTACCGGGAACAGCTTATCGCGGTTAATCTGGTCCGTGTGCGGGTTTTGCATCGCCGCGGGCGGATTTGAGCCGTCCGATTTGCCGCAACTCCAAATATGGCTTGAACTTGCCTTGCCCAGTCGGAATCTGGGAGTTAGAATTTCGCGGCCCTGGACGAGCCGTCATGTTGGGTATGGATGCTGGAGCGCATGGGATGCGAAAAACTGCCCTGTGGTTGATTTGGCCTGGCTTGGCCCCCCTGTGGCTCAAGGGGAGCGGGCGAGGGCTGGCGGCCGCGGCGGCTTTTGGCTGTTTGCTCAATTTCACCCTGATTACGACGTTTATCTGGCCGCAACTCCTTTCGCGAGAGCTGGCACCCTGGATCGTACCGGCAGCAGCGTGGGTTTTGGTGCTATGGTTTTGGATTGTCGCCGCCCGCTTTACGGCCAGATTTCTGGCCCAGGAAGCTGCCCGGCGAACACCCCCGAATGACGATGCGAACCGCCTGCTGGTGCAGGCCCAAACCGAATATTTGAAAGGACACCTGAGCCAGGCGGAAAGCCTCCTGCAAGAGTTGCTCACCCGATTTCCGGGAGACTGCGAAGCCCGCTTGCTCCTCGCCACTCTCTGCCGCCGAATCGGCCGCCCGAGTGACGCCCGCAAGCACCTCGCCGAACTCCTGGAACAGCCGCAAGCTCACACCTGGCGAATGGAAATCGAGGTCGAACAAAAAGTACTAACCCGAAGCGCCAGCGAGGGCGATTCACCGCTAGCTCGAGCCGCCTAAAGACGGCACTCCCCCACTTAGCCACTTGGCGAAATCACTTCGCGAGTGAACAATTGCCACAAGACAAGCAAAACACCTTGAGCACGAAGACAACTTAGCCACGACAACACGAAGATTAGCCACGACAACACGAAGACCGGCGTTGCCCAATCAGTAAGGACACAAGTTTAACTCGCCCCCGCGAACGAAGGCGTTCGCCAGGCACCCAAGGAAACCAATCATGTACGAACGCTTTACCGACCGCGCCCGCAAAGTGATGCAGCTTGCCAATCAAGAAGCCCAGCGGTTCAACCATGAATACATCGGCACCGAGCACATTCTGCTTGGCCTGGTGAAGGAAGGTTCCGGCGTTGCCGCGAACGTCCTGAAGAACCTGGATGTTGACCTTCGCAAGATTCGTCTGGAAGTTGAGAAGCTTGTCCAGTCCGGCCCCGAGATGGTCACGATGGGAAAGCTCCCGCAGACGCCGCGGGCCAAAAAAGTCATCGAATACTCGATGGAAGAGGCTCGCAACCTCAATCACAACTACGTCGGCACCGAGCATATCCTCCTGGGCCTGCTTCGTGAGCAAGAAGGCGTGGCGGCTCAGGTATTGATGAATCTGGGCCTGAAACTCGAAGAAGTCCGCGAGGAAGTCCTCAACCTTCTCGGTCACGGCCTCGAAGGTGAGGGTGGTGGCGAGACCGGCGGACGCGGCGGCCGTGAAGCGGCTGGCGTCAGCAGTGGCGGCAGCGGTGGTGAAACGCAAGGCTCTGGCCGCAGCGGCAAATCCAAGACTCCGGCTCTCGATAGCTTTGGCCGCGACCTCACCGAGCTTGCCCGCCAAGGGAAGCTCGACCCCGTCATCGGCCGCGAGCGCGAAATCGAAAGGGCAACGCAGGTCCTCTGCCGCCGCACCAAAAACAACCCTGTCCTCCTCGGCGAAGCGGGCGTCGGCAAGACGGCCATCGTCGAAGGCTTCGCTCAGCGGGTCGTCAGCGGGAACGTGCCGGAGATCCTGGCCGACAAGCGGATCGTCGTGCTTGACCTCGCCATGATGGTCGCCGGCACCAAGTACCGCGGCCAGTTTGAAGAGCGGATCAAGGCGGTCATGAACGAAGTCCGCCGCGCCAAGAACACCATCCTGTTCATTGACGAGCTTCATACGCTGGTCGGAGCTGGTGGAGCCGAAGGTGCCATCGACGCGGCAAACGTCCTCAAGCCGGCTCTGGCTCGCGGCGAAATCCAATGCATCGGGGCCACCACGCTCGATGAATACCGCAAATACATCGAAAAGGACTCGGCTCTCGCCCGCCGGTTCCAGGAGATCATCGTCGAGCCAACCAGCAAAGACGAGACGGTGCAAATCCTCAAGGGACTCCGCGAGAAGTACGAAGACCACCATCGCGTGCAAATCACCGACGACGCCCTGATGGCTGCCGTCGAATTCTCGGAGCGGTACATCACTGCTCGCTGCCTCCCCGATAAGGCTATCGACGTCATCGACGAGGCTGGTGCCCGGGTCCGCCTGCGGGCCATGACCAAGCCGCCGGATCTGAAGGAAATCGACGAAGAGGTCGAGCGCCTGAACAAGGAAAAGGAAGAAGCGGTCGCCAACCAGGACTTCGAGAAAGCCGCTTCGCTCCGCGACCAGGCGGACAAGCTTCGCAAGAAAAAGGAAAACATCACCCGCGAATGGCGCGACAAATCGCGCGAAACCGACGGAGTGGTGGATGAAGAGGTGATTGCCGAGGTCGTCAGCAAGATGACAGGCATCCCCCTCACCCGCATGAGCACCGAGGACAGCCTGCGGCTCATGAAGATGGAAGACGAATTGCACAAGAAGGTGATCAGCCAGGAACAAGCGGTGAAGGCGATTGCCAAAGCAGTCCGCCGCAGTCGCAGCGGCCTGAAGGATCCCAAGCGGCCCGCCGGCTGTTTCGTGTTCGCCGGGCCGACGGGCGTGGGCAAAACGCTCCTCGCCAAGAGCCTGGCCGAGTTCATGTTCGGCGATGCGGATGCCCTCATCCAAATCGACATGAGCGAATACATGGAGAAGCACAACGTCAGCCGGCTCATTGGCGCTCCGCCGGGCTACGTCGGCTACGAAGAAGGCGGCCAGCTCACGGAGAAGATCCGCCGCCGCCCCTACGCCGTGGTGCTGCTCGACGAAATCGAAAAGGCTCACCCGGACGTGTTCAACACGCTCTTGCAGGTTATGGAAGAAGGCCGCTTGACCGACAGCTTCGGCCGGCGCGTCGACTTCCGCAACGTCATCCTCATCATGACGACCAACGCGGGAGCCGAGGCCATCAAGAACGAATCCGAATTCGGCTTCCGAGCCAACAAGGACAAGGATGCGTCCTATGACGGAATGAAGGAACGGGTGATGGAGCGGATTGAGCGGGTCTTCCGGCCCGAATTCCTCAACCGCCTGGATGACGTCATCGTCTTCCGCCATCTAACCACGGACGACCTCAAGAACGTCATCGACCTGGAACTGACCAAGGTCCGCGAACGGCTGGCCGACCGCGGGCTCAAGCTCATCCTGACCGACGAGGCCAAGGCTTACATCGTTAAGAAGGCGAGCAAGGGAGAAGACGAAAATCCCTTTGGTGCCCGCCCCCTCCGCCGCGAAGTGGAACGGCTAGTGGAAGACCCTCTGTCGGAAGAGCTCCTTAAGGGAGAATTCCAAGGGAAGGACACCATCACCGTGGATGTCATCAAGGACGACACGGACAAGGTACGCCGCCTCGACTTTAAAGGCTCGGTTTCAGCCGCCCCACCCTCCGCAGGGCCCGAACCCGTGCCGGCAGGTGCGGCAGAAGAGACGGTTTAACCGACAGCCGTCGATTCGAACTTCAAAAATCGCACTAACCTCGGGCATTCCTGCCCGAGGTTTTTTTGTTCGTACTTCGCAACGGTATTCGCTCCCAACACGGGGGCAAAACTGTTCAGATTTCTTGTCATTTTAGGAGTCACTAGAAAATTTGCGATTATTTCGGCCCGGTTTTGACCTCGGAATGCGATTCTAATAGTAGGGGGGGATTGTTCCCCCGCGAACACCCGCATTTTTGATTCTGCCATGTCCGATTCCCAATCAAAATCAGCCAGACCGGCGACGCCTTTGTGGCTACTCTTGGCAACTCTGCTGGGGGGGGCATTTCTGGTACAGCGAGGCGGAAGTCCGCCGGCGGATGACAAAACAGTTGGTCCACCTCCGGTCGCCGTGAAAAACGACCCGCGTCCTTCGGGGGCTCCCGATGATCGAACGTTGATGCCGCTGCGGGAGTTTCTGGGAATCTCCATGAACCCTCCCGCTGGAGAAGAGAAACGTCGCGAGGAATTAGCCCAGCGAATTCAATCCACGGTTGGGCTGCTGGAATTCCTGGTCGTCATGGTCGCTGACCCCGTTGAGACCGCGACCAACTACCGTTTTGACCTGCAGCTCGATACGTTGCACAAGGCCATGGGAGCAGAGGGATATGTCCCTGATCGTTATTACCTTCCCTGGGGATCCCTCGAAAAGCCCAATGCTCACCGCGAGGAACCAGCAGTGTTGCTCTATCGCCGGAATGGCGAATCATGGTGCAAATGCGCGGGAAAACAGGAGCGAATCGATCTGGTCCTGGTGTATCTAGTCGGCGAAACTCCCACCAGTGGCATTCACAAAGAAGCCTTTTTGGCGGCCGTCAAACAGATTGAATCCTTGCAAAAGCTGAGTTGCAAGCCGACCTCCAATGCGCTGCCCGAGCCGCCCCTGGCGGACAGGACCATTCGCATTGCGGGTCCGCTGTTCACGGGCGCGGCGGATTCGCTCGCAGTCGCGATTCGCCAGGCACGCACAGAGAATCTGACGACGGCCAAATTCCAAGCCATTACAGGAACGGCTGTCTCGATCGATCGCGAGCGGTTCAATCGCCTGGCCGGCAAGGGAAACGCGGACCTGCATTCCACCGTGCTTTACGGCAATATTCTCAGGCAGGCACTTATTGACCATGTTTTGGAGCGCACCTGGGCCGAAAAAGTACGCTTTGCCTGGCTCACGGAGACTGGGACGGGATACGGCTCCAGGAGCTCCGTCAAGGAAGGGGGCAGCAAAGACGATTTACAGCAGAAAAAGGACGACTTTCAGGAGCGTCAGAACAGGCATCTGTTCATGCAGAACCAAATGCAGCAACAGGCCGCGCCTCCGGAAGTTGTTGAATTGCCTGAAAGTGAATCAACCTCAACCGTCGACCCCCAACTCTCGCGGGTCGAGGTGCTTGAATTCCGCTTCCCCGTGAATATCTCCAAAGTTCGCAGTGGTTATGCGGAATCGCGACGGCGAGAACGTTCGGCTCAGGCGACGCTTGGTCCCGAAAGTTCGCGTCTGCCGATTCCGTTCGACGACATCGGCACGGCGCGCGACGTCCCCCCCATGCAGACTCCGAAGGTCACAGCCCCCACGGTCGAATTGATCTTAACGCAGATACTTACCACCATTCGCAATGAAGGCATTCGCTACGTGGGGATTTCCTCGTCCGACCCTCGGGACCCGATTTTCCTGGCGGAATTAATCAAAGAGCAATGTCCTGATGTGCAAATCATGCTAGTCACTTCGGATTTATTGCACATTCACTCCGAGTATCGCTCGATCATGCATGGAACGCTCGTATCTTCGACCCATCCTTTAAATCCCGAAGCTCAGGATTGGTGTTTTCCGTTTGGAGAAGAGGATCAAGTGGGAAATGCCCGCAGCGCGGTGTTGTCGAGCCAGTCCAACTACGGGCTCTACAACGCTGTCGTTTTGCATCGCGGGTTGGAGCACGGACAATATTCTCGGGCCACTCCCCAAAGCAATTCTCTTCACCTGACTTATTCCAACGAACATCATTGGCCCGGTGGTTTGCCGCTTGGCTATAGCATGCCCTTCCAAAGCAAAATTGCGGGCGAAGGGACGCTGTTGCGGCCGCCCGTCTGGATATCCCGGATTTCGCCGACCGGCATTTGCCCGATTACCGTCAGGCCAACCAACCGAAAAGCCAAGGCGGAGTACACCTTCAGCTTGAACATTGTTGCCCCGCCACTCAAGTCGGAACCTTTGCCCGCCCTGCACATTCGCAGTCGAATCCCGGCTTCGCTGATCATGGCCAGCCTGGCTTGGCTGGTAGGGTCAATTATCTTTGGCGCGGCGCTGATCTCCCCGAAGACGGTCGGAAACTGGGCCAGTTCGTTGACGGCAATAGGGCATCATCCCCGGGACATTCAATCGCTGTGCCTGATTTTCCGCAGCTACATATCTGGATCATTTGCCTATGTGCTCGTCATGTTTGGCACCTTGATGTATGTGTACCACCGGTGGGTTCGGCCTTCCGACTGGGGAGATTATCTGACCGTGGCCCTGTACTTGCTCTGCTGGGGCGTGGCAAGTGTTCTGATCCTGTGTTTACTGATTGATTCGGGACGTGTCCTGGGAAGGTTGACCGCTGATGGATTGTCGGCAGCTCGCAGAGTGGTGAAGTTCCTGGGGAGCAGGCGTGTTCCGGCGACTGTCGGCAACATCCCCACTTCCGAATCACCGATCAACTGGCATTTGATCGCCGTTCAGATCGTCGGCTTAGCGCTGATCCTGGTCCTTGTGGTCATTCATGTCTCGGCCACGGTTTGGCAACGCGTGGACTGGATGCAGCACAAAGAGGACTCATTCCTATGGTTCAAGGCAACCAGCGACATGTGGAATGGTCTCTCTCCAGCGATGTCGGCGCAACTTTTGGCCATCGCGCTCATCATCTTGGCCTATGGGATGGTGCTGCAAATCCACATGCTCAGCCCAGACCACACCATCATTCACCCCGATTTAGGCGCATTGGCCGAACCGGCAACTGAAGCCCAAGACAGCCGCTTGAAAGAAATGCGAGATGCTCTGGTCTTTCCACTTCTCAATCGCTGGCGGCGAAGCCGGCCCATCGTGTTCGACCTCCTATGCGTCGCGGCAGCGCTGGCGTGGCTGGCGTACTTGGGCGGGAACCTGCAAGCCCCGGATTATTGCGCCCTGCCGGTCAGCTTTCCCGCCGTAGTGTTGCTCGTAACGGGAGGATTCTGGTGCGTGCGACTATTCAAGTTGATTCAGATTTTGAAGCTTCTGACTCGGCAATTGGAGGAGTTCACGAAAACCCTTCGCGAGCGATGGCCCGGGACCTGGTCGAAAATCTTCGCACTTCTTCCGGAAAGGCGAACTGGGTTGCAGGACATCATCTGGGCCAACCGGCCGCTGGCGCAGGAGTTGAAGCTTGCCTGGGAGGAATTTCGTGCAACCAATTCCGCCGATCCCTTGCGAGCCGAGCAGAGGCTATGCGCCATCAAGATCGAACTCTACGTCCGCCAGATCTTTCATCACATCTTTCGCATGGGGCTCGGCTTGTCGCTCTCGGCCTGTCTCCTGTTCATCACCGTTCAGGCGTTTCCCTTCAGCCAAGAACCCATGTTGCGACTATCCGCTTCGGTGATGCTGGCTGTGATTGGCTGTCTCATGGCGTGGTATTACTTGAAATTTGATCGCAATGAGCTGTTGAGTTACCTCGTGGGGACCGATCCCAAGCAAATCTCGATCAACTGGTCCTTGATTCAAATGGTTGCCCCCGCGCTGGTCCTCACGGTGGTGGCCGTGCTGAGCAGCACCTTTCCGGAAATCTGGCAATGGGTGCGCGGCGTACTCGAGCCGATGTCTCGCTCGGCGTTCTGATCTTACCGCCGCCCACACAGCCGTTATTCTCGGAACCTTCGGCGGAATTCTAGCCGAACTTTTGGACCGCAGCTCTTTTCCTCTTGAAGTTGGCTTCTACGATTGTTTGGTGACGCGCGGCAACGCTGTGGCGGCAGGGCAACAAGCCATCCCCCGCCAATCCTCTCGATGTTCCGCCGCAAGTCGTTCGCCAGCAACGTGTTAAGCATCCTGGATTCATTTCGCCGTGCCCCTGGCACCCTCCTTGCTTTTGGTTGACGTCACTGACGAACACCACCGCGAGTCGGCACCCAAGCTGGAGGAATTCTGCCCATGACCAAAAGCATTTCAAGCAGCCCCGCCCCCAAAGCCACCAAGCTTGCCAAACGGAAGGTGAACGGGAGCCAACTCGACAGCGAGGATCACATCGGCGGCGATGGGGACGACTCCTTCGTGGCGGTGGACTCCGACGCGGACTTCGTCCATTCGCATGACGAAGACGAATTGCCCGATGAACATGGGGACGACAGTGGAGTGGATGCCACCGATGACCCGGTCCGCATGTATCTGATGCAGATGGGCGCCATTCCGCTGCTCAATCGGTTTGAAGAAGTTTCCGCTGCCCAGCAGATCGAACGAACCCGCCGTCGCTTCCGCCACAGCATGCTGGCAACCGACTACGTCCTGCAAGGAGCGGTCGAGTTCCTGGAACTCGTCCGCGACAGCAAGCTGCGGCTCGACCGGACCATTGAAGTTTCGGTTACAAACACTGCCGAGAAGAAGCGGATCATGAAGCGGATCTGGCCGAACGTCGCCACGCTGCGGCACTTGCTCAAGGCCAACCATGCGGACTATCGCGTCGCCATCAGTCACAGCAAGAGCATTCCGGTTCGCCGCGCAGCTTGGGCCCGGCTGGTTCGCCGCCGCAATAAGGCTGTCCGGCTGATTGAAGAGATGAACCTGCGGAACAACCGCCTCCAGCCGCTGTTCGAAAAGCTGACGGGCATCTTGAACCGGATGCAGACGCTGAAGATGCAGATTCGCGAGGCCAAAGTTGCCGGCTCCGCGAACGGCCGCACCTATGAGGATTTGCGGAAGGAACTCGTCCACTTGATGCGGATCACGCTCGAAACGCCCGTCACGTTGCAGCGGCGGATTGAGCGGACCGAGGTCTATCGCCAGCATTATGATGCCGCCAAGCGAGTGCTTTCCGCCGGCAACCTGCGGCTGGTGGTGTCGATTGCCAAAAAGTATCGCAATCGCGGCCTGTCGTTCCTGGACCTCATTCAGGAAGGAAATACCGGTCTGATGCGGGCCGTGGATAAGTTTGAATACGCTCGCGGCTACAAGTTCAGCACCTACGCGACCTGGTGGATTCGGCAGGCCATTACCCGGGCCATTGCGGACCAGAGCCGCACGATTCGCGTGCCGGTCCACATGATCGACACGATGAGCAAGGTCCGCAACGTCAGCCGCGAGTTGGTGCAGGAACTCGGCCGCGAGCCGACGCCGGAGGAGACCGCCAAGCGAGCCGGCTTGTCGCTCGACGACGCTCGTTGCATCATCAAAATGTCCCGCCAGCCGCTTTCGCTCGATCAACCGGTTGGCGACCACGATGATAGCTACTTCGGCGAATTCGTGGCGGATCACCGGAATGACGACCCGCTTTATGACACCCACCAGCAAGCATTGAAGGGCCGCATCGAAGAGGCCATGCAGGGGCTTAACTACCGCGAGCGGGAAATCCTCCGCCTCCGCTACGGGCTCACCGACGGCTATGCGTACACGCTGGAAGAAGTCGGCAAGATTTTCTCCGTCACCCGCGAGCGAGTGCGGCAGATCGAAACCAAAGCCGTTCGCAAACTCCAGCAGCCTTACCGGAACAAGTCACTTGTCAGCTTTGTGGATGGGGTTGAAATGCCGGTCCTGGATGGAGCGCCAGTCGACACGCACTAGCTCCCGTAGGGCCTTTGCGTGGAGATTTCCATGATTTGCCAATTTGATCGGCCGGTGTAAATGCTGTATTTGCGCTGGGCGGTTATCCACACCTGCGTCTTGGTCGAGGACGCAGTGTCGTAAGAGTATCTCATCACGATCGTATCTGTGAAGCCAGACCTTTTGTGGCTATGGAAATCCACAAAGTGAAAGTGCACGTCCGGAGCCGCGGCCAGGATTTCCCGGATGGGACTGCCTTCAACAAACATCTTGAAATCACTCGTCGCCGCTTCATTCCCTTGGTAAGCCACTTCCATGTTCAGATACAAGTCGATTCGCTGCGTGCTTGATACCTTGAGCTGATGAGCAAGGTATTTTTCTTTGCGACTCAAAAGGCTCACCCAATCGTCCGCGAACTCGCGAGCATGCCCATACAAGACCTCCCGCCGGGAGAAATCCCGAGAAAGCCCCCAACCCAAAAAAAACGGTGCCAAAAAGAGCGGAATGATCGCCATCCAGCGGCCGGCCAAGCGATCGGAATAAACATTGATTCGCCAAAGTGCGTAGGAGGCGACGCCGATGGCTGCCAGAGGGAATATTCCGAGAAGAGGGGAGAATACGGCGATGCCCGACAAAAGGCCGAGCGCCAACGCCGCCATGGCCCACAGGCTTAAGGCGCGGTAACCTTCGACGGGTGGGACCCCGTCAATATCCACGGATTCGGACAGGGCTTCGATTTGGGGCATAAGTAACGGAGGCAAAGGACTCGATCCGCAGCGTTGTCTACGCGAAGCCACGCCGTTTGGTTCAGGTCCAATCGCTCTCACTGCTTGAGGACTCGCTGCAACTCCGTCAGGGAAGTTCCCCCCATTGCCAACAGCAGAATTCCTTCTTCCTGAAGCGTGCGATTTCCGGCCTGTTTGGCCAATGGGCGAATGACCTCTGGCCGCGGGTCGCTAAGCAAGGCCTCGCGTATTTTGTCGTCAATCACCAGGATTTCAAACACTCCTGTCCTCCCCTTGAACCCTAAGCCTCGGCACGCCGGGCAAATCAGCGGCGGCGGAGGGGGCTCTCCCTTTTTCAGTTTCGGTGGCTCCGGTGGGGGCACGCCGGGGGGCAATGGCGGGGGGGGCTGCTTTTCGCGGAACAGGACGGACACGCGACCTTGGGGAATGCCCAATCGCTGCAACAACTGGGGGGTCGGCTGGATTGGCTCGCGGCAAATCTCGCACAGTTTGCGAATCAGACGGGTGTAAACGACGCCAGTGACCGCTTTGACAAACTGCTCTTTGTCAATTGCCAACGCCAGTGCTCGCAGCAGTCCATCCACGGCGTCCTTTCCGCGGGTGCTGATTATCGTCAACTTCGGTTCATCCGCCAGCGCTTGCTTGCAATAGCCGTCGATTGTTTCCCCATTGGGGACATTCGGAGCGAGCAGTACCTCGGGTTGACGCAGCAAGATCTTCGGCAATCGCTTATCGGGCGTTTCCCCTTCGGCAAAATTGCATTTCATGATCTCAATATTTTCGACGTCCGGCTCAGGATGCTCCTGATCCTGCAGCGAGACAAAGTCCCGCATGAGCCGATCGGTGCTGCGAAGCAAGCCTGCCCACAAGCTGGAGAGTCCGTCCTGCGGCATTGCGCAAACGACAACCATTCCCTTGGTCCCCGGCCCGATTAATTCCTTGGTCTGTTCACGCAGCTTGTCGCGCATTCCCAACTCTTCGAGAGTCCGGACGCCCCCCCCCTTGATAATGGGGACAAAGGTCAGCAACACGCGTTCACCGGTCTGTGTTCCTTGGCTAACCACCGTGGTATCGAACTTGTGCCCCATGAATTCGGTACGGAACTTCCCCTCCTGCTTGCTGCGACGATCTTCAGGTTTGAGATTGGCCGTTTTCTTCAGGACGAACAGGGCCATGTCTCCCATTTCACGGGTTGGCGGCCCCATGGGGAGCGGACCCTTATGTTTGGGTGGTGGGGGATACGGAACGAGCGGCCCCAAATTGTTCCACACGCCGTCGATCTGATATCGGAAGGCCAATGTCTGCGCGGAAAAATCGAGCATGACCCGCTCCGCCCGATTATCGATGGCATCCGCCAGAAAGATGCGGGCCAAACCAAAGCCCGGATGCTGCCGAGCCTCAATCATGAGGGCTTGGGCCATTCCCTGGAGCGGAACTGTGGCGACCATCTCCACGGGCGGGCCCATCCCCCAGGGGGGCCCCACATTCACGGGTTTCTTGCTGCCGAAAATCATTGTTGCTTGCTCCGAAAGTCGTCCGCTCACTCCACGAGCGGCCAATTATGCACACAGAGTGTGCAGGCTACTATAGTCTGCTTAGATAATACCCGGATTGGAAACATTAATCCCCTTCAGGGCCATTTTCAAAGCGTCGGGATTGGGCGCGACTTCAAAGGCCGTCGGTCGATCAATGAGCTCGTCGTCGATGAGCTGTTTGAGGCTCATCGTAAAGTCCTGCATTCCATCGGCATAGCCAATGCGGATGGCATCCGGCAATTTGTTGTCGGAGCCTTCCAGCACCAGCTTTCGGATCATGGGACTGAACAACATGATTTCGCAGGTCGGCACGCGGGGGACGCCCGGCTTGATCGAACGCAACAGCTTCTGCGCGACAATCCCTCGCATATTGAAGGCAATGGCGCTGCGGATCGCCTTGTGCATCGCTTCGGGGAAGAGGTCCAGAATACGGCCGATGGTGGACGGGGCGCTGGAGGCGTGAATCGTTCCGAACACCAGGTGTCCCGTTTCCGCGGCGTGAATGGCGGTCATGAAGGTTTCTTCATCTCGCATTTCACCGACGAGCATGATGTCCGGATCTTCGCGAACCGCGTGCTTCATGCCGATACTGAAGTTCTTCACATCAAAGCCGACTTCCCGCTGGTTGATCAGCGCGAGTTGCTCGGTGAAGACGAATTCAATGGGATCCTCCAGCGTGAGAATATGCACCCGCTCCCGCTGGTTGATGTAGTCCAGCATGGAGGCGATGGTTGTGCTTTTGCCGGATCCTGTCACGCCGGCCAGCAGCACCATTCCCTGATCCCAGTGGCACAGGCTTTCGATGGACGGCGGCAGGTACAACCCCTTGAAGTCCGGAATCTTGTTGTTCACGCGGCGGGCAACCATCCCCATCATTTGATTTTGAGTCAGCAGATTGACGCGGAACCGCCAAATGACATCATCCACGACGCAGGTGTAGGCAAAGTCCGCGCCACCTTCTTCCTCGAAGATGCGGCGGCTGCGGTCGTTCATCATCGGCACGAGCAGCTTTACCATCTCGGCTCGCTCAACGGGCCCGCGGCTCAGCGGGCGAAGCTCGTTGCGAATGCGGACCATCGGCGGCTTGCCCACCTTCATGTGCAAGTCGCTTCCCTCCAACTTCACCAGGGCACGGAAGTACTTATCGACCTCCAAATCCTGCTTCTCACCGGAGAGTTTCGCAATCAACTCATCCGCCGAGACGCTGGTCGTCTCAAACCCGCCTTTTTTCTCTTCTGTTCCTGAATGTGACATCGCTTGTTCCTTGTCGTAGGGCAGGCTCTGCCTGCCATTCTTTGTTCCTGTCAGGCGGAGCCTGACCTACAGTCTGACCGGTATGCCTCGCGCCGCCATGACCTGTTTCGTGGCGTGAATTGTGTACTCGCCGAAATGAAAAATGCTGGCTGCCAGGGCCGCGTCCGCCTTCCCCAACAGAATCGCGTCCGCCAGGTGCTCCGGCTTCCCCGCTCCGCCGCTGGCAACGACCGGAATGCTCACCGCATCGCTCACCGCTGCCGTCACTTCCAAATCGTAGCCATCCTTGGTTCCGTCGCAATCCATGCTGGTCAGGACGATTTCTCCCGCCCCCAACTCCTCCACTTGTTTTGCCCAGGCCACGGCCTCCAGCCCCGTTGGCAGTCGGCCGCCGTTGACGTGGACTTCCCAAACTTCTCGTCCCTCTTTACGGACCCGCTTGGGGTCGATGTTCACCACAATGCATTGGCTGCCGAACCGGCGAGCTGCCTCCCGGACGAAGTCCGGGTTTTTACAGGCGGCCGAGTTGATGGAAACCTTGTCGCTGCCAGCGTTGAGCAGGGCCCGAATGTCCTCGATGGTTCGGATTCCGCCACCCACCGTTAGCGGCATGAAAACTTGCTCCGCTGTCCGGCGAACGACATCCAGCATTATATCCCGCCCTTCGTGGCTGGCGGTAATATCGAGAAAGACTAGCTCGTCGGCTCCTTCCTTCTCGTAACGGGCGGCTACCTGCACCGGGTCCCCGGCGTCTCGCAGGTTGAGGAAATTCGTCCCCTTGACTACCCGCCCACGATCCACGTCCAGGCAAGGGATGACACGTTTGGCGAGCATGGAAAACGGCTGGCAAATGCAGTTTTGGACGAAACATCCGGGAAGCTTTCACTCTAAGCCGAGGCCGCGCGATGGTCAACGGACAGAATTTGCCCGTTACGGCTTCTTTGCCGGCACCGTAGACTCCTCGGCCCGCGTTTTGGCCACCTTGCTGAGCAGCTCCAGCACGGCAGCCCGGATTTTCGGCTCCGCTTCGCTTTCCAGGCAACTGGTCCGGGCCCGCCAGCAGGTGTATCCCCCCAGTTTCAGCAGATCCGGCGGCGGCAGATACCCTTCGCAGCCGTTGGCGAGTTCGATGACAAAGGTGGTCTTGATAGGGCTGTCCTTCTTGATGTTCAGCCCTGTGCTGCCGTAGACCTCGTTGGGAATCGTGCCGATCGCCAGATCGCCGATGCGGATGGCCTGCAACTTGAGCTCGCGCGTTGACGGCATATCGTTGAGGAGGAGTGTCTCGCGAGCATAGATCTGCTCCAGGTTCATATTCTTGCCAGCTTCAATCGTCTTTACCATTTCCTTTGCAGCCGCCACTTCCTCGAGGCTCGGCATCCGTACTCCGACCGTCAGCAGCTTCTCTTCCATTACCAGCGGAGCCCAGTCGAAGTACTTGATTTTCTTGTACGCTTCAAACGCCGCCGATGAAACATCCTCGGCCACACCTTCCAGATCGTATTTCCGCCGCTCCTTCTGGGTGTAGTCCATCAGCCAGGTATCACCGCTGGTGGCGTTGGCGAGTGCCGCCATGAAGGGGGGACGAGGCTTACCCGTTAATGTGGAAACGCCCCGAATCTTGCCGTCCAGCTTTTCGCAGAAGACGGCGAAGTAGTCCGCGGAGAGAGCCTTCGCTCCGACATAGTGCAGCGAGTAGGCGGAGAGGATGGCGATGGGCTGGCCGTCCGGGGTCTGCAGGCTGACCACAGGCACATCGGGGTCTACCGGCCCAGCCGCCCGGATGGCATTGGGATTGTTGTGGCCGGGGTGCATCATCACGGTGTCGTCCTTGGTCCCGCCAAAGCGGTTCGTCGGCGCGATCCCCGGCTTCATCACCCAGTGCCGATTGGCGACGTTCTTCTCATCCCGCCCCATCCCCCAGCCGATGCGGGCCGGAGCCAGGTTCTTCTGAGCGTAGGTAATCCCCTTGGCAATCTGCGGCGGCAGGAATTTGATGTATTTGGGATCGGCATCCGTCCCCAAGCAGCCGTAACTGCTGGGGGCGCTGTGAGTGTGCGTCGCCGAAATCAGCATGTGATTTGTCGGAATGCCAGTCGCCTTGCTCGCCAACTCTTTGGCTTCATCCAGTAGTGACCGCGGAATCATGCAGCTATCGACAATGACAATGGCGGCCTGGTTGGTCCCGTCATCCAGCACCAGGCAACGGGCATGCAGCCGGTCGTTGACTTTGTCGGCGAGAACGGCGTTCATGTTGCCGTTCACGAGGACAGGGAGTTCAAGCGGTGTGATGTCGATGGCGAATGCGCCGGCGCGGAAGACTTTGTCGGCGGCGGAAGAAGAGGATGACGCCAGGAAGCTAAAAGCATAGAACGTCGCGGTTAGGAGGAGGTATCGCATGAGTAACTAGGTGGTTGGTGGTGCGGCGCGAGGGGGTCGGG
>JBJXFF010000179.1:0-35184 GCA_046153945.1 Pirellulaceae bacterium
CGGAAGGACGAAGAGGTTCCGCTCGCGGAGCGAGCGGACCACGGGGAAACGCGCGGCGAGAGGAATCGCCTGATGGGAAAAAGTCTGCATTCGTCCGTGACAACAACGTCTTTTTGAAAATCAAAGACGGCGGCGAAGAGGTGCAGCTCACCACCGACGGCAAGCCGGAGGATTCTTACGAAGGGGGCGTGTTCTGGGCTCCTGACTCTAGCCGATTTGTGGCTTTGAAGACGCAGCGGGGGGAAGAGCATAAGGTCAATCTCGTCGAGTCCTCTCCCCGCGACCAGACGCAGCCGAAGGTCCACACGATGGACTATCAGAAGCCGGGGGACAGGATCGCGGTCACCAAGCCGCACTTGTTTGACGCGACCTCTCGCAAGGAACTGCCGATTTCCGACGGACTTTTTCCGAGTCCCTGGAGCGTGGAGGATTTTCGCTGGGATGCGGACGGCAAACGGTTCACGTTTCTCTACAACCAGCGGGGACACCAGGTTCTCCGAATCCTGGCGGTGAGCGGCGAGACGGGGGAGGTCGGCACGCTCCTGAATGAGGAGAGCAAGACGTTTGTCGATTATGCCCACAAGCGGTTCTCGCATTACGTGGATGGTGCCGACGAGCTGGTCTGGATGAGCGAGCGGGACGGCTGGAATCATCTGTACCTGATTGATTCACGCACGGGGAGTGTGAAGAATCAGATCACCAAGGGGAGCTGGATTGTCCGGGGAGTCGACCGCGTGGACGACGAAAAGAGGCAGATCTGGTTCCGGGCCGGCGGCATCTATCCCGAGCAGGACCCGTATTACATCCACCACTGCCGCGTGAATTTCGACGGCAGCGGCCTCGTTATGCTCACCTCCGGCAATGGGACGCATGAGATTGAATACTCACCCGATGGCAAGTATCTGGTTGATAGCTACTCGCGCGTCGATCAGCCGCCAATCAGCGAGCTGAGAAAGGTGGAAGACGGTTCGCTCGTCTGTAAGCTGGAGGATGCCGACTGGAGCAAGCTGCTGGAGACCGGCTGGAAGACGCCGGAGCGATTCGTCGCCAAGGGGCGAGATGCGGCCACCGACATCTATGGCGTGATTTACCGACCGACGAACTTTGATGCTGCAAAAAAGTATCCGGTGATCGAAGCGATTTATGCCGGGCCGCAGGGCTCGTTTGTTCCCAAGCGGTTCTCGTCGTTTCATCCCACGCAAGCGATGGCGGAACTCGGCTTTGTCGTGGTGCAGATCGACGGGATGGGGACCAGCAACCGGAACAAGGCATTTCACGACGTCTGCTGGAAGAATCTGGGGGATTCCGGTTTCCCCGACCGCATCCTCTGGATGAAAGCGGCGGCAGCCAAGTATCCGCAGCTCGACATCAGCCGCGTTGGCGTCTACGGCGGCTCGGCGGGCGGGCAGAGCGCGACGCGGGCGGTGCTGGCCTTTGGCGACTTCTACAAAGCAGCCGTCAGCGACTGCGGCTGTCACGACAACCGGATGGACAAGATCTGGTGGAACGAGCTCTGGATGGGCTATCCCATCGGTCCGCACTATGCGGAGCAGTCGAACGTCACGCAGGCGAAGAATCTCACCGGCAAACTGATGCTGATCGTCGGTGAGCTCGACCGAAATGTCGATCCCGCCAGCACGATGCAAGTTGCCAATGCGCTCATCAAGGCGAACAAGGACTTCGATTTAATTGTCATTCCTGGCGGAGGCCACGGCGCGGGAGGCGGCCCGTATGGCACCCGGCGGACGCGGGATTTTTTTGTGCGGAGCTTGCTGGGAGTGGAGCCACGAGGCGAGCGGGGGGCGTTAGCCCCCTGATACTACTCAGGCGAATGCGCGCGGGATTATCAGGGGGCTTACGCCCCCCGCTCGCCTTGGGGACGAACTGTTTGCCGCCGCAGGCATACGTCGCACAGCCGCCGAAGTATTGCCAGCAGTCGCGGTGATGCGGCGTTTTGCAGCCGCGGCAGGAGACGAGTTCGCCGGCGAAAGGCTCGCCGCAGACGATGCAGTGGGGCTCGGCCTCGCCCCTAGATGCCGTTGTCGCCGCGGACGCTGGCGTGTTGATGAACTCGATGCCGGCCGAGGGGACGAGGCTGGCGGAATCGAAGAGGTGGAGGAACAGCTCCATGAAGGGCTCGACTTGCTCGAGACGGGTGAGAAAGCCGAACTTGGTGACGGTCAGCCACCCGCCGCTGATGTGGAAGTAGACATGCGGCAGCCAAGTCTGGCCGGTTTTCAATTTGTAAAGCTGCCCAATGCGCGCTTGGACCTCGGGCGTGAGCAGCGCCTTGATGGCCTCGTCGTCATTGCCGGTGATGATAAAGGTGTCGTCGAACCAGGGGGAGCCGATTTGGATGTCCTGCATGCCGATCAACTTGCGCAGGGCCGAGATGGGGGACTCGGGGAAGATCTCGCAGCGGAGCCTGCGGTCCGGCCAGGATATGGCGAGGCTGGTTTTGTAATTCTGCCCCTCGTCTCCTTGAGCCAGATAGCTCAGGAGCACGGTGCGACCGTTGTGCTGAAAGCGAAATTTGGGAAGCTCCAGGAAGCTGGCTTGCTCCAAGGTACCGCCATATTTTCGCGCCAGTTCCGCGAAGTCTCGATTGCGCTTCTGGTTCACTCCATTGCCGATGATCAAGGCGACGACGATCACAGCTACGACGGCAATGAGGCCGACGATGAACAGCCCCGGGCCAATGTCAGCCGCGAAAATCATGGGCTCATCTCGGCTTCACCGGCTTGGCGAAAGGCGACTCGGCGTTTTCATCCGGCAACGGTCCCGCTCGCCGCGGCAACAGATACTGCGTCTCGCGGCAGCCGTAGGTGCTGCAGGCACCGTTGTATTCCCAGCATTCGCGGTGGTGGGGGGTCTTGCAGCGGCGGCAGTAGACGATGTCGCTTTCCATCACGTCGCCGCAGACGCGGCACTGGGCGTTCTCAATCGCCTGGATTGATCCTTCCTCCTTGAACTCGATGCCGACGGTTCGCGTGAGCTGGGCTTGGTCGAAGAGGGCCAGGCCGAGTTCGACAAATTGCTCGATGTCGGTCGGCCGCGTGGAGGTCCACCGCTTGCGCAAGAGCATCCAGCCGGGGCGGATGCTGAGGGCGACTTCGCTCCGCTCCGGCGATTCCCAAAGCTGCTCCAGTTGCCAGCGGACGCCGGCGGAGAGGAACGTGCGGGATTCGTCCCCGTCGTCGGCCCGAACCTGCCAGTGGTGCCGCAGGTCTTCCCAGTTGAACTCGACGGGGAAGAGGCCGGCCGTTTCGCTGATGAGCTGCCACGACGGCGGCTTGGGGAGGACTTCGCAGCGGCAGCGGGCGTCCGGGAACTGGATCACCAGCTCCAGGCACCGCGGCCCGCGACTGCCATCGATGGTGTAAGTGGTGAGCCGGGCGAACGTGCTGCCATAGTTGATCCGTAGCTGCGGATAGCTGAACCAGCCGCCGAACTTGAGGTCGCCGCCGAACCGCCGAGCCGCCCCAGTGAACGCCTGATTCCAGCGATCCGCCCGCGACTGAGCCCGCGCAGCCCAGATCACCAGAAAGGCGAACGCGCCGGCAATCAACAGGAAAGCAACGCCAAGACATTCCACGGCAAGTCTCAGTAAGCAGTAGGCAGAAGGCGGTAGGCAGGATGTGCCATCATTCCGTAATTGTCCGCATGGATAGATAGAAGTGCAATGGTTGTAGCCAGCCTTCTGCCTACTGCTTTCCGCCTACCTTTACTCGGGCCCAATATAAAGCACGTCCCCCGGCCGCTGGCGCGGCGGGACGCGAGAGGGAATGCTCGGCACCGGCGTGTTCTCATCGATGAAGATGATTTCGCTGGGGGTGCCGGGGGCGGGGATTTGCACGCTTTGGCCGCGGCGCTGGTAGCGGACGATGTTGGAGTTGCTGACGCCCCCGCGGTCGCGGAGCGGACGGCGGTCGAGGGGGAGTTCGAACTTATTATCCTTCTCGAACCAATTCTTGGCGGAGAAGTTCGCCGACTTCTCCAAGTTCATGTAGGACCCGCGAGCAACGTCCCACAGCCGCTCGCAGACGACGTCGAGCCCAAGGTCCTGGCTCCAGGGGAGGCCGACTTCCGCCAAATTTAGAAAGCCGCTGAAGGAGATGTTGGGGTGGAGGATGGGGGTGAGCCAGCGGATGTCCGGCGGGCGCTCCGGATAACCGAAGGGGATCCGGAGGTCGACCTGATGCAGGTCCACGATGCCGATGTCGGAACCCGAGGCACTGCGGGCCAGCCCTTTGCCGCGAAATGTGAGCGTATAACGGTCTGCCGGCTCACTCGCTTCGAACTGCAGGATGGTGCTCTGCGCGCGGAGCGCCTCAAGAGCCGCCAATTCGGTCCGCAGCCGGTTTTCGCGTTGTTCTTGGTCCATGTTCGTAGCCGGCACACTCCGTGTGCTGGCATGTTTGTGCGGGGCACACTTCGAACGGTCCACTCACGGAGTGAGCGGACTACTATATTCTAATTCGCCTCTCGAGGCGTACTCTTGGATTTTTCCTGGGTCGCAGTGGGGGGAGGCGACTCCGGTTCTTGGGCCGGAATGTCATCCGTCGGTTTCTTGAGCAGGAAAAAGGCGGTGGTTCCCAGGGTGATTGCCGCCAGGGTTCCCCCGACGACCCACCAAATGGTGTAATCCGGCTTCTCCCCTTCCTCGCCTGCGGCTTTGTCGGGGTCTGTCTTGGTGACTTCCTTCAGTTTCTTGGTCTGCTTCTCGTGGTCGGCATAGAGGGTGTCGTAGACCTTCCGCTCTTTTTCAAGAGCTGCTTTGAGGCTCTTGTTCTGTTCGCTGGCGTCATCCAGGCTGGCCTTCAACTCCTTCTCCATCGCCTGCACCCGAGGCTGCTGGCCGCGGAGATATTCCAACTCCTGAGCCTCTTTCTCGATCCGGGCCGCATAGTCCGCTGGGGTGCCTTTCAGCTCCGTCATGATGCGGCTATAGGTCTCCTGCCGAGCTTGCTCGCGGGCCTCGTACTCCTTGGTGTCCGCCCACTGATCCATCCGCTTGACCAGCTTCGCCAGGTCGTCGTTCTTGGCCTCCGGCGGTGTGGCCGGGACGAGCATCTTCCAGGCGAGCAGTGCCAGCAAGGCGAATTGCAAACTGAGCATTCCCAGCACGGCCATTCCCTGCCACTGCGGCTCCTTGTCCCGCGGCTGCTGGACGTTGATGACGGGGGCTCCGTAGCCGGATGGAGTGTATTGTGCGGGCATGGCAGGCACCTTCCCTTCGAGTTGAGCTACGTAGTTTTCGAGTTCCGCCTGGCGGAAGCGGCTGGCGATGAGATAAAAGCCGCCCGTTCGGCGGCATCGATTCCGCGGGTCGCCAGTCCACTGGAACATGGCCCGATCGCCGCGGCAGGGGTCTATGACGTATGCGACATCCAGCTTCTTGTTGAAGAAGTTGTCGCAAATGAACATGTCCATTCCGGACAAAAACACGCCCCAGTCTGGGTGCGTGTGATACCAGCCGACCATCTGAAGCTCGGCGGGAAATTCGTCCCGCTCCCGGCTGATGGCGGACCAGGTATCGTGCGTGAATTTGAAGCTCCCCTTCGTGCTCTCGTAGTGGGCGGCTCGCAGGCTATCTGTGATGAGCACAAACGGCTTGCCGTCGTCGTCGGTACACTGTGCCCCGAGCAATACACCGCCGAGTTCCACGGTCTTGTCGCTTTGGGCATGCACCTCCATGTCGTGGGCGACATCCATATCCAGAAAAATCGGCAGCTCCCCATCTGCCGGCGTGCCAATCGGTGCAACGGCGAAATGCTTGTTCCGATCCGGCCGCAGAGTTTTCTGCGGGGACGCTTCTTCGACTTCGCCAAACTGGATGTCGTCGTTCACGGGATGATTGTCACTTCGTGGCTGATGCTCGATCCCCGCTCAGCAGGAAACATTCCTCCCGCTCTCCATCCGTGACTCGCACAATATCATACGCTGGAATGCCGAGAGATTTCAGGCTCTGAGCGGCTAGGGGGCTGGAATGGGGCACTTCATGTTCCAGTCGCGGTTTGGCGAGGCTGTTGCACTTTTCACAGCGGGCCTCTTTCATACCGACCCCCTGCTGAGGACGCATGATGGGGCGAGTGTGGTCGCATTCGGTGCAGTGGACGGAGACGACGAGGTCGCGATCAAGGTGCAGCGACAGGTCGCCTTCTAGGTGGTGCTTCCTAGCTTCAGCAAACAGTTCCGCTGCCGTGGAGGTGTGCGAAAGCGTCAGCTCCACCGGCTGGGGATAGGTGTCGTGGCTAAGGCAGTCTTCGCGGTGCTGGAATTTCGTACTGTAAAACGTGTTGGCAACACCGTTGAAAATCAGGGCTTCGCCTGACTTGACCTGCATCCCGTGGATCAGCTTCAGGGCCTCTTGGGTCTGCAAGCCGCCAATCATGGAGGCGATGGTCGGAGCCGTGGGGACTTTACCCGCCAGCAGGTCTTCCCTTTTGAGCAGCGGGCAGCTGTAGCGGAGGTTAATGAGCCGATAGTCGTTTTCCGTCATCGCGCATTCGTAGCAGGCCCCATCCGGCGGCTGAAAGACCTTGAGGACGCCACTGATCTCCTGGATGCCCCCGTCCACCCACGGTCGGCCCACCTTCCAGCAGCAGCGATTGACCCAGAGCCGAGCCTCGCGATTGTCGAGACAGCCGATAACGACGTCCACGTCACGGAATAGTCCCAGTCCGATGTCGGTGATGACGTTGCCGTGAATCGGCGTGACGTTCGTATCGGGGTTGATGTCCCGCAAGGCCTCCGCTGCCGCAAAGGCTTTGCTCTTGCCTCGATCGCGGGCCCGAAACAGGACGGAGCGGGTGAGGTTCGAGTCCTCGATTTCGTCGAGGTCGATCACGTAGACCTGGCCGACGCCGAGAAGCGCCAGGTTTTTGAGCACTTCATTCCCAAGTGCCCCCGCACCGACGACGAAAACCTTCGCCTTCTTCAGCTTCTCCTGATCCCACCATGAAATGAGGCGGAGCCGCGAGTAGCGGTCGTTGTCGTCAATCAGGATCGGTTGATCGTCAGGCATCGCAGTATTGTAGGGTGTGCCAAGTCTCGCTTCGAGTCGCAGACTCACCCTACGGGTGGAGCGGCTCCTCTGCACAGACAAAGCCGCAATCCTTGACCTCGCCATCCCGCCACTGAAAAAAGCCGAGTTCCTGCCGCTGCGGGTCCACGACGAGGGCCACCTGATGCGACTGGGGAAAGAAGTTTCGGTGAATGAACATGTCGTAGCCGGAGAGGAAGATCCCAAAGCCGGGGTGCGTGTGCTGCCAGCCGAGAACCAATTCGCCGGGGTGCCGCTGCTCCACCTCGCGGTTGAGATCGGCCCAGGTTTCGTGCGTGAAAGTCAGCGAGGCCCCGCCGGAAAGTGCCTGCAGCGCCGGGTGAAAGTGGCGGACCACGACAAATGTTGGGTCTTCTCCGTATGTCCCCCCGAGCAGAAAGCCGCCGACTTCGCGGTTCCGGCCGGTCTCCGAATATTCGATGATTTCCTCCAGCACATGCTCGTGAATGACGACGATCGGGGCCTTTTTGTAGATGCTGCCGATGGCCCGGGCGACCTTGAAGTCAGCGAGAGAAAACCCGTCCTTTGCGGCAGAGAGAGGCATGGGAGGAGTTTGGCTTCCACATTTAGTAGCTTGCACATTCTGTGGGCAAGCATTGTCCGCTCACGGAGTGAGCGGACTACTTTAGTTGATAAACACAATCCCATCGTTGTCCACGACCGTTGCCTCGACTACTTCGGCAATGACGCTGGTCCGCGGCGTATCCAGGAACGTCACCCCGGCGTCTTGCGGCGTCGCCAGCGTAATGGTCGGTTGAGCCGGTCGCGGGGCGGGGCGGTCCACTCGTGTCACCGAGCCGATGGGCTGCAGAGTGTACGGAGCAGCATCAGCATCAAATCTCTGTCTCGCGTTCGAATGCGACTCCGTAGCTTGAGCCGGAACCGATTTGCCGAACACGGGGCTGGCGGCTGGCCGCGGTGCATAGCCTGCCAGACGGTCTCGCAGCGGACGCGTGTCGAGCGGCATGCGGAACTCTTCCTGCGTCTTGATCCAGCCGGCCGCTTCGCGGTTGTAGGGGCTTTTTTCGTCGTAATTCTCAAAGCGGATCATGTCCCACAGCATGGTGCAAAGCTCATCGAGCGTCAGGCTCGGCACCCAGTAGGTTCCATAGCCGCCGAGGCAAACGACGCCGCTGGCCGAGATGTTCGGATGAAAGATGGGGGTCTTCCAGGAAATCTCCGGCATCATCCGCGGGTACGAAGCACCCAGCTTGATGTGGACCTCGTGCCGGTCGTGGATCTGCACGTTCGCGTTCGGCTGCGGCCGCCATAAGCCGCGGCCGGTGAAGCGAATCTGGTAAAAATCAGCCGGATTGCCGCTGGCGGAGAACTGAAAGATCGTGCTCTCCGATTGCAGTTTGTCGAGCGCAACGCGGTCGCTGCGAAGGCGGCGGAGACGGGGTGATTCACGCATGGATTTGCTTCTCGTGGTCCGCTCGCTCCGCGAGCGGAACTTGGACTTGGCACATCAACATCGACATCGACAGGTTCCGCTCGCGGAGCGAGCGGACTACAGGGACTTACCCCGCCACAATTTCCGGATACACGATCAAGTGATGCCCATCCTGCACGGCGGCCTCAGGCAGTGTTTGCTCCTCCCGCAGCCGTTTGCCTCCTTCTTTGTGGTCCAGGCTGTAGCTCATTGGTTGGCCATCGGGTCCCATCACCGGCAGGCTCATCTTGGTGATGATATTCGGCAGGATCCGTTTCACGTTCACAGTGTCCGCAATCACGGCTTCCACGCTTTTGAAGCCAGTCTGGTCGAGAAACGTAACCCGGGTTCCCTTGCGTTCTTCAGACATAGGTAACTCCTCACCCTGACGGGAAGCGAAAGACCTTCCGCTCTACCGTCAAATCCGTTGTACCATTAACAACACAGCACCATAACAACACGGCACATAACTACTTAGTTGGTATTCGCCGGGCAAGGTTCGATCTTACCCCAGGAAAATGCGAATTCCAAGCTGGCGATATCGGGCGCAACTCGTTTCCCACTGGGCAGTTGAAGCGATCTGACGCGGCCAGCCTTCCGACAGCCGAAATTCCGACGTCCAATCGCCAGCGGTTGTACGTAACAAAGGCAGAGGGAGTTTCGACAAGGCAGAGAACATGCAGCAAATCACTTGGCGACCGGCCTGCCGCGAAGGATAATTGCGATAACAACAACCGTTGATATTCCGGGAGCTTTATGAACGACCGCAATCGGGCCCTAAGAATCCTCAAGGAAGCCAAGGAGACATTGTCGAACCGACTGACGGAGAAGGTGCTGGAGCAGGAGGAGGAGATCCTTGCGGACGCACGCGGCGATTCGTACATGAATGAAATCGAGTCGCTCTACGAGCAGGTTGGCCTTAAATTGTCGCACGTGAACTCGATGCTCTCCAATCTGCCGGTCGAGGCTCCGCCGACGCAGGTCGAATCGACGGCGGCTCAGCACTCCGCGGACGATACCTTCACCGTGGCGACCGATCCGTCTCCCAGCGCCGATGCCGTAGTCTCCGATACCACGCTGGCCCTAGCCGGCCCGGTCTTTCTGCATACCCCTGCACTCCCAGCACCCAAGGTCGCAGGAGAGAAGCCGCCAGCCGCCAGCCGCCCGGCAGCGGTGCCGGTTTCGTTTCAGCTTTTTGCCGCGCAGATTCAGGCGGGAGACTTGAAAGGGGCGGGCAAAACGCTCGGCTTGCTGTTCGATTTGAAGCCCCGCCGGGCTTTAACCTGTGCCACGCTCTTTGACGAGCGACTACGGAGTGATAGCGAGTTTCTCCGGAAGGCCAGCCAGCTTCGCAGCGAGCTGCACGCCGGGAGCTATCACGCCGCATTGGTGCTGCTCGTCGAGTGCTTTGGCCTGACGAGCGACGAAGCGGCTGGCGTACTGGCTTCGCTTCGGAAGCGTCTAGGGGCTTAGAAAACGCTGCTCGGACTTTCCTACTCTTAATCCTAATCTTAATCTTAATCCTCTTCCCTGTGAGTCGCCGCCGAGGATTAAGATTAGGATTAAGAGTAAGATTAAGAATTAGGAAAGGACTCGGAAACAGCAATGGGGTACAGCGACCGCGACTACTACCGCGAAGATGCCACCGGCGATTCCATGGGTATCCCCGGTCAGTCGATGGTCGTTCGTCTGATTGTGATCAACGTGGTCATCTTCCTGGCGGATTGGATTACCGCTAGCGGCAGTGAGCACTGGCTATTCAATGCTATGGCCGTGCATGGCGACACGGTTCGTCACCCGCTGCAGTGGTATCAGTTCCTCACGGCCGGTTTTATGCACAGCCATCAAGGGCTGTGGCACATCCTGGGGAACATGTTCGCCCTCTATGTCTTCGGCAAGCCCCTGGAGGACCGGCTGGGTGGCAAAGAGATGCTCCGACTGTATCTCTTCGCCATCGTGTTGGGAAACGTCGTGTGGGGTATGCGGCAATTCTTTTTGGGCTTGCATATCGGCAAGGAGCCCAATCAATACTGGGCGACGACCTTCGGTGCCTCGGCGGGTGTGACCACCTTCACGCTCCTGTTCTGCCTCTACTATCCACGGCAGAAGATTAACCTGTTCTTCGTCATCCCGACGCCCGCCTGGATTGTTGGAATTCTGATAATCGTGGGTGATCTCTCCGGAGTAATGTCGCAAGATCCGAAGGCGACTTTTTGGCATTCCGGCCTCGATAACTACGCCGTCGGCTGTCTGTTCACGCTTGCCTATTGGTACTTCGGCTGGAACTTCGGCCGCCTGCCAGTTTTTAGGGGACTCGCCAACATGTGGACGTCGCTGACGAAGCTCCTCTCCCCTCGCCCGAACATCCGTGTGCATGAACCGGAGCGGGATTACGAAGACCTGGAAGAAGAAGCCGACCGCCTGCTTGCCAAGGTGGGCCAGCAGGGAGAGTCCAGCTTGACCGCCAAGGAGCGGAAAGTGTTGGAGGAATACAGTCGCTGGATGCGGCAGAAGCACCGGTAGGAAAGCGAAATTCGAAGCTCGAAATCCGAATGACGAATGCAGGAGTCGATCGCATGTCTGGCCGTTTCGCGGTTATCGGTCTGAGCGTTTCCTGTCTGCTCGTCAATCTTCTGCTGGCCGCTCCTCCCGAGGAAATTCCTGGGAGGCGGATTCCTCCTACGTTGCCAATGACGGTGAGCTATCCACCGGAACTGCCGGATGGAAAGACGTTCGTCACCGCGACTTCGGAGCTGTTTCTGGAGGGTCCTGCGACACAACAACTCCGAGCGGGCGTGGAAGTGGCGAAGACGCCGCCGACGGTTGATTTTCTGTATTACCCGGGGCAGACATACGCCGGAAATCCTTGGTCGAACTGGGGAGACAGCTCCTTCGCAGCCGGCAAGTATTACTCGGCAATCGGCGATCATCTCGCGCCGCAAGGGAACGCCTTCGTCTTCGAATATGACCCGGCAAAGAAGGCGCTGCGGCAAATTGCCGATGTGCGAAAAATCATCAACCTGCCAGCCGGGCACTACACGCCAGGAAAAATCCACAGCCACGTCGAACTTGGCAGCGACGGCTGGCTGTACTTTTCCACGCATCGCGGCTCGACCAAGGTGACGACGGACGCGAACCATTACTTGGGAGATTGGATTCTACGGGCCAATCCCAAAACGGGTGAAACGGAAGTGATCGCTCACGGTCCGGTTCCCAAGCACTGCATCCCTAACGGCGTGCTCGACCCCGAGCGTCTCATTTTTTACGGCGGCACCGCTCCGGGAGTAGGTGGCGAAAATGAAGGAATCATGTTCTTCGCTTACGATCTCAAGCAGAAGAAAGTCCTTTTCTCCGGCCCCGATGGTCCCGGGCGCGCCATGATTCTGGCAAAGTCCACCGGCAACATCTACTACACGCCGGCAATGAGCAGTTCGCCACTGATGCGATTTGATCCAGCCAGCGGCCAGCCGCCGGAGAAGCTCGCGGGAGAAATCGGCATCCGAGCCGCGACCGAAGAGACGCCGCAAAACATCGTTTACACCGTCTCGCAAGGAAAAAAGGGAAATGAAACGACTCTCTATGCATTCAACACCAAGACCGAGATAGTCACCGCGCTCGGTCCGGCAGCCGTCGGCGTCAACGAGTACGTCGCGTCCCTCAAGGCGGATCCGACCGGCCGCTATCTCTACTACGTCCCCGGCGCACATGGCGGCGCCGATGTCGACAACTCTGCTGTTGTGCAGTTCGACACGAAGACGAAAAAGCGGAAAGTGATTGCCTTCCTCAAGCCGTATTTTGAACATCACCTAGCCTGCATTCCCCGAGGCACCTACGGCATCGCCATTGATGACAAGGGAGAGGCGCTCTACATCACCTGGAACATCTCCCGCGGCCCCAAGAACTGGGATTGCTGCGGCTTGGCCGTGGTGCATATTCCCAAGGAAGAGCGGCAGTAGACGTCGTTTACTTGTCTGGCGCCCAAGGCTTAGCGCTACTCTTTCTGCGTCAACTTCTCCCTCGCCTCCTGCACAAACCTCAGCAGTTCAGCCGGGCTGGTCAGTTTTTGCCATTCGCGGCGAGCGAGATTGGCGAGGCCGGACGGGGGGATCGTCATCTCTGCTTTGAAGTACTCGACGAAGATGCCGCCGATCCAGCGGGTGACGAGGGCCTGGACGATCCCTTGCAGTGCTCCGCCGGCAATTTGGCCGGCGATGGGGAGGCTCCCTTTGAGGAGGGAGGCGACGGCGGCGACGATGGCGGGGGCGGCGAGGTTGACGCCGAGGATGGCGACGAGGTTTTTGCCGAGTTGAGCCAGGAGCGTAATGGCGGAGTTGATGTCGATAGGCTGGCGGTAGACTTTGGCGAGATCGACCACCATTTTCGCCGTGATCGCGCTGCCGGCGAGTAGGTCGAGAATGGGGAGCGGACTGATAGCGGCAGCGGCTCCCGCGCCCCAGGTGTAGCGGTCCACGATTTCCCAGGCCCGTTTGTCGAGAGCTTCCTGCACGCGGCGGCGAGATTCTTCCACCAGGCCACGGGAGCGGAGGAGCAGATTGGCCAAGAGCAAATCGCGGCCGTCCCTGCGCACTACTTCCAGCATCCTCGTCGCCAGCGGGGCGATGTCCGCCGGCTCTGTGACCGTTTCTTCGATTTCTTCGCCGCCGGCCAGCACGCGCGTCCGCTGCCGCATGACCGACTGGGAGCGGACGGCGACGAGCCCGGCGCGGTCCACGAATTCCTGCACCTGCCCGGCAATCTGGCCGAGCAGCTTCGCCTGGTCTTCCGGCTCGTACCAGTCGGCTTTGTTCAGGCAGACGATGACCCGCTTCTCCATTTCCCCCAGGCGGCTGAGGAGGCGGAACTCGCTCTCCCGCAGCGGGCCGTCGACGACCATCAGTACAATGTCCGCATCGCGGGCGGAGTCGGCGGCGATGGCGACGTGCTCGGCCCCGTCCACTTCTCCCAGGCCGGGTGTATCGACGAGCGAGACCTTGTCCGAACCGGGCCAGGGGATTTCCTGTCGCTGGATGGTGGTGCCACCGCGCGGGTCAGTCTGAAACGCGTCCCGCCCTGCCAGGGCATTGAGCAAGGACGACTTGCCGCTCGACACTGTGCCGAAGGCGACAATTTCCAGCCGCTGCGACTCCTGTTTCTCTTCGACGCGGCTCTTGAGCATGCTGAGTTCGCGTTTCACGTCGTCGCTAATGGCGGCGTCCTGGCGAAGGTCCTCCGTCGCGGCCAGATTCTCGGCGACTTCTTTCTGCTTCTCGCTGCTGGATAATTCCGAAGGGTTCTTCGCCTGCCGCTCCCGCTGTTCTTTCTTCTTTCGCGTGGCAGACCAGAGGCTGTAAAAGAAATAGCCAATCACACCTAGCAGAATCGCCGCCCCGGTGCCGATGATGGCAAAGTAGCCAATGATCCAAGGCTGCCCCCAGTTCTTCACCTGTTCGTATTGGGCCACCATCTGCGGCGGAATCCAAATCAGCACCACCCCCAAAGCCGCCAGGGCGATGAGGAGGAAGAGACCGGAGGTGAGGGATTTTGGCCGCATGACTACGCTTCGACTAACTCGACGCGCAGACCAAGAACTTTGGCCACAGCCTGAAGATTTGAAAGTCGGACGTCGCGTCCACATTCCAGATCGCGGACCGTGCCGGGGTGGGGAATCCCGGCAGCTTTGGCGACTGCATACCAGGTAAGCTTTTGAGCCTCGCGCGCTTCTCGAACCTGCGCGCCGATTCCCTCCGTTGCTGGCGCAAGCTGTGGCTTCTCCAGAGGAGGGAACTCGGCTTTGACTTTGCGGCGAATCTCGGCGTATTTTGCCTTTTCTTCCGGCGTGAATTGTTTGGAAGTTCGCTTGAATGGCATAGGTTGATCCTCAATTCCAGATTCATGGCTCCGGTACTTCGTATGCCGTGATCGGATAGATCGTGTCTTCATCAATTTCGTCGTAAATCACGATGATGAATCGACCATCCGGCGTGTTGCCGAAGACGCACGGCCGGCCGGTCGAGTCGCTCACTTCTTTGCTCTGCGGATGCTCGAGGACATGCTCTACATCTTCGATGTCCAGCCCATGTTCCGCGATGTGCTGCACATTTTCGTCGGGGTCGTCATTCCAAATGATGCTCTTCAATCGCGGCTCCACCATTATAGCATCTTATTGCATTAGTGCAACGTATTGCCGTCCCTCGTCGATACCCCTACTTCCCATACCGCCCTTCATTATTGATCCTCGCAAACACATCATTCAGCACCCAGTGGAAGAGACAGAGGTGGATGCTCTCGACCATCCCCATGTCGTCGAGGTCGACATGGATGCCTTGCTGCTGCATGGCTTTGAGCTTTCCCCCCTTGTAGCCGGTGAGGCCGAAGGTGGTGAGGCCGTGGCGGTTGGCCCAGTCGACGGAATTGAGGATGTTCGGGCTGTTGCCGCTGCCGCTGATGGCGAGGAGCACATCGCCGGGGCGGCCGTAGTTCATGAGTTGCTGGACAAAGATCTGGTCGTAGGCGAGGTCGTTTCCCACGGCCATGATCCACCCCAGATTGTCGGTCAGGCTCAGCACCTTGAGCCGTTTTTTGGATTCGTCCCGCAAGTCCTCGGAACGGAGCGAACTCTTCCCCAAATCCTCGGCCATGTGCGACGCCGTCGTCCCACTGCCGCCGTTGCCGATGATGTAGACGAACTTGTCGTTCTGCCAGGCCCCGTAAATCAGGTCGGCCATCTTCTGAATATCCGGCTGACTGAGTCGGCTGACTTCGGTGTTGAGGCGGTCGAGGTATTTGGGGAGCGTGAGAGTGGCACCGAGCATAGTGATTTTGGGTTTGAGGTTTAGAGTTCAAGGTTCGAGGTTCAAGGTTGGAAACACACTACTGCGACGCTCTGCCTCGCGGGAGTCTTTGTCGCTAGATCAGCTCAAGAACGATCAGTTTCCCCACTCACCGGCCACAGCCGTCGAATGATGAGAAAGGCAAAAGTCGCGCTTAAAACGTGCGCAAGTAGTCTCTTGCCCTGATAAACCAAATCGCTTTCGGGGACATGCAGCACATCGTTTACGACGACCCGAATCCCCAGACCCAGCGGTATCAAAAACAATATCCATAATAAGAGAAAAACGCCGATAGCGACATTCACCGACTTGAGGCGGCCGTACGCCTCTCGGCGATTCTTGGCCAGTGCCTGCTGACGAAGCTTTGGAGCTTCTTCCCTGGTTGCTTGACAGCCAGGGCAACTGCCATCCGGCCGAAGCACCACTTTGACGCGGCAATTGGGACAAAACGAGATTTCTGTCATTCACGCTACTCCCGCGGCTTATAGAAAATCGCCACCGGCAGCATCAGCAAAGCCGTGAGAGCAAAAACGGTGGCCCGAGGGACGCTGAGCCACTGCACCACGACGTCGAAAACCAGATATACGACCGCGGAAGCGACGATAGCAATCCAGTTGGCCAGGTTCGTGGTGGCGATGGTCCGCCCTTTCAGCGATTCCGGCGGCCGGGTCTGCAAAAAGACTTGCAACGGCACTGCGTAGAAACCGGCGAAGACGCCGAGCAGCACCAAAACAATCGCAGTGCCGGGGTAGTGGAGCAGATTCCATTTTCCCTCGCCAGGAATCGCCAAGACGGATAACAAGATGACGAGCATCCAGGCCCCAATTTTCACCAGCCGGAAGTTGACCTTGCTCTTCGACAGCATCCCGGCTGTCAAACACCCGGCCGCGATGCCGACTCCCATGCAAGCCGCGAGCAGGCTGGTCGGCCCTTTGGTCATGCCAAACTGCACGATACCGAGCGAGTTGACGCTGGGATGTACGATGCCGCCGATGAGCCAGAACATGCAGGAGGCAAGCATTGCGTGGAAGAGCTGCTTGTCCTTTTTTAGCAGCGCCACGATCTCACCCGGCACGGTCAACGCCGAGAGGGTGAATGGCAAACCCGGCGAGGCGGCGGGAAACTTGCGGATCATAAGTGCCGTCTGCGTCCCCAGCACGGCCACCACCAGACACGCCGCCGATGCCAGCCAGAGTCGCTGAATGCCGAACCAGTCGGCTAGCACGCCGGCGAGCGCGGTCCCGAAGATGATCGCCAGAAAGGTTGTCATCAACATGATGCCGTTGGCCTGCGGCAGATCGCGTTTGGCAAACAGCTCAGGGAGGATGCCCCACTTCGGCGGGCCGAAGAAGGCGCTATGGGCACCCATCAAAAACAGCACCAGGAGCAGGCCGGCCATCCCCGTCACATTCCACAGAAAAAACGCCCCCATTCCCAACAACACGATGCCGATTTCTGCGACCTTGCAGGCGACAACCACCGCTCGTTTGCTGTAGCGCTCGCTCAGATAGCCCGCGAAGCCGGAGAAGAGCAAAAATGGCGTGGCAAACAGGAACATTGCCAGCGATTGGATATCCGGTCCCTCCCTCGCGGGTGCCTTGTCCAGGGCTCCAGCAACCTGCGCAGCCGCCTCCGCCGCAGTTCCCCCGACCGCCAGCAACAGCACAAGCTGCTTGAACAGATTGTCGTTGAACGCCCCCAAAAACTGCGTCGCTGTCATGCCATAAAACGACGGGTCGGCAAACAGCGGTGACTGCGGCTCAGCCGGCGACAAGTCAGTTGTTGCTGGTTCCGCCGTCGGCTCAGCAGGTTCGATGGGGTCGACGATGGACATTGGGAGAATATCTCACATGGAGGCAGGCTCGAACTATCGTCGGCCCCAAAGTAGTGTGCATTGGACCGGAAAACGGGCGTTTTGAGAACCTGCTAGGAAACGGGCGGTCGGGCGAGTTTTCGACCGAAGCTTGACCCACCCTCCAAAACCCAGTTAACGTGGTAGCACTTTCCTCACCTTCCGGAGCCTACCCATGTCCACCCTTCCCCGCCGCGAATTCTTGACGTCCTCCGCTGCTACCCTTGCCGCTGCCGGGGCTTTCGGCGTGATGAGCGAGCAGGCGATTGCCCAGAGCAGTGCCGCCAGCGACAAGCTGACTGCCGTCGTGATGGGAGTGAACGGCCGGGGCGGGGCGCTCTGCAATGCGTTCCTCGGCCAGCCGAACGTGGAGATTGCCTACCTTGCGGACGTCGATGCCAATGCCTTGGGCCGGGTCACCAAAGCCGTGGGCGACAAACAAGGGAAGGCTCCGCTGGGAGTGATCGACTTCCGCAAAGCGCTCGACGACAAGTCGGTGGACATCCTCATTTGTGCCGCTCCCAATCATTGGCACGCCCCCGCCACCATCCTCGGCTGCTCGGCCGGCAAGCACGTTTATGTCGAAAAGCCGTGCAGCCACAATCCGCAGGAGGGGGAATGGGCCGTGCAGGCAGCTCGCAAGAACAAACGGGTGGTGCAGATGGGCTCGCAGCGGCGCAGCTATGAGGCGATTCGCGAAGGGATTGGCAAGCTCCACGCCGGCGAACTGGGCCGCGTCCTCTATGCCCGCACCTGGTACGCCAACCGCCGCCCCGAAATCGGCCACGGCAAACCGGCCACGGTCCCGACCTGGCTCAACTGGGAACTCTGGCAAGGCCCCGCCCCGGAGAAGCCCTACATGGACAACGTCGTCCACTACAAATGGCACTGGAAGTGGCATTGGGGGAACGGCGAGCTCGGCAACAACGGCATTCATGCCCTGGACGTCGCCCGCTGGGGACTCGGCGTCGACTACGCCACGCGGGTCTCCGCCGGCGGCGGCAAATACCGCTGGGGCGACGACCAGGAGACGCTCGACACGCACATGGTGGTCTATGACTTCGGCGACCGCGATGCTAACGGGAAGACGACAGACGGCAAAACCATCCTCTGGGAAGGGCTGAGCTGGACCGACTACGGCCCCGGCGGCTCCACCTTCGGCGTCAGCTTCCACGGCGAGAAGGGGACGATGGTGATGGGAGACAATGGCTACACGATCTTCGACGAGAAGAACAAGGAGACATCCAAAAATCCCGGCAAGGGAGACGGCATGGCGGCCCACGTCGACAACTTCCTCACCTGCATCCGCGGCGGCAAGGGAGACCTTCCCAACGCCGACATCGAACAGGGTCACAAGAGCACGCTCCTCTGTCACTTGGGAAACATCGCCGCCAGAACGAGCAGCGTCCTCACCTGCGACCCAACCAACGGGCACATTCTGGGGAACGAGAAAGCTGCGGCAATGTGGAAAAGGGAGTATCGGCCGGGGTGGGAGCCGAAGGTGTAGAAGGCCGCGTGCCGTTCGCTTCGGCCCGAGATTTCGCAATTCGCGTTTGCGGCAATTGTGTCGCTGGCACTCGGTTGTGACGCGCCAGCGAGCCCACGCCAAAGCCCGCCGGTAAGTCCCCTTTCGCTCCGCGAGAGTCGCGTCACTTACGTCAAATCGCGTCGCCGTAACCGTATGCGGCCCGCGTGCCGGTTTCCCGAGCCCACTTGCGAACCGCAGAAGCCAACACGCGAGCCGCGTATGGCTACTTCTATTGCTAATCCCACCAGAATCAGCCGCCGTTTTGGATCAGCCTGGCCCCCGAAAAGGCTGTTCTGATACAGCTTTTCGAGGTCCTCGTATCGGCTTCCCACTGGCATGTGTATCGCCGCAATCCCTTACTGCAACTTGACTTCTGAAGGACAACGTGATACTCGGCCGGGGAATTCACCCCCTTTCCTGATACACCCACTGGCGACCTGGAGATTCATCGCTTCCTCTTATGGCTTACGTCAAATCGCTTCGACGTAAGTCAGTTTTCGTTCGAGCTCGACTCCGAATTAATTACTCCCCGGATGAGGCAGGCTGATTCATCTGATTCATGGTGGTTTTGCACGCGGTTTTCGCGATTCATGAATCACCGCAAGTCTTGGCACAAATGCACATTACGATGGATTAATTGATTCACCGTGGATTCAAAACCCGTTTTCTTGATTCATGGCCGTTGGAGTCCCGCCTTCAGGCGGTCCCCCGCGTCTCCAATCTCAAATTTTCGGATCTCCAATCCGCCGGCGCTTCTCTCCGCGCGCACCGACTCCCCACCTTCCACACCTCTGCTATCAACTTGTCAAAGAACTCACCGGTTTCCCGCCGGCCCGTATTGGTTCTATTGTACACTATAGAGGGCCGAATGCCAAGGGGGTGCCGAATTTTTTTGGTGTTCCGCCCCGCTCCCGCTAGAATGCCCGAATGAAGTACAGCCTACGGAGCCTGTTGATTGCCATCACGGTGGGGCCGCCTTTGATTGCGGGAATAGTTCTCGTGGTTTGGGCCATTCAGGTCGTTATAGCGCTAGCGAGTATGTGGTCATGACAAAATTCTATATCCGCGACCTGTTTTGGCTGACCGCTGTGATTGGATTGGTCATCGCCGTATGGATCGACCGCACGAGCAGTCCGGAGGTCTTTTACCTGCATGTTTATTCCACGGAAGTCGATCGATACTACGATACTTACTATCGCGACGATAATCCCGCAAAGAGTGGCGCGCCGGTTCGGATTGGGTCGATCTCTGTCACGCCGGGCATTCCTTTCAGCGTCGAAATGCCAAACAAGTACAATCCGGCGCTTAATCTGGAAGGCAAGCTGCTGCTTCGTGGTGACACCTTCCTTGGCGACCTCACCATTGGCGTGGAATCGCCCTTGACGGCATTCACCAACTACCATGCCTCTCCCATCCGATTGGAAGAGCCAAGCCCCCTTTTTGTGGGCGGCCACTATCACTTCGTCATTTCCAGGTTTCTTGACCCCTACGCGTCACTGCCGGGTTCAAAGCCTTCAGTGACTTCGCCCCCATGAAATTCACCATCCGCGACTAGACGGGGTAGAATACCGGTATGTCTGCCATGTTCCAACGCCGCTGGTATCAGTTCAGCCTGCTTTCGCTGTTCGTGGTAATGGCTGTCGTCGCAATCCCCGCGGCAAGGATTGGGTACTTGCGCCGCATGGCGGAGTTTCATCGGCGCGAAGTAGATCGATGGTCGCCGCTTCAATTCCCACTCCTTGAAGAACCTGAATACGACTTCGGGGAGGTGGATCGCAAACTCGAATTCCATGGCAGCGCAGCCGCAGCGTACGAATCGGCCGTTTATCGTCCATGGCAACCCGTAGTCGTACCTCCGATGCGGGAAGAGACTGAATGGGAACAGTACCTGAGGTTGAGTTTCGAAAGAAAGTCGATTCCAAAGAAGGACCACACCATCGATTGAACTGTGGAACATCCCAAGCCAATAATATGCTGCTGGCTGCAATTCAATGAAATTCACCATCCGCGACCTAGTGCCCAAGCGCCGCTGGTTCCAATTCAATCTGCGGACACTGTTCGTAGTCCTGACGTTGTTTTGCGTTGGTTCCGCTTGGTGGAACCACCGCAGCTTCTGCCTGGAACAAATTCGTTTTCACGCCGACCGGAACGAATCGTGCGCCCGGAGAGTCTTCCACGGAATAGTCGCAAAAGACGACTTGACGAGTGTTGAAGGCGTGGTTTCGTTTGGCGGAAGCACAGACGGTTGGGGCTACCTGTTGCAGGTTTCTCCAACTAGCAGCGGCTATCGGCGGTGGACAGTGACCCTGGAAGCAGATAAAACGCCGCCCATTTCGGAACAACAGATCAAAACCGAAATGGACCGGGAGGCCGAACTCGCAGATCAGTATTTTCATGCTCTATGGCGTCCCTGGGAGCGGTTGTGGATTGAGGATCGACAAACAGCAACCCCACCAACGCCATGAAATTCACCATCCGCGACTTGTTCCTCGTGACGTTGATTGCGGCCATCCTCGCGGCATGGTGGGTTGACCATTGGCGACAAGCGGCGGAAATCGAGCGATTAAGCCCGAGTCAAGATTTGATCTGGCAGGACACCCTGTATACACCTTCGGGACCGATCGATCTGACGCCTAAGAAATAGGCGTTTCCGACAAAACGGCATCAAAACGATCGCCACGGGCGCGAGAAGGCAGCAAACAAGACCGACCAAAATGACGCTCAAATCTGCCATGCCCATCATAAGACATCGGCGAACATTCGGGCAATTCGCGGCGACAGAAATGCAATCGCCAAAAACATCAGCCCCAGGGCAAAAAAGGTCAGTACAAATCCCCAGGTATTTCCAAAACTTTGAATCTCGCTCCGTCGCGGATTCGTGGGACAATAACGTACGGTTACGGTTTCGCCTCGCGCCCACGGCTTGCGCCAGGAACCCCAGGATGAAATCGCCACGCGGGTCTGGCCGTCCATCGTCGGAAATCGATAAACGGGGTGAAAAAAAATCCCCTCGGTTCCTTTTCTCTTTTGATACCGAAGAATCGTCGCGGAAACCCGCGGCCAGTTGAAAACTACGAAAAGGCAGTAGCCCCCGTACGCCAACGCGACAAGCATGAAAATGGTGGCAACAAAAAGGGGCAGAGCACTCATAGAAATACATTGGAACATGCAACGTGACACCGTGGAATCGCGGAAACCTAAACCGCCGGGGCGCAGGCTAACAAAAGGATTGAGCCGTGAAGTGGCAGTTTGAGTTGTGGCGTCTGTTTGTTGGGGTGACCTGCGTTGCGGCGGCTCTGGGGCTGCTGCGCTTCGCTTGGATTACAGTTCAAACCTATGGCGATGGATGGCTTTTGGTGGGAAGCGCGGTGGTGGCCTTGGCGCTCTTTGTGGCCGGCATTGGCGTAATCTTCCGTCCAGCCCGCGAGTCCCTGCTGTGGCTGCTCGTCTTGATCCTGAATTTGCTCCGCTTTTTCTAAGCCCGCGCCATTCCGGCCTATAATGCGATGATGAAGTACAGCCTGCGAAGCCTGTTCATTGTGTTCACGCTGGCCTGCGTTCTGCTTGGCGGCAGAATCGAGTACCTGCGGCAGCGAGCGATGTTCCACGAACTCGAGGCGGCGAAGATTGAGGCCGGTCGTTTCGACTTGCAAGCGTTTCTCAGTCACCAGCAAATTGCCCGCGACTTTCGTGCGGCAATGTTCCGTCCTTGGACCCTCGTGGACGAGAACGTGCGTCCACTTCCGGAAATTCAGACCTTCGACCCTCCGATGTCCAACTAAATGCGCCCATGACCGATCCGTCCGGCAAGCACACACGTTCTACGGGTCACTCCAATTGGACTTGGGAATTCTTCGCAGCGAAAACATGATGATCAAAACAATCGCCACGGGCACGAGCAGGCAGCAAACAAGCCCGACCAGAATGACGCTCAAATCTGCCATGCCCGCCATCCTACTTGCTCGCGGATGAAAAATGCCCGCTGATGCCGGCAAGAGCGCTTATAATGTCCGAATGAAGTACAGCCTGCGAGGCCTGATGATTGCCGTCTCCATACGACTCGTGTTTGCGTTGCCGTTTGTAGTGGCAGCAATTTATCTCCTGGCAACAGAATCGAGGTGGGAACCACGAGTGTTGGCGACTACCGAGGCCGTTCTATTCTGTCTTGTCGCGACGTATTTGGGGTGGAATTCAATGCACAAACCACCGGCCAAAAATCTGCCGAGAAGCAGCCGACATAACAGGTTTAGCAGAGTCAGTTTTTGGCTCTTCATCGCCATGTCCGTAGGTGGCTGGATCACAGTGGTGTGGCTCGGATTCCATCCCGCTGCGATGGAAATGTTACGCCGTCCACTCTTTTCAGCACCCGCCCCGAATCCGCCTACGAAGTAGTCCCCATGAAGTACAGCCTGCGAAGCCTGATAATCATTGGCGGGGTCCTTCCGCCACTTTTGGCTGGTATCGTGTGGTTGTGGTGGAGTCCCTGGTTTTGGAATGTGGCCTGGGTGCTTGCGAGCGGACTTGGATGCTACGGCTTCTTATGGTGGTTTTCTTCGTTTGGCAAATCACGGTGGTTCCCATGAAATTCACCATCCGCGACATAATGTGGTTGACCGTCGTCGTGGCCCTGGCCGTGGGCTGGTTGGTAGAGAGGAGCCGACTGACGAATCTTGCTAGGGATGTTGAGGTGTATCGCAGGGCGTCGAAAACTCTCGCTGCTGAGCTTCAAGGAACGCACCCCAAATCCGCAATTTATTTCGAGATGGATGGCAAGCTAATAACTATTCTCGAAGAATACGAGGAAGATAAATCAGCCCCACCCAACTCTTCAGTGCCCGCCCCGAATTCGCCTACGAAGTAGCTCCCATGAAATACAGCCTGCGGAGCCTGATGCTGGCGGAGCGACAAATAGGTTCTTCTAAGGCCATCGGCATGGCCATTTTAGGACTGGGAATAGCCGCCGTTGGTGTTTTCTTCATTTTCACTCCCGGAAAGCACATTCTCCAGTCGGACCGTAAGACCGGATATTCTCTATACCTTCAAGAACTGAAATCATCAGGTGACGAGAAGCGTGCAGTCGCCACCGCCTCGGTCTTCTACAAAATGTTCGGCTGGGTGTGGATCATATTCGGACTGGTCGTCTTCTTGGGGAGTCTGATTTCCATTTTTTCGGAGAGAGCCCCATGAAATTTTCCTCTGCGACCAGCTACGGGTGACCAAGATCGTGGCTCTCGCTAATCTCCGCGCTTGCGCGGCAGGCTCGCGTCAACTAAAATCAATTGCATGAATCCGAGCCCCTCTCACCTTCTGCTCCCCCGCCGCAAGTTGTTGCAACTCGGCGGTGCCGGCATGCTGGGGCTGACGCTGCCGAAGTTGCTGCGGTCGGAAGATGCGGCCAAGGCTGGACCGGCCATCAAGCCGCGGGCGAAGTCGGTGATTTTTCTGTTTCAGTGGGGAGGGCCGAGTCATATCGACATGTTCGACCGGAAGCCGAAGGCTCCGGAGGACATTCGGGGGCCGCTGAAGTCGATCTCGTCCAGTTGCCCCGGACTGGAAATGTGCGAGCAGTTGCCGCAGACCGCCCGGCGGATGGACAAGGTGACCGTCATCCGGACGCTGACACACACCATGAAGAACCACAACGCGGCTGGCTACTATGCTCTCTCCGGGCATGCTCCGCCGAGCGACGACCAGCGGCTGCGGGATTCGCTCGACCTGTTTCCCGCCTACGGCTCCGTGGTGGATAAGCTGGCCCCGAGCGGCAGCGATATGCCGACGTTTGTCAGTTACCCGCACACCATTCGGGACGGCAGCATCACGCCGGGGCAGCACGCCAGCTTCCTCGGCAAGGGGCATGACCCCCTCTTCTTCACCGAGGACCCGAACAGCCCGAACTTTCGGCTGCCGGAACTGAGCCTGCCGAGCAGCCTGCCGCTCGACCGTTTGCAGCGGCGGCGGGAAATGCAGAAGCTGGTGGACCGCCAGGCGAAACTGCTGGAATTCTCCCGCGAGGCCCGCGGCTTTGACGAGTACTATGACCGGGCCATCGGCATGCTCACCAGCGACAAAGTGCGGCAGGCGTTCGACCTCTCCGCCGAGAAGCCGGAGACGCGGGACCGCTACGGCCGCACCACCTATGGCCAGGGGTGTCTGCTGGCCCGCCGGCTGGTGGAAAGTGGCGTCAAGTTCGTCACCGTCTATTTCTCCGACAACATCGGCGGCAAAAGCACCACCAGCGGCGGCTGGGACACGCACGGCTTCGACAACACGCGGATGTTCCCCATCGTCGAGAAGTATCACTTCCCCATCACGGAGCAAACGCTTCCCACGCTGCTCGACGACCTGGAGGAGCGGGGGCTGCTCGACGAAACCCTTGTCGTCTGGATGGGTGAATTCGGCCGTACTCCCAAAATCAACGCCAACATCAGCCGCGATCATTGGCCGCAGTGTTACAGCGTGCTGCTGGCAGGGGCGGGAGTGAAGCGGGGCTTCATTTACGGCAAGAGCGACGCCAATGCGATGTTTCCCGACGAGAATCCGGTTCGTCCGGAAGACCTCGCCGCCACCATTTATCACCTGCTCGGCATCAACCCCGAAGCCGAAATCCGCGACCGGAACGACCGGCCACTGGCGATTGCGGGGCGGCCGGTGATGGAAGTGATGACGTAGCTGGGCCTAAGTGAAATCGCTGGTCCAATCGGGAACGCACATGGGGACCAGGATCAGAACCTGCAAAGTGATACCCACCAGTCCCATCAGCAGACTGCACGGATCGAAGGCCAGCAGGGACATGAACAGCGAGAAACACTGGATGAGCAGGAAGAGAATGCTGATGACCATGGAGACAATCCTGGCCCAGAACCGGCGCTTGAGCAAACCCATGCCCGTACTGATCATCAAGACCGAGAGTCCCAGAAACAGCAGCAGGAAGGGTAGCAGACACAAGATGCCCATCCCGGACATTGCAGCGATGAGGGGTCCAACATTTTCCGCATTGGGATCGTTGGCTGGCACATTCGCTGCGGCACCCGCACCCCCCACGAGGAATACCAACATTAAGACGAAGAAGGCTAGCGAGCCCAAGGCATACATGGCACCGTAAAAGAATTCGATGCAAGCGGCGACGATGACCATCGGGTGCAGGCCACTGCGGGCCTGCCTGCCGCCGTATTGGCCATAGGAAGCGGCGCTGGGGCTGGAATAGGGATTAGAGGAAGCTCCATATCCTCCACCGCTGCCAAATCCGCCTCCGCCATATCCGCCCCCAAAGCTTGGCGCAGGTGCTTGAAACGCCGGTGCCTGGTAACCGAAGGCGGGGGACTGAACGGGAGTCATTCCCAGTGCCGCATTTCCCAGGCCGAGTGGATCGTTGCTGGCCGGTGTGGCCGGTCCCAGAAAATCAAATGCAGGATCCTGCTTGGTGGGAACGGAAGCCTGTGCAGCTTGATCGAGGCTGGGATAGACCTCACTCGCCCATTGCCACTGGTCGGAACCTTCTTTCAAGAGTTGGCAGTCGGCGGAGATCCTTCCTTCCTTGAACCATTCATCAAGCTCCTTGCGGGGGACGGGGCCGAACTGGCTGCCGTCGGTCGTCTGCATGTGCCAGTTTTCAGTCTTCTTGACGACCGGCGATCCCGTTGGGGCCTGCGGAGCATCAGCGGGAACCGTGACCACCGCCTGGCACTTGGGGCACTTTGTCTTCTTCCCCGCGGCCGTATCGGGGGCCTTGAGCTTGGCGTTGCAGGCTGGGCAGACGACTTGCAAAGGCATTGGGATGATCCCAAAAAAGTGGGGTAGGCTTCCAGCCTGCCCAGACCGTCTTACTATCCGGGCAGGCTGGAAGCCTACCCCACGGGAAATTACATGATACTAAAAAACGGGCGCATTACTTCCAGGTTTTTCCCTCCTTATTCGTTCCGCAAACAAAAACCTTGAGCCCCAAAGCGTCCGCCAGGGCTGCCTTTGCCAACATGGCACGGTCGGCCGCCTGGGGGCTGTCGGCATAGGCGACCTGGATGTGGTTGCTCTTGTGCCGGGCCATCATTTGATCCCGCGAAACACCGTATGTAACCGCATGCATGATCGGCCACTGAGGAGTGGTCGCCTGCCAGCGGCGATTGGTTTCCTCCGGGGGAAGTTCGACCACGCCGGCCCGGCCGAGGTCCATTTTCAGCCGGTCATCCTCGACATAAATCCGGCACCAGACAATCTCCCCCGGCTTGGAAATCCCCTTGAGCGTTCCACCCCCACTGGGGAAGTACATGGCCGGCTGGCGTTCGCTGCTCGCGCCGGCCCAGCCGCCGGTGAAGTGGGCGGGAGGGGCCGAGCCACTGATGAGAAAAACCCAGACGTAATCGCTGACGGTCTTGGACTGGTCCCAGTCCCCCCAGCGGAGATCGTGCAGCGTGTTTTCCACCGGCTGACCCATCGCCTTGTGCAGGCGGTAAGTGAGCAGACCGTCCAGCCCCGCGCACTCATCCACTTCGTTGAAGTGCGGCAGCGGCTGATCCTCGTAAAGGACTCGGCTGCCGTCGCGGCTCTTGACCGGGGGGCGGTCGGAGTTGTTGAGCGTCCCTTCGACCAGGTCGCTGGCGGGAAGCAAATCCTTGAGCCCCTGTTGATACTGAATGCCGATAGCCGCACAGCCGAAGTCGTCGGCGATGCGAAGAGCGGCGACGTACATTTTGCATTGCAGCTTGATCTGCTCGTCGGTCAGGTCCGTGGCGTGCGTGTTGCCCGTTACGAACTTCAGCCCGCGGTCTTCCATCCATTGGCGAACGGCGGCCGCCTCGGCATCGCTCACTTGCAGCGTCTCGTGATACAGGGCCGACTGGCTGAGCCGTTCTTTGAAGCAGCCTGTGGCGTGCAGCAGGTCATCCGGAATGATGGCGTTGAACATCCCCATGCACCCTTCGTCGAAGACGCCGAGGATGGCCTTCTTCTCCAGCAGCTCCTGGGCCAGTGCCTGGCCGAGCTTTCGTTCCTCCTTGGGAACCTTGATGTCTTTATACGAAGTGACGTGATCGGTCTTGTGCTTGAGTTTTCCCTTCGCCAGCCAGGCCGCCAGCTTTTCGCGGAAATCGTCGCTCCCAAAATCCTCGCTCCAAAGAGTGCTGTACTTCACCCCCGCCTTCGTCAGCGAGCCGTTGAGATTGAGCATCCCGACGAGCCCCGGCCAGGTCCCCGACCAGTTGGCTAGCGTGAGAATGGGCCCCTGATGCGAGATCAGGCCGTGCAGCACATGATGCGAATACTGCCAGACCGCTTCGGCAACAATGAGGGGCGCTTTGGGGTCGATTCCGGCAAAGACCTCCATCCCTTCTTTCTGCGAAGCGATGAACCCGTGCTGTTCGGCGGGTTTGAAGGCATGGGCCCGCGTCAACTGATAGCCGCTCTCCCTCACTGCATCTCCCAAGGCCGCTTCCATGTCCGCCTGCGCGGCCCAGCATTTCTGGTTGGCGGACAGCCGCAAATCGCCACTGGCGATCAGTAGAACTTCCTTCTTGCCGACTTTGGGGGGCTTGGTAACGACGGGAATATGGTAGCTGGGCATGAATTCAAGCCTGTGAAGTCTGGATGCGGATTCAGAAAGTTGAGTGGCCGATTTTATCCCGGTTGGCCCTCCAAATGAATGCAGCCCCCCAGAATATGTGCGGTCCATAGCCGGCACCACTCCCCGCCTGGCATTTTACCGCAAGTCCTATTGCCGTCATGGTTTAGGATCCGATGGACTCGTTTGCGAGCGAATAATGCACTTATTAATATTTATCCCTGGTGAAGTTCGCTTCGGAACGCCAAATAGTGTCCTCCGCGTTTTCCGTTTCCCCGTTCCTCGCTAAACTCTCTGCTCCGGTTACGACATAATCAGCCCTTCGACTTCATCTCGGGAGAAACAACATGCGTAAGTCCGCCAGTTTGCTTGCCGGCCTGATCAGCTTCATACTCCTTGCCTCGTTCGCCGCTGCTTGGTGGGTCGACGAGTACAAGAGCGGCATTATTTGGCCGGAGCCGAAACTGATTGAGCCCGGACCAGTCGGCGGCCCGCCGGCGGATGCAGTGGTGCTGTTTGACGGCAAGAGCATGGACGCCTGGGAGGGGGGCGATAGGTGGATGGTGGACGGAGGCGTGGCAACCGCTGCGGGAGGGAGCATTACTTCCAAGCAGAAATTTGGCGATTGCCAGTTACATGTCGAATTTGCCACGCCAGAGAAAGTCGAAGGTTCCGGCCAAGGGCGAGGCAATAGCGGCGTCTATCTGATGGGGCAGTACGAGCTGCAGATTCTCGATTCCTTCGGCAACGAGACCTACTTCGACGGCCAGTGCGGCAGCATCTACAAGCAGCAGCCGCCAATGGTGAACGTTTGCCGGAAGCCGGGGGAATGGCAAACGTATGACATCGTCTTCACCGCTCCTCGCTTCAACGACGATGGCAGCGTGAAGACGCCGGGCTATATCACCGCCCTGCACAACGGCGTCCTCATTCACAATCACTTTGAGTTGCAAGGGACAACGTCGTACACCGAGCCCCCCAAGTACCACAAGCATGGCGACAAAGAGTCGCTCAGCATTCAGTTTCACGGCAACCCGGTGAAGTTCCGCAACATTTGGCTGCGCGAGAACATCGAGCCGCTGGTAGGAAAGAAGCCGTAAACACTGGCCATCAAAAAAAGCACCCCGGAGCCGATGAGCCCCGGGGTGCGCATTGGATCTTGATAGCCACCAGAATTACTTGTCGCCAGAAGCTTTCTTGGCACCTTCGGCAGCTTTTTCGGCTCCTTCGACCGCCTTCTTGCCCTCTTCGACAGCACCTTCGACCGCCTTCTTCCCTTCTTCAGCGGCACCCTCAACGGCCTTTTTGCCTTCTTCAGCAGCGCCTTCGGCTGCTTTCTTGCCTTCTTCGACGGCACCTTCAACGGCCTTTTTCCCTTCTTCGGCAACGCCTTCAACGGCCTTCTTGCCTTCTTCAGCAACACCCTCGACCGCCTTCTTTCCTTCGTCAGCAACCTTCTCAACTGCCTCGTCAGTCGCCTTCTTCATGTCTTCGATCGCGCCGCCAGTGGCTTCCTTCATTTTGTCCATCATTGCTTTGGGGTCCGGGGCGACAACTTTCGGCTTTTCGCCGCCACAACCAACGATCAGACCCACGACCAACAGGCTAACGAGTGCGAGCAACTTCTTCATAACAAGTCTCCAAATATAAGGTGCGCCGAGTGGCCGGTCCCAACAGGGGCCTGGCTCGGTCGGCAGGACGGGCCGCTTGAGACGCAGCCCTTGCAAGTAAGAGCCTACGAACCCTTCGTTTATTCCCTGCCGAAAAAAAACTTCATTTGTGACCCGCTTCGACGGACCCTTCCTTGAGGGATGCCAGAAACTCCACGAGGTCGCGTACGTCGAATTTTGTGAGTTTCTTCGGCAAATCATCCGGCATGGCGGATTTTGTCGGTCGGCGCTGCTCGATGTCTTCCTGGGCAAGAGAAATGAGTTTTCCTTCGGCGGTCATGAGTTCAACGGTCTTGTCCGACTCCTTCTTGATAATGCCAGTGATGGACTGGCCATTGGAATCGAGAATGAGAATCGACTCAAAACCCTTAGCGATTGCCTTATTCGGGGCAACCAGGGATTCGAGCAGGTACTTCCGCGTCTTGGTCGGGTCCGCCGACAACTTGGTCAAGTCCGGCCCGACGTCACCGCCGCTGCCGGCCACTCGATGGCAGCGGACGCACGAAACTTCGGCTCGCTCGCGGAAGATCCGGCGTCCGCGTTCCAAATCCCCTCCTTCCAAACAGTCAAGATACGGCAAGACTGCCGCGTCGTCCGCTTCCAGGCCACTTTCGTATTTAGCCAGCTTGGATTTGATATCGCCGGCAGCTCTCCGCCGGGCTGCTTCCACCAGATCGAGCCGAGCGGCAGCGGGGTAGTTGCCGCTGACCAGATCATCGAGAGCTTTCGAAAAGATGGCGTTCGTCCCCGGCTGCGTGAAGTTGGCGAGTGCTGCCAGTGCCATCTGCCGCTCGATGACTTCTCCCTTGAGAATGGCTTCTTCCATCACCGCCAGGGCTTCGGTCGGCTTAAGCTTGAGCAAGACGTTGCGGGCTGCGGCACGGACAAGCGGATCGTCATCTTTGAGCGACGTCTCAACGGCACCTTCCAGCCCCGGATCTTTAAGCGTCGACAGTGCCGTCAGGGAATCGGCCCGTGTCTGAGGTGGTTGAGCCTTGTCAGCAAGCAAAGTGAACAGCGCTGGACCAACCTCCTTGACACTTAACTCCGCCGCAACTTTGGCTCCTTCCGCTTGCACCTTGGGTGAGCCGCTGAAAATGCCAGGTAAGTTCGTCCGTAGCGCCACGGCCGCCGATTCACGCTCACGTTCCGCTAGTGGACGCCAGAAGTTGAGAACGCGATCCTTTGGCGATGGTTTATCCCAGGCCTGCAGCATGGCGAGCGCCTCGAGCCGCAGATTGTCTGGCGAGTCTTTTCTCGCGGCAAAAGCAGCAATGGCATTGGCATTCTCAGAAGTTCCCAGCCGGTAGTTGGCGTTGAGAACGCGGCGCATCAGCGCGTCGTCGGCGGAACTGCGGGTGATGAGCGCGGCCAGCTTCGGCAGCGCACCTTCGAGCGGCAAATCGTGAATCGCTCGAGCGGCTTCGACTACAATTAGCGGATCAGTGTCATTCAGGAACATCGCCACTTGCTCGCTGCCGAGCTTGCGCATCGCCACGGCTGTCGCCAGTCGCACGGCAGGGGAAGAGTGTTTGCCAACCTCAACCAATGCCTCGCCGCTTCCCGCGCTTCCAGCGAGACCCATGATGCCCGCGTGCCGCAGAACAGGGTCCTGGTTGTTGTTCTCCTCGAGCATTGCACACAGGGGTGCAATGGCATCTTTGCAGCCGCGTCCGCCGTTGGGCCCAAAGGACATGGCGGCAAAGTAGCGAACGCGAGGGTTCGCGTCTTTAAGAAGCGGCAACAAAGCAGCCAATCCAATGGAATCGCTTACTTCGCCAAACAATCGGGCCGCCTGGGCTCGAATTTCTGCATCGCCGTCCGTGAACAAGGGTAAAAGGCGTTCCAACCTCGGGTTAAGGTCCCTATCACGACGGACAATTTGCCCGACTCCCCAAATTCCGTGTAGCCTTGCCAAAGTGGACGGGCCTTCCAGCGCCGCATTGGTTAGTTCTTTTTTAGCGGAAGCATTTACCAGAGCAAACTGAGCCTCTTGCCTCACACGGCGGTCGGCGTGAGCGAGCAATTTCGCCAGCTCCGAAGCGGGCAATTTCGAAAAATCCCCCGCCAGCAGCTTCTTCACCTCCTGCACCTCGGCCGACGCGGAAACTTCCGGCGACGAATAGCGATAGATGCGTCCCTTCCCTTCGCCATTCCAACCGTTGACCCAGTCGGTCAAATAAACCGCGCCGTCGGGACCGAAATCGACATCGGTCGCCAGCACGCTCCAGAGCGTCTCTTCCGCATCGGCGACTTCAAAGCCGGCCCCCTTGGGTTTGACGCGAAAGGTCCGTACGCCGCTGTTGGCGGGTGTGCCGCGGAAGTCGACGAGGAAGAAGCGGCTCTTGTAGTGCTCCGGCAGTCCCGTTCCCGGATAGAACGCCAGTCCCGAAGGGCCGCTGGCGAGGTTGGCGACCGGCGGCACGATGTAAGCCGGCTGACCTTCGTGAGCCGGATGCCAGATTTTTTCGCGGTTGAACGGGCCGCGGTCGGGAAGATACTGGTACTCCATCCGCCAGCCGCTATCCCCACCTTCGACAACGTAAACCCAGCGGGCCTGGTCGCCACTGTCGGAGTTGTTGTCGCCGGTGAAGAGATTGCCGTAGTCGTCGAAGGCCAATTCTTGCGGGTTTCGCAGTCCGGTGGCAAAAACTTCCAAGTTGCTGCCGTCGAGCTCGCAGCGGAGGACTGCTCCGCATTGCGGATGGACGATTTGCTTCCCTTCCTGCGTCTTCACGTTGAAGCCCCGGTCCCCGATGCTGAAATAGAGCCGGCCGTCGGGGCCGAGGATCAGTCCATGCATATCATGCCCGCGAAAAGCAAACCGTACGCCATAGCCGCTGTGCAGGGCTGTTCGTTCCTCCGCTTTGCCGTCTTGGTTCTTGTCCCGCAGTCGCCAGAGGTTCGGAATGTTGGTGTAGAAAACGTCCTCGCCGCGGACAAGGACGCCGGCCCCGGTTCCTTCTTCGATCTTGTTGAAGCCCGCGGCGAAAACGCTGGCCTTATCCGGTTTGCCGTCGCCGTCGGTGTCCTCCAACAACCGCAGCCGATCATCTTGCTGGGTATATTCGACGGCTTTCTCCTTCAGATGCTTGCGGATATACGCCAGCCGGTCTTCGACAGTTTGAGCCGCCAGGTCTTCGTCGAGCCATTCGCCGTGGTTGCGATTGTCGGCAATCGCTGTCGTCTGGCGGAACGTTTCGCAGACGAAGAAGCGCCCTCGGTTGTCGATGAAAAACGCCACGGGATTCGCGAGCAGCGGTTCGGCAGCGACGACTTCCACCTTCAAGCCGACGGGAACTTTGAAGCCGCCGATGGCCTGCTCCGCTTCCTGGGAAGCAGGAGCGATTTGCGGCTCCTGCGGGGGAGGGGGCGGCTCATCTGCGGAAACAACGGGGCTCGCCAGCGACAAGACCGTGAGCAGAATGCAGGAGCGAGACCAATACATGGTAGAAGTTGCCGTGGAGGGGGTGGCGCGGCAGAATAGAAAGATGAGAATGGAAGGTGGGCACCAGCAATCCTAATTGCCGGTGAATTTATTGACAATCGTGTGGTCGACGTGGCACGAACCCGAAGCGCGAGCGAGAGGAGCATTATTCCGCCTCGCTCGCGCTTCGGGTTCGTGAAGAGGCAAGTGCTATGGCGGTTCGTTGTTCCAAATGCGGCGAGGAGCTGCTCGGCCCGGTCAACCGTTGCTGGAAGTGCGGCCAGCAGTTCACCGCCCAAGCCGAGACGGGGGGCTTGCCGCCAGTTCGCTATGCCCCGGTCAACTTACCCCCGGACGTAGTCCAAGCAGAATTCGCCGACGGCGGCGTGGTGACGGCGACAGTACCCGGAGCTGCCGCGACCGCCCCCGCGGCCACAGAGCTGCCTACGGCCGCCATCGTCCCTTCCTCCTCAGGCCCCATTGGCAAGACCGTCCGCACGGGCTCCCCTTTCGTGAAGGGAGCCGTCATGCAGCCGGTGACAACGCCTGCTTTCCCGCGCAATCCTCTTGCTCCTGGCTTGTCGCCGCGAGTCCCAGGTCGGCCGGGACACGACCCCTTGGCGGTGGCCGGAGCCATTACCGCGATTTTAATGGGCGTTTTTGCCCTCAGCATTGCTTGGATTGAGTCCTGGGCGGCGATTGGGGCCGCTGCGACCATCGCCCTCATCGGCTTTGCGATGGGCATCTGGGGCCTGTACTCGAAACGCCGCGGCTGGGCCCTCTTTGGAATCCTGATTTCCTGTGCAGCCATCGGCCTGGCCACTTACACCGGCTCTCTCCTAGTTTACCAATCGATGCGCGAGCGGCAAGAGATCATTGAGACGGACCCCAACGCGATCCCGTAGGGGACTTCGGCAAACGGGCGTACTTACTGTGCCGGGGAATTCTACAGGCGAGCCGCCTTGCTTATTTGACCGAGTGCAATTGCGCTAGAGGAGTTACAAAATTCTCCGGGCAGTTTCGGCGAATGCTCCCAGAGGGCCGGTGCGGAATTCTGCGGCGAGCGAGGGGTCAAGCCAGGAAGAGGCGAGGCAGATGAGAAAGATGCCAAGCAGGAAGGCTTCGCCACAACGCATGACGAGCCGCAAGGGAGTGGTAATTCGGAAGAAGGACCAAGGATCATGCTCGGGGGTAAGTTCCACGGCACCGGTCAGGGGAAGGCGGACATGAATCAAAAGATCCGCCATGCTGGCGAGTCGCTTGCGGGCGAGGATTCGCCACTGAAACAGCATGACCATCCCCGTTGCCATGAGCGCGGAAATTCTCGCCCACCAAAGCTGAGAGTTGCTATAGCCGCCACCATTTTTTGCGAACTGGTGAGCGGGCTCAGACCTCCAGGATGATTGAGTGGGGGTGGCCAAGTCGGCAAGGGTTTGTTCGAACTTGGCCTGGTCCCACTCCATACCTTTCCGCTGGCTGGTGAGCACGGTCAGTTGATGGGTCGCCTCGTCAATTTGAGCGGCCATGTTGAGAAAGGGGTCGAGTCCTTGCCGGGTGACAGAAGCCGCGGGGACTTCCTGTTGAAACTGCTGCTGGTGGATTTCCTGCCGGGTAGCGGCGGTTGGTTCGCGACGCCATTCGAGCAATGGCTTGCGATGGGCGGCAGAAGTGATCCCCTGTGAAATCGGCTCAATCGGAGGGGGGAGTTGGCGGGGCGTCTTACTCAGCGAGCCACTGACCTTGGCGATCCGGAGATTGAGGCCGTTGATCTCGGGATGGTTCTCTTGCAGCACTTCCAGCATCTCTGTCCGGTGGCTTTGCAGCGTGTC
>JBJXFF010000187.1:0-70314 GCA_046153945.1 Pirellulaceae bacterium
CATCGTCAACTACTACACCGCCAAGCGGCTGCTGCACGCCCTGTCGCTCAGCATCCAAAGGCACGAGTCCGTCTTCGGCGTCCTCGAGACCGACATCCAGAAGCGCCTCAAGCCGCAAAATCGCTAAGTGATTTGAAAGTTCTCTGTCTCCAATTTCAAGTCTCTGCTCACAAATCGAAATCGCCGAAGCCCGCGTGGTGCCATGTGCATCGCGCGGGCTTATTCGTTTCCTCGCTCACTGGGCACCGCCCCTAGTAAAGCCGCTGAGCGTAGGATTCTTCAATGGCCGCATGGAGCGACTCTACCGATTGCCCGGCAACTTGCGTTTGATCCAGGAGAATCTGCGCGAAACTCGGCAGCGAGGACTTGCGTGGGATGCCCTGCCAGAGTTGCGAGCGAATCAGGGCTTTGGCGCATTGCAGGAAGCACTCCTCGACTTCGACCCCAATGGCCACTAGAGGTGTTTTGCCCTGCGCGGTCAGCGACGCCAGCATTGCCTCGTCCTGAAGGACGCAGGCCCTGCCATTGACGCGCATTGTCTCGCCTAATCCCGGCACGAGAAATAGCAGCCCAATGCGGCCAGTTTCGATGATGTTCCGCAGGCTGTCGGCGCGACGATTGCCGGTGCGCTCGGGAATGACGAGCGTCTTCGGGTCCAAAACCTTGGCCAGTGCCCCTGGCGCATCACCGCGAGGAGAGACGTCGCAACTCCCATCAAGGCCCACGGTCCCGATTAAGAGGAACGGGGACTCGGCAATGAACTGGGTCATGTGCTGATCCAACTCGGCGAGTTGTTTCTTGACCGCCACTTCACTGGGGACGCCGATCAGGCCCGTGAGTTCCGCGGCGGTGGTGATGAGCTTTTGAAACTTCCCGAATTGGTTCATTTGGTAGTCAACTCCTCCAGAACAAAGTTCTCCAGCCAGGCCGGACCTTTTTCCACTCGCAGCCGAAATTCGCTCTCCGGACGTTGGTGGTAGAGAGGCAAAGTCCCAATGTCCACGCCGTCCACACTTGCAATCCAGCCCCCTGGCTGCCGTTCCAGCTTGACGCTATGGACATCGTCGACATCCTTGGCGAATGGCCGTGGCGGGCGAGTTGTTCTACCCGGAACGAACGAGCCTCGGTCCCCGTCGCAATATCCCAGCACGCTGCCGGCCCGGGTCATGCGCAGGATGCACCGGTGTTCTTGGTAATTCGCTAGATCGAAGTGGAGTTCCATCGCCTCCGCCTTTTGAAAAGAGAAACCGAACTCGATTTGATAGAACTTCGGCGGCTCGGCAGCTCCCAGGAGTGCGGGCAACTTTCGAGCTGTTACTCCATCGGAACCGATGACCACTCTTCCCCCTTCGTCGTCCTTGCCGGGAATCCACGTTCCGCTGAGGTTTTTCCAGCCACGCAGATTTTCGCCGTTGAAGAGCGAGACAGACTTTCCGATATTGACGAGCTCTCGGGCGACGGGAAGAGGCTGCCTTGTGAAAAAGTTGACGACGGCGAGCAAAATCAAGACCAGCGCGGCGGCACCCGCGCCGCCGGGGAGCAGCCATCGCGGCAGCTTGCGAGGAACTGGTTTTGGCAATGGCGGCGGGGAAGTGGGCTGCTCGGGTAAACGAGTTTCTTGTGATTTGAAGTCAGCGATCGGCATCGCCGCGGTTTCTCCCGCATGGACTGGCGCATCTCTCTTCGCCAGCGAATCAATCTTCCGAAGTAGCTCCTCATAGCTCACGGGCCGCTGCTGTGGATCGCGGCGTAGCATTTGGGAAACAAGAGCGGAAGAAGCTTCACTAACGCGTGGGTTGAGTGTTCGTACTGACTCGATTTCTCCCGTCAACTTCGCCGACATAATTTGCGACAGAGTCTTGCCGTGCAGCGGAGGCTGGCCGGCGAGCATTTGCCAGGCGGTCGCGCCGAGGGCATAAATGTCGGTTCGCAAATCGATGTTGCCGCCGTCGAGTTGTTCGGGGGCCATGTAATGCGGGCTTCCCATCGTGGTGCTAGCCATTGTCAGGCGAGTCCGCTCCAGGCTCCCCTCCTCCGACGAGAGAAACGCCAGGCCGAAGTCTGCGATTTTTACCAGCGGCATTCCGGCCGGCAGTGGAAAGCCTTCGGGCGGCTGAACGAGGAGCAGATTGGCCGGCTTGATGTCCCGGTGAACGACGCCTCCTTTCGCCGCATGGGCCAATCCCGCCGCCGCCTGTCGCAAGAGGCCCCAGGCGAGCGCCTCATCCAGCGGCCCAACCCGCGTCGCCAACTTCTCCACGTCCTCTCCTTCAACCAGTTCCATCGCAAAGAAGAGCCGCCCTTGATGCCGGCCGAAGTCGTAGGCGGCAATGATATGCGGATGCATGAGCCGGGCCACCGCCTGGGCTTCTTGCTCGAACCGCTGCACGGCAGACGGGTCCGCGAGTTGGCTGACCAGAACAGTCTTGAGCGCCACAACCCGGTCGAGGCTCTTCTGGCGTGCCCGATAAACGACTCCCATCCCCCCTTTGCCGAGCAGACCCATGATTTCGTATCCCGGCACCGCGTCTCCCGGCCGGAGCAGCGTCTCGATGATGTCCACCTGCGACGGGCTGAGCAGCCCCTGTCGCAACGCCAGATGGGCGGGAAGAATCTGCTGCGTATCCGCCTCCGCCGCCAACTTGGCCGCAACATCTGCATTCAACATCGCCAGTTCGCTGGCGATTGTGAAGAACGTCCGCCGCGTTTCAACTCCGACCGGCAGGTCGGTAGTCTCGGGGATGGCCGGCTTGGAAGAAGCAATATCCACCGTCACATTCTAGTCGTCATTCCGCGCCGAGGTAGTCTCCGGAGCGGCTCCATGATTAAACTGGTAGTCATGCATTGCCGCATTCCACTCTGTGCCGCCACACTGCTCCTGATTGCCGCTATTTCGCTGGCAGAGGAGATGCCGCAGCTTCCCCCCGCGGTCGCGAGGACCGTGGACTATGCCAAGGATGTGCAGCCACTCCTCGCCCGCCACTGCTACAAGTGCCACGGCCCCGACAAGCAGGAAAGCAGCTTTCGGCTGGATCAGAAGGGTGCGGCGCTCCGCGGCGGCGATTGGGGGGACAAGCCGATGGTGGTGGGCAAGAGTGCTGAAAGCCCACTCATCAAAGCGGTCGCCGGGCTGTTGCCTGACCTGAAGATGCCGCCGGAAGGAGAGCGGCTGACGGCGGACGAGATTGGCATTCTGCGGGCCTGGGTGGATCAAGGTTTGTCCTGGCCGGATTCCGGCGGCTTTGAAGAGAAGTTGACTACCCACCATTGGTCCTTCCAGCCGGTGAAAGTTGTCCTGCCCAAATCGGCTGCTGATCCGAAGGCGAAGAACCTGGTTGATGGCTACTTGCTGGATAAACTTCAGGAGAACGGCCTCGCTTTCTCGCCACCCGCCAACCGAGTCTCGCTCATTCGCCGGCTCTATTTTGATCTCATCGGACTGCCGCCAACGCCGGACGAAGTCGCTGCCTTCGTTGCCGACCTACAGCCCGACGCCTACGAACGACTCGTCGATCGACTGCTGGCGAGTCCCCGACATGGAGAGCGGTGGGCTCGGCATTGGCTGGATGTCGTTCGCTTCGCCGAAACGAACGGCTTTGAAACCAACACGCCGCGGCCGGACGCGTACCATTATCGCGATTACGTCATCCGAGCTCTGAACGCCGACAAGCCGTATGACCGATTCGTTTTCGAGCAACTTGCGGGAGACAGCGTGGGAGAAGATGCGGCGACTGGCTATCTCGTGGCAGGGCCTATGGATCAGGTGAAGAGCCCCGACATCAACCTGACCCAGATGCAGCGGCAGGATGAGCTCGCGGATATAGTTAGCGTCACCGGCATGACCTTCCTCGGCCTGACCACGGGCTGCGCACGCTGCCACAACCACAAGTTCGATCCTGTCACGCAGCAGGACTACTACTCGCTGCAAGCCGTCTTCGCTGGTGTGCAGCATGGCACACGAGCGATGCGAACCACTACCGAGAAAAACCGCGACAGTGAGATTGCCGCACTTCAGAAGCGACTGTTGGAAGTTGAGGCCGACCTGCGAGGACTTGAACAATCTCATGAGCCGCTGGCCAGCGTCGCCGACAATCCTCCCGCCGACAAACTCCGTCCGCCGGTGAACTCCCGCGTCAATATCGAGCGTTTTTCGCCGGTCCGCGCGAAGTTCCTCCGCTTCACCGTTGAGGCGACGAACTCGTCAGAGCCGTGCGTTGATGAACTGGAAGTCTACAAGGTCGACGGCGACAAATCCTCGTCACCGAATTTGGCTCTCGCTTCCTCCGGCGGCAAGGTTACTTCCTCTGGCAACCTCGCCGGTTTTGCGATCCACAAGCTGGAGCATGTCAACGACGGCAAGTATGGCAACTCGCAGAGTTGGATCTCGAGCGCTCCGGGGACCGGCTGGGTGCAGATTGAGTTGAAGGAGCCCGTGGAAGTTGGGCGAATTGTTTGGGGGCGAGACCGCAACGGGGTGTATGCGGATCGCTTGGCCGTGAAGTACAAGATTGAAGCGGCTGCTCTAGAAGGAAAATGGCAGCTTGTGGCGAGTTCCAAGGACCGGTTGCCGCTGGGGAATGGCGCCGCGAATTCGGTCAATCGCTTCGCATTTCTCCCCGCGGAGCAGCGCGCTCGTGCCGAAGGACTTGCGGCCGAGAGTCAGCGACTGGCGGAGAAGCTCAAGTCGCTGCAAAACGTCAACGTCGCCTATGCCGGTACTTTTTCTCAGCCGGGTGCGACGTATCGCCTCTACCGGGGAGACCCGATGCAGAAGCGGGAGGAAGTGCCGCCCGATGCGCTCGGCGTGATCGGCTCGCTGCAACTCAAGACGAATGAAGCGGAACAGGCTCGCCGCGTGGCACTGGCGAATTGGCTGGTGAAGGGAGAGAACCCGCTTCCCGCCCGCGTGATGGTCAACCGCCTCTGGCAGCACCATTTTGGGACCGGCATCGTTGCGACCCCCAGCGACTTCGGCAAGAACGGCATTCCGCCAACCCATCCGGAACTACTGGATCGACTTGCCAGTGAACTCATCCGCGGCGGTTGGTCGCTCAAGAAAGTCCACCGCCTTATTCTCACGTCGGCGGCCTACCAGCAGTCCAGCCGGCCGCTGGAGAAGGGATTGGCGGTCGATGCTTCGTCGCGATTGTTGTGGCGGTATCCGCCGCGGCGTTTGGAGGCGGAGGTGGTTCGGGACTGTGTGCTGGCGGTAACTGGCTCGCTCGACTTGTCGATGCACGGCCCGGGATACAGTGTTTTCCTTCCCAACGACAACTATGTGCGAGTCTACACCCCCAAAACCGAATGGACCGCGGGAGAATGGCGGCGAATGATCTACATGACGAAGGTCCGCATGGAACAGGATCCGGTCTTTGGAGCCCTCGATTGTCCCGACGCCGGCCAGGCCTCCGCCAAACGCAGCCGCTCAACCACCGCCTTGCAGGCCCTCAACCTCTTCAACAGCAGCTTCACGCTTCAGCAGTCGGAGTTGCTCTCGACGCGCGTGAAGTTGTTGACTGGCGACGCCCCTGCTGCTCAAGTCCATCAACTCTTCGTGCTCGCCTTCAATCGTGAACCGAGTCGCGAAGAGCAGGCCGGCGCGATGCGCCTCCTGCGTGAACATGGACTGGCCGCCTTATGCCGAGCCGTGCTGAACGCCAACGAATTTGTCTTCGTCCCCTAACGAACTGTCTCATGCGAACTACCTGGAACTTTCATACCGCCGGTCAGCTAGTCTTCGGCAACGGCGCGGCGAGGCAACTCGGCGCATTGCTGGCCAAACGCAAGCTGCACCGGGCGTTCGTCGTGACCGACAAGCATTTGGTTGCGGCCGAGATCGCCCCGAGAGTTCTGCAATCGCTGACCGAAGCTTCGCTCAGCACCCATCTTTTTGACGAAGGGGCGGCCGAGCCCTCGATTGAAGTGGCGGTTAAGGCAGCGGAATGGGCCAAGGCCTTCAAACCGGACTGCATCGTCGGTCTCGGCGGCGGCAGCAATATGGACCTGGCGAAGATCGTGGCCGTATTGGTCACGCATGGCGGCTCGCCGGAGCAATTCTTCAGCTTTGGGAATGTGCCTGGACCGGTGCTGCCACTGGTCTGTGTCCCCACGACAGCGGGAACGGGGAGCGAAGTCTCGCACGCGGCTGTGCTGACGGATACGGCGAACAAGATGAAGGTCAGCACGCTCAGCAACTTTCTGCGGCCGGCACTAGCCGTTGTCGATCCGGAACTTACCTATACTTGTCCCCCGAAAGTCTCTGCCGACAGCGGCATCGATGCCCTCACGCACGCGATTGAAGCCTATACCGCCATCGACTATCCGCAGCTTGAAATGGGCCTGGGTGATGACGTTGCTTATCAAGGAAAGCATCCGCTGGGGGATTGCCTGGCGGAGAAGGCAATCTCGCTCATCGGTCAACATCTCGTGGCCGTGGTGAAGGACGGCAGCAACAAGGGTGCGCGGGAGGGGATGGCTTTGGCGGCGACTTTGGCCGGCATGGCATTCTCCAACTGCGCGGTGGCGCTAGTGCATGCCCTCGAGTATCCTCTGGGAGGGGCAATTCATGTTTCTCATGGGGCGGGTAACGGACTGCTCCTGCCGTACGTGATGCGGTTCAATCTGTCGGAGCGGAAAGCGGCCTTCGCCCGCATTGCGGCGCTGCTCGGCGAGAACATCAGCGGGCTTTCCGAGGACGCCGCCGCCGAGAAAGCCATCTCCGCCGTGGACCGCATCCGCTCCGAGATCGGCATCCCGCAGCGCATCCGCGACATTGGTGGAAAGCGAGAGCAACTTCCTGAATTCGCCACGAAAGCCTTCGCCATCAAGCGGCTGATGGCGGTGAATCCGCGGAGGGCGAGTGAAGCGGATTTGCTGGGGATCTTAGAAGCAGCGTTTTAGCCCTATGGCTTCTTCCTCAAATGCCCCGCGGTGGACTGGAAGTACTTGGTCCGCCGGACTTCAACGACCTCGCTGGTCTCGTCCTGCTGGCGGCGAAGGTCCTCCAGGTTTGAAGCGCAGAAGCGGCAGCCGATCTTTTGGATATGGAAGGTGATGTAGGTCATGTGCTCGTCGTCGAGCGCGGCCAGGAGGAAGCTGCCGAGGTGTTCGCGGCTGGGACAACTGAGCCGCGTGCGCCGCCAGATTTCGCCAACGCTATGCACCCCCGCATCGCGCCGGCCATTGATGGCGGAGAGCCGCGTCAGCAGTTCAGGCCGGGCGCGCAGCTCCTGCTCAATGGCGGCCATCTCTTCGGGAGGGAGCGCCTCTTCGAGGTAAGCTTCGAGTTCGGCTTGAGTGATGCGGCGGGCCACTTACGGATCCTCGTACAATTCCGGAAAGACTTCCGCGGACAATTCCTGGTTCTTCACCAGGCTCCGGAGCCGGGCGATGAAGTCGAACTTGTAGTTAGCGACCTGTTGCTCGGTGATGTCCAGTTCCTCGGCCGCATCCTTGTTCGCCCAGCCGCGGACGAAGAGGAGTTCGGCACATTGGAGCTTGGTCCACTCCCCCTTTTCTCGCCAGCGGGTGATCTGGTCGCGGAGGGCTTCGGTGATCGCCTTCTCTTCCAGGTTCTTCCGCTCGCCACTGCGGGCGATGCTGCTAGCGACCCGGGCGCTGCCGGCCACTTCCCATGAGCCGGTCGAGTCCGCCCCGGCGGATAGCGGCACCGCGGGTCGGCGGCCTTCACGTCGCAGGTGGTCGGTCAGCTTGTAGGCACAGATCGAAAACAGGTAGCTCTCCAGTGGCCGCTTGCCGTCGTAATTGGGGAGACTGTTCAGGAACCCCATGAAGGCTTCCTGCACGATGTCCTCGCTCGGCCCGCGGCGGCCCAGGCGGCTTTCGACAAAGGCGAGCAGCCGCCCTTCGTAGCGGGCAATCAGGTCGGTCCAGGCATCTCCTTCGCCGCGGCGAATCCGCTCGATGAGCAGGGAGTCGGCATCCAGGGCGTGGGGCATGGGAGCGGCAGAAAAGGGCTTGGAACGCCGGTTCCGCTGCTTCCCCGGCAGACCGCACACAGTGTGCGGGCCGCTTAGAGCCAGTAAATCCACCTGGCGAGGAGGGCACCGGAGCCGACAATAGCCAGTATCGCTGCCGCGGTCAGGAACTGCAAGCGTCCCGTGTAATACCCGCGGGTCGCATTATCGAGCCGGAAGTAACTGAAGATCGTCCCCAGGAACAACAACGCCCCGCCAGCGATAAGCCCCGTCTGCAAAAGGCGGTAATAAGCGGTCAAATCATGCCACTGGCCGGTGATTTTCTGCCGGAAGTCGGGGCCGAATTCCACCAGGGCATGAATCTGCTGCATTGGGCCGGTCGAGGGAGAGATAATCTGCTCCTGGTAGACATTCTTTGATTGGACCAGTTCCCGCTTAATCCTCGCCACGTCATAGCCAACGAGCTGCGGCGCGAGCGTGCTGCCGAGCTGTTCCGCGATGTACTCGTCGGTCTTCGCCCGCAGTACCTTGTCTAATTCCAGGTTGGCTTCGGCCTCTGTTGAAAAGAGGCCGGAGGAAACGGCAATCGAGTGTTCCGAGCCGACGGTGACGTTCTTGCCCACCCATTCCGGACGGCCGGGGGGAATGACGATGCTATCGGGATTGACTTTCGGAGGCGTGTGCAATTCGCCTGCGGGGAGTTTGGCGACAGGTGCGGATTCGTCGGCTGAACTCTTGGACGGGGCGGCTGTCGCCGGAGAAGGATCTTGTGTCGGCGAGGATTCCGGCAACTTCTTAGCAGCATCCTTAGCGCCGGTATCTGCCGCAAACAGGCTCGTGGAGTCGATGCTCGCGCAGCACCCGGAACAGACCGCCACGAACGCACCGCAGCCGGCCACCACGCACAGGGAGCCGAGGATTCCTTGAAGGGCCGCCCGGACCTGCTGCAATCGGAGCAGCGGAAGGCCGGCAATAACGGCAGCAACGAGGAGCGCGAGCGTCATGGGGATGATGGTTGTGGCCATAGTTCACCTTGATTCCTAAGTAGCCCGCACACTCCGTGTGCGCGGCAATTCAAAAAACTCAGGTCAGCACACGGAGTGTGCTGACTACTAAACCCTCCCCTGCGTCACCCGCTGCCGGATCGCCAGGCGGTCCTGCGGCTTGAGCCAGGGGGAGGCGAGTTGCACGGTTGTCGAAATGGCTCCCGCCATGAGCAGGCCCCACGGCATCGGGAAGCGGAACAGCAGGGTGAAGACCCAGGCGGCCAGCACGGAAAGGACGATGGGAGCAATCCGCAGCCGCGACGTCCGGAGCGGATCGGTCTGCTTCCACCAGCCAATCACCAGGAACAATCCGCCAAAGAACGCGACGAAGCATGACAGCATCGGCGTGCCGCTCGAATCGACCATGTTTCGGGAAATCGGATTGTCCGAGTCCACCTGCATCGAGGCATTCGCCAGCAGGTTGACCAGCAGGAACTGGTTCGACAGAAACGCCGCCGCTCCAAATGCGAGACCCAGAACGAGCAGCACGAATCTCCGCTTTGCTTGCTCGCCGGTGGATTGTTCCCAGAACTTTCCGGCGGCCAGCACCACCCACGAACCAACGGTCGTCACCAGCCAGAGCCAGGCCGGGCCGGAAACCTTGTTGGTGGAACTGCTGATCCATTCGCCGCCGCCGATGGCGCCCATCACGATGGTCAATACCGCCGCAATGGCCGCCGAGGCGAGCATCGAGCCGGCCAGTTCGCCGACGCGGTCCCCCGTCGTTTTCATCCGCAAAACGCTGCGGTATTGCTGTTCCCAGGTAACGTAACGCCCCTCAATCGGAAACGTCTCCGCCGCCGAAGCGCCGCGCGTCGCTTGCACGATCAGCCAGATGCCGAGATACACGACATACGTCATCGCCAGCACCACCGCGGCCGGAATGACCCAGGGCCAGGCGAAGATGAGGGCAATCACAAAGCCGACAATCAGCAGAATCTTGAGCGGCGTGCCGCCGGAGTTCCACCACTGTCCGAAATTGGAGAACCCACGACTCACCGCGGTCGCAATGGGCTCTTCGGCTCGGGGAGCTACAGGAAGTGCCGCATAGCTGCCGTGGACATGGCCCGGTCCACGAACTGGCCCAGATCCAGGCCGCTGGCCATTCGCCCCTTGGCGAACCGGAGGAATCTGTGTCTGTTTGGGATTCTTCTTGACCGGACCGAAGGCCATCTCCTTCTCGTCGTCGCCGATGTAGTGCGGCTCTGCGTTTCTTTTTGGCGGCTGCGTATCCTTAACGATGGTCACCGTAGCTTCCACGACTCGCTCGGGCACGCCATGCCCCGCCAACTTGCTCGGCTGCGGAACGGCGGGGATCGGAATCTCCAGACCGGTCGCCGGTGCTTTCAAGCTGATGTTGACTTTGGAAGCATCCAGAATTGCCACCATCTCGGCGACATTCTTGAATCGTTTCTCGGGATCCTTCCGCATCGCCTTCTCAATCATTCCGCGATAAGGCTGCGGGACGTTGGTCAGGTCCGGATCCGCGGTCAGATGCTTCATGATAATTTCCGCGCTGCTCTCCCCTTCAAAGGGGACGCGGCCGGTCACCATCTCGTACAAGACAATGCCGAGGGCATAGATATCGATCTCTTTGCCGTAGGCTCCCTTGCCGATTTCGGGGGCCATGTAGTGGAACGTACCGACGCTTTCCGTCTGGCCGCTCCGCCGCGAGCAAGAGATGAACTTGGAGAGTCCATAGTCTCCGATTTTGACGCAGCCTTCGTCCTCAAAAATATTGCCCGGCTTCAGGTCCCGATGGACGATGCCATGATCGTGGAGATAAGCCGTCCCCGCCGCGATGCCGCGGAACCAGGAATCGACTTCTTCCTTGGGCAGGCCGTTGGGGTTGCGATCGATGACGTCCTTGAGGCTCGCCCCGGCGATGTACTCCATCACGACCCAGGCTTCCCCCTGTTCGTCGTAGCGAATGTCATACAGGTCGATCAGGTTGACGTGCTTGAGGTTCAGGCACTGGCTGACGCCGCGAAGTTCGACTTCGAGGTTCCTCTCGACATGCTTCAGGGCGACTTCCTTGCCGGCATCGCTGGCGGCGAAATAGACCTCGCCGAAGCCACCTTTGCCGATGCCCCGTTTGATGGTGTACCCCTCGAGAGGGCGCGAACCACTGGTGAATTGGAATTTCATGGCACCGCCCAACCTTGCGGGAGAAGCCTCAGCCACGGCAACGCCGCCCTGGCTATCAGCATCTAATTCTAACGTAGCGGTACGGTCATTCATTTGTCCAGTTTCCCCCGGTATTTTCCGAAACTCGCTGGAATAAGGAAAGCAGCCCGTGGCAAGTTTGCCGAGCCGATTTCCTGTTTTCAGCGGTTTTCGTCTGGGAATTTGGGCTGTTTAGGCGATTCGTCGCCTTTCCGTCCGCGCTCTCCCACCTCTGGCGCTTGAAGGGTTTTCGTTCTAGGGAGGGAAATCTTGGCGGAAAGTTCCGTGGATTGGATCGCGGGGTGTCCCAATGGTGATAAGTCGCTGATAAGGAGCGTTTATTCCTACCTTGGGGGCACATTTTCGCAACGCTCCACCATTTGAATGATCATCGTAAGTCACTAGCTACAAACATTTTACAGCCACTATGTCGGATCTATTTTTCTTCAAGTCGTTGTCAAATGGCACATTCTTTATTCCGACCCATTCGGGGGGTATTTAGTTCGTTTGATAAGGCGTTTTTCTGTTCGCTGCAAAGACTTTCGAGACTTCGCCCCCCCATTTCCAAGTCGCTTCCGAAGGTCGCATCTTCCTTTGGGCAATTCTCCAGGGAGGAGTCGTCCATCTTCTCAATGATACTATTGTACACGTGCCAAAAGCAAGTAGGTTTGGGCGGAATTCTCAAAATATTTCGGAGCACCCTTTGCCGTTGACGAATGCCAGGAGTCGCGGTGATAGTTACTCCCCTTCCCAACGTTAATTATACCTCAACCACGCACACCTCATGTCTTACCGACCCCAGCCGCTCGAAGTTGCTCACACAGAGATTCCCCCAAGCCTGGATGGGCTTATGGAAAAACTCGCCGTAAACGTCCACGACATTTGGGGGGACCAACGACTCAAGGATGGCTGGAAACTCGGCCCTCAGCGGGACGACGCAAAAAAGGAGCACCCCTGCCTGCGGCCGTTCGAAGAGTTGCCGGAATCCGAAAAAGAATATGACCGCCGCGTGGTGCGGGACACCGTGCGGGCCATACTGGCTTTAGGTTATCGTATTGAGAAGTAAGCTTCCCTTGCTCCTTACGAGAATTGCTGCCATGACTACCTCCGTTCCCGATCCCGGAAACGAGTCGGCCTCGCCAAAAGCCCGGCCGGTTTACTCCGAGAGTGAACTCTACGACTCACCGGAGATCCTGGCCAAATGGCCGGGACTTAAACCCCTTCTCCTCACCTGGCAGAAAGTGGTCTGGGACGCCGACGATAGCCAGGTCCGCGGCTGTTGGCATTACGACCAGGAAGCGATCCGCTTGCAAAAGAGGCATCGCTGGGCGGTCATCTCGGCTGCGGTTACCGGAACGGCAGCAGTTGTACTAGCCATTTTGCAATTGGGATTGGCTAAACAGAAACTGGGATGGGTGACCGACGCTGTATTAGTGTCGATGGAAGTTGTCTGCGTGGTTGCGGCGGCCGTCACGATCATCCTCGGTGTATTTCTTAGTTTGGATCACCGCTGGAGGGAATTCCGTTTCAAAGCCGAGCAATTCCGGATGCTGAAATTTCGTTTTCTGCACGATGCCGCTCGCTGGCTGTCGGTCGACGAGGAGCATAGCATCGAGCATCTTAACTCGCACATTGCTAAAATACATGCCGCAGATCGGCAGAGCATCTTGGGTTGGATTCACTGGAAACAGGAGTTTTTGCCGGAGTTGGTCCGGCCTCGAAAGTATCCGGACCAGCATCTCGCGGGAGAAATTGAAACGTACTTTCGCGAGCGCAGGTTGATCCCCCAGCAGCAGTATTTTCAGCGGCGCGGTCACCAACTTCACGGCACCGAAAGGATTGTTCGCTGGATTGGGCCAACTTTCTTTTTTGCCAGTGTCGTCTTCGCGCTCGTCCATGCCGCGATTCATATCAAGCACAAGTGGGAGGAGATGGCCGCCAATTCCCAAAAGGCCGCGGCCAAGCAGGTTGAGAAAGCTACTGAAAAGGAGAAACCAAAGCCCGCAAAAGACGCCGCTCAGGCTGACTTGAAACACGAGGATCACGCCGAAGGAGCCGCCGCTCCCCACTCCGAGCCCTCTTGGATGCTGATTCTGGCCTTGCTCGCCGCTATTCTCCCCGTGGCGGCGGCGGGAGTCCGAACCTGGCGAGGGGCCTTTGAGTTCGGGCGGAATTCCTTGCGGTTCGAATCGATGGGCCACCACTTGGACCACCTTCTCAAGGAATTGAGTGCAGCCGAAACTCCCGAAGGAAAATTGGGCATTCTCCGCCGTGGCGAATACGCGATGGAAAGCGAGCACCGTTCGTGGATGCGGCTGATGATGGAATCGGAGTGGTTTGGATAGTGCTTATGGCCCAGTTTGACTTGCCGACAATCCGCTCCTCGCCGCATGTTGCCACGCTCGAACACCATCAGCAAATTGGCTCCACCAGCGACCGCGCGCTGGAACTCGCGAGGCAGGACCAGTTGGCTCTCCCCATGCTCATTCTCGCCGATCAGCAAACCGGCGGCCGAGGGCGGGGCTGCAACCAGTGGTGGGCGGCTGCGGGTTCGCTCACGTTCTCGCTGCTCATCGATTCCCAGCAGCTCGGCATCGCCAGCCAAAAATGGCCGGTCCTCTCCCTCTCCACCGGCCTGGCGATTTGCGAGGCGCTGGAGCAAATCGCCCCCGGCGGCGATTTTGGGGTCAAATGGCCCAATGATGTTTACTGCGCCGGCCGAAAGCTGTGCGGCATCCTGATTGAGTCCCCCTCCGCCTCTCGCGGCCGCGTCATCGTCGGCATCGGGCTCAATGTCAATAATTCGCTCGCTGCCGCTCCCTCGGACATTCAATCCTTGGCCACATCCCTGGTGGACTACCTCCAGCGTCCGCTGGATATGACCGGCGTCTTGCTGAGCCTGCTCGTTTCCCTCCAATCCCGCTGGCAAGAACTCGGGAGCACCGGCTTTGAACTCCAAGCCGTCGAATTCCGTCGCCGCTGTGTCCTGGATGGCCGAACGATTCAAGTCTCTTCCGGCCCCCGCATGATTACTGGCCACTGTTTGGGGATTGATGACAGCGGCTCGCTGGTTTTGCAAACGGAAAACGGACGGGAGGAGATTGCTTCGGGGTCAGTGGTGAGCATTCAATAACAAACGCTGAGTATTGGTTTTCCCGCTGTTTTCGCCTATGCTAAAGGGCGTTCCCGCCAACTGCCGCGGAGCGCCGGACCTCCCTCCTGCCGGCGGACTTCGCTGCGTAGATTCACCCGCGTCATGGCTATGTTATTCGCGCCACGCCATCTCGTATTTGCTGCTGTCACGCTGATCGGCGCTATTGCTCCCTACGCCGTGGCCCAAGAGCGCACCGGCGAGCAAATCTACAAAGAGTTCTGCGCCAGTTGCCACGGCATGGCTGGCGAGGGGACCAAGGACCAGCCGAAGGTGCTGGCGGGGGATTTGTCGCTGGAGCAGCTCGCAAAGGTGATCGATAAGACAATGCCGGAAGGGGAGCCGGAGAAATGCGTCGGCGAGGATGCGAAGAAGGTCGCCGCTTACATTCATGAGGCGTTCTATTCCCCCATTGCCCAGGCCCGCATCAAGCCCGCTCGAGTGGAGCTTTCCCGTCTCACCGTGCGGCAATACCAGAACGTGATGACCGACCTCATCGGCAGCTTTCGCCAGCCGAGCAAGTGGGAAGAGCCGGGGGGGCTGCACGGGGAATATTACAAAGGGCGGCAGACTCGGGGCGGGAATCGAGCGATTGATCGGATCGACCCAGTAGTGCAATTCGACTTTGGCGTCGAGAGCCCCGAACCGGGAAAGATGGAGGCTCACGAGTTTTCGATCCGCTGGGAAGGTTCGCTCCTCGCGCCGGAGAGTGGCCTGTATGAATTCGTCGTCAAAACCGAGCACGCCATGCGGCTCTGGATCAACGACAACGGCAAGAGTGGCGGAGAGAAGCCGCTGATTGATGCCTGGGTGAAATCGGGAAATGACACGGAGTACCGCGGCAGCATCCGGCTGCTCGGCGGCCGGGTCTATCCCGTCAAGCTGGAGTTCAGCAAAGCCAAGCAGGGAGTGGACGATTCCAAAAATCAAAAGAAGCCGCCGCCGGCGAAAAAGGCGTCGATTTCCCTGGAGTGGAAGACCCCCAGCCATGCACAGGAAGTAATTCCGGCCCGCTGCTTGTCGAAGCGAGGAGCCCCTGAACTCTTTGTCTGCGAGACCCCTTTCCCGCCGGACGACCGGAGCATCGGCTACGAGCGGGGAAGCAGCATTTCCAAAGCGTGGGATCAGGCGACGACCGAAGGAGCGATGGAGGTTTCGGCCTTTATCTTGGAGAACCTGCGGGAATTCGCCGGTGTGCGCATCGACGAGCCCAACGCCGGCCCGCGGCTGCGAGAGTTCTGCTACAAACTGGCGGAGCGGGCATTCCGTCGGCCTCTTTCCCCCGATCAGCGGCGGCTGTTTGTGGATCGGCAATTTGAACTTGCCGGCGAATCGGAATTGGCGATGAAGCGGGTTCTACTGCTGATTTTCAAGTCACCCCGGTTCCTCTATCGCGAAGTCGCCGCCCCCCAGCCGGACGCCTTCGACGTTGCTTCACGGATTTCGTTTGGACTTTGGGACTCGGCTCCGGATCAGGAGCTACTGAATGCAGCGGCGGCCGGACAGCTATCGACTCGCGAACAGATTTCGGCGCAGGTCCATCGCATGCTCCCCGATCTCCGGTCGCGGGCCAAGCTGGACGGCTTCTTCTTGCAACTTTTGAAGATCGATCAGGTGCCGGACATCGCCAAGGATTCAGCCGCCTATCCGGACTTCAGCACTCAGGTCGCTTCGGACTTGCGAACCAGTTTGGAATTGAAGCTCGAGGAAGTTATCTGGAGCGAGAAGTCCGACTTCCGAGAACTGCTGCTGGGGGATTCGATCTATCTCAATGGCCGGCTGGCGAAACTGTACGGGACTGATCTCATCGAGGATTCGCCGTTCCAGAAGATGCCGCTCGACGAAGGAAAACGGGTTGGCATCATCTCGCATCCCTATCTCTTGTCTGCGTTTGCCTACACGTCAACGAGTTCCCCCATTCATCGCGGCGTGTTCGTTTCTCGCAGCCTCCTGGGCCGTACGCTTCGCCCACCGCCGGAAGCGGTGGCCCCTCTCTCGCCCGATTTGCATGCGGGGCTGACGACGCGGGAACGCGTACTGCTGCAGACGAAGGCCCAGGCCTGCCAGACTTGCCACGGGATGATCAACCCCATCGGCTTCTCGCTCGAAAACTTTGACGCCATCGGCCGCTATCGCGAGCAAGAGAAGGACAAGCCGGTGGATGCCAGTGGCAGTTATCTGACCCGTACCGGCGAAACCGTGCAGTTCACCGGCCCGGCGGAACTGGCCAAATTCCTGGCGAACAGCCCGGAGGTGCATAGCTCGACGGTCGAACGCCTGTTCCACTACCTGATCAAACAGCCGATCCGAGCCTACGGCCCCGAGACGCTGCCGCGGTTGCGGGAATCGTTCACAAAAAAAGAATTCAATATCAAAGAGCTGACAGCCGACATTGTGACCGAGGCGGCGCTTCAAAAATAGCAGCGGTTCGAACTGTGGTAACTAACCGAAAGAACACTCGAGGATACCGGTTTGGAGGGCATTCGCTCGAAAAGCTTGAGGAGCGCATCGCCAAATGCAAACTGAAGCTCTCAGATCCGACTGACCCCGATGATAAACGGTGGCTCTTGCACTGGCTTAAGGCGGCGGAGCAAGAACTGGCAACAAGAGAACGAAGCGTTGAATCTAAGTCCAAAGCGAAGAGAGTCCGTCCCCTCAAAACTAGAGACGACTAGAACAGAAATGTGCGGCATGGTTGTTTGCCATGCGACGGGCCGAAGAATACAATGGCGTCAACCTAAACTCACTTGGGAATCAAGATGTCTTACCCCGCTTCCCGCCGCCAATTCCTCAACACCCTCGGCATCTCCGCCGCGGCCATGCCTTTCGTTCTCAACCTGCCGAGCTTGAGCCTCGGCGGCGAACAGGCAGCGGCGACGCGCAAGAAGCGGCTGGTCATTATGTTCAGCCCGAACGGCATCGTGCCGAAGACTTTCTGGCCGGACGAGGAAGGGGAAAACTTCACACTCAAGGAAAGCCTCCAGCCGCTGGAGCCGTTCAAGAACAAGTCGCTCATTCTGCACGGCGTCTGCGACAAGATTCGCGGTGATGGCGATGGCCACATGCGCGGTATCGGCTGCTTGCTGACTGGCATCGAGCTTTTCCCCGGCAACATTCAAGGCGGCAGTGATACGCCCGCCGGCTGGTCCACCGGCATTTCGATTGACCAGGAGATCAAGAATCATCTGCAAGCGAACGAAGCGACCCGCACGCGGTTCGGCTCGCTGGAATTCGGCGTCATGGTCCCCGACCGGGCCGACACTTGGACCCGCATGGTTTATGGCGGCCCCAACAAGCCGATCGCCCCTATCGACGACCCCTACCAGATGTTCGGCAAGCTCTACGGCCGCCTCAAGGACCAGGAGAGCCTGCGGAGCGTCCTCGACGACCTGCAAGACGACCTCAAGAAAATCAGCAGCATTGTCAGCAAGGAAGACCAGAAGCTGCTCGACGAGCATGCCACGTTCGTCCGCGAGCTGGAGCAGGAACTGAAAGCCGGCGAAGGCAAATCGCTGACGCATGCCGTTCCGCAACTCGAACTCGGCATCAAGGAAGAAAACGACAACATCCCCAAGATCAGCAAGCTCCAAATCGAGCTGATGGTCAACAGCTTCGCCGCGGACTTCGCCCGCGTCGCCACGCTGCAATACACCAACTCGGTCGGCGGAGCCCGGATGAAGTGGCTCGGCGTTGAAAAGGGACACCACGAACTTTCCCACGAGCCCGACAGCAACGAGGACGTGCAAAAACAGCTCACGCGAATCAATCAGTGGTACTGCGAGCAGTTGGCCTACCTCGCGAAGCGGCTGGCGGAAACTCCGGAGCCGGGAGGCAGCGGCAGCCTGCTCGATAACACCACGATCATGTGGACCAACGAGCTCGGCAAAGGCAACTCGCACACGCCCGACAACGTGCCGTTCGTCCTTGTCGGCGGCGGACTCGACTTCAAGATGGGCCGCTCGCTCAAGCAGCGTAAAGTCGCCCACAACCGGCTGCTCCTTTCGTTGGCGCACGGCATGGGACACCCTCTGGAGAAATTCGGCAATCCGAAATTCTGCGAAGGTGGCCCGCTCTCGCTTTCGTAACGGCTGGGAAAGACATCGCCCACTCGCACCGATTTCGAATCACGGAAAATCACCTCATGCTGGCCCGCACATCTTCTTTGGTGCTCGCGCTCTTGTTCGCTGCCGGTTGCGGATCAAGCGGTGGCGTCATGACCAAGCCGATAGACCTCACCACACCGGAAGCGGCCATTCTCAGCCTGGAAGAGGCGTACCGGTCAAAAGACGTCAATGCCGCAGTCAAATGCAAGGACTTTCGCACGGAAGCGATCTTGATGCTGCAGAAGGTCTCACCCCAGTTGGCCGGCGACGAGGAAATCATCACCCAGACGACGGAAGTGCTCGAACTGGGTTTCCGGACGGAGATGAAGAAGAAGGGTTTTCCGGACTTTCGCGACGTCACCTCCACCTTCAAAGACAAACGGCCGTTCCGCAACCGAAATGATATCGTGGAATTGACGGAGACCTGTGCCCATAAGGGGGGTTCCGCGACAACCAATCAACTGGTCGTTGCCAAGACGGAGCCAGGCTGGCGAATTGTCGTGGTCACTGATTAATTCATTTCAGCCATCGATTCCGACAGGCCTTCCTTTGCTTTTGGCGGACTGACTCATGCCCCAGCCGCTGACGCCGACGGAAGTTCCTCCTGCGGCATTGGGCTCGCCAAAGGCTTCCCGCCGGCGACGCACGCTAATGGGAACGAGCATTCGGGCCTTTGCCCTATTGCTGGCCCTGTTCCTGCTGGGCTTGGTTGCCTGGCGGAGCATCGATTGGGACCGTTTCTTGGGGCAACGAAAGAATCCGGCGGTTTCCGAAATCGCTGCGGCGAAGACGCCCCCTGTCGACCCGGATAAGGTAGCTGTTCCACCGAATGCAGCAGTTCTCGAAGCTCAAAAGTCGGTCGTCTTGCTGAAAGCCGATGGTCCCGGCGGACTCGTCGGCGTTGGTGCGGGAGTCGTCATCGATCCCAATGGACTAGTCGCCACTAGCTACCATCTCTCTTCCGACCTCACCGCTGGCGTGGCCCGTTTCCAGGATGGCAGAGTATTCGCCATCGCCGGCTACACGGCAGTTGATTCGGACAATGACCTGGCGATTCTGCAGCTCGAAAAAGCCTCCGGCTTGCCGGTGGCGAAGCTCAAAAGCGACGAAGGACTCCGACCGATGACGAGTGTTTTTGCCATTGGCCATCCACGGGGAGTAGAGTTCGCCCTGCACGACGGCAAGGTCAGCCGCCAGATTCGCACATCGCAGCTTTCCGCGTTGTCCCAGAGATTCGTTCGGGCACTCGCCGGTAATGGGCCGGATCATCATTGGATTCAGCACACCGCCGTCCTGTCCGAAGGGAACAGCGGCGGCCCGCTCGTCAATGAACGAGGGGAAGTCCTCGGCATCAACACCTGGGTGGACCGGCAAGGTGGCTTCGGTTACGCGCTCGATGTTGCTGCGCTCCTAGATCTGCAAAAGAAGCAACTCCCGCAAGTCGCTCCGCTAGAGACGTATGCCACGCAGGAGGCCCGCCGCAAGTCGCTGCTCCTCGCCAGCTCGGCGAAGAAGCTGCAAACGCTCTTCGAAGAGGCCCAGTCCATGGGTTGGCGGCCCAAGAACGGCAGCGACTATGCCGTGCTCCAAAAAATTGCCTGGATGGTCACCATCGCCAACCAGCCGAACGTCGCGGCTGCCGGCGACGAGCTCAACGAGCGGCTGGCGGACCTGGCGAAACAGGCGGACATCGTCACCGCCCAGCTCCGCCGCGAGAAATGGAACGACATCGGGCAGATCACCCTCCTCAACGAATACGCCGCCGCCGCCATCCCCCGCCCGGCCACCGGCGTCGTCTTCTTCGGCACGGTCGAACGGCTTGTGGAAGGGAGCGGCCAGCGGGCTCTGCTCGTCCGCCTCGCCGGCTTCGAACAGCGCGTCCTCATCCCCCTCGGCAGCAAACTGCATGTCCCTCCGAGCGGCTCGCAGTGCTTCATCCTCGGCATCAACGACCAAGGGAAAACTGTCAGCTACGGAGACAATCCTCTCCAGCCGACGGTCGCCCCCGTGATTACCGCGGCGGTGGTTGTGGAGATGGAGTGAGGTGGTGAACCAGAGAGAGCCGCTACCGTCTCGCAAAAATCAGTTCCACTTATCCTCTCTCAGTAACCAAATAAAACATCGGTGTTTATTGGTTCTTGACACCCCTTCCGCCACCTCACTTCCAGCTTTAACATTTACTGAACGAGAATGTCGGTTTCCTTGTCCGAAAAGAAGGCGCAATAGGGGCTAGGCCTGCCCCATTTTTCACTCTTGGCACCTTTTTCGATCGCTGTGGAGCAGCAGCTACCAGTTCGGCTGAGCGGCGGGAGCAGAGCACCGTAGGCAATTTCGGTATTGCTTTCGCCGGCGACTAGTCGGCACCGGCATCACCGTGCCAGTACCGAACACAGTGTAAATTACCCTCCCAGTCCGTGATCCATCGACAACAAACCTTGGTGGGAATCCGTTCCGCCTTCTTGATCGTGGTGAATTCGGTGATCACCTTTTTGCCAACGATCTTACTGACAGCTACCTGCTTGCCAAAGTCAATGTTCATTATTTCCGTTTCATGATCAACGCACTCGATGGCATACTTGTTTGCGAGGTCGGGAAACTTCTTGAAAAGCTTAGTGACCGCCTTAAAAAACGCCTTATCGTGGTCCGGTCCGCAGCAGTGTTCCTGTTGATCTTTCACGATAGTCCCTCCATTTGATGGGTTACGACATGCTTTAAAATGACGATTAGGCTCCGTCAATTGACCGAGCACGACAGATTTTCCTGAGTCAATATATCCGTGTGTTGGCGTACGTCAATCGGCAGAGCAGACACGCTACATGGGATCGACACCTACTCGCTGCGGTGACTTATACGCGCCGGCAGGTGTAGTACAGTGCGGGGCTGGCGGGGACAGGAGTGGGATATCTACCCGCCTGATTCGTGGCGACAGCGTTGCGGAAGTCTAATCGCAAGCACCTAGGTGACCGGCCGTTTGAGGCGGAATATAAGATGTCAGGACCCAGGCCGCCTCTGTTTCCACTTCTGGTCATGCTGCGATGTTGGGCATTGATTTCTGCTTGCTATTCCCCCTTCAGCTTCGTAATCAAGAACTTCTGAATCGAGCCATACTTCTTATCCTCGTGGCCCGGATAGGAAAGGACGACTTCCAGCCCCAGCGGCTCAGCCCGCTCGATGAGCTTGATGCCGTAGATGGCTGAATGGGTCGGGTCGGGGCCGGCCTGGCCGACGACTGGGGGTGTTTTTTGATTGGGATTATCGCAGTAAATCGGCGGGTCGTCCTTGCTGACGAGCTCAATGGGGGAGTACTCCTTGATCCAGGGAAGAATCTTTTCCCGGTTCTCGAGAGCGGCGGCGAATTCCTTGGGGCGATTCCCTCCCTTGACCCAATAACCAAACGCGTGGCCGGCGTAGTCGGCATTGGGCATCCACTCGCGGAGTTCCTTGGGATCGAGCGAGGTTTGCGGGCCGCTGACGGCGGCGCAGGTGAGGCGGGTCGATTCGCGGGCGATCGGGTCGCTGCTTTTGGGGTCGGCCAGGTCGTCATGGAACGACAGCCAGAGCGAAGTGCAGGCGCCGGCTGAGCCGCCGGTCGCGCCGACTCGCTTGGAATCGAGGTTCCATTCCTTGGCTTTGGAGCGGATGGTTTGCAGAGCTCGGGCGGCATCGTACAGCGGGGCCTTCACCGGCGGCTCGACCTTCTGTTCCATCGCTTGCGGGATGAACCTGTAATTGATGGCGGCCACGGAAATGCCTTGGTCCAGGAACGGCTGAATCATGCCCGTTCCATAACCCGACTTATCCCCGCCCATCCAACCCCCGCCGTGAATCAGCAGCACGACCGGCGTCGGCTTGTCGGACTTAGACTGCCAGAAATCAAACACCTGCCGCTCGGACTCACTGCCGTACTTGAAGTTGGCCACCGTTGGGTCAGGACGTTCGGGCGGCCTTTTGGTGGGCTGTTTGGCCGCTGGTTTGGGGTCGGTCTTGGGCTCAGTCTTGTCCTGGGCCAAAAGCGAAGCGGGAGCGAGGAATAGCAGGCATGACGCAAGAGAAAGAGAGAGGCGAAGCATGAGAGGGCTCCTAAAAGGGGAGAAATTCTCTTGGCATCTTGGAGCATGGGGAAGGGAGAGTCAAGCAGCGAAGGGCACAAACAACAGCCCGGCGCGCCAACAGAAAACATTCCATTTTGTTCAGTGAATAACTGGACACATTCGCGCATCCAAAGTACGGTCAATTTGCGCGCGGTGAGAGTGAACAAGTTAGACGGATGATGAGTCGACGAAAGCGGGTCGTAGAATGGCCGACTTATCGCGCCTTATCGCCGAAATTGGCTTATTATGACGACGACACTCGTAAGTCCTTTGTGGACAAATAGTTAGTGGAGTTGAGCGGAAGCTGAGTAATCGAAAAAACACCTTATCACCCCAAACACGACGTCCAGGGAAAACCCTTATGCCCACTTATCGCTCGGAAACGCCATTTTGACTTAAGTGGAGATGGGGCAAGCGTTTAGCAGCAAACGAGACTTCGAAAAAGACCTTATAACTCACTGTTCATCCCAAGGATCCCGAAAAGTTAGGTGCGTGAGGACGGTGGCTCAGTTTATAATCCGCTCCACTGACTTCGAGACCACAAACAGGCCTATCGCCGTGAAAAATCCATTAGCTCGCTTTTGTTTCCCATTTACCTGCGGACTGATCTTAGCCGCTATGTCCCCCTCGGGATTCGCCGCGGAGCCGTCGCCGATTCTCATCGACGACCTCTACCGGATGGATTCGCCGCAGGGAGTTGTAGTCGCTTCCGATGGCGAGAGCGCTGTTTACTCCCGCCGCTGGAACGACCGCAAGGAGCGGGTGGTCCGCCATTCGCTGTGGCGGGTGGAAGGGGACGCTGCCCAGGCCAAGCCGCTGGAAGCTGGCGAGCCGGACGGCCGATCGCCGCTCCTTTCGCCGGATGGAAAGTGGATTGTGTTTTTGTCGACTCGTCCTTTGCCGGATGGAAAGCCGGGGTTCACTCCCGTTCCCGCTTACTCCGACCCGCCGACCGATATCTGGCTGATGCCCGTGACTGGAGGGAAAGCCATTCCCCTCATCGGGCGCGAGCGGTCGTACAACCGGGTCTTCAGCGATCCGTTCTTCGGCAATATTGCGTTTTCGGCGGATGGCAAACGGCTGGTGTTTGTCGCCGACGAGATGAGGGACGATCGTACGCCGGAAGAAGCCGCAAACAACGTGCAAGTTGTGCGGCAGGACGGGGGTGAGGGTTATGAAGGATATGGCCCCGCACAAATCTGGATTGCTGACCTACACGAAGAGCCAAAAGAGGTCGCGGCATCGCGCGTGACCAGGATCACTAGCGACGATTTTTGGTACGGCGACCCGCAGTGGGCCGAAGATGGGAAGGCGATTATGGTCCATGCGAACCGGACCAAGGATCAGGAGGCGGTGCGATATAGCATCAATCAGAATTACGACCTATGGCGGATCGATTTGGGAGATGGAAGCTTGTTGCAGGCAACGTTTGGTCCCGGTCCGGATGTTTCTCCGCGAGTCTCTCCCGATGGAAAGCGGCTGCTCTATCTGAGCATCCCGCGCCGCGGCTCGCACATGGACATTTTCAATCTGGCGATGATTGAAATCACTTCCAGCGGTCCGCAAAGCCACGTTCTCTTCAATCACCATGGTGAAGGCAAGCCACCCCATCTGCCGCCGTCCTTTCCGCTGCCGCGGGATTGCTGGTTGAGCACTTCTGCCATTCACTATTTAGCCCCGGCTGGCGTGAATACGAAGCCGCAGGCGATTGATCTAATGGTTGGTGTTGCGGCTATCGAAGGGACCGCCGAGACGCTGAGCGAAGAGTTTGCGAAACTAGTGGAGGCTCGCCGCAAGCTAACACCGGCAAGCGATGTGTTCCTCAAGGACCGAGTCATCGCCAAGGGAGAGGTTGTTTCCTGGAAGGGGGTCGATGGACTGGATATCGAAGGCATCCTCACCAGGCCGACGCAGAAGGGTGCCAAGGCACCGTATAAGCTGGCCGTCTATCCGCACGGCGGCCCCCACAGCCGTTCGATGATCGGTTTTGATTTCACAGTGCAGGTTCTGGCTGCCAACGGCTATGCAGTCTTTCAGCCAAACTTCCGTGGGAGCGCCGGATACGGGCAGAAGTTTATCGACGCCGACCGGGGCGACCTGGGAGGCCAGGACATGAAGGACATCCTCACGGGAATCGAGCACCTGGTGAAGGAAGGAATCGTCGACAAGAACCGCCAGTTTGTCTACGGCATCAGTTACGGCGGCTACAGCACCTGTTCTTTGATTGGTCAGACGACCCAGTTCCGTGCCGCCGTGCCGCAGAATGCGGTCACGGACATGGGAATGATGTGGGCGTTATCCGATATTCAAAGCTGGACGCAGTGGGAAGTAGGAGGTCGTCCCTGGGAAGTCCCGACGGCGATTCGCGACGCCAGCCCGCTGACGACTGCTTATCGCGTGAAGACCCCGACGCTAATTCTCCACGCCGCCAACGACCGCCGCTGCCCACTGCCGATGGGAAAGACTTATTACCAGGCCCTCAAGGCAAACGGCGTGGAAACCCAGATGGTCATTTATCCCGACGAAGGGCACCCCATCAAGCAACTGCCGCACCAAGTGGACGTGCTAACCCGTGTGCTGGAGTGGTTCGGGAAACACGATACGGAGGGGGAGGGGCCGTGAGGAGAATCCGAATGACGAAATCCGAATGACGAATTCAATCGTGAACGACCATTCGGACCCTGTCATTCCCACTCGGCAACTCTTCGACAGCCATTTGATAGACCGGGCTCTCGGGTTCGAGTTCCAAGGCCCTGCGGAAGTATTTGGCGGCTGCGTCGGCATCGCCGCCGGCTTCTAGAGCGATGGCGAGCGAGTGGTGGATGTCTGCTCGGTCGGGGGCAAGCTGGAGCGCTTCCCGCAACTGGTTCGCCGCGCCGGAGGGGTTGTTCTGGGAAAGCATCAATTCGGCATATTGAACGCGAGCTTCCACAAACTGCGGTCGCTGCCCCACAAGGCTGGCGAGGGCCCGCTCGCAAGCGGCTGTGTTTCCTTCCTTCCAGCGGTTCATGGCCGCCTGTAGCTGGGCCTGGTCGCGCTGGCTCTCGAACATGGCAATCGCTTCGGCTTTGCGATCGGGACTCATGGCAGGTGGGAGTTTCCCCTTCGTCACTGTCGGCGATTGCAACGCACAGCCGCAACTGAGCGCTGTCGCCATCATGAATGGCAATCCCGCGAACCAAATTCGTGCGACGGTGCTCATGGTGACTTCGTGGACTGGAGCGGGATTGTTTTGACGCGTCCGGGTGTGCCGGGCTCAGGTTCCTCCTGGATCTTCGGCTCTCCGCCGAAGGCGGGGCCAGGCTTCCATGGTGCCCCTCGTTTGGAATAGTCCATATGCGGGCGATGCAATGGAGAAAGAGCGTGGTTCAGATATTGATGAATCGACTCTCCTTCAAAGCCTCCGGCGGCAACGATGTCATTTCTCAACTGGATGGCGTCGCGGTCCATGGGGTCAAAATGGATCGACCAGTCAATCTGCCTGATGGCGCGCGGGTAGTCGCCGGCGTTATAAGCCGCTAATGCCAGCCGCTGGTATCGCAGGGCGTAATTTCGCTTGGCAATCGGGCTCATCTTGTCGAAATAGACCGCTTGTTTCTGGGTGAATTCATTGCCATATTTCTGTCCCTCGGAGCACAGAGCGTCCTCGTTGACGATTCGCGGCGTGATGAGCACGATGATCTCGTCCCTGACGATTTTCTCGGTCTTGGTGCGAAACAGCGGTCCCAGCCAGGGAAGATTGCCAATGAACGGAACCTGGTTGCGGGTCGTCTCCAAGTCCTTTCGCAGCAGCCCCCCGATGACGATGGTGCTGCCGTCGTAACAGCCGACGTTGCCGGTGACCTGGGTGACGGATTTGTTGGGAATGGTGAGCCCGCCGGAGACGGTGACGCTGCCGGTGGAGAGTTCCGGATGTACCTCCATCCGGATGAAGCCGTCATTGGCGATGAAGGGGCGAATCCGCAGCAGCGTGCCTACATCGAGAAATTCGACGGACTGGGTGGAGAAGGTTTGCGTCACCGAAGTGTTCAAATAGCCGAGCTGTTCTCCAATTTGGATTTCCGCCCGCTGTTTGTTCATGCAGAGGACGCGGGGAGAAGCGATGACGCTGGTGTCGCCAACCGTTTCCAAGGCGAGCATGAACGTGGAAAGGCTGCTGTCGAGAAATCCGAATTTCATCCCACCGTTGCCGACGTCGAGCGACGCCAGGGACGTAAGCGGAGTATTGCCAGTAACAATTCGGGCGTGGGCTTGGTTGCGAAGAGCCTGAAAATTGACGCCAAACTGATTGGAGTCGTTGAGCTTGACGTTGATAATCATCGCCTCAATGGCGACCTGCGTCGGCTTGATGTCGACTTCGGCGTAAAGTTCATCAACTTGACGCAGGACGTTTTCGTAGTCCTTGACCAGGACGACGTCAGTGCCGGCAAAGTCGTCTCCGCCCGTTTTGACCTGATCCGAAGGTATGCCCACTTGTGCCGCGGAGGAAACCGAGGCCACGCCGAATTGCGGCGTCAGCAGGGGGGTGATTAAGGTTTGCAGTTCGACCGCTTTGACGTAATTGGGACGATAAACACGCATGGAAGCGCGGTCTTGCGACTGGTCCATCTCGCTGAAGTCTTTGGTGCTGCCGACATAAATGATTCCCTTTTCTCGCCGCGAAATGTAACCGGAGTTCTTGAGAATGGCATTCAGTGCCGTTTCGGCGTCCACCTTGGTAAGGGAGACAGTCACGGTGCCGCTGACGTTCTTGCTGGCCAGGATATTCAGGCCATTCTCATTAAGCAGCTTCAGAACGGATAGAATGTCGGTGTTCTGGCAATCGAAGGTTAAGGTGCCATCACCCTCATCTTTGACGGGACTTTCCGGTTCAGGAAGAGATTCGGGTTTCTCTTTGGGTGGCAGCACAGGATTCTCGTCAGCCACATCGCCCGGAGTGGCGTCCCGGGGCGCGGGCGGCGCGGGATGGAGAACTCTTTCCTGCACCTCGTCGAGCGACGCCTGAAGGTTCCTCATGCTCCGCTGTGCCCGGTCGTTGATATCCTGGATGTCGTCCAGTTTTTGTTCGATTCGTTGCATTTCCTTGTTCGCACCCGGGCTTTCGGTCGGCGCAGGAGGAAATGATGGCTCAGAATTGGAAGTGGGTGCGGCGGCTGCGACTGGAGTCGCGGGGATTGGTGGCGAGAAGTCGGCCTTGGAATGCACGACGGCGCTCTCGTCTGCCGCGCGCGGCGCTTTGGGGCGCCACGCCACGGCCAGGGCAATTGCCACCCCCACCGAGCCGCAGACGCAGAGCACCAGAATGCGCTGTCGCTTTTTCATAGGCCTTCCTGACCTCGTAACCTTCCGTGGTGTTCTATTGCTGTTCCTCGACCCCAATCGACTTTGCTTGCGACGGAATCTTTGAAGAGGCCTTCTCTTCCTTCCGTTCCATTGGATTCGGAGTCGTCTGCTTGATCGCTTCCGTGCTGGTCTTTGCAGGATCGGAGGACGTCAGCTTCAATTGCCAGGTCCTTCCGCCCCGCTCCAATTCCACCATCCTTCGGAAGACCCTTAGCAGACGAAACTCGAGGTCTGGCTGACTGGCTCCCTTGTCGCTTGACTTGCCCGCATTCTGTTGGACGTTAATTGTGTCGTGTTCCCGATAGATATTGCCGTTAATAATTGCTTTTTTCACTCTGGGACTAATCACCACTCCCTGCAACACCATTCCCAATTCCGAGGGGTCAAGTTCCACCGGTTGTTTAACTTCCGCCTCTGACCGGGACTCTTGTACGGGAGCGGCGATACTGACTTGAAATTTCTGATTCCATTCAGAGTGAAAGTCCGCGGAAGTCGCTAGTGGATCCGCTTCCCGGCGCTCCCGAATTTCCCGCCATCCGATCGCAGCCTCCTTGTTGACCGCCGTGCTATTTCCTGATTGTCCGCTGGCTGCCAATCGCCCCAACGGCTCGGAATCTCCTGCGGGAGCAACCATCGCACCCGGCGCTACGGTGGCTCCCTCGTTCCCCGCCCACTTCCAAATCAGCGGAACCCAAAAATACATGCCCCCTAGAAGAAGTACCCCCAGGACACCCGTCTTCATCGGATTCGCCACCAGTTCGCGGTGGAGCGTTTTTACTAGTTTTTCCAGTTTCACAAGTTATTCGCCATCGTCCCACCTCGCTGTGGCGGAAGTACGAGCAGCGTCCTTAATTATCGGATGCACTCCACCGAACCAATCGATTTAATCGGCAAGGTCACCAAGAATCGTCAAAGTCAAGTCGCATTGCATCTCTCCCCGCACTTCACCCGGCCTGTGTAGTTTCACATTTTGCAGCCAGATGGTTTGGGGCATCTCTTCTACGCTCTTGAGGAATTCGAAGATTCCTTCAAAGCCCCCCGCTACGCTCACCTGGGTCGGGTATTCAACTACCAAGCCGTGCGGCTTTGCCGCCAGCGGCTCCAAACGGAGGACCCGTATGCCTGCCAGATTGGCTTGAAAGGAAATCTGGGTCGGAAGGCGGTCGGCCTGATGAACGTCGGGGGCGTCGTGCTGCCATTTTTCTGCAACGGCACTAGTCTGCTCAAATTCCGGATGCACGGCGCTGACCGCGGCAAACAGATTGTCGGTTTCCAGGATAAACCGCTGTTTTTCCGCCAGTTGCTGTCTCGCGACTTTTAAGGCCTTTTGCGAAGGCAAGAAAACAAAGCACAAATAGCCGAGGGCAATGCAGGCAATTCCGCCGGTCACCAACCAGCCAGGCGGGCCCTGGGTTCCAAACGGGTTTTTCATGGCAACTCTCCGGGAGTGTTTGCTCCGCCGTGGAGGTGCATTCCAGCGACAGCCACATCGGCCGCTTCTCCCTTTCTGACGGGAGCCCCAGGCTGACCATAGCCTGGTCGGACGACGACACGGATATTGAATTTTGAGGTCCCTTTTGCCGGGTCTTCGCTCCCCGACTCCAGACCCTTCAAGCTCGCGGAGGCAAAGAGAGGGGACCTCGCCAAGGAATCCACATAGGTGTGCAATTCCTTGGCATTTGTGGCCTCGCCACTCAACTCGAGAACAGTCCGTTGATGATCGTGCTGGTTTCTCAACTGGGCCAGAACCGATTGCGGAGTGACCTGGGCGGTTTTCTCACCTTCCACGACGGAGTGGTTCGCATCCCCTTCTTCTCCTTGGGCCACGGGCGTCGCTTCCGTCTGTTCGATCAAGTGGATGCTCGTCAGTTGGATCGACGGGGTTAACGGCCGGGCGATGGCCGCCAGCAGTTGCGTCCGGGGCCAAGGGTGCTCAAGGTACACGTAGAGGTCCGCGAATGCCTCCGCGCGTTTCCTGTTTTCCATCAACTTCGAGATATCCGCTTGCCGCTGTAGGGCGACTTCATGCCTCGGTTCCACTAACTTCACCTGCGCATCAACTGTCCGCCGCAAGAGCCACTGGCCGGAGGCCGTGCCGGCAATCGCCAGTGCGAAGAGCATGGCCACTCCCATCCAGTACAGGCGTGAACGCCCCAGCACTCGCTGGTGATGATAATGTTCGGGAAGGAAATCGATGTTCTTCACGGTGAGTTATTTGACCTCGCGGAGGGCCAGGCCGGCAGCCACGTCCCACAGGCCGCGTCGACCAAGGTCGCGTGGCATGGGCAGGTCCCGAAACGGGTCGCTAAGCTCGCACTTCAGATTCAGGATTTTTCCAATCGACTCGGCGAGTTGCGGTGTCGCCTCTCCTCCCCCCAGCACCACGCGGGCGAGCGGCTGGCCGCGAAAAGTGACGCTGTGATAGCGAACGCACAGGGCCAACTCCCCTCCCAAACGGTCAATAATGCCGCGCGTGGCCTCGGTCACGGTGCGCATCACTTCCGGGTCTTGCAAGTCGGTGCGCCGGTCGCCGCTGTGGCGGCGTAGATCCGCGGCTTCTTTTGGTTCCATGCGCAGATGGCGGGCGACCGCGGCATCCAGGTTCGTTCCGCCAAGTTCGACATACTTCACAAACAGCATTTCATCCCCTTGCGTGATGACAACGGCCGTTCGCTGATGTCCAACGTGAACGATCATGGCGCGCTCCTGGGCGTCTTCCTGTCGCCGGAACTGCGCGGCGTAACAGCGGATGAGAGCCGCAGGCTCAACATCCACGGCCCTGGGAATGAGTTTCCCCTTTTCAATGAGGTCGAGCGTCCTTTGCAGGATGGGACGATGGCAGGCAAACACGATCACTTCGCGCAGGACCGCATCCCCTTGCCGCACGTCAGCCGCCTCCAGGTAGCGAAACTCCGTTTCTTCCACCGCAAAGGGTACGCGGCCCGCAGCTTCCTGGGCTATCTGGCGCGAGAGTTCGGCACCATCCGACTTGGGAATGCGGATGTTCTGTAGCACAAGTTCTTTGTCTCCCAGGCAAAGCACCGCGTCCCGACCAACAAACTTTCGCTCGATGAGGCCGCGCTGAAGCGTGGCCGCGGCCTGCTCGGCATATTGTTCGGGGGATGTCGTCGGGGGAAATTCCCAGCGGCCGGCCGCAATCAGGCGCGTGTGATCCGCGGAGAACTGCACCATCTTCACGGAGCGAGAGCCCAGATCGATTCCGATCGGTCCGACGCGATGCAGATTAATGAATGGGATCATGAGGGGTTGTGACTAAGGCGTGATTCCAGCGGGGGTAACGGCTTGAACGTTTCCAACGTCCACAGTGCCCGTGGTTGGATTGACGGTGATGGAGATATACAACTTCGTTCCCGAGGAATTGCTAACGAGCCAAATCAGGGTTGCCTCCGGACGGGTTGTGTTTCCAAGCGGACCGAATTCCAGGTCCGTTACATCGCTGGGGGTTGCCGGATTCTTCTGCACGGCAGCAATGCTCACAGAGCCGGCCAGCATGGGAAGCTTGGCAAGATCTGCCGTCTGCTGAGTGCTGCCAACATTGAAGGTGTGAAACGGGGACGGAGGAAGCTTATTTAGAGAATTCACGGCACCCGAATGCTGCAAGACGTAGCTCTTGCTGCCGATGTTGAAAGTGGTGCGGTAACTGGAGTTGTTGGCTACCGCCAGGCCCCGCGCGTAGGCCAAATCGCCGGCCACGCTGTCTGCCGCCATTTGCAGTTGCTGGGGGACGTCGCTGGAGAGAAGAGGGGCGGCGACCGCAATCAGGATGCCGACAATGGCGACCACAATCAGCAGTTCGATCAGGGAGAAAGCATGCCACGAGCGCTTCACCCACCGCCGACCAGTCAGCGGGGTGCAGGCAAATTCACTACTTATTCTTGCTGCGTCCATTAGGTACGGCAATCACTTCTTTCAGGAGCGCATTTTGCTCCTTGATCAGCTCTTTGATTTCGCGCAGTTCGCGGATCATTACTTCCCGCTGAGAGCCGGCATCTTCAAACGGCGGACTTCCCGGTGGGGCCGCGAAAAGGAGGCTGTAGAAACCTAGCATGCAAAGCAGCGCCCCGCCTGCGGCGCAGGCCAACGCGGGGCGAACGGGGAGGATATGCATGGGAAGAGGCTCCTAAGGAATATAGGGAAGGGCGGGATGATAGCAGCCACGCTGCTCAGGTACAAGGCATTTCTTAGGGCCCGTCTTTCCAGGAAACAATGTTCCAGCGGAGTCCGGCGTCCCCCGCCGCAATGGTATAGATCGGCTGGCTCCAGTTAGGCCAGTGATACGTGACGCTTGTCGGCGGTTGAAACACGATCTTTGGCGGGGCCTGCAGGTCGTAGGTGCTTTGGTCCATCCAGTCGGGAAAATATGGAACCGTCGACTGGCTGTCGAACGCGCCGTACTGGCTGTTCCAGTTGCCATGCGGAAGCGCCGTCCATTCGGTACGCGCGCTGAAGTCGAGGTCGTTCGTGAATACGCGTCCCTGCACGTTGAACGTGGTGGCCTGGCTGCCGGATTCGAGCACCAGGTCGGACCAGGCAATGATGAGCCCCCGGACCAGAGAGTTGCTGTTGTCTTTGATCACGAAGTCGTTATTGGTCATGGCCGCCGGCAACTGGTAGACGGTGCTGCTGCCGCTGAGCGCGGGGAGATTGAGGCCATTGATTTCCACCCCTGTTCCATCGAGCTGCATCTCATCGCTGGCACCATCAGAAAACAGGACCCCGGTGAATTTGGTTCCGGTTTTCAGGCTCACGGTTCCACCTGTCTTGTACAGCCCGAGCGGATTAGTGGTGGTGTTGGCCCCGATGATTTGTCCCGTCGGGGTCGAGCCATAGGTGGTGGTGAGGTTCCCAACCGTATAGACGGGCCCCCCGGCATAGAGTTGGTACGTGGTCGGGGCATTCGAATAGCTCATCGGATTGGTCCCGGGGGGGCTCGCGTAGTCGACTGTCACCCCCAGCCAACTAGTCAGTTCGTTCGCCGTCGACGAATTCTGCCTGAACAGCCCGCTGCCTAGAGTCACGTTCCCGGTAAAGTGACGATAATCGACGCCGGTGGAGTTTCTCTTGTTCTTCAAGTCCTTGATGTACTCGGTCCGCTGATCGTCGCCGAGATGCCCCGGATCGATGGAAAGCTGCTGAAACTGGAGCGTTCCCAGGAAACAAACATTCCCCTGGAATTGGATCGGTGCATCGACATTTTCGTTGTAGGCAAGGGGAGAAGCATTCCACTGGTAGCAAGTGTAGCCATTCATGGTGTTCCAACGACTCGGTGTGGCGTCGGTATTTAGGGCCCGCCGGACCAGTTGCAGGACGGCGGTCATTGTGTAAGTGGTCGGCAGCGTGCTGTCGCCGCTGTTTAAGGCTGTTCCCGTGGAGACGACGGTCACTCGAAAGGGATATTCCGAGTAGCTCGGATCGGCCGGCGAAAGGGAGGCGTCGCCGGCGGTGAAGGTGACGGAGTAGGAGGATTGGCTGTCGACATCGCCTGCCAACGTGGTCCCCACGCCTCTCCAACCGCCGTCGACACTCATCTTTCGGATGGCGCGAATCAGCCCTGCTTCGGCCGCCTGGCGCGCTAGGCCATTGGTCTGTGCGTTCGTTTGCAAGAGCGTGGTCTGCACCTGGGAGCGCATCATCGCATAGCTAACCGCGATGGTGATCGCGAGCATTCCCAGAACTACAATGAGCGCCACTCCGCGGCGACGCGACCGAAACAGGATGCGTTGATGATGATTAAGATTGATGTCCATGCCGCTGATATTCCTTCTCATTTCGCCAACTGATACACTCTTGTCGCTGAGCCGAAGAACGGAATGGCCGGTTGTTCGCTTGTGTCGTCCGCGAGCATCTGGATTTCCGTCAGGCAACTTACCCGGCGGTTGCCAAAGTTGGACCCATATTGATCGAGTGGCCAATCAATGTTGGGCCAAGTCCGCGATCCCGCTTTGTATTCCGTCCATTGCGTGGCTGACGGACTCATGAGGATGCGAAAGCGGACCATTCCGCGGGAAGCGGCATCCGTGAGCAGGTTCGACAACCTGCTCGCCGTGCCGCCGCCGGTGGTGGCGACGTCCAGCCGATCGGTGATTACCGTCTTGGTGCTGTTATTCGAGTAAAGCATGGAAACCACGAGAGCGTTGAGGGCCGCTGGCGAGGAACTGGCAATCAATGTCGTGTCGGTCGTGGTGATCTCCAGAAGTTCGAAAGGGCGACCGGGATTGTAAGTGTAGACAATCAAGTCGCTCATCCTGGGAAATTCCGTGGCGCTCGCATTCACGCCGTTTGACTTCCAAATCAACAGCCGATCTGGAAAGTTGTTAGTGCCTACCGTGCTGGAGGCGACCATGCAACCTGGAAAGCTCTCGCTGGCTTTGCAGTTCGTCACATGACGGCGAATCCGTTCCAGCACGACCCGGGCATGTTGCGCCGCTTCGTTCTGGCTGCGGCAATGGTCATTGGCGTTGCCGACGCTGTAGGCCAGCGTCCCCATCCCTCCCGCCAGAATGGTGAGGATGGCGACAGCGCATAGCAGCTCGGGCAGCGTGAACCCACGGCGCTTCGCGGCAGGGGCTGCGTTAGGTCGGTGGCGGAATGTAGGCATAGACTCGCCTCCCTTGGGCCAAAGGCTTATAGGAACCATCCGTGTCCTGAAACTCCACTGTTGCCTCCGCGGCCCGATAGCCGCTGGTGCTGCTCAGGACGCTGCCGGCAGCGATGGCGGGATTATCAAGCCGCACGGACAAGTCGTTGGAGCTGACGTAATAGACATTCACCCGCAAACGCCACTTGCTGAAGAATCCACTGGCAATCCGAAAATTGGCATGTCGCTGCCCTCCGGCGTCATTGCCGGTGCCGAGAGTTTCTCCGTAAGTCCCTTGAATGGGTTGCACACTATAGCCGTTGAAGTCATCGGAGTCGTCATAACTCAGTCGCGTGGTTTCGCCGGCTCCGTGGGAAAGCGTGTTTTGGTTGTAGGTCGAGCCGGCTTCCATGTAGCGTTTGCTCATGATCTCGTCGAGCACCTGCTCGCAAATCCCCTGGGCAATGGCTTGCTTGGCAGCATCATCGGTGGCATCCAAAGATGTCTGCGACGCCAAGAGTAGAACGGAGCCCGCCAGCGCCATGATGCCGATGGCCACGAGGGCCTCGATCAGCGTAAATCCGGTACGTGGGCGCGAGCGAATGCGCATGATTGAAAGACCGTGCGATGGTGCGCGGCCCGAGTGTTCTTGAAGGACTGAAAGGAGCACGGCGGGGTCCCCTCTGGCTCCTAGCCATCCCCGCCGCGCTCGAGAACCAACGCCCCTCCCCGAGGCGCGGTTGCACTGAAAGCTAGGTTTTTCGGGGAACTTGTCAAATGCCCCCGCTCTGGCATCACTTAGCAGAGCCCATTCCCCGCGTGGACGCGGGGGCTAAGCTTGGGGTATGGGGCACGAACATCATCACCATCACGGACCTGGGGACTACGGCCGGGCCTTTGCCATAGGGGTGGTGCTGAACAGTCTGTTTGTGCTGCTGGAAACGGGTTTTGGGATCTACTCCCAGTCGCTGGCCCTGTTGGCCGATGCTGGGCATAACCTGAGCGACGTTTTGGGACTGCTGTTGGCATGGGGAGCCATTACGCTGGCCAAGCGGCGACCCACGAAGCGGCGAACCTACGGATTGAGGCGGAGCACGATCATTGCCGCGCTGGCCAATGCGGTTCTGCTGTTGGTGGCGGTGGGAGGAATTTCCTGGGAAGCCATTCGCCGCTTTGCCCATCCCGAGCCTGTCCAGGAAGGGGTGATGATCTGGGTCGCCGCAACCGGAATCATCGTCAATTCCGTTACTGCTCTGCTCTTCCTCCGCGGCTCTCACGGCGATGTCAACATCCGCGGTGCCTTTCTGCACATGGCGGCGGATGCGGCTGTTTCGCTGGGTGTCGTAGTGGCGGGCGTCACTATCTACTTCACACACTGGCTCTGGATGGACGCGGCTATCAGTCTAGTCATCGCTGCCGTGATTTTATGGAGCACTTGGGGCGTGCTGTGGGAGTCGCTGGATCTGGCACTGGATGCCGTTCCCAAAGGAATTGAGCCGCGAGCGGTGCAAGAATATCTCGCGTCTTTGCCTGGCGTGCGAGAAGTGCATGACTTGCACATTTGGGGGCTCAGCACCACGGAAGCGGCGTTGACTGCACATCTGGTGATACCCGCAGCCGTTCCAGAAGACGCATTTTTCCAGCAAGTTACCAAGGAATTGCACGACCGGTTTGGCATTGAACACGCGACACTCCAGGTCGAACGGGGAAACCTGGCCGGTTATCCCTGTGGTATGCCGTGCGACTCTGACGGCGGCGAGCATCCGCGGCAACCTGGGCAGTGATGCGGCGAATTCGGATGACGTTTGGTTTGCGGACGGTAGTTCGAGGATTGCATGAGCCGCTCGCGGTTCGTCGAAAACCAACTCATAGCCTTTCAAGTGTCATGGATGACGCAATTCAAAATCTTCTCGTCCCGAGAAAATACCGTGAAAAGCATTATCCTGCCGCTTCTGTTCCTCGCCACTCTTCCTCTCGCGGCAGAGGCCCGGCAATATAGCACCCGCGGCGTTGGCAAGGACTATGTCGTCCACAGCCGCATGGCTCCCGTCGTCATGCACCGAGCGTTGCCGCCGTTCAAGGGACAGCATGTCTATGTCGGACGAGGTGAGAGATAGACAGTTTGCGGCAGCGCCGGGAGTTACCCTTCGTCTGCCGGCCGCTCGTATTCAAAGTCCTTCCACTTCATCGCCTGGCGGAAGGGCTCGATGCGGAGCATCACTTCGCCATTTTGAAAGATGCGGACGGTCCCGTTCGACTGACTGACGACGACGGCAATGGCGTGGGTCACCTTGCTGATGGCAGCGCCGGCCCAATGCCGCGAACCGAGCCCCTTGGAGAGTGTCAGGTTGGCGTAAGGGGCGTCCACCAGTTGGGCCGCTTTCTCGACGATGCCGTCTGGGGAGACGATAAACGCGCCATCCAGCGTGCCAACTTCCTTAATCGCTTCGCGAACCCTCGCGTCGAGCAGATTCCGCTCATTCCGGGGATAGCCTTTCACCGGATCAAAACCGGCCGGCTGGCAGTGGCTGAGGACGCGGCGGGTATCTCCCACTACGAACATCGTTCCCACTGCCTTCCCTTCCCGCCCTTCGCGGCCAATTTCCACGGCCAGGTCCACGACGGTTTTGAGCGTCTCCAGCGGTACGCTGGTTTCGAGTTGGCGAAGGTCCCGAGCCGTGAGCCGGCCGAGGTGCTCATCCAGCCGGATGAAGCTGATTGAATCCAGCACGTCCGCTTCGAAGCCGCTGTACATGACCACGACGCCGTCTCCAGGGGCGAGGATTTCACTGGCCACCCCCCGCAGGAGGGCCTGCGTCAGCCGCTCGATGACCGGGGTGTCGGAAAGGTCGAGCGGCAGGGCCAGGAGGCCGGCTTCCGTGGCTCCAGCGAGGTCCGCGGGATCGTCGGCGGCCACCACCACCTTCATTCCGTCGGCTTTCCGCTTGAGTTGATCCCATTCCGTGGGGCCGGAGAGCATCAGGAGCAGCGCACTGCCGCCGCTCGCCCGGCACATCGCCAGGCCGAGGTCAATGAACAGCGCGAATTGTTCGTCAAAACGGTGCAGCTTCATAATGTAGTCCGCTCACTCCGTGAGCGGACATTTCTGGAATCGGAATGCGCAAGTACGAGTAGAAAAGGTCAGCGGCGGCATCGTACGCAGTTTGGCAAAAAAGGGCAACCGTGTGTTGGTGCTTATCGCAGCGATTTGCCGAGATTCTTGCGAAGTTGTCATACCGAGTTGAATAGGGACACGCGGGTCAGTAGGTTGAGGCCGTGGTGACGGGTACTGAGTACTTAGTACTTAGTACTGAGTACTCCGTACTTTGAATCGACACATTCGGAGTGAGCTGCGATGACTGCCAAAAACTGGAATCTCTCTCGTCGCGACCTGCTGGCCGCGGGTTCCTCCACGGCTGTGATGGGTCTGCTGGGGGGCAACTTCCTTCACGCGGATGAACCCAAGTCCGCCCCCGGCAAAAAGCTCCGCGTTGCGGCCGTCAACTCCATCTTTCGCCTCCGCTCGCATGCTTACCACATTGTCGGCCGGTTTGTGCATGGTTATCGGAAGGACGGTTTTCATCATCAGCCGCCGTTTGAGGTGGTGCGGATGTTCGACGACCAGGCCCCGGCGGACGATTTGGGACCGGCATTCTGCAAAACGCATGGGATTGAGCTCTGCAAAACCGTGGCGGAAACCCTGGGGGGGGACAAGTTGGAGGTGGATGCCGTGCTGCTCATCATTGAGCACGGCGACTACAAGACAAATGAACTTGGCCAAATTCTCTATCCCCGTTACGAGCGATTTCAGGAAATCGTCGAGGTTTTTCGCAAAAGTGGCCGGGCAGTGCCAGTCTTTGTGGACAAACACCTCTCTTACGATCACAAACGGGCCGCCGAAATGGTCGCCACCGCCGACAAACTCGGCTTTGGCATGATGGCCGGCTCTTCCCTGCCGGTCACCTGGCGGCATCCGGAAATCGAGCCGCCGGTGGGAACGCCCTTCACCGAAGGGCTCGCCTGCTATGGCTTTGACCGGGGGGCCCAGGAAATCTATTTCATCCACGGGCTGGAAACACTGCAATGCATGCTGGAGCGGCGGGCCGGGGGCGAGACCGGCGTGAAATCGGTCGTCCTCCTGGCAGGAGACGCCGTCTGGAAAGCCGGCGATGCAGGGCGCTGGTCCTGGAAGCTCCTCGAAGCGGCCCTCTCCCGTTGCCCCAGCCACAACGTCGGCCCCATCCGCGAGAACGTCCTGAATCCCAGGGCGATCCTGATCGAATACGCCGACGGTACCAAGGGAACCGTCCTCAACCTGATCGAGCAAGTCTCTGACTTTGCATTCGCGGGGAGCGTGAAAGGGGTCAAAGAGCCCATCTCCAGTTGCTTCTACCTCCCCGCCCCTCCCGGTGCCCGCTTCTTCGACCCCCTCACCTGGAACATCGAGCAGTTCTTCTTGAGCGGCGGCAAAGCCCCCTACCCCGTGCAGCGAACGCTTCTCACCTCCACCATCCTCGACCTGGCCCTACACTCCCTCAAAGACAGCAGCAAACCGGTCAGCAGCCCAGCACTGAAAATCGCCTACCAAGCCCCCAAGAACAGCGGCTTCTTTCGGGGACCGATTGTGGATAACCCCTAAAGGAGGCCGCGAGTCCTCTCGCGAGCCATCAGAGGTGGGGCGGCAAATGCGAAAACTTTCCACGTGAGCCAGCATGGCACTAAGTTCTCCGGCGAGAGCCGATCCCCGAGTAAGCCGTTCTTAGCCGCTCGACGTCTTTCAGGACGAAACGTCAACTCTCGGGGCTCGCCACGGGACTGGCGGCCTACTTTCGTGCGGCAGCGCTGCCGAGTGTTCCTAACAGTGCTGTGTCCGCGAGGGTCCTGGGGACCGGCCGAAAGCCTCGTCCATGTCCAGCGGTGCATTGGGGTCGCTCAGAAGTCCAGCCACGATTCCCTTTCGATGATGCCACTGGTATCTCGGTTTTGCGGATCCTGGCGAAGAAAACGTGCGGCTAAGAATGCGGCAAAATCGGGAAACAGGCTCTGCACCTGACGTGCATCGTTCATAGCGACGACTTTCGGCTCGGGACCGCTTCGATAATCGAGGCAGATCAAGTCATGAAAATCACCAATAATTGGTAACAGCCCAATGGGAAGGTCCCAGTCTTCAGCAGTTTCACGTGCAGCAACGATATTTCTCGCCGTTAAGAGTTCCCCGCGAATGACGAAAACGTCGCCGGAGGGCAGCGTGACCGCGTCCCACTCATTCGAATTGAGTAAGTTGAAGTAGGGCGGCAAGCGAATTTGCCACGCCGTTTCGATTGCAGCGAGATCAGCATCCATTTCAATTCAGGATACACGAATCGGGCACTCCCTTCCAACAATTGGACTCCGGAGCCATGCCTCCAAAATCCACTCGCCCCGATTCTCAGCTCACCCCCCGTCCAGGGACTTGACAGACACTTAGTATTTTGTACAATTGTTTAAAACCGGACCGGCGAGAAACCGGCAGTGTCTTTGACAATTCGGATAGAGGTTGTGCGGAATTTAGGGAGAGGATGCGCGCTGGGAGAGGTATTGGGATCGTGATTTCGAATTTGAGGTTTGAGAATTTCGGATTTGAAACCAGGGGGGTGTTGGTTTACTCGGGGGGTTTAACAACAGACTTTGTCCGACGGGGCCGGGGGGGTTGTTGGTTTACCAGGGGGGATTAACAACAGATGTCATGGCGGAGCGAAGAATGCAAAGTGCAGAATGACAAAGCCTGGCGGTTCTCCCTCGCTAACGCTTCGGGTTTCCTTAGCCCTTGCCCCAAATCGTGGGCGTGGCGATTTCCAGGCTGTTTCCAGCCGGGTCGCGGAAGTAGAGAGAGTGGCCGCCGCCGGGCCAGGAGTGGAGCCGTTCGATGGGGACGCCGTGGGATTCCAGGTGCTTGCGCCAGGCTGGCAGTTCGGACTCCGCGGCGGCGAAGGCGACATGGCCGGCACCGTGGGTTCCATGGGCCGGTATCTCTCCCGGCAGGCTGCTTTGCTCTGGGTTGAAGAGGAGCAGCATTCCACGGCCGCAGCGGAAGAAGACGTGCCGCCCGTCCTGCCGGCTGTGGAACGGGAGGCCGAGAACCTGCCCGTAGAATCGCTCGGCGGCGTCCAGGTCGTCGACGCAGAGGCAGGTTTCCAGGACTTCGAGCGGGGGCATGCGGCGGCTATTTTCCAATGCAGTAGAGGAACTTGTCCGAGCGAATCAAGATCCGGTCCCCCACGGGTGACGGGCTGCCGTTGAAGATGCTCCGATCGCCCAGGTCGTTCATCGAAAGCTGCTCGAACTCCGGCTTGGCGGCGATGACAAAGGTGCGACCGTTGCGAGTGAGGTAGTAGAGCTTGCCGTTGGCGAGGAGGGCGGAAGAATAGCACTGCTCGGCTCGGTTGAGGGCCTTTTCATAGACGAGCTCGCCGGTGTCCGCCTTGGCACACATGGCCAGGCCGCGGGAATCGTGCATCCAGTAGAGATAGCCGTCCTGGTAGACGGGTGAGGAGACGTTGGAGCCCTTGAGGCTGGTCCAGAGCCGATGCGAATCGGTCACGTCTCCTTCGCCACCAGCTTTGACTGCCAGGCCGGCAACACCGCTGCGGCCGCCGAGGCAATAGACTATTCCCTTATCAGCCACCACGCTCGGGACCATGTACCAGCCAATGTCGGTCTTGCAGGTCCAGAGAGGTTTGCCAGTCGCGGGAACAAAGGCCATCACTTTTCCCGCGGTAGCGACGACCAGTTCCTCGCGTCCGGAATCGGCAGTGACGACGACCGGCGTGTTCCAGGCCTCCTTGATATCCTTGGCCCGCCATTTTTCTTTCCCCGTCTTGCGGTCGAGGGCGACGAGCGAATCGCTCTCGACGCTGGCGTTGATGAAGACGAGGTCCTTCCAGAGCACGGGGGACGCAGCCGAGCCCCATTCATGCGTTCTCGAACCGACATCGGCTTCCCAAACCTGTTTGCCTTTGTGATCGAAGGCGATGACGCCGGATTTGCCAAAGAATGTGTAGATGCGGTCGGCATCTACGGCCGGCGTGCTGGCCGCAAAGCCGTGGTCGCGGATTTTGTCCTCTTCAGGGAGTTTGGCGGCGATGGCCTTGTCCCAGACGATTTTCCCGTCTTTCCGATTCAAGGCGATCAAGTGCCGTTTGAGGTCTTCCTTGCTCCCCTCTTCGTCGGGGACGAAGAATCCGGTGTAACAGGTGATGTAGATTCGGTCGCCGAAGACCACGGGGCTCGACGCTCCCGGTCCCGGCAACTTGGTCTTCCAGGCAAGGTTCTCGCTGGCACTCCAAGCCTCCGGCAAATCCTTGGCCCCGCTAAGCCCCATTCCCGTTGGCCCGCGGAAACAGGACCAGTCCTGGCTAGGAGCGGGAGCTTTGACCGCAGCGAACGCAAGGGAAAGAGTCAAAATCCCCGAGCAGAGAATCAATGTCGCGATAGTCTTCATCGAGAAACACCCTCATTTTTTGACAAACATTTTGCAGCCGCCACGGAAAATCCTAATGCTTCTCGGGCGAAGATGACAGTTGGTTGCCCCGGGAAGCTTGTGGCCTTCCAATTCGCGGTCGTTACGCCACTCCCCAAGAGCCCTTTCCGCCGTAAAATGAAAGAGCCACGAAAATCCGCCCCTTTGTTCGTCTTGGCGAATTTTTGCGACTGCGGTATGTTACGCCCCCTTGAGCAACATTATGGTTTGCTCATGGCCCTTGCCGCAGGACGCTAGCAGGCCAGGTTTTCACGGAGGAACGACGCATGATCGGCTCGGCCAAACTCCAGGTTCCGGTGCATATTCGCTGGATGATCCGGCGCGATATGTCCGAAGTGCTCGCCATCGAAGGGCAGTCGTTCGAATTCCCCTGGTCCGAAGAGGACTTCGTCCGCTGTCTGCGGCAGCGCAATTGCATCGGCATGGTGGCCGAGCATCACGAGCGGGTCATCGGCTTCATGATCTATGAGCTGCACCGCAACCGGCTGCACATCTTGAACTTCGCCGTGCATCAGGAATTGCAGAGGAAGCGAGTCGGCGAGCAGATGCTTCGCAAGCTCGTCAGCAAGCTTTCCCCCCAGCGGCGTAACAAGATCATGCTGGAAGTGCGGGAAACCAACCTCAGTGCTCAACTCTTTTTCCGCGAGATGGGTTTCCGGGCGATCTCGCTGCTCCGCGACTTCTACGAAGACACCACGGAAGACGCCTACCTGATGCAATACCGCTATGTCGCCACCCCGGCCGAAGCGGAAGAAGCCGCCACCAGCCGGATCAGCCGGATGGCGGGGTGAGTCGTTGGGTTAGCGAACGATCTTGCACTTGGGCAAAGCTCGCCGCAGCGATTCGATTCCCGCGTCAGTGACCTTAGTCCGACGCAAGTCAATCACTTCGACATTCTTCAATCGATCTAAGTCCTCCAGATGCGCATCGGTGGCAGCCGTGTCGGCCAGGCAGAGGAACTTTAATTGGCCTCTTCTACTGAGGGCCCACATCGGCCGGGTGATTTCCTTCCAGCGCATGCTCTGCGGGTCAGGGTCAATGCCATCGGAGAAGTCCAAGAGCGAACCGCTCAACTTACAGGCCGGCAATTCGTTTCGCAGTTGCAGTAGTCCCTCGCCGGTGACCGCGGTATCGGATAAGTCGAGTTGTTGCAGCGAACGCATCTGCGAAAGTGCCGGAACGACACTGTCGTCAATATTTGTTCCAGCCAGATTCAGCGATTTGAGGTGTTTGAGGTTTTCCAGACGCTGAACACCTTTGGAAGTGACCCTCGTTCTTTCGAGGTCAAGTATTTGGAGCTGAGTCCACGAGGAAACCGTGTCCATGGCTTCGTCATTAATGGGAACATGAGCCAGTCGGACGTCTTGCAGCTTGTGTTGCGGTCCAAGCCCTCGAATTCCCTTGCTGGAGACTTGCGAGGAGACCAGATTCGGATTCTGGGGCAGGAACGGCCCCATATACCCAGATCGTTCGCTGACGGGCAATCCACTGAGAACCAACGACTTCATGTCGCGAAGTCTGCCCACCACTTCCAGGTCGGCATCGGTGACTAAGGTATTTTCCAAGTCCACAGCGACAACTTCCTTAAAGTACTCCTCCCCGACGGCTTTGCGGAACGACGGCCAGACGTAGGACATTGGCTTGACCGTCGCTTTTCCACCAAGCGCTGCAATTCGCGCGGTGGCGGCTTTTTGTTCCTCGACGCGCTGGCGAATGCGATTGAAATAGGCCAGCCCAATCGCGACCAGCGTCGTCACTATGAACAACGTGCGAATGCTGATCTGGAAGAATCGCCGGCTGGCCATGAATCCGCTCCTGTCACATGTCCAGAAACATTGTAGCGAAAGTCGGGGTACGATAGGCGAAGACTTTGTCGAGCTTCGTCAAATCGGGGACTTGAAATGAAACGCCTACTCGTGCCTGTTGCCATCCTTTTCCTAGTGACGTCACCCACGGACTTTCTTTCCGCGGAGCCGCTCGTCGTCGATCTCTGGCCAGGCAAGGTCCCCGGCGATGTCGGAATCAAAGGGGAGGAGAACAGCCGCATCTATCAGTCCGCCATCATCAAAGGACCGACGCGGCTGATAACAAATGTGACGAAGCCTTCGATCACGATCTATTCGCCGCCGAAGGAGAAGAACAACGGTACGGCAATGCTGGTTTGCCCCGGGGGTGGTTACCACGATTTGTTTTGGGAATTGGAAGGGGAGGAAGTGGCGGCCTGGCTCAACTCTCGGGGCATGACCGGAATCATTCTCAAGTACCGTTGCCCGCGCCGCCCTGGGGACATAAAAGGAGAACCGCCGCTCGGTCCGCAGATCGACGCCCAGCGGGCCGTCAGCCTGGTCCGGAGCCGGGCGAAAGAATGGGGAATCGATCCCGGACGCATCGGCATGGTCGGCTTTTCGGCCGGGGGGCATCTGGCCGTGGCGACGGCTGCCGGCTTTGAGAAGCGGCAGTACGAGTCCATCGACGATTTCGACAAGGCGAGCTGCCGGCCGGACTTTGCCATTGGCTGCTACTCCGGCTATCTCAAGGTCAAGGACAAGGACGAAATCCCGCCTACCATTAAGATCGCTCCCAAAACGCCGCCGATTCTATTGACACATTCGTCGGACGACAAAATCAGCGACCCGGAAAATAGCGTCATCATGTACCTGGCCCTCCAGCGGGCCGGTATCCTCGCCGAGCTGCACATCTACTCCAGTGGCGACCATGATTTTGGCGTCCGCCAGAACGAAAGACTCCCCTCCAGTTGGACCGGCCTCTGCGAACGCTGGCTGCGGAGCCACCAGCTTTTGAAAGCTGAGGAGTAGTTCATTCCGCTGGCTCCAGGCACTCGGGTCGATCATTCCTCACACTGTTGACCAGCGTAGAGACCGGGACGGGAACGACGTCGTCCTGCTGCAACGGATTCAAGAGCGCATTCAACTGCGCGGCATCTAGCGACTGGGGACCAATCCACAGGTCATAGTCGCTGGGCGTAATAATCACTGGCATCCGCTCGTGAAGCTCTGCCGCAATTCCCCTTGCCGCCGTGGTGATGATTGTGCATGTTTCCAGCGGTGGATCATTTCCCTCCAGTCCGCGCCAGCACTCCCACAAGCCGGCGAAAGCAAACGGCCGTTGATCCTCGTAACGAAAGTGGTACGGCTGCTTCACCTTTCCGCTGGCTCGCCACTCATAGTAACCGTCGGCGATCACCAGGCACCTGCGGCGTTTGAGAGCGGCACGAAACATCGGCTTAACGGCTACGGTTTCGCCACGAGCGTTGATGCTTTTTGCCCCGATCTTCAAGTCCTTGGCCCACGAAGGGACCAAGCCCCAGCGCAACGCCGCCGCTTGCCTGCCCGTCCCATCGGGATTTGCACGAATTGCGAAGACCAATTGCGTCGGCGCAATGTTGAAGCGTGGGGTAACTCCCGGAAATGAAACCCCAAAGCCCTCCAGCAACTTTTGAGGCGAAGTTCGGAGAGTAAAGCGGCCGCACATGACCGAATTCTACCGTAGATCCCGGAAAGTTCGAGTCCGGACATGATATGCATTGGGAAGGAAGTTCGGAAAGATATCTGCCGACTCACCGGATTCTCCGTTCAATAGCTGGAAACTCTCACACTCACAGAATAGACTTCAGAGTCACTTTCTCTCTCTTCCTTGATCAAGGGTAGGTCGATGAAAACCGAAACCAATGTTCCTCAGGGTTCCGACCATGCAAAACCGCATGCCCATCCCTCGCCAAGTCCCCTCCGTTTGACAATTCTCTTGGGAGTCCTCGTGGTGATTTCCGGTGCTCTTCTCTACGACAAGGTGATTGCCCCGCCGCGTGTGAAAGCCGCCAACGAAAAACTGCATGAGACGATCCAGAAGCACAATGCCTTTTCTCTCAAGCCCGATCAGAAAGAGAAGGGAGAGACAAAAGGTGCCAAGGCCGCCGGAATGTTGTATAGCGCCGACATCCAGGAGATCCTGGGAATGGCGCCGACCAAGGTTGAAAAGCATGAACTTTACACGATCGAGCACTATTGTTGGTGGGGCTGGATTCCTCGCAACGGAAACTACATTTCGGTCTTGTACCTCGGCAGTTCCGATAAGCCCCATTACTCGACACATTACGTCAATATGCTGCCCGAGGATGGCGTGATTCCAGGAAAGTTAAAACCTGCGCCGTCAGAAGAAACCGCTGAGGTTTCGAGCAACACTCCCGCGGGTGCACCACCAGGAATGGGTCCGCCAGGAACGGGTTCGCCCGCCATGCCGGGAACTGCTGGCGGAAAGGGAAAGGGACGGCCGCAAGGCAACGGCGACAAGAAGGTGGGCGAAACGAAGGATGCTGAAGCGGGAGCCAAGAAGCCCGACGATAAGAAGACCGGCAATGAACCAAAAGATGCGAAAAAGCCCGCCCAAGAAACGACCAATGATTCTAGATAGGTTCGGAGAGATATCTCAATAGAGCAGGTTCGGGCTGGGTAGCTCGTATCTGATTTGTTTGCATCTACTCCCGCCGCCGACTTAAACCGTTTCGATGTGCAGTCCGCGGCGGCGGCGTTCGTCGCGGCGGACTTTGTCGATGATGTCGGCGACGTTTTTGACGTCGTCAATGCCGGTCATGATGAGCTTGGGGTCGGAGAGATCGGTGGAAAGAATGCGGATCGTGCCCACGCCGAGAAACCGCTCGACCAGGGACTGCGAAAATTGCACGTCGTCGATGTCGATCACTTCAATCCTGTTCGTAACGCGGGCCAGGATTCCCTGGCGATGGAAGAGCCGCTGGGTGGTCAAGTGGTATTCCACGCCGAGTCGCTGATACAGTAGGTAGAGGGCGAAGGCAACCCACAGGCTGAAGGCGACAGCAATGCCGATGATCCAGACAACCGGATTGACGGAGACAATTCCCACCACAATTGCCACGATGGTTACGACTCCCGCGAGCAGCCAGTAGCCCAGCATGGCCTTGGGGGAAAAGCCTCCTTTCCATAAGTCATGTTCGGGATCCTCGGGCGCGTTGCGAGTCGTTTCCATTTTGGCTTTCATCGTCTCCACCGCAGTGGGTTGTGCGGCGGCTGACGGCGAGCCGGCTGCCGCCGCCAGGGGTTTGCCGCATTTGGGGCAGAAGGTGGATTCAACCGGAGCTTCCGTGTGGCAGGCTGGGCAAAGCATGGCAGTTTATGGTCAGGCCAGGTGGGGAGAGCGTGAAGTACGCATTGCTGGGGAGGTATTCGCCGTAGAGGCCTGATTATAGCGGCACAAGTGCTGGCTGCTACACTCCCTGGCAAGCCCTGCCGCTTTCTGAAGAAATGCCGGCAGCCAATTCGCTAGAACGGGATCTCGTCATCGCCTAGCAGCGGGGTATCTTCGTCTTCTCCGGCGGCTCGGCGCTCCTGACGTTCCTTTTCCTCTGCCTGCCACTTAGCTTCAAATTCCTCATCGCATTTGCGGCAATACTCCCAGGTCGAATAGTGCTGCACATAGCCGGTGAGGGGAAGCCCCGGATAGACCGGGCATTTCGGCAAGATCTCTTCGACCAGCAGGCGATAGGCATCGCGAGGCGTAAAGTGCTCGCACATGTCGAGGGCCACGCTGTGCATCGCCAGGCGGCGGAGAATGACCTTGAAGGCCGATTCCACTTCGGCATCGCTGAGCTTATCCACGGGATAGATCGTCAGCGGCGGATCAAAAATCGTGCAGAGGGGAACGTCCTTCTTGCCCTCAAAGATTTCGTCCCAAGACTCGTAGAGCCGCTTGGTCTGCTCGTCGATTCCGGGGATCACCTCATCCCAGCTTCGCTTGGGGCGTTCTTCCAGTGGATATTCCGAGAGGGGATCATCAATCTCGCTCCCAGGTTCCGCGGGGCCATTCTCAAAGGCACCTTCGTCTATCGCCGCGATGTCCGCGCTCTTCGTTTCGTCTTCCAGCTGCTCTTCGAGCTGCGGAGGAAAGAGGCCGTAGGGATCGTCGGCATCGGCGTCGTCGGGGAATTCTGGAAACTCGTCTTCGCTGTCCTTAATGAACACCGATTCCCCTTCGTCCTCGTCATCATTGGCAGCGGAAAATGAGGTTTTCTCATCCTCGTCTTCCGCGACGAACTCCAGCCGGGGATTGACGAGGTCAACCTGTATCTCGCCGTTCTGGCTGAACCAATGCAGCACCAGACGGACATTTACCTTCCCTGAGCCGTCGGCCAGCGGCGTCCGCACAAGTTGCATCCTCCCGGTAGGACCAATCTGCTGGATTTCGATCGCTTCGAAATCAGGACTGACAAAAAGGGGTTCTGCGCCTGGTTCCCCGTCCTCGGTATCATCCTCATTGTCGTCGTCCGCTAGCTCCGTCTCAAACTGAATGTGCTTGCCAAACAGCTCACCTTCCATATTGCCGGTGAGCCCCAAATGCACAAGCGATGGCGCGCCTCGCAGTTCCAGCCAGCCGTGAACGTGGTTTGGGCGGAGATTGAAGAGCTCTCCGCGAACTACCGAGTTCTCCAGTCGCCAGGTCATGCGGGACCTTTGAGTGGTTTGCTACTTGCGGAGCTTTAGGTCGCGGGCCTTCCCAATGTCCAGGGTCGCCATCGCTCCGTTCATCGGGGGGCCAACATTCTTATTCGCGTTGACCGACCAGGGGAACGAGTAGGCCGCAAAATTACCGGTATTGCAGTCCGCCACGTACAAGATGCAATCTGCTGGGCGAAGGCCCTCGGCTCCGCTCTTGAGCGGATTCCAAGTGCCAGTGCACATGACATAGGCGGCCTTCTTGCCCTTTTCCGGAGGCATCTCTTTCCAGATGTTCGTTCGGAACATGGCATTGAACTTACCCAGCCGCGGGTTGAGGACAAAACAAGTCAGATCGCCGGTCAAAAAATCCAACATCATGACTGCTTCGCCATCCTCGTCGGAGGGACCAGTCGCCATTGCGAAAGTCTCGGAACCGTGGGAGGCGGACGCTCGCAACTTCAATTCTTCCAAGGGGAACCCAGTGCCGTCCGCCGACTGACGGGAATCAAGCCCAATATGGACGGCCAATCCCGTGGCCAAACCCAAGAGTAAACCCAACGACACCCAGAGCAACGCTCTCTTAAACCGTGGTCGCAACATGTTTTGTGTCCTTCCGTTCCTGACAGAATGAATTTTGCCACTGAGCAATGCGCCTGGCGCGGAGTGTGCCGTACCGGCCGCGGCGAATGCTCGCTTTTACCCCTGCTCGTTATCCTAGCGGATTCACTGGCACGGGGCCAGAAGAAACCTCCATTTTGTAAAGCTTAGGGAGTCCCCTTCTTCCATGCCTCATCCTTGCCAAAAAATAACAGATGCTGCCAGGGAAGCTTTTCGTATTGCTTATCGAGCTTAAAGCCGTTTGGACGTAGCTCTTTCAGCACCTGGGCTTTGGTCATCTTGTGTTCGGGCTTGATGGGGACATTCGGATCCTCGCCCCGAAACTCCAGTAAGACCAACTGTCCTTTGGGGGCGAGAGCCTCGCGCATGGCCGACAGCATTTGCTCGGGATAGGAGAACTCATGATAGACATCCGCGCAGAAAATCATGTCGAATTTCCCTTTCGGCAGCCGCGGGTCAACGAAAGTTCCAAGCACGGGCGTAATGTTCCGAATCCCTTGTTCATCCGCGCGGTCGTTCAGCATCTTAAGCATCTCTGGCTGGATATCCACACCATAGATATGCCCCTCTTCACCCACCATCTTGGCAAACTGCAACGTGTAAAACCCGTTGCCGCACCCCATGTCGCAAATGGTCATGCCTCGCTTAACGCCCAGGTTGGCAAGCATGAGCGAGCAGCGTTCTTCTTGCTCGCGATTGTCGCGCGTCAGCCACGGTGCCCCGGTGTAGTGCATCGTCTGAGCGATGAGCCTCCCTTTGTACTCCGTGAGCGGCTCGGGGAGCTTCTTCGTTGTTTTAGACGCAGGGACTTCGTCGTCTTGTCCCCACGACGACGTCACCACCGAAAGCTGCGAAAGCAGGGCGGCTGTGAAGAGGAAAACTCGCAGGGTAAATTTCATGTTTGTCTCCACGGAAGGGCTACCTGAATCCTAGAGCCTGGCGCGGCGTAATTCCAGCCGTGCATTTTTGAAGAAGGGCACTTTTAGAAAGGACCAGCCATGCCGACGCTTATCACTACTCCCATTATCATCCAGGTTTGCTCACCCGCCTTGGCCCGCCTCAAGTCGTCAGCGTTCCCTTTGTGCTGGGAACGCCGGTCATTCGCGGGTCCGCCTCGACGGCCATTCGCAGTGCGCGGGCGGCGGACTTGAAGATGGCTTCGGTTTTGTGGTGGCTGTTGCGGCCGTAGTGGATGAGGATGTGCAGGTTGCAGAGGGCATTGGCGGCAAAGGCCTGCCAAAAGTCTTCGACGAGCTCGGTATCGAAGTCGCCGATTTTTGGACTGTCGAAGGCGGCTTGAAAAACGAGATAGTAGCGGCCGGAGAGATCGATTGCGGTCGTCGCCAACGTTTCTTCCATCGGCAACGTGAAGTGGCCGTATCGGCGGATTCCCTTCTTATCGCCGAGGGCTTGCTTCACCGCCTGTCCCAGGCAGATTCCGATGTCCTCCACCGTATGGTGCTGGTCAACCTGCAAATCTCCCTTGGCCACGACCTTCAAATCAAACGCGCCGTGGCGAGCGAACAGCTCGAGCATGTGATCGAGAAACCCCACGCCGGTCTGCCAGTTTCCCTGGCCGCTGCCGTCCAGGTTCAGTTCCAGGCGGATCTGAGTTTCGCGAGTCTTGCGGTCGATGGTTGCGGTTCGGGGCATTTCACACCATGGTCTTGAGAAGGGTCAACAAGGCTTCGATCTGTTCGTCGGTCCCGACACTGATTCGCAATCCATCGCTCCAGCCGGGGTAGTTCATGTAACGGATCAGGATGCGGTTCTGCTTGAGCTGTTCGTAGAGCGGCTTGGCGGGTTGGCGCGGGTGAGTACACCAGACGAAATTGGATTGCGAAGGTATGACGAAAAATCCGAGTTGCGTCAGGCCCGCGACAAGTCGGATGCGAGTTGCGATGTTCTTGGCCCGGTTCTCCATCAGCCAGGCCTGGTCCCCAATGGCAGCCGTGGCGGCAGCGATGGAGAGTGAGTCGCAATTGTAGCTGTCTTTCACCTTGATAAGTTGCTCGATGAAGTGGGGCTGGGCGACGATATAGCCGAAGCGGAGCCCGGCGAGGCCGTAGGACTTGCTGAGCGTGCGGCTGACCATGATCTTCTCGTTTTGAACGACGAGATCCATGCAGTTGAAGTCGGCAAAGTCGACGTACGCTTCGTCAATGAGTAGCGGACAAGGGAGCCGCTCGGCAAAGTCGAGAATCGCCTCGCGGGAGATCATGGTGCCCGTCGGGCTATTGGGATTGGGGAGGAATACCAGTTTGAGCCCCTCGGCCGGATTTCCAAATGCTGCCGGCAGCGTCCAGTCGGCATTGAACTTCACTTCTTCCCAGCGAGCATCCTGGAGTTGAGCAAGTGAGCGATAGAGGATGTAGCTGGGATACGGCAGCCGCAGGAGTTCGCCGGGGCCGACAAAGGCACGCGTGCAGATCGTGAGAATGTCGTCACTGCCGTTGCCAGCCAGAATCCAGTCCTTGTTCGGCAGATTCAACACCTCCGCCGCCCGCAGCCGAAAGCTGTTCGCCATCGGATCGGGATACCGCTGCAACCCCCGCTCGAGCACCTCGTCAATCGCCCGGCGAATCCCCGGCGACGGCCGATAAGGATTCTCATTTGTGTTGAGCTTGATGAACTTCCCCGCCTGCGGCTGTTCACCGGGCGTGTAGCCGTCCATGGCGAGGATGTTTGAGCGGAAGTAGGACATGTGATTCTTCGAAAATTCTCGATACGATTACGTCGCTGACAGTCTCATCAAGTTTGCAGCGCCGAGCAATTCGCGCAACAAGACACGGTCAGGATCATTAAAATTCAGTACATAAAAAGTTGCACGACCGGCGGGAGTCAATCCAAGAATCGTCGCGCCACTCCAGGAAAAATGGTCAGCCCACGTTTCGTTCCGCGGATGAAACAGCGGCGTTATCTGGGACGTATCGGGATCAAGACCGGCAATGTTATCACCCTTGAATCCATTACAGTGGTAACAACTGAGCGCAAGGTTAGCGAAAATTGTCGGTCCAAGGTGTTTGATGGCAATGATGTGGTCGATGCAAGCCGGCGAAGCATCGAACTCGACCGGAACGAGACAATACTCGCAGCGCTCGCTAGCACGCCGCCAAACATCCTTTCGCAATGCCGCAGTAAACGCCATTTAATTGGCCTGAGTCGTTTGTTGCAGCGAAAGTCTGGCCTTGGCCTGGAGCAGTGAGACCAGGTTTCCAATTCGTCGATAATTGTCCATCTCTTCTCGGAGCGAGTCCGTCATTTCTCCACGATTGTTGAGTTCCGCCAACTCCATCATCCGGTCGCGCCGCGTCTCCGAAAATCCAAGCGACAGCATCCACTGGGCTACTTCAGGCTTTAAGTTCGGTGCTTCAGGGGAAACCAAATCCTTGAGAATCTCTGAAAACGATGATTGTGTTGTCGGGTACATGCTCTTTCTCCTTGTCTCCATTATACCACTCTTAAATCGACACTCGCGCGGTGTGCCGTCAGGCCTTCCTTGTCCGCCAATCGCCGAATGTGAGGTGCGATGGTCCGTAACGCCTCTTCAGAATACTGAATCACGCTGCTGCTGCGGAGGAAGTGGTTGGCGGAAAGGCCGCTGGCCCAACGGGCAGTGCCGCCGGTTGGCAAAACGTGCGAGGGGCCGGCTGCGTAATCGCCGAGGGCGACGGGACTAAAGTTGCCCAGAAAGGTCGCTCCGGCATTGCTGATCTTCGCGGCCAGCCGGGCGGCATTGTCCGTGGCAATGTGCAAATGCTCCGGGGCGAGTAGGTCCGTAATGCGACAGGCTTCGTCTTCGTCTCGCACCAGAATCAAGCAGCCAAAGTCGCGGAGGCTTTGAATCGTCAGTTCGCAGCGAGATAGCTTTGCGATTTGTCTTTGCAACTCGGCAACCGTCGCTTCCAGCAGTCGTTCGCTCCAGGTGACGAGAATGCTCGCTCCGGGGGCATGCTCCGCCTGAGCCAGCATGTCAGCCGCGGTGAAATCGGGGCGGGTCGTGTCGTCGGCGATGACGACCACTTCGCTCGGTCCGGCGATGGAATCGATATCGACCTGGCCATAGACATGGCGCTTGGCGAGCGCGACAAACAAGTTCCCCGGCCCAACAATCTTGTCCACTGGAGCAATCGGCCCTGCTCCATACGCCAGTGCCGCCACTCCCTGGGCTCCACCGACTCGGTAAACCTCGGTCACGCCGAGTTCGTGGCAAGTCGTCAGCACATCGAGATTATTCGCTCCATTTGCCGTCGGAGGAGAGACAACTGCAATCTCGCGCACTCCTGCCGCTTGGGCGGGAACCACGGTCATCAGCACGGTCGAAGGATACGCCGCCGCACCGCCGGGAACACAGATGCCGACACGCGCCAGCGGAACATACCGTTGCCACAGGACGACGCCGGGGCGAGTCACTTCCACGTCGTGATGCAAGATAGCTCGCTGAAACTGCAACACGTTTTCGCGCACCTGCCGCACGGTCGCCAGAAACGCCGGCTCCGCTTTCGCATGAGCCGCCTTGAGTTCTTCGGCCGAGACTCGAATTGTTTCGGGAGTCAGTACGGCCTTATCGAGTTTGCGGGAATACTCCAGGACCGCCGCAAGTCCCCGTTGCTGGACATCGCCACAAATCCGCTCTACGACTTGCACCGGCGAAAGGGGCTCACCGAAAACTTCGACCGTCCGCTTCTTCCCCGCCTCACTCACTACATTCCCAGCCGGGCTGAGCTTGGCGCGCAGGGCTGCCAGCGACTGCTCCACGTCGCCGAAACGCGCATCGATGCGGGTAATTACAAGTAATTGGGTCATAATGGACTGTGCCGAAGTAGGACAAGTGCCGGTACATTTTGTTCGCTTGTGCCCTTACAAGGAAGGACGGGTTGCGGAGAACCGTGTTCCACGCCCAGAAAAGGCCCATAACTTAGGCTCTACAGAAGTGAAGCCCCGCAATTTCTGGCAGGCCTTCCGGTGCATTCCTAGCAAAGAAATGAGCCGCCGGAATCATTCCGGCGGCTCCTGGGTGTTCCTGGGCAACTGGTATTCGATCCGTCAACTACTTTTTGCGGGCGTTTGAGTTGTCGTCGAGCGCCAGCAGGGCCGCCAAGCTGCCGTCCTGGGCTGAGGTGCTGCCCAGGTCGCTAAAGTAAGCGTCGGCTGCTTCTCCTTCGCCGGAAGCTCCGCCATCCCCCAACTGCGAGTTCAGTCGGTTGATGACCATCAGGGCATCAACGGGCGAGCAGATCCCGTCTCCATTTACATCCACGAAAGGAGCATGCGTAAACGGAGTGGGAGGAAGGCTGGTATCACCGCTATTGAGCCTGTTAATAATCAGCAAGGCGTCAATCGGCGAAACCGAGCCGTCGTTATCCACGTCCGAATGATCACGGCTATTGGTGAGGCTGCCGGTGGGTTGTGCGGACGTTATCGGCGGATCGAAATTGCCGGCAATCGGCAACCCCCATTCGTCGCCGAACTGCGCAAACTGGTCACTGCCGAACGGAGTGGGCTTAAATAACATGCCTCCGTTGGCAGCGTTTCTCGTCAGAATGGACTGATTGTTGGAGATGAACAGATACCATTCAGCGCTCTCCCAGGGACCAACACCGGCGCGGTCGGGAACCCACAGACCCAGGTCGGTGATGCCGTCTCCGTCGAAGTCCGAAGCGACCGGCCGTTCCCGCACACTGGCAAAGCCGAACGTAAAGCTGAATTCGGAATTGCCCGAGAGTCCATTGGAGCCAAAGTCAATGGTGAACTTGTTGTCGGCCCAAGCTCCGAGGTCTTCCTTTCCGTCACCGTCAAAGTCTCCGGTAATCGGCAGGCCGGACATGTTCGAGCCGGCGAGCTTCAAATCAACCTTGAAGTCGTGGTTAGTATCGAGCAGCCAGGTATTGCCGACCTTGAGCGCGACTTCGTCGCCATTGGCGGCGTTGCCGTCAAAGTTGCCGGCCACCGGCGTGCCGCCGATGTTGGTGACACCGGCAAACAGCGGCTGGACAATATTGATTTCCGGAACGCCGTCATTATTCGTGTCGATCAGCCAGCGGTAACTGGTGCCGACCTTGCCGTACGCCGCCAGCTTGTCAAAGCCGTCGGCGACACCCGCCACAGCCGATACGAAGTTTCCGGCAAAGATGTTGTCGCTGGTGAATCCCATGAGGTAAGTGATGTCACGGTTCGTTGCATCCGCATTCGTCGGATCAAAGGTGTAGTTCCCGTTGGTATCAACGTACACGCTCCCGGAAGCCCAGGAGCCGAGTTCAGCCCGACTGTCGACGGTGAAGCGGGCCACAAAGGAGCCGCCGGGCAGTCCGTTGCCGCTGGGAAAATTAGGCGCACCGCTGGGCTCGGCTGCATTGCTTTCTCCATCCAGTCCATTTCCGGCTGGATCGAGGACGGAATCCTTAATCGTGAGCGTAAATCGATCGTCGGGCAGGGGCTGGGCGAAGACGAGCCGAATGCTGGCCGTCGCGGGCTGGCCGTTCACGACTGGGTTGTTCGTGACGATGACATCCTGAATCGCGATCACTCCGTTGATGTCGCCAACGACCTGGAAATTGCCTCGCGCACTGGATGCGTCTGCATTGAGCGCGAAGTAATTGGCAAAGAAAGCGGCGTCCCGATTGGGCAAGTCTTGCAACTGAATCGTCAGGCCGTTCACCAACGGAGTTGGAGATGCCGGGCTGGACTTGCCGCCGAACAGATTAAAGGGCACGGCATCGGCTGGACCATGACCGGTGATATAGACATCCTTCACCTGGGGCCCTTCCGGGTCAATCAAGACGTGCAGTGCTACGCTGCTGGGGCCAACATTTCCGGCAAGGTCTTCAAGGGTGGCGGTAATGAGGTATGGTGTTGCGGATGGAATCAGGGGCTCCGTGGTGATTTCCCACGCTCCCAGCCCATTGCCAAGAATTCCGTCACTGGCATCCGACCCGACGGTTCCTTCTCCCACGATCAGTCCATTGGCCCGAAGGACCACGTGCGTGTTGGCTTCGCCGACACCGCTAATGGCCAGTGCGTTGACAAGCGTCACGTTGTCGTTGCTGAATTGCCCGCCATCGCTAGACGCGAGCAAGTCGAGATTTAGCGGAGCGAGCGGCACCGTATTATCGTTGAGCACGGTCAACAGTGTGCCCAATTGAGTTCGGCCAACCGCGGGTATCGGGGCACCGGCAGCGCTCTTTTGCCCGTCAAAGATCGTCACCGCCGCTTTGATGAAGTTCGAGAAACCCAAGTATCCTGCCGGGCCGGCGGCATTCGCCGAGCCGGCGGCAAAACGGGTTAAATCGGCATCGAAGTTGATGACGAAGATCGTGTCATTGGTCCCTGAGACGGGGTCGGCATAGCCCACCGGCACACCGTTGTCAAAGACGCGCACCGCCGCGCCTGGCGTCACTCCCCCCGCAGCTTGAGCGGCGGTGAGGATCGGAATGCCTTGGAGGGCAAAGTCACTAAGATCGGACTGCACATAGTAACGGAGCTGGGTCGTGCGGAACGTGACATTGTCGAGCAAATCACGCCCCGAATCGTCCGTGCGATCGAGCGTAACCTCCCGTGGCTCCGGAGCGGCGAAGTTCTCCAATTCCAGCGTGTAGAAAGTGGTGGCATTTCCCACTCCAAACACATGCACGAAGTAACGCTGCTGCGAGACAACAGGAATCACCAGGTGCTCGTCGAGTCCAGTCGCGTTCGACGAAGTGGCAATCACATTGCTGCGGGCATCGAGAATTTCGAGGTTGACGTTGCCGTTCACATTTGAGAACTGAACATTCACCAAGAGCAGGCCGGTATCGTGCGCGGTGATCTGGAAGAAGTCGGCATCGGGGTCGATCGTGAGATCACGGAGAGTAATCTCAGGGACCGAGCCGAGCACGCTCGCCGCGGCCAGAGTGTTGTTGGACTCGAACTCGTCAGGATGACGAATGGTCGCAGTTGTTGTCGAGGTTCCGACCGCAATCGTGCCTGTGCCGGCAGTGGTAATGGTTACTGTGTTCGCTAGCGTGGTGGCTATCGTATCCGGAGCCAGTCTTACCGTAATGTCCAGTGTGCTGATTCCCGAAGGAATGTCCACAGCGGCAAGGGTCACAGTCCCAGGCACGCCGCCGTTATGCGAGCCGGCACTATCGAATGCACCCGTCCCATGCATGTTCAGGAACGTCGTGTTAGGTGGGAGAGGGTCGGAAATCGTGGCGTTCAGCGCTGTGCTCGATCCACCATTCAGAACAACTATGTGGTAGGTAAAGATATCGCCCCAATTGACCGTCGCTGGGCCGGCGATCGTGACGGAAAGGGGGGCATCTACAACAATACTTTGCTGGACGCTCGCGGTATTCGGAGCGACATTCGGGGTGGTTTCCTGCGTATCGGACGCAACGATCACAGTGTTCGTTCGCACGCCACTAGCGACATTGGCGACAATCTGGGCGACGATGGTGATCGTGGACGTGGAGACGGTGCCACTAATCGGATCCGGTCCCGGCAGGTTTCCGGTGAAAGTTACCGTGCCATTGGTGGCAATCGGCGGACCAACACCGATTAGCCCAAAGCCGGGAATGGATGGATTGTTGACGATAGCAAAATTCTGAAAGATGACTCCGGGCGGCAAAGCGTCGGTAACAACGATGTTATGCGCGTCCGAAGGTCCGTTATTGGTTACAACGATCGTGTAGCTGAAGGCTGCGCCGCCAGCAGTCGGAGTTGGATTCGACGTGACCAACGTGACTCCCAGATCGGCTTTGGCAATGACCACGTTCTGGGTTGTCAGCGAGGCATTGTTGCCAGCGTCAATATCCTCCGCGCCTGTGCTGTAAATACGGGCTTCGTTGCCGACGATGGAATTCGGCTCAGCGGAAGCGTCCACGCGAGTGCGATAGGCGATGCGGGCCTGGAAGCCGGCGGGAAGCACACCCACCGTGTAAGCGGGATTGATCGCCGTGTTGTTGCCAGGTGTGCCGACCAGCAGGCCGCCCGAATAATGGAAGCCAATGGCAAATGCCGTTGCGGTACCCACCGGAGCGCCCCCGGTATCATCCGCCAAGAACACGCTGGTGACACCCAGTGCAGCCGGAATAATCGGCTGGCCAGTCACAGGTCCAGCGACCGGGCTTCCCGGCGAGCTTGGCAGCGCCGGAGCGTTCACCAGGTGTGCCGGCCCCCCTGGAATCTCATCCTCAATCACTGCGTTGATCGCATTGTTGGGACCAATGTTGGAGACTGTCAGGACATAGCTGATATTGCCTCGGCCTTCATTTCCAAGGTCAGCCAGGCTGGTCAACGGCACCGAGGCTCCGCCCGCCACAACGGAATGCAGCGGGTCAGTTGCTGGCGGCGTCGCGGTTTGCGAATATTTGCTAATGGCCAAATCAACCGGTGGAGCGACGGTGTGCGTAACATTGGCGGAGCCTATGAACACTTCATCCACACCATTGCCATCCGAATCCTGCTCGTAGAATGCGACATTGGTTTTAGTGCTACCGGGCGTTGCGGTGGGGAGCACCAGCGCGTCTACCTTGAGCACAACAGTCTGATTGGCGGCGAAGGTGTCCGAGGCTCCACCAATGCCATCGCCGGCATAGATGGTGAATTGATTGGTGCCATTTCCGTTCGGAGTGATCGTGGCAGGACCCCAGGCACTCCCTGCGCCAGGCTGGGTTACGACGCCCGTGGGGAATGCCGGATTGAATTGAAAGAGCAATTCTTGAGGCGAGGTATCGAACGCACGAATGAAACCATTGCCGGCGGTCGACTCAGCCGTCGCGCCATTTGTAATGGTGATGGTGTAGGTAATGATCTTGCCTTGCCCGACCGCACTGCCGCTAGCCGGATCAGCAACCATGGAGATCGTGAACGGTGCCAGCATGGAGCGCTCCTCGAGCGACTCAAATCGCAGGGAGCGTGCAACGGGATTGAAGAAGGAACGGCGCTTCTGCTCCTGGAACGAGGGACGACGACTCAACGTGCGACTCTTCACGGTGGATTTTCTCCAAGTGCGACAATTAGGACCGGGTTTTCTGCATAATCGTAAAATGCGTAACTCTGGAAATATAGGTAAGATGATAGGATGCGATTAGGCGCAGCGTCAAGCGAATTAAGCCACAAATGCTATGTCTTTAGCGGCTTTTATTCCTGCCGAAGCAATTGGCCAAGGGAAACGAAGGTTGGCAGCCTTCGGGACTAACGACGTGCCAGGAGAGGCACTGTGTTGAATGCCCTAAGATGGCAGTCCTTTTTAGCGCTTTGCGAACGACCTAGAAACGGAAATCGATCACTTCCGCTTGCGGTTGAATTCCCTATCGCCCGGCGAACTCAATCGCCGCTATCGTGCATTGCGTTCCGGCGGGGAGGCTCACGCCGAAGACGCCGACCATCTTGGGAGCCGCTTTGCCCAGCGGCTTCACCTCGCGCGGCTTGCCGCCGATGGTGCATTTGAACTCCCCCGCTTGCCGGCCGAATTCCACGAGGAAGCTTCCGGCGGGAAGTTCCACCACAAAGCCAGAGTCCTGCGCATCGGCGGCGAATAGCCCCAGCGTCTGCCCTTTTTTTGCGTCGGTCAGGATCAGGCGAACTACAAAATCACCCGTGAGGGGCTTTTTGGCGATCAACTGTAGACTGTCGCTCTCGTCGGCCGGGACTTTCGCTGCAAGCCGTCCTTCCGAATTCTGTTCGACCCGTTTGTCGAGTGGCTTCCGGGTCCAGCCCTTGTCCCCCTTCACGCGGAAGGACCAGTTTTTCTCGGCGAGCAGGTTGCGCAGGGCCGGTGTCAGCGGCGGAATCTCTACTGGCGGCAGCGGACGCTCGGCATCGAGTTCCGGCAGGAGCCGTTTGACATCAATACCGCCATCCGCGGCTTCTTTCCAGGCATTCCGGGCAAGTTCCACATCCCCTTTGGAATCCAGGACCAAAAAGGTGCCAAAAAAAACCTTGTTGGCGGCCGCCTCCGGCTTTATTACTTTTTGGCTGAGAGTGAGGGCAATCTTGGCGGGGAGGGTGCTTATGCTGTAGGACCGATTTTCCCCCTTCACACGCAGGACGAGCGTGCTGTTTTCATACTCGACAAACGCCACTCGTTCTTCGCCTATCAATAGCTCCTCCGTACCATCGAGCGCCTTCGCCCCTTTGTCCACTGCTTGCCAGAACTTCTCGAGGTAGTCGCAAAGCTCCTCCAGCCGCAGCAACTCCGCATCAAACTCCGTAGCTCCCTTCAGCTTTCCTGCCGAGGCTAGTTTCTCGCGGACCGCCGCCATATCTCGCGCTGCTGCCGCGGAGCGAACATTGGCGAGAGCAGCTGCTCTCGCTTCGTCCTCCTTTTCAGCAGAGAAGGCAGATGCGGCGACGAACAGGCAAGTAACGAGGACAGAATTGGCGACGAGTCGAAAAATCGATTTCATGGCGGAGGAATTTAGCACCGCGACCGGCGGCTGAGGAGGTATTCGAGGAGGGCCTTGTCGAACTGCATGCTGGTATCGAGGGGGACGTAATCGATGCCGCTTTGAAAACACTCTTGCTTGTACATCGCCCGGAAGGCGGCAATCTCACTTTGATAATCGCGGCGGTAGCTGCTGGCGTCCACGACGACCAGCTCGTTGGTTTCGGGGTCTTCAAACTCGACCATCCCATCGTAGGGAAACGTGACCTCGGCTTCATCCAGGATGTGGAATAAAATCACGTCATGCCCGCGATGCCGCAAGCGGCGGAGGGCCTGAAACACGGGGCCTGGGTCGGCCAGCAGGTCGGAAAAGATCATCACCAGGCTGCGGTGCCGGAACATAGCCGCAATCTGCGTCAAGCTTTTGCCGATATCGGTCGGCCCGGTCGGCTTCAGTTTGGCGAGGTGGGCGAGGAGCGTTCCGAGTTGCGTCCGCTTGCTCTTCGGGGCCAGGCTGTCCTTCACCCGCGTGTCGAACGTTATGAGGCCGACAGGGTCTTGCTGGTAAATCATCAGGTACGCCAAGGCCGCAGCGAGGCAAATGGCGTAGTCGAACTTGGTTAGTTCCTGGCGATGTGTAAAGCCCATTGACTGGCTCAGGTCCATCACCAGATAGCCGGTGATGTTGGTTTCGGCCTCAAATTTTTTGACATAGTACTTGTCGGTCTTGGCGTAGACCAGCCAGTCGATGTCCTTGGGGTCGTCTCCGCTTGCGTAGCGGCGGTGCTCGCTGAATTCGACCGAGAAGCCGTGAAACGGGCTGGCATGCAACCCCTGCAAAAAGCCCTTCACCACGAACTGGGCGCGCATGTCCAGCCGCTTGATCTGGTTGATGACTTCAGGCTTGAGGTATTTTTCGACGGACACGGATCTTATTGTAGCCAGCTCACTCCGTGAGCGGGCATGCCGGCACACGGAGTGTGCCGGCTACTATGTCCTACTTCTTGCTCAGATTGGCCCGCGAGATTTGCAGGCCGGCGCGGAGGATGGCGTCTTCCGTCGGGGCGGCGGGAGCCGTATTCGCGGAGACGGCCAGGTCGGTGTTCACGACGGGCCTCGCGGCTGTCCGGACGATGACATCAGGGGTGACGCCGTTGCCGCTGATCGGCTGGCCGGCGGGGGTGTACCACTTGGCGGTGGTGAGCCGGACGCCGACGGTTGAGACGTTGAGGGGGAAGATTCCTTGTACCGAGCCTTTGCCGTAGCTCTTTTCGCCGACGATAGAGCCGCGGCGATGGTCCTGAATTGCACCGGCGAGAATCTCGCTGGCACTGGCGGAATCATGATCAACCAGGATGACGAGCGGAACTCGCCAGGTGCCGACGACTTGCCCCTTATGGTCAAAGTCCTCACGGGGGCTGCGGCCACGGGTGGCGACAATCATGCCGTCCATCACAAATTTGTCCGCGATATCGACAGCCGCCTTGAGGAGACCGCCGGGGTTGCCGCGAAGGTCGATGACCAGACTCCGCATCCCCTTTTCGTGGAGCTTCCAGAGAGCAGCATCGACGTCCCGGGGAGTCGTCTTCTGAAAGCTGGTGATCTTGAAGTAGCCGATGTGGTATTCCTCATCGACCATCTTGATGTCATCGACGCTGGGGACCTCGACGCGGCGGCGGGTAATCAGGAGAGAGCGAGTCTGGCCATCCTTCGCGGTGACCTCGACACGAACCTGGCTCCCCTCTTCGCCTCGGAGCATGTCGGCCATCGCGTCCGGTGTGATTTGTTTGGGGGTCTTGCCATCCACGGAAACGATCCGGTCACCGGGACGAATGCCGGCTTCGAAAGCGGGACCGACGGAAATTACGTTGACGATATTCAGCCCGGTCGGCTCTGTTTTGAGTTCCACGCCAAGGCCGACGAAGTTTCCTTCGATTTGCGAGAAGACCTCTTCCATCTGGCTGCTGCTGAGGAAGCTGGAATATTCATCGAGCGAGCCGGTTGCGCCGCAGGTGAATTCCAGAATGATCGCCTGGGCTCGCACGCCGAACTTCTGTTGCAAACTTGCAGCGACGGAATTCACCGTGTCGATGGCCCGGCGGCGGTCGTTAATGACGGCGGCCCCGGCTTGCCGCTGCAATTCCTGCTTAAGCGAGGCGACTTCCTGTGGCGAAAGTTTCGCAAGGTTCTTCTCGATGAACTGTGCTTCCGTCAGGGCAACTTCCAGCGAGGTCCGACCCCGGTTAAATAGTTCTTGCCAGTTCGGCTGGTGGACGTAGTGCGTGTTGATCTTGAGGAGGACTTCGTCGTAGATGCCGATGGCGTCCTGCTGCGACAAGGAATCGATGGTGGCTCCGAAGCTGCTGTCGCTGTAGCGGCGGCAGACATCGTAGTGAGCCCGGGCGAGAGTCAACTTTTTGACGATGTCCGGCTGATTGGGGTGATGGCGATTGGCGTCTTCGTAGTGTGTGAGAGCATCGGCCCAGCGGCGTTCCCGCTCCAGACGAGCTCCGAGCTCAAAGACTTTGGCGAGGTCGTCAGCCGAGGCAACCTTTGCCGGAGCGGGAGACGTCTCCTCTCCGCGGGCAAGCTGCGGGGCGGTACACGCCACCAGCAGGAGGCAGACCGTAGCGAACCGATTCATCAGCAGTCGGGTCATTGCAAGCTCACCGGGCTTTCGCGGCAACATTCCGCATAGCGCCTGGTAGAGGGAGCTTGCTAGCGGAGAGATGCCGTCGCGGAATCAGGATGGTAATCGAGGCAAGCGTGGAAATCTGCTAGGGCGCAATTTCTGCCTGCTGGAATATAGGTCACGCAATGCCCGGCGTCAAAAAAACGGACCTAACTATTTACACGGCCAATCCTTACAACCGCTACGACCGGTGAGATGTTGGTCGCAATGCAGCGATTGTGCCTGTTCGCAAGTTAGGAACTCTTGCCGTCTGCACGCATCCTGGCGCGCCGCGCCCAGAGAGGGCTGCGGGGGGCTTCAAGCGAAATATATCGATGTCCAGTTCGGAAGGCAAGAAATTTTGCGATGTCCGAAGGTAGGACTCCTACTGTTCCCAGTACACTCGGGATCATTACTTGTTGCAGCGGCGGCATTGGTCGGAGAGGCACCGCTGCGTCCTAATTCCGTTCTACCGCATCAGGGTCTCACTGGCCGCCACGGAAGTGTTCCGTTCGTCGGCTGTGTTGATGGAAGCAGGCTCTTCCAGATTTCGCGGCGTACGGGACCACTCCATCAAGAGCTTGCGGCCGGGGAGTGGTGGGCGATTGTCCTTGGGGTTCCTGGGTTGTTCAACTGCTTCCTGAGGGGGGAAGGAACTGACAGGCTGGAGGTCGGTCTCGCTGGAAGGGGCTGCCGCGCTTGCTGGAATCGACGTCGCGGACTCGTTCCTTAGGCGATCCTTCTGCCTCGCATACCAACCGGTAGTCGAGGGGCGGGCGAGGTTTTGCTCGCCTGCCCGGGGCTGAGATTTCTGCATCGGCTCGTCGCTGAAGGTACTGGGCCGAAGCGGTACCTGATAGTTGTGTGCTGGGCCCATGTCTTCGATCCCGCGCGTGCCGTTCGCCGGCTGCGTGGGGTACGAATGGTCAAGATCGCGAGGCGCAGGTTCACTCGATGCCAGCCCTTCGCTCAGCCGCTTTCCAGGGAGCGGAGCAGGCTCGCGGGCCGGTGCCATGACGGGGCTCCCCTGCTTCACCCATTCCAGCCAGGCAATCTGCAGGTCCGAGAGGCTTCTGTAGCCGTAGTGGTCGCTCGTGGCCCGGGTCCAGTTGTTCTGCCGCATGCCGTCGCCGACGTAGTTCACGAATTTTCGTTTTCCCTGCTCCCCCCCGCTTTGAATCAGGAAGCGTGTGAGGGAATAACCCTGCGAATAAAGCGGCAGCATTTCGCGCGGATATTCGGTCATGGCGAACATCTGATTGAAAGCAATCCCCTTCCCTCCCTTGAGGAAGCGAATGAGATTGTGATCCTGCTTGGCTTTTTCGCTGTCGTGCTCCACCGTGGTGCTTCCTCCTTCGTCCGCCCAGCGCGGAAGAGGGCGGCCGAAGTGTGTAGCGAATATGGCGTGCGTGATTTCGTGTGGCAGCACGGAGTCGAGCACCCGTTCTCGCGTGCCGTTCACTTCCATATCCCAGCCGTAGGGTTCGCCGGCGCGGAAGTAGAAGCTGGTTTTGCCGCTGGCGGGCTCTTGCGGGCGGACGCGACTGAGGTTGATCGGGCAGGGGTCGCCCCAGGGGGGCAATTCCCGGCCGAGCCATTCGATGGCCAGATCGCGGCGGTAGGTCTCGGCGGCAGTACAGATTTCCTGGGCAATCTGGTCCGACGACGACGAGTGGACGATGAAATTCTGCGAGCGGTAGTTCGCGCCGCAAGCGAGCAACGCAGCCGCCACGAAGGCGGCAGAGAAGAAGAGTCGAGCTTCCATGCTCACGGGTCCTTAGGTAAGCGAATCGAAGCAGCCTGAATCCTTTCAGGCCGCACGGCTGCCATTGCTGTGGGAAAGCAAACGGCGGGCCATCGTTTGGGAGAAGAGCCGCAAGCCAAAAACAGCCGAATATCGGCGGTCTTGCAGATGGTTCCGCTCCCCGGTTTTGTAACGCTTACAAAGCCTAATCGAGTCAGTGCAGAATCTCCAAGGGCAGTTTACCGGACGAGAAGATCCGCCCAGTCCCCGGCTGTCAACGAAAGATCCCTACGAATGAAACTTGTCGGTGGACGTCCGCTTCTATTACCAGGACCAATAGTGCCAGGCTGCGAGAAAGGCACAGAACAGTGCCGCGCCGGCAGGGGCCTGATATTCGCGGTTCTTTCGCCATTGCGCAAGAGACCATCCCTGCAAAGTTGGCAGCTTAGGGAGATAGGGAATGAACCGGGGCGTGCTTGTGGCATACGCCGGCCAATCATTGGGATAAAGGATGGCGAGGACGCGCTCTTCGCGGCTAATCAGGACGCTGTAAACGGCAGTCATGGGGACAAGCAGCGCGAGAACCGTGAACAGATCCCAGATAATCAGCGAGAAACCCACCATCATCAAGAACGATCCGAAGTACAACGGGTTCCGCATGTGACGATACGGCCCAGCGGTGGTGAGAGCCTTCATTTTATGCAGTGTTCCGGCAGCCCAACTTCGGATGGCCAGCCCGCACAGAATGAGCGCAAGACCTCCCATCGCTTTTCCATCGCCCTCATCGAGCAAGTTGCGGGGGCGAAGGTCGCGCGCAAGCACATCGAATCCAAGGAGAATCACCACCAGCCCGATCGAGAGTTTGATCCGCCAGGCATAGAGCGATTCTCCCATGCGCCCCAGCAGCGTCGTTTCCGCCGGCATGCGAGACCAACCCTCCCGAGACGTCGAAATCGGGGAGGTTGGGGAAATGGATTCGGAAGCCATGTTGCGATAACACCTGAAGTGGACGGCTCGGCTGAAAGAGCGGCTGTCTTCGCCGAATTTCTCCTTCAGTGCCGGGAGGTTATATCGGTTTCGCGAGAGGCCTGCAACGTGAAAGCACTTGGAACGTAATCCATCGTCCTCATCAGGAAGTGCTAGCAGCGAATTGATTGAGGGGTGTCCGCATTGACATTGAGCATGGCGGCTCCATTTGTTAACTTCCGCGCACATTCTTCTTTTCCGCCCAATTTCAAACGCGCCTGGGAATTTTGCTCGGGCCTGCATGGGAGTCTAGGATGTCCATATACCGGCAGGCAACGACCAAGGCTTTTGGCGTGGAAGAGGGTCACGCAACTTACCGCCTGCGTCAGGCCCGTTACTATGAACTGGCGACGGACATTGCCCGCCTTGCGAAGGAAAAGGACTCCCGAGGCGAAGGCCCGCTCTCCGTCCTCGATGTGGGGACCTACGACGGCGTGACGCGGAAATACGTCGAGGCACAATCAGGAAATCATGCCATCGAGTGGCATGGTGTTGACATCTTTCCCCTCGGACACGCTTACGTCTACAAGCATACCGATTGGCAGCTCTATCACTGCGATCTAGAGGAAGGGCTCACTGGCCTTCCCAGCAATCGTTTTGACGTCGTTGTCTGTGAACAAGTGCTGGAGCATTTGCATGGCGCCGAACATGCTTCGCGCGAGTTGACTCGAGTTTTGCGACCCGGGGGAACTCTCTTTGCAGGCGTCCCAATTTTTCCCCATGGCGTACATCTGGTGCGCAAGCACCTCGTCCCCATGTCGGATCGCTTGCTCGGAGTGAAAAAGGTCCGCGGCCATGTGCAGGCCTTTTCGTTGGCGACCTTTCGCCGGCTGGTGAAGGACTCTGGGCCGATGAAGATTCAGCGCGCCCGAGGCTTTCGCGTCGTCTCGGGCGGGCTGTTGCGCCCCCTGGAATACTGCCGCTGGTGGTGGCGGCTGAACCGTTTCACGGGGTCACTCATTCCGTCGCTCTGCATTGAGACGCAGATCGTCGCCGTGAAGACCGCAGCCACGCCGGAACGCGCAGGCACCGCTTCTCACGCGAAAGCAGCCTAGCCGGTCCCCAGTACCTGCAAGATACCCCGGCAAAACGCCGCTAAATCATCAGGCTTGCGGCTGCTGACGAAGTGGCGGTCGATGACTGCGGGGGCGTCTTCCCAGATAGCACCGGCGTTGACGAGATCGTCCTTGATGCCGGGAGAACCGGTGACCCGCACGCCCCGATAGACCCCTGCGGAAATCGGAATCCAGCCGCCGTGGCAGATGGCCGCCACCAACTTGCCCGCAGCAGCAAATTCCCTCACTAGCGAAAGCACCTTGGGGTTGCGCCGCAGCTTGTCGGGCATAAAGCCACCGGGGACAACGACACCGGCGAAATCGGCCGAGTTCATGTCCGTTATCAAGGCATCGCTGATGCAAAGATAGCCGTTCTTCCCTTCATACTGACACCCGGCTTTCTCTCCTGCCACCACGACTTCGGCTCCGGCTTCAATCAGGCGGAGCTTGGGATACCAGAGTTCCAAGTCTTCGTAGATGTCACCGACGAAGGTAAGAATGCGGCGGCCGGAAAGGGGTTGATCGGTCATGGTATCCTCGTGTGCAAGAAACGGGCTGAAACGACTTTGTAGCACCTCTGTTGCCAACTGTCAGCGGCTGGTGAGAGGAACCCCCGTGGGGTAAGCTGCCAGCTTGCCCATCTCCAGGAACTGGGCAAGCTGGCAGCTTACCCCACGAGAAACCATGTCCACCGAAACTCAGCCCGACGCTCCGAAATGGAAACCCCTCAACTCACGTCAGCGGCGGGTGCTGGGAGTGCTTGTTGAGAAAGCCAAGACCGTTCCTGAATCGTATCCAATGACCGTCAACGGCATCGTCGCCGGCTCTAACCAGAAGAGCAACCGCGAGCCCCAAATGGAGTTGATTCAGGAGGATGTGGAGCAACTCTTGGAGGAACTGCGGGGACTTGGTGCAGTGACGGAAGTGCAGGGTTCCGGTCGCGTTCTCAAGTACCGGCATCATGCTTACGAATGGCTCGGCGTCACCGCGGTGGAACTGGCCGTGATGACGGAACTGCTACTTCGCGGCGAGCAAACTCTCGGCGATCTTCGAGCCCGCGCCGCCCGGATGGAACCGATCGCCGATCAGGCGGCTTTGAAAACGGTCGTGGACGGCCTGCTCAAGAAAGGGTTGATGCGGGAAGTGACTCCCCCGGGCCGTGGCCAGATCGTCAGCCACAACCTCTATAAAGACCGCGAAGTCGCCGACATGCAATCGCGAGCCGAAGTTGCCTCCTCGCGCATCATGGAAAGGGATGAACCAACACCGGCAAGCATCACAGGAGGCAGCACCAACTCGCTCAAGTACGCCACTGCCGATCAGCTTTCTGAACTGGCCGTTGAACTGGCCGAGCTTCGCGCCGAATTCGCCCGGCTGCGGCAGAAAGTTGATGAACTGGAGTCACGATAGTAAGAGTCTAAAGTTTCAAGTTCAAAGTTCAATTCCAGAAACCTGAAACCTGGAACCCGTGTTAATTTCCCAGCCCCGCCACACGCCAGCGCGTTCTGAACAGCCACATCATCGTGAGCAGCAGACCGATGTTAAGCACCGTGCTGAAACAAAGGTAGCAAAGATAAAGCACCCAGTTGTTGGACTCCGCGGCTATGTTGCCGGCGGGATTGCTAATTAGGCCGACCTCAAGCGGAATTGAGCGTGCAACCGTGAAGGGGCTGGTGAAGCTCAGTTCCCGCACCACCGGTGTCGCGGGATGATCCGCATAGAAGGTATTGGCGAAAAAGCCAATCGCCAGCGGAGAACAGAACATCACGATGATCGCCAGGTACGCCGTCATCATGGCGATGGACGACTTCTTCATCAGGACCGAGCAGAACAGGGCGACCATCGCCGTCGTCAAGCAGGTAATGAGGACAATCGACAGATAGGCCAGCACTGCCAGCAGATTGGACCAGTAGAGCTGCACCATCACGCACGCCAACAGCACCGGCCAGACGAGGAAGAGCGTGAGCACGCTGGAAACTCGCAGTCCGGCAATTAGTTTGCCCCACAAAATATGCCAGGGACTGATCGTTGTCGTGAGCAGCAGATCGAGCGTTTCACGTTCGCGCTCGCTGGTGACGCTGCCGGCCGAGAACACTGGGCCGACGAGCATGTTGAACACGACCACATAGCAGATGTACCAGGCGGCGAGCTGCGGATAGATGTAGAGGCAGATGGCCATGAACGGGATGGCCAGCACCATGCTGACCTGAATCACCAGGCGGAGCATCAGCGTCCCTTGGCTGAAAATCTCGCTGCGGATTTCCTTGTCGTAGACCGGGTTCGCGCCGTCCTCCATCAAGTCGTCCCGCTTGGGAGGGGCGAACAGCTTGTCGGGGAACTGGTCCCGCTGAATCACGAGTCCCACCGCTTGTTGGGATTCTTGTTCCAGGTCCACGACCTCCTTTCCTTCGCTGCCGACGTCGGGCGGATGCAGGAGCATGACGCTGGTGTTCACGAACAGGCCAACGCAGAGCGCGACGCTGACTGCCGCCACTGGGACCAGCAGAAATAGCCGCAGCGAGCCGTAATCGGCCAGCGTTTTCCAGTAGATGACCCCCAGCAGTGCCGGAATGAGAATGAGCAGATACGACACCACCAGGGCCGCGCTGGTTCGCTGAAAGTAAGCGCTGCAGGCGACGCTAATCATGCCGAACGTAACTACGGCGAGCATCAACCCCAGGTACGCAGCCGCCAGTTCCGACGGGTGCACGCCGCCGAGCGGCAGGCAAAGCATCACGATGGGGAGGGAACTGAAGACCAGGATCGCGAGATGGGCGAGCGAGGCAACGAGTTTCCCCAGGACGATTGCTGGCGGGCGGAGCGGACTGGCCAGCAGCATTTCGTAGGTTTTCCGTTCTTTCTCCCCCGTGATGGAGCCGGCCGCGAAGCTGGGGGCCATCATGGAGGCGACCACGAACTGACCGATGAAAAACATGTCCACCAGATCGCGGGTCTGCTTGGTGGAATCGCTGTTGGCCGACAAGTCCAGCCGCGTGTCTTGGGGCCAGGCGAAGTAAACGACCACGCCGAGCAGGGCCTGGTAGACAAACAGCAGAATGAAACCCCGGGCCATCCGCAGATTGACCACAAGCTCCCGCTGCATGACAGGATTTTCTAAAATGTACATGGCATTCAATATAGGGGAGCGATAAACGGGTAGCCACCGGCGAGCGGGGGGCGTCAGCCCCCTGATACTTCCCTCTCCTACCTTCCCCCTCTCCCTTTCTCCTGGTTCCCCGGGTCCCTCACCCTCGTTCCCACGGTCCCCGCTCAGTATTACCCGTATCTACGGTGATGCGGAGTGTCGAGTTCAGGAGGGTGGAGAGTCAGTGATAGCAGGTGTAACAGACGAAGTGACGGGGATTTAGATTGCAAGGCGAGCATTTTGGCTTCGAG
>JBJXFF010000002.1:0-159343 GCA_046153945.1 Pirellulaceae bacterium
GGCCTGATTTCATCACGGCCCCCGTTTTTTCCCCCGATGAGCCCGTTGAAACCGGGGGGTCTGGTTTCATCACTCGAAGTTCGGCGCGGGTCGCAGGCCCCGCCGAAACGGCTGACCGCAGGTCTCCCGTCCCTTTGAGACCTACGGTCGAAGAAGAGGGCGGGGGCGGGAGACCCACGCCTAACAATGGAGATAGAACATGGCAGATACGCGGCGAATTGTTCTCACTGGTGCCGGACGGGGCCTCGGTCTGGTGATGACGGAAGGCTTCATCGAGCGCGGCCATACGGTGATCGGCTGCGGACGCAGCCAGGAGACGATGCAGGAACTGGCGAAGCGATTTGGCCAGCCGCATCGATTCACCGCCGTGGACGTGGTGAGTGAAATGCAGGTCAAGCGCTGGGCCGAAAGCGTGCTCGCGGACGGTCCTCCAGACTTGCTCATCAACAATGCCGCGATCATCAATCGGAGCCAGCCGCTGTGGGAAGTGCCGACAGCCGATTTCTCGCAGGTCATCGACGTCAACATCAAAGGAGTCTTCCACGTGCTGCGGCACTTTGTTCCCGCCATGGTGGACCGCCAACAGGGAATCATCCTCAACTTCAGTTCCGGCTGGGGGAGGTCCACTTCGCCGGACGTCGCCCCCTACTGCGCGACGAAGTATGCCATCGAAGGGCTCACGCTCGCCCTCGCCGCGGAGTTGCCGCCGGGCATGGCCGCAATTCCGCTCAATCCCGGCATCATCAACACCGAGATGCTGGAAAGTGCTTTCGGCCCGGCCGCTGCCGGCTATCCGACGCCTGACGAGTGGGCCGAGACCGCCGTCCCCTTTCTGCTCGCCCTTCGTCCCATGGACAATGGGCGCTCGCTGTCGGTGAAATAGCTGGTTACACATCGCCTCACACCTTCTTCCACTCCCCCCGCGCCTCGCGGCTCAGTTCCTTGCTCGCCTCGGGATCTCCCACGAAGTCTTCCTTGGCCGGGTCCCACTTCAGCTTCCGCCCCAGCCGATAGCCGATGTTGCCGAGATGGCAAATGGTGGCGGAGCGGTGGCCGACTTCCGCGGCACAGATGGTTTCTTTTCCCGTGCGGATGGCGTCGAGCCAGTTGGCGTGGTGATTGTTCGCTTCGATGACTTGCTTGGCACCCTCACCAAGCGGTTCCTTCAAGATCGACTCCGGCATGCTCGAAATCCCCCCGCGGCTCACGACAATGACGCCATCCGTCCCTTCAAAGACGCAGTCCCCCTTCACGTCCCCAACGAACTCGTCGTGAATCATCGTCACGCCGTTTTCATAAACGTACTTCAGCCCGCGTCCTGCCTGCGGCTTCTCCGGCGGAAGGATTTCCACCGGGCCGCTCCGATCTGTTCCCATGGCCCACTGGGCGATGTCGAAGTGATGGGCCCCCATGTCGGCTATCGCTCCGCCGCCGTATTCCTGATAGGTGCGCCAGGCGGGGAAGTGGTCGTGAATTCCCTTGGGGCAAAGGACCTCGTTGTAATCGCGCAAGGGGGCGGGGCCGCACCACATTTCCCAGTTGGTCCCCGCGGGGACTTCCTGCCCCGCCAAATCGCACGGCCTGGCCGGCCCGCCGACGCCGATCCGGATCGTCTTGATCTTGCCGATGCGGCCGTTCCAGATGTACTCCACCGCTTTGCGAAAGTGCCCGCCGAACTCGCTCCGCTGCTGGCTGCCGGTCTGGAAGACGACTTTGCTCTTCGCCACCTCGTCCACAATCCGCCGCCCCTCCGCCACGTCGTGCGTCAGCGGCTTCTCGCAGTAGATGTGCTTTCCCGCCCGAGCCGCCAGGATGCAGGGGATCGCGTGCCAGTGGTCCGGCGTGGCGATGACGACCGCATCCAGGCCGCCATGAGCCAACAGTTCGCGGAAATCGCCGTACGCCTTCACCCCCTTGAAGGTGCCGCTGGCCTTCCGGTCGGCATACCGCTTCTCCACCCGCGCCGCGGCATCATCCAGCCGTTCCTTCACCACATCGCTGACCGCCACCACCTCCACATCACCGCGCCCCAGGAACGAATCGAGATGATACCGCCCCATCTTCCCCACCCCAATGAACCCCAGCGTCAACCGTTCGCTGGCCGCGGCCCAGGCAGTGCTCCGTAGCAGGAGCGGCGACAGCGAAGCAGCAGCGGCAGTCTTCAGAAATGTGCGGCGAGTGGTCATGACAGAACCTTTGGGATGTAGAGAGGAAATTGGCAGGTCAAACAGGCTGGCAGGTCATGATACCCGGCTTCCAGGCGACAAGCGATTCATGATTCACACACCTTTTTTTTCGCGACTTACGGCGATTCATGCCGCCGCAAGTCGTTATGTATACACCTGTTTCGTTGATTCACGTCGCCGTAAGTCCGATTCACGGCTCCATTTCTGATTCACCCAAAACTCTCCTGGATGCCGCTGGGTTCATCCCAGCGGAGGTTCACCTCCTGCCTAGAAAAGAGAAATCAAATCGCTGGGATGCCCCCCGGTTTGACCGGGGGGAGGCTCACCTTCATCCTCCGCCCATGAGTCCGAGGTCAAAGGTGAAACTCCCTCCGGACAAGCCGGAGGGCATCTTTTCCCCAATCGCCTCTCACAAAAAAGAAGTGTTGTCAAACTCGCCCCTTCGATTTTCGCAACTCACTATTACCCCGTCACTTGCGACTTTCTTACCCCCGTGTTTCACAACACCCCCCCGTTTCTCAAATTCGAAATCCGAAGTCTCAAGTCTCAAATCCCACCCCCTTCCCCTCAGCGCGCAGCCTCCACCCAAATTCCGCACATCATCCCGCTGAATTGTCAAAGAACCTGCCGGATTCTCGCCGGCACGATTAGACTCATTTGTACACATATCCCAAGTGTCCGTCAAGTCCCCGAATGGGGGGCCGCTGATGCAGGTCTCGCTTTCGGAGGGGAGGAAATGCGATATTCAGATTTTCCCCTTTGGGCCTTCCAACTCCTGGAGGGAATTTTGATTTGACGCGGCTACGGGCGCTCGTTACTATGCGAACGGATTCAGAATAATCAATGGTCCGGCCGAAGGGGACTTAGCGGGTGGAAGCACCGATACTACCACGGTTCCCGTACCACCGTGATCCGGTTGCTTCGGGATCGATCCGAGCTTCCGACGCTGCATGTGAGTGCTGCGGTCAGGCCCGTGGTGTCTTGTACAATGGGGTCGTGTACTCGCGTAAGAAACCCGAGTCGCTCTGCCCATGGTGCATTGCCGATGGCTCGGCGGCGGGCAAGTACGATGCTTCGTTCTTCGACGCCGACTTCTGTGATGGAAACCTCAGGCGGGTCGAACTGCCGGCCGGGTGGCACCGAACGGTGTTCGGTTGCACCATTGGGTTTGCCACGTTCAACCCAATCGGATGGTGGGTCCATTGCGGCGAGCCGGCGGAGTATGTCACCCGGAACGAGCCTTATGATATGGTGTTTGAGTGTCGGAGGTGCGGCCAGCGGCAGGTGATTCCGGACCCCGATTGAGGCCGGAAAAGAGGGGGCACGCTTCATTGTGTCGGTTTGGGCCACAGACCTGGGCGAAAGATCCAATCGGCATTTCTGCCAACAACCGCTAATCATTGAACACAAACTCCGGCGTGTTCAGCAAAGCCCAGAGCAAATCCTCGGTTGCCTGGCGGCGGGCCGCGGGGGTGCTGGCGGCGGCGAAGACTTGCTTGCCGATCGCCTGCTCTTCGCCGCTCGGCAGCCGGCCGTAGGTGAGGAGGTAGATTTCCTCGACGATTTGCTCGGGCGTTTTGGGAGAGGCGGCAAGCTGAGCGGCATGTCCTTGGTCGGCAGTCACTTTGCGGTAGATGTCCGGCCCGTTCATCAGGTGGAGGACCTGCGTGACGGCTCCTTCGCTGATCCGCTCGCAGGGGGGGTCCTGGTTCGGGTCGGGGCGGCCGAAGGTGTCGAGGAAGAGTGAATCGATCCGGTGGGTCCAAAGCTGGCTGGCCCGCGAGCCTTGCGGCATTGCCTCGTATTTCTCTTCGATGCCGGTGATGTCGCAGACCGCGTCGGCCAGCACTTCCGCCCGCATCCGGGTGCGATAGCGGCGGGAGTAGTTCCGCGTATCGGCGGCGTTCTCTTTGGTTGGTTTGGAACTGAGCGAATAGACATGCGACGTGGCGATATGCCGCAGCAGTTTTTTAAGATCGAATTTATCGTCCCGGAACTGTTTGGCCAGGGCCGCGATGAGGGCGGGATTGGACGGCGGATTCGTCGCCCGCAGATCGTCCACCGGCTCCACAATGCCGCGACCCATCAGGTCGGCCCAGACCCGGTTGACCATGACCTGAGGGAAATAGTCGTTGCTGGGGGAGGTGATCCAATCGGCGAGTGCCTCGCGCGGGTCAGTCTCCGGGTCGATCTTCAGCGGTTCGCCAAAGAGGGGCCGCGGCGGCATGACGGCTTTGGTTAGGGGGTGGAGGACCTGCCCCTGTTTGGCGAGCGTGATGATTTCCTCACCGCCGGAGATGGGGGCCGAGATTCCGGTCCCCTTATGTCCCACGCGGGAAAAGAACGCGGCGAAGCTGTAGAAGTCGTCCTGCCCCCATTTTTCGAACGGATGGTGATGGCACTTGGCACAGTCGAGCCGAATGCCGAGGAAGAGCTGACTCACCAGCGTGGTGATTTCCTCCGGCTGGCGGCGGTCGCGGAAGAGGACGGAGGCTCCGTTTTTCCAGGTGCTTCCCTGAGCGGTGATCAGCTCGCGGGCAAACTGGTCCATCGGCTTGTTCTGGCGGAAGCTGTCTCGAATCCACTGGTCGTAATTAAAGACCGCCTTGATGCCGACGTGGTACGGGTTGGGACGGAGCAGGTCCGCCCATTTGTTGGCCCAATGATCGGCGAATTCCGGCCGCTGCAAGAGGGCATCCACCAGGCGTTCCCGCTTGTCGCTGCCGCCGTCCGCCAGAAACTTGCGGACTTCGTCCGGCGTCGGCAAGCGGCCGATGAGATCGACATGGGCCCGGCGGAGGAACGTGGCGTCGTCGCACGTTTCGGAGGGAGTGATGCTCATCGACTGCAGCTTCGTCCAGACGTGCTGGTCGATGAAATTCTTGCGCGGCAGTTTGGCGTAAACTTCGGCCGGAACCTGCCCCGGCATGGGGATGGCCACGTTGCAGGTGGCGATGATGTACATATAGCGGGCCATCAGCGTTGCTTCCCCCGGCAGCGGGCCGGCCGCCATCAGCCCCGCCTTGTTCACGCCCACGATAGCCGCTTCGCTGGACTGGAAAGCGGTCTGAGCGGTCACATCGCGGGAGGTGCCGTCGGAATACTGAGCCGTGACTTTGATCTGCCGCTGCTCTTTGGGCTTGAGGACGGCATCTTTAGGATCGAGAGCTACACTGACGAGCTTGGGTTCCTTGTCGAGACGGCGGCTCGCCCCTTGTTCGATCCAGCGGCGGAGCGTCTCGTAATCTGCGGAGCCCGGTGCAATTCGCTGCCCTCCGCCATGGGGGAGAATCGCGGCCCCCTTGAGCAGGAGCAGGCTCTTATCCGGGGAAGCGGGAAAGACCCGCCGGCCACGCGCATTTTGCGTCAGTGCGGCATGATCAAAATCGGGATCGAAGCAGAGGAGCGAGAGTTGAAAGCCGTTCTGGCCGCGAGACTTTCCGTGGCAGGCCCCGGCGCTGCACCCTTGCGCCACTAGGATCGGTTGCACGTCGAGTTCAAAACTGACGGGCTTATCGGCCGAGTATGCAGGGGAAAACGGGTTTAGCACGAGCGCGAAACCGCAAGCGATGATCGGTAGCAAGGAACGAGATCGCATGGGAGAGGACATGCTGTGTAATTTGGCGGGAGTTGAGGCGGGGACCAAGGATAACTTTTAAAGTTTCGCTTGGTGTCTCTATTCTAACCGTAATTATCGCGAATCGCCAGAACAATGCGGAAGTGATGAAGCGGGGGATGGCCACGAAAAACACGAAGAGGCACAAAAAGGGAGGGAGCAGCAAGCGATTTTGAAGTCATTTTCCTTTTTGTGTATTTTGCGTTTTTCGCGGCCATCCCGCCCTGAAAATATCTACGACTTCTTCGCCGGCTTCTCGTCGCCACCCTTCACCTTGGGCAATGCCTTCTCTACTGGCGGTGTCGCGACTTTTGGATTGGCCACCTTCGCCAGCGTGGCATCCAGTTGTTTCTGAAGTTCCACGGGGTTGTTCGTGGAGCGGGCGTGGGAGAAAAGATCAGGGATGATCAGATAGTTGTAGTCCTGGGCGGCGGTGGCGACGGCCGGCCAGAGGATTTTCGCCAGCTTGGGATGGTCTTCCGACCATTTCAGCCACGCCCATTCCCCTTTGTTATCCTGGGCGTCCAGGTAAGACATCAGGAGCTTGGCGTCTCCCTCGGCATAAGTCCCACGGAAGCGAATGAGGCTGAGCAGGTGCCAGTCATTCGGAGTGGTCTTGGTCGTATCGGGAACGATGTACCCCATCTTGATGATATGCAGCTCCACAATACCGATGTCCGTGCGGCGGTCGATGGTGGAGATTTGGTAGCCGGTAAACGGGATTTCGCGAAAGGCATAGCCGCGGCGCTCGAAGGTGTAGGGGCAGAATTCCGTCCCCATGACGTTGCCCAGCACCATCGTTGTCATAAAACCCAGAAACCCGGCGAGCAAAGTTCCCACAATCGACACGATGATCGTCGGCGTCCAACTTCGCGATCCCGCCCGGGCCGTCGCGCCTCGCGGCGAACCAACTGCGGCGGACGATGTGGACATAGTGGCAACCTTTCGCAGAACTCCGGCGTGAACTTGCCGGTTGGTTAAATTGTCGCTGGAAAAGGGGAATGACGCAATCGACCGGGTGCCACGCCCATGGCTCTGCGTGGACGTGCAAGCGACTCGCGATCTGGTAACACGCCCACGCAAAGCCGTGGGCGTGCCACCCCGTTACGGCCCGCTGGAGTATTGCGTAAATTAAAGCCATCCCTTCGCCCTCGCCAATTCCGCACCTTGTCCGCCACCCAGCAGCCTAAGACCGCGAGCCCCACTGAGCCTTCCAACTGGGTCCTGATCCGGCGGATGCTGGCGCTGGGGCTGCTTTACAAATGGGGCTGCATCCGTCTACTGGTCCTGCAAGGGTTGCTGCTTATCACGGCGCTGACCGTTCTCCGATTGACCGGCCTGGGAATTGATCTGGTCCATCACTTTGCCGATCCGGAAAAGACCAAGCCGCCGGAATTTCCATTTGGCATTGGTCCGCCGGCTGACTGGCCGCAGCTTGCCCAGGTCGCTTTCATCGCCGGGCTGATTCTGCTCGTGGAGTTACTCCGCGCGGCGTTGAATTACACCAATGCCATCGCAGCCGGCCATCTGATTCACACGCGGATCGTGGTGGACCTGCGGGCGCAAGTCTACGACAAGCTTCAGCGCCTCAGCTTCAGCTTTTTCGATACCAATGCCACCGGTTCGATCATCAATCGGGTGACCAGCGATGTGCAGGGGGTGCGGGCCTTCGTGGACGGCGTGCTGATTCAGCTTGTCATCTTGGTCCTCTCCTTCCTCTGCTATCTGGCGGCCATGCTCAGCGTGCATCCCTGGCTCACGGTCGCCTGCCTGGCTACCACGCCGCTCATGTGGCTGGTGACCGCCATCTTCTCCCGCATGGTCCGCCCGATGTATGACCGCAACCGCGAGCTGGTGGACAAGGTCATCCTCCGGTTGGCGGAATCCATTCAAGGGGTGCAGGTCATCAAAGGCTTCGGCCGCGAACAGGAAGAAATCAGCCGCTTCGCGGACGACAACCGCGAAGTCAAAGACCAGCAGCGAGGAATCTTCTGGCGAGTCAGCGTATTCACTCCCATCATCGGCTGGATGACGCAGATCAACCTTGTGATCCTGCTGGCCTACGGCGGCTACCTGGTGACGCGCGGTGAGCTCGCCCTGGGCTCCGGCATTTTCTTCTTCGCCGGTCTCTTGCAACAATTCTCCAGCCAGGTCGCCAACCTCACCAACATCGCCAACAGTGTGCAGCAGAGCTTGTCAGGCGCTCGCCGCGTCTTTGAGATTCTCGATGCCCTCGAGGCAATTACTTCTCCCGCCAATCCGATTCGCTTGCCGCGAGTGAAGGGAGACGTGGAGTTCGACAGCGTTTGGTTTGAATACACCCTTGGCAATCCTGTGGTGAAGGATGTTTCTTTTCGTGTGCAGCCGGGCCAGCGCGTGGCCATCCTGGGCGCGACCGGGGCGGGCAAGAGCACGCTGCTGAGTCTCCTCTGCCGTTTTTATGATCCGACTCAGGGCCGCATTCTGCTTGACGGCATCGATTTGAAGGAAATCGACCTGACGGACCTCCGCCGCAACATCGGCATGGTCTTTCAAGAGAGCTTCATGTTCAGCAATACCGTTGCCGCCAACATCGCCTATGGCCAGCCGGAGGCGACGCTGGAACAAGTTCAGCGGGCCGCCCGGATTGCCGCGGCCCACGACTTTATCGTCGAACTGCCGCACGGTTACGATTCGGTGCTTGGCGAAGGGGGGCTCGATATTTCCGGTGGGCAGCGCCAGCGGCTGGCGATCGCCAGGGCCGTGCTACTGGACCCGGCGATTCTGCTGCTGGATGACCCGGCAGCCGCGATCGATCCGCACACGGAACACGAAATCCTCGACGCCATGCAGCGGGCCATGCTCGGCCGCACCACCTTTGTCGTCGCTCACCGCCTGAGCACGCTCCGCCAGTGCGATCTGGTCATTGTCCTCGACAACGGCCGCATCGCTCAAGTCGGCACGCACGAAAAGCTCATGGAAGAAGACGGGCACTACCGCGAAGCGGCTCTTTCGCAATGTGCTGCGTAGAGCGGAACTCAAATTATGTTAGCTCAAAGAGCATGACCTCAGCCGGCCCTTTCGCTTGAAGTGTCAGTCGCGTCTCGTCACTGATCGCCGCACCATCGCTGGTATTCAGCGACTGACCGTTGAGCGTGATAGCGCCTCGCAAAACTTGCAGCCAGCCATACCGTCCCGGAGCAAGCTCTTTCGCTAACTGCGAGCCCGCAGATAGATTCGCCAGTTCAATGGCTGCATCCTGATTGATCCGCAGCGAACTCTCGCGCCCATCCTGCGAAGCCACCACTTGCCAGCGGTCCTGGCGTCCTTCCGCGGGAAAGGCCTTTTGCGAATAGCTCGGCGTCAGTCCCCCCTTCTCCGGCAGCAGCCAGATCTGATAGAGATGCACGCCCTGCGTCTCCGACGGATTGAACTCGCTATGCCGAATGCCGCTGCCGGCGGACATGTGCTGGAACTCGCCGGGACGCAGAACCTCGCCGTTTCCCATGCTGTCCTTGTGCTCAAGCTCTCCTTCCAGGACATAGGTCACAATCTCCATGTCCCGGTGCCCATGCATGCCAAAGCCTTGTCCCGGCGCAACCACGTCCTCATTCATCACCCGCAGCGAACGAAAGCCCATCTGCTCCGGATCGTAATAGTCCGCAAACGAGAAAGTATGGTGCGTCTTCAGCCAGCCGTGATCGGCATGGCCGCGTTCCTGGGCTCGGCGAATGGTGATCATGAAGCAATTATTGCGGCCAGGCGGCGGAGGGCAACGGCTCACGTTCTGACGGCTGTTTTGCCACAAATGCGAATATTCCGCCTGTTTCCGGAAAACTCCCACAATCCGTAAAGATTTTCTCAAGCTCGGAATTTGACACCTTGGGAATCCGACATACGTTTTCTTTGTAGGAAGTTGTGATGGTGACATCAGGGCTTCCTGCGGTGGGCAGTTTCCCGGACTTTGGGTTCTCCAAATTAATCAGGTTTTCGACCTGGTTCCGGGGGCTTTTCACCAGGCCTGCCGCCTCCCATCCTCGATAAAGGCAAACTGCTCGCAAGGGCGGTGCGCAATGCCATGGACCGCTGGTGGATTCGTCCGCTGGCGGCATCCGGCTACCGAAAGGGTGATTAGGTTGTGCTGCTTTAGCAGCTCGCCGATTGACCTGAATGATGATGACGAGGTGGTTACCAATCGTTGAGTTCAGTCCCGCGTCAGGCAGGCCGGCAGCGCAAGCTGCGACGCGGGGGGGGCTCGGTCGTCACTGTGTCGTCGCCGCGGATTCCGGAATCAGCCGGGGCCGTGGTGAACAGAGGAGTTGGAACAATGAAGAATCTCGCTTTGAAGGTGCAGCGTTTCCTGAAGTCCGAAGATGGCCCGACCGCAGTCGAGTACGCGGTGATGTTGGCGCTGATTGTTGTGGTGTGCCTCAGCACGATCACGACCATCGGCACGCGTGCGAACAGCACGTTCAACAGCATCAGCAATGCTCTGCCCGCCGCGTCGTAACCGCTGGTGGGAACTGTGTTTGATGTCGTCTCGGTGTGCGACAAATCATCCCCCTCGACGGTCGCCTGCGGGCGATTTTCGAGGGGGAATTTTTGCGCCCTCGTTTGGTGCTCGGACAAAGACTTTCGCGCCAAACAAGAAAATGGAAATTTTTCCAGCAAGCTTACGCCAGCGTAATTTGTGTGACCTAGTGTTCTCACAGCGGAGCATGCGTTTGGCACTGAAGCACGGAGGCAGCCTTAAAAGTCTGGTGCCACTACCTATTCGATTTTTCAAAACTTGAGACACGCTGATGAAAGCTTACTTGAACCAAATTCGCAAGTTCCTTGTTCGCGACGACGGACCCACGGCTGTGGAATACGCAGTCATGCTGGCCTTGATTGTCGTGGTTTGTCTGGCCTCGATTACGGTCATCGGCACCCGAGCCAACGGCGTGTTCAACACTGTTGCCAATCGCTTGCCTGCCGGTTCCTAGGACGATTCCATGTATCCAGTAATTCCAGGTGATGCGCTCGTCGGCGGCTGGGAATCCATCTGCTTTGCCATCACCCTCATCGGAGCCTTTGTCAGTTATTTGCTGGCTTGGCGATAAACACAACACGAACGAAAGCAGCAGGGGGAGAGATTGTCATGCAGGCACTTGTTTTTGATTTCGCCGGGGCCATGGCCCAGAACTGGACCGTCTGGCTGGTCACCGTGGTCCTGATTTTGGCCGCGGTCATTGACGGCTTTGAACTCAAGGTTCCCAACTGGATCACCTATCCCTTCATCCTGAGCGGCTGGGTATATGCCTTTGCCGCCTTCGGCTGGGAAGGGCTCGGCTGGAGCCTGCTGGGGACCGTGGTCGGCCTGCTGCTGTTGATGCCAGCTTATGCCATTGGCGGCATGGGAGCCGGCGACGTCAAATTGCTGGCCGGAGTTGGTGCCTGGATTCTCATCCAGCACACGGTCAACTCTTTCTGCGTCTCGGCACTCGTCGGAGCCCTGATGGCGGTGGCGATGGTGGTGGCCAGGCGGGCTTGGAAGAAGCATCAAAACCAGTTCTGGCTGATTCTCAACGAAATCACCGTGATCAAGGACCCCGAGAAGTTGGCGGCCATCGCCGCGGAACGCAAGCCGCGGATGCTGCTGCTGCCCTACGGGATTCCGATCGCGATTGGCACCATTGGTTACTTTTTGTGGATGGGGATGCTGGTATGAAAAACTTGAACGACAACTCCGTGAATGACAACCGGTTGATCGACCTGAATAGCAGCAAGCGTAAACCCTGCCGGCCAGCACGCCGCAAGCGGCTGGGGGCGGCGGCGGTGGAGTTTGCCCTGGTGGCACCGCTGTTTTTCCTGCTGGTGTTCGGCATGATTGAGTTCGGCCGGATGGTAATGGTCCAACAGGTCATCACCAATGCTTCCCGCGAAGGGGCCCGCAAAGCGGTGCTCGATGGAGCTTCTTCCTCCAACGTGAAAAGCTCGGTCGTGACCTATATGTCCAACGGCGGTGTAACCATTACCACCAGCAATGTCACCATCAGTCCCACCGATCCGACCACCGCGGCGGCGGGCGACCCGGTAACAGTTACCGTCTCACTTCCTTTTAGTCAAGTTAGCTGGCTTCCCTCGCCAATGTTCCTTGGAAGCAGGCAGATGACCGCTTCCACCGTAATGCGCCGTGAGGCCGTGAATTAGTTAAGGCTTTTCGACTGTATCAATTGTAAGGTGCTCGCGAGACATTCCCCCTGCCGGAACGATTTCCAAGGACGATTGCCATGAAGATGAAGTCCCTGATCCTGATTTTCATCGCCCTCGGCTGCGGCCTGGTTGCTACCATCGGCATCAGCCAAGTCATGGAGCGTAATTCCGGCGGCGGTGGCACCACGATGAAGATGGAGCAGATCCTCGTCGCCAAGGGCGACATCGACATCGGCGCTGTTCTCGACGCCAACTCGGTGCAACTGGAAGAATGGCCGGCCGCAAAAGTGCCGGAAGGTGCCGTCCGTTCCTTGGAAGAAGTCGCTGGCCAATTCCCCCAAGCCCGCTTCTATAAAGGCGAGCCCATCCTGCTGGCAAAAATCTCCGACAAGAATAAGTCCGCATCGGGCAGCATTGAAACCGGTTACCGCACCTCCACCATCAAGGTAGACGAAGATACCGTGATGGAAGGGATTGGCCCCGGCGACCGAGTCGATGTGATGGTCTTCCTCCGAAAGGGAGAGGGGATTCAACAGACCGGTGTTTACCCGATTATCAAGAACGTTCGAGTGTTCTCCAAAGGGGCTCAAATGGAGCGGGTCGTGGACGCGAAAAGCGGCCAGGAAACCCGTGCCCGAACGATTTCCCTCATGGTGAAGCCCGGCCAGGCTCAGGAAATTGCCTTGGCCGCTCAAATGGGCAAGATTACTCTTGCCCTTCGTAATCCCAAGGACGACCCCGCGGACGACAAAGACCAGGTGGTTCCCCTATCCGAACTCCTGAACGGCAAGGCGTCCAACGGCGACGACAAAAAGAACACCGCCTCCACGGGCACCAGCGACCTTCTCGCCGAACTCAGAAATGCCATTCCCGCGAAAGAGCCCGCTCCCGCACCGGCCGCGGCGGTTGCTAGCGAGCCGGCAGCGGGACCGGCCTTCGTCATGACGGTGCAAACTCCCAACGAGATCAAGTCGTTCCAATGGACGGATCGCAGTGGTCTTCCCTCGGAGACTGTTGTGCTATCCATGGGTGCTGGCAACACGGTCGCGCCCGTTCCCCTCCCTGCCACGCTTGATCCTACTGCTCCTGCCCCCCCCGAGGCGGCGGATGGCAATTCTAAGGACTCCGAGTAAAAACTGTCCCCAGTCGCTCGATGCGGATTTCACGAAACAGACGCAACATTCGCTACAGGACTAACCGAAGCTAGAAGAGGACGCCTCGCGTCAGACCCAATTTTTCGCAAGGAAGACAAGGATGTCGACCGTATTTGCCCACCGCTTGCGCACCGCTATCGCCCTCTCCTGCCTGGGACTAGCCCTCGCCTTTCCCGCCCTGCTCCGCGCCCAGGGGAATGACAACGCGCCCGGCGTTAAGTTCAAGGTCTTGGGGCAGGCCGAGCGGATGACGATGATCGTCAACACCAGCCGCATCGTGGAATTTCCGTTTGAAGTTCCCAAGATGCTGGTCAACAACCCGGACCTGGTCCGGGTTGTGCCGCTCTCGCCCAAGTCCATTCAGGTCTCCGCCCTTAAGCAAGGGACCACTCAGCTCAACGTCTGGAGTTCGGACGATAAGATCACCTCCATCGACATCGTGATCAACGGAGACGTGCAAGAGCTGGAAGGTGTGCTGAAAACTGAATTCCCCGAAGCCGCCCTGCGGCTTAGGACGCTCAACAGCAGCTTGCACATCTCGGGCTTTGTTCCCAAAGCCGAATCGGTTTCTCAAATCGTCAAGATTGCCCAAGACTACTTCCCGAACGTCATCAACGGCATGACGGTCGGCGGTGTGCAGCAGGTTGTGCTCCATGTCAAAGTCATGGAAGTTTCCCGCACCAAGCTCCGCAGCCTCGGCTTCGACTGGGCCCATATCTCCAACAACGGCTTTGTGGTTCAGGGAGCCTCCAGCCTGATCCCCGCCACGGCCACCGGGCTAACCGCGCCGGTTCCACTTGGAAACAGCACGCTCCGCTTTGCCATTACCAATGGTGCCGAGAGCTTCCAGGGATTCCTGGAAGCCCTGGAGCGGAACAACCTTGCTCAGCTCCTCTCGGAACCAACGTTGACCACCGTCAGTGGACGGCCCGCCAGCTTCTTGGTCGGCGGCCAGATTCCAATTCCCGTGCCGCAATCGCTGGGCGTCACCACGATTGAATACCGCGACTTCGGCACCAAAATCGACTTCGTTCCCATCGTCCTTGGCAACGGCAAAGTCCGTCTCGACGTCCGAGCCGAAGTCACGGAAGTGGACCCCAGCATCAGCGCCGCAATCGGCTCCGGCACTGTTCCCGGCTTCCGCAGCCGCAATGCCGAGACCGGTGCCGAAATGAAAACCGGACAAACGATGGCCATTGCCGGCCTGGTCTTCAACAAGAAGGATGCCTCGGTTCGCGGCTATCCGTGGCTCATGGACATGCCGTGGGTTGGCTCTGCCTTCCGGCGAACGAGTCACCAGGAAAACGAACTGGAACTGATCATCATGGTCACGCCCGAATTCTGTGAAGCCATGGATGCCACCGAAGTTCCTCCTTGCGGCCCCGGCCAGACTTCCGCTTCACCCACCGACGTGGAGCTCTACTATCGCGGCTATCTGGAAGTTCCCAAGCCCTGCGGCAACGGCAATTGCCCTCCTGGCTTCCGCGGCAATGGGCACGACGGCCATGAAAACCTGCCTGCTCCGGCAGCGGACGGACAAAGCGCCCGACGTCCCACCCCCGCTCAGCCCAGCAACTATCCTGCTCTTCGCACCGCCACGCAGCCCAAAACCGCTGCCATCGGCACAGGTGCTACACCCGCCAAAACTGTTTCCACTTCGTCCAACTCCACCAGCCCGACTAATGCGAGCAAACCCGCCGCTCGCAGCACAAAACCTTTGACTTCCAGCAAACCCAAGCTCATCGGACCGCAGGGATATGACGATTTAAGATAGTGAGAGTTGCTAGCTATGGAGGGCGGCGCTCGTCCCAACCTCCTCTTCACGCAAATTGACCGCGATGAGCAACGTCCTTCGTCTGGCCATCGTTGACCCGAGCGACTCGTCTCGCAACGCCATCAAAAACATGCTGCTGGGCATGGAGGTGGTGTGGCTGGAGGCGGAATGTTCGCGCTACGAATTCTTCGCGGACGTGGTCGCCCAAACCAATCCGGATATCGGCGTCATCTGCCTCGATGCCAACCCCGAGAAGGGCCTCAAGTTGATGGAGGGGCTCCGGGACACCGCCCCGGATTGCAACATCCTTGTCATCAGTAACACGTCCGACGGCCAGGTGATCCTCAGGGCCATGCGAGCGGGAGCGAAAGAGTTCCTCACTCAGCCGCTCCGCGTGGAAGATTTGGTGGCGGCTCTCGACCGCATCGGCGCCGTGAAGTTCGGGACCGGCACCGGCGGCGGCCGCAGTTCCCAGGTGATCGCCATCGCGGGAACGACTGGCGGCGTGGGAACAACCAGCCTGGCGGTCAATCTCGGCTGCATCCTGGCACGGGAAAAGAAGAACTCTGTCGTGCTGCTGGATCTCGATTTGTCGCTCGGCGATGCCGACGTCTTTCTCGACACCATCCCCGACTACACTATCGTCGATGTCGCTCAAAACATCAGCCGTCTCGATATTCAGCTTTTGAAGAAGTCCCTGTCCAAACACTCCAGCGGACTCTACCTCCTTCCTCGGCCAGTACAACTCCAAGACATTCCGTTGATTACACCGGACGATTTCAACCGGGTGCTGGGGCTCTTCAAGGCGACCTTCTCGCATCTCATCCTGGACCTCTCCAAGAGCTATAGCCCGCTCGATATTGCGGCTCTCAAGGCGGCCAAGGATGTGCTCCTGGTGACGCAATTGGACCTCCCCTGCCTTCGCAACGTGGTCCGGCTGCTCATGTCATTTGGCGAAATCGAGGGGCTCAAGGAGAAGGTCAAGATCATCGTCAATCGCGTCGGCTTGGACGCCGGCCAAATCAGCCTCAAGCGAGCCCAGGAAACGATGGGGAAGGAAATCTTCTGGCAACTTCCCAACGACTACCGGACGATGGTGGAAATCCGCAACAACGGCGTTCCCCTCATCGAACACAGTCCGAAGGCGGGCATCACCCAGGCTCTAACGGCCCTTGCCGACATGCTCACCAAGGACGACGCCACTCGCGAAGAGGAAGCCACCACCGCCAAGGGTACCGGCTGGTTCAAGTTCTTTGGAATGGGGAAAGCTAAGGCGGGAAACGCGAACGGAAAATAGCCGTTGCGTAACCCTCTGTTAGCTACGCATCCAGCTCATACGCAAACCGCAGCCAGCGTTCCACTTCGCTGTCGATTTCGGCGAGGGAGGTGATCGGGATGCGGTGCGTAATCCGGTCCTTCTTTTCCCAGCCTCCCGTTTCGATCAGACGGCCGGACGCGGGAGTGTCTCGCAGCGCGAGGCCAAAGTCGATACGGGTCCGGCCGGCAGGGAAGATCTGGGCGATGACGTGGCGGCGGTAAATCGGAACGATGGTCTTGCAGGGACAGACCCGGACGTCCCGCCCCATCACGCGGGCGATTTCCAGGAGCCGGTCGTGCAGCGGCTTAAGGCCGGACTTGGCGCCGGCATACATTTCCTCGACGTATTTGACGGCAGCGGCCAGGTAGGCTTGCGGATCGTCGTCTACCAGGCTGGAGGCGCTGAGATCGGCCCGCTCGGCGATCCACCAAGCGCTGTTCGTCCCCAGTTTGTGCTTGTCTTTGAGCCAGATGCGGCGGGCGGCAAGGTCCGACGGGCCGCTCGCCCGGACGAACTTGACCCATTCGTCGAGATTCTTGCCCGTCTTCGCTTTCAGTTCGGCAATCCACCGCTGCATCATCGAGACGCTGGGATGGACGCTGTAGGGACTCCGATTGGAGGCCGGTTTGACGGGAGCGGGGGGCGCGGCGGGCCTTTTGACGACCGTGATTGTCAGGGCCTTCTTGGCCGGAGCCTTGGTCGGCTTGCTCGCGGGTGCGACGGCTTTCGGAGGGGCTTTCGGAGGGGCTTTCGGAGGAGCCTTCTTCGCGACTGCCGGCTTCACGGGCCGCTTGGCCGCCGATTTTAGCGACGCGGTCGGCTTCTTCTTGGTGGCAACGGCTCCACCGGACTTCTTACTGGCCATGGTCAATCCTCGGCATGCAATAAAGTATTTTGTTCCGGCCGAGGTCCCTGGCCTATCGTCATCAATCCCCAAGTGAACCCAAACTGGCGAGCAACTCGCTCATCTCCCCCGCGGCATGGGCGTTCGCTTGCCTGCGGGCCTCTTCAATTCCGTCTCGAAGCCAGGTTCGGGCCTCGCTTATCCGTTCCAGTCGCACCAAGAGCTGAGCACCCCGAAAATACGCAGCCACATGCGGCGGCTGGTCTTTTTGGAGCCCCTCGAACAGGCGAATCGCCTCGTCAAACCGCCCCTCATTGTCGAACTCAATCGCCAGCCCATAGCGCAGGAAGGTGTCCGCGGGCTCCTGGGCAAGGAGGGCTTCAATCTTTTCCCGGCGGGAGGGCATTGGCATGCGAAAAGGACGGGCGGGCAGGGGCTGGATTGGAGCATCACAGCCCTCACGGAAAGTGCTGCCACCCCTCGATTATACCAGTTTGTCAGGTGCTTCACCATTGGCTTAAGCGGGCGAAATAACGACTTAGCCGCCAAAAACGACCGGGTGCCCCTCTCACATCTCCCTGGGTGGCACGCCCACGGCTCTGCGTGGGCGTGAAAGCGCTGCTCGTACGATGGCCTCCCCAGGCCGTCATCCGCCTCAAAAATGCCAGCCTATCCTCCCCTGAAAAGAATCCGTGGTGCAAAAGTCCGCCTTTGCGTTTCCGCAAGCCCTTATTATGTAAAGACTTGCAACTTTCGATTCCTCGACTTTTGCACCACCCCTCTCCTTGGAAGTGGGGGTAACAAGGGGCTTCTGGCCCGTTGGAGATTCCCATGCCTCAAAACTGAAAACTGAACCACCGTCACCCATCCAGCGCGCAGCATCTCCCCCCTCTCCCCACAACTTCGTTTTCACTTGTCAAAGACCCAGCCGGATTCTCGCCGGCCCGATATAGTTACAATTGTATACAATACCGCGTGTCCGTCAAGTACCGGAATGGGGATAGGGGCGGCGACCGGCATTGAGTGTGGGTTGCTCGGCTAAGGCTTCTTCCTGGCAACCAATTGCACGACGGAGGAGAGGCCCGTATGGAGTTTCCCCTCGAAAACCTCTCGTTCAATTTCCTGGGAAAGGATCGGCTCACAGTTCGGAAACGCTTGCTCGAGATCCGCGGGACATCAGCATGTCGGGATCTTTGGGACCACCCGTATTCCGAGCAAACTGCGCCTGGGAGTAAGCCTCAAACAGGATAATTCCGCCAGGTTTTAGGGAGCGTTCCACCAAGCGATACAGCCGCTGGCGAATCTGGCTGGGAAGATGGGCCCAGATCGAAATGACCGAGCCATAGGTATTCTCCGGCGGTTCATAACTGGCCAGGTCGGCAACCTCCGTCCGAATCGCCACACCTCTCGCTGCCGCCAGCTTCTGGGCCTTCGCGAGCCCGACTTCGGACCCATCGACACCGAGCACCTCCAACCCTCGGGAGGCCAAAAAGACGGCATTCCGCCCTTCCCCTTCCGCCAGGGAGAGGACCGGTCCCTTCAAAATCTCTGCGTTTTGCGCGAGGAACGAATTGGGTTCCGTACCATAGACAAATTCGTCGCTCGCAAAACGTTCGTTCCACATGGATGGTCTTTCGTCGCTAAACCGTACGTCGAAGGTCTTCAATGCCGCTGTAAGTCTATTCTGGATCGCCGGTAAGCAAAGCCAAAAAATTCTGATAAGCGTAGACCCGGTCTCTCTGCTTGTCCTCTCACATTGGTCACTGTGTAAGTACCGCGACTCCGCATCATTTTTCGTTAAGCTCCCCTTCCCGAACATTTTCGCTAGTAAAGATGCCTTGCCTAGCAATAGTCGTTAGTCAAGCAGAGTTTCCTAGTGATTGCCGTCCCGGGCCAAGTTCCCGAATGGATGGCGACGGATTGGAGCGATTGGCGAACCGGTTCATTACGTTCGCCGCGCTAATCACGGAATTGCCGTGCGGCCGCCGACACAGGGTTGCAATGCGATAGCAGATTCTATAGAATCAATCACTGGCTCTCCAGAATACAGCCGCATCGGGTTTCGACAGTCATGATGCGGTCCCGCCTGAAAAATCCCCTCCCATGACTCTCCTGAACGGCAAAACGTTGCGCTGGGACCACGGCCTTCGCCGGCAGGCGATCGTGGAATCGCTGCTGACGGACGTCTTTGAAGGGCGTCTGCGAGCCGGACAGCACTTGGTAACGCAAGATTTGGCCGAGCGATTCAAAGTCAGCCATACGCCGATTCGGGAAGCCTTGGTCGCTCTCGCCGGCATCGGCATTATCGACCTGCTGCCAAACCGAGGCGCAATTGTCCGCCCGGTGACGAGCAAAGACGTACGCGAAATCGCCCAGGTCCGCCGCGTGCTGGAGTGCGAAGCGACTCGCCGCGCCTGCGGCCGGACCGAACTGGGTGAACTCGAATCACTCGCAGCCGACTTGCGACGGCTGGTGAAAGCATCCGCCAAGGGGGGATCCCGATTCATCGAAGAGGCCCGCGCCACCGATAGCCGACTGCACGACCTTGTCGCGGCCAGTTGCGGCAATGATTTTCTCGCTGCCGAGTTGTCGCGCCTCAAGATTCTGTTCCGGGCCTTTCGCGACGTCGCTTGGGCCTATGTCACCGCCCGCAACGACTACCGCCGGCTAGCCGATGAAGCCCGGGAGCACCTGGCCATTGTCGAGGCGCTGCTCGCCGGCGATGCCAAGGAAGCCGCCCGGGCAATGTCTCGCCACATTCGCAGCGGGGTGAGGTACTGGAGCCGGGCCGTTCCGGCTGTGGTAGAAAGCACCGCGGCCTGCAAACCACGTTTACTGAAGACTCAAAAAACTGAAATCTCAAATCTCAAACAAATTCGAATTGGGAAAATGAGAAATGAGAAATGAACAGGGCTCCTGTTTCCCAATTCCATGTTCCGTATTCCATTTTGTTTGAGATTTGAGATTTCCAATTTCGATTGCCGGCTCCCAGGGGACCACACGATGATTCGCCATCTTGCCTTGACCACTCTGCTCGTCGCGAGCGTTGCAACCGCGGCCTCGGCTGCCGACAAGCTCGAATACAACCGGGACATCCGACCGATCCTGGCGGAGAATTGTTTTGCCTGCCATGGCCCGGACAGCGCCGCCCGCAAAGCGGACCTGCGGCTCGACCGGCGCGAAGCGGCAATGCAGATGACCGCCATCGTTCCCTTCAAGCCGGACGAGAGCGAGTTGATCAAGCGGATTCTTTCCACTGATCCGGACGAAAGAATGCCCCCCGCTTCCACCAAAAAGGAGTTGACAGCCGCTCAAAAAGAATTGCTCCGCCGCTGGATTGCCGAAGGAGCCGAGTATCAGCCGCACTGGTCGTTCATCGCTCCCAAGCGGCCGGCGCTTCCCGCGGTGAAGAACGCCGCTTGGGTGAAGAACCCAATTGATGCGTTCGTGCTCGCCAAGCTGGAAGCGATGGGCCTTTCCCCCGCTCCCGAAGCCGACAAGCGGACGCTCGCCCGCCGGCTCAGCCTCGACATCACCGGCCTCCCCCCCGCGATGGATCTGGTGGAGAAATTCGTGAACGATAAGGACGACAAGGCTTATGAAAAGCTCATCGACGAGTTGATGCAGTCCAAGCAATGGGGCGAGCACCGGGGGCGCTACTGGCTCGACGTCGCCCGCTATGCCGATACCAACGGCATTCATTTCGATAATTTCCGCGAGAACTGGGCGTATCGCGAATGGCTGATAGGGGCCTTCAATCGCAACCTGCCGTTCGACCAGTTCACCATCGAGCAACTCGCCGGCGACTTGCTCCCGAACCGCACACTCGACCAGCAGATCGCCTCCGGCTTCAATCGCTGCAACATCACCACGAGCGAAGGGGGGTCGATCCCCGAGGAGTATCTCGTCTTCTACACCCGCGACCGGACCGAGACGACATCACAAGTCTGGCTCGGCCTGACCACCGGCTGTGCGGTCTGCCACGACCACAAGTTTGACCCGCTGAAGCAAAAGGAGTTTTATGAGCTGTCGGCGTTTTTCAACAACACCACTCAGCCGGCCATGGATGGCAACATCAAGGACACGCCGCCGGTCCTCCCCGTTCCCATGGCGGCCGACCGCCCGCGGCTGGAGGCCATCGACAAGGAGCTGGCGGACGCTCGCGCTGGTACGGAGTCTCGCAAAGCGGCCGCGAAGGGTGACTACGACGCCTGGCTCGCTTCCGCCAATGTGGAATCGCTGGTGAAGAGTCTGCCGACGAAGGATTTGTATTTGTCCGCCCCGCTCGCCGAAGGAGACGGCAAAACGACGAAGGTGAATCTCGAAGGCCAAGAACAATCGGTCCCACTGACCGAATCGGCCAAGTGGCAGCCAGGAGCCTCCGGCGGCAAGGCGCTGCAAACGCAAGGAACGGCTCTGGAACTCGCTGGTGCTGGCGATTTTGAGAAGGAGCAGCCATTCTCCTGCTCCGCTTGGATCATGATTCCGCCGAACGATTCGCAGGGGGCGATCTGTTCCCGCATGGACAACACCAAGGACTATCGTGGCTGGGATTTTTGGGTGCAGGCCCGCCGCGTGGGAACACACATCGTGAATACTTGGCCGGGGGATGCCCTCAAAGTCGTCGCCACGGAGCAAGTGCCGGCCAATACGTGGACCCACGTCACCGTCACCTACGACGGCTCGGGGAAAGCGAGCGGTGTGAAGGTTTACTACAACGGCCAGCCGCAAAAGACGAATGTAGAGGCTGACAAGCTGCAAAACAGCATCCGCACGACGGTCCCGTTCAAGCTCGGCCAGCGCAATACCAGCGAGCCCCTCAGCGGACTCACCATTCAGGACTTGCGAATCTATAAGCAGTCTTTGACTCCCGCCGAGATTGAATCCCTCGCCAAAGTCAGCCGCTTCGCCGGCATTCTGACGAAGGCTGCCGGAGAGCGGACGGATGCAGAGAAGAACGAGCTGTATCAATGGTGGCTCGGCACTTTCGACAAAGCCTTTCAAGACTTGGCGGCCAAAACTGGCGGCTTGGAAAGGGAGCTGGCCGCCATCAAGGCCCGCGGTACCGTTGCCCATGTGATGCAGGAAAAAACGGATGAACCCAGCGCGTTTGTACTGTTCCGCGGCGAGTACGACAAGCGCCGCGACCCGGTGAAAGCAGGAACTCCGGGCTTCCTCCCGCCGATGCCGGGTGATCTCGCAAAGAACCGCCTCGGGCTCGCCAAATGGCTGCTCCGGGAGGACCATCCGCTGACGGCCCGCGTGACGGTCAATCGGTTCTGGCAAGAAGTGTTTGGAACTGGCCTTGTTCGCACGGCTGGCGACTTCGGCGTGAGCGGCGAGCTGCCGTCCCATCCGGAATTGCTCGACTGGATGGCGATGGAGTTCCGCTCCCCCTCGGACGGCTCAACACCCTGGGACATGAAGCGGTTCTTCAAGCAGATATTCCTGTCGAATACTTATCGTCAGGCGGCAATCGCCACTCCCGAGAAGCTGGAGAAAGACGCGGCCAATCGCCACTTCTCTCGCGGCCCGCGGTTCAGGATGGATGGCGAGATGATCCGCGACTACGCCCTCGCCTCCAGCGGCATTCTGGTTTCCAAGCTCGGCGGCCCGAGCGTGAAGCCCTATCAGCCGGAAGGGGTGTGGGAAGCGGTCGCCATCATCGGCAGCAACACCCGCGACTATAAGCCGGACACTGGCGAAAACCTCTACCGCCGGAGCATGTACACCTTCTGGAAGCGCTCGGCTCCGCCGGCTTCGATGGAAATCCTCGGGGCCCCCAATCGCGAGACCTGCACCGTCCGCCGCGAGCGGACGAACACTCCGCTGCAAGCCCTGGTCACGCTCAACGACGTGCAGTTCGTCGAAGCCGCCCGCCACTTGGCCCAGGTGACTTTGAAAACCGGTGGCAGAAAAGACGATGAGCGCCTCGACTTTGTCGCCAAACGGATCCTCGCCCGCCCCTTCCGCAGCGAAGAACTCCCCGTGGTGCAAGCTTCGCTCTCCGAGTTGCAGAAGTTCTACGCAGCCCACGCCGACGACGCCAAGAAGCTCATCAGCGAAGGAGAATCCAAGCCCGATGCCGCACTCGACCCAGCAGCACTTGCCGCTTGGACGATGCTGGTGAATGAGTTGATGAATTTGGATGAGGTGCTGAATAAGTAACGTGGTCCGCTCGCTCCGCGAGCGGAACCTTACTTAGAAAATGTCGAGTTCCAAATCGGCCAATTTCGCGATCGGTTCGCCCCGCAAACGCAAAATCGTATCTCCCATGATTCCCCTGCAGACTTTCGACCCCAAAAGTGACTTCTCGATTATCGAGCGATCTCGCCTTCCTCACTGGGTTCAGGCAGGGACGGTCTGCTTCATTACCTGGCGGACTTGGGATTCATTACCGGAAGCCGTCGTCGAAAGGTGGTTGAACGATCGGCGGCAATGGTTGCGGCAGCATGGCATCAATCCGATCTCGGCCAATTGGCGGCGAGCCGTTTCCGAGCTCGCTCCAGAGCGACAAAGCGAGTTCCGCGAGTTCGTTTCCACTCGCTTTGAATCCGAGTTAGACCAGGCTCATGGCGAGTGCGTTCTCCGCCAACAGGAGCTGTCGCAAATTGTCTCGCAGAGCCTGCTGTATTTTGACGAACAGCGGTATGTGATGACGGACTTCGTCGTCATGCCGAACCATGTCCATCTGCTCGCCGCCTTTGCAACGGAAGAGGGAATGTTGCAACAGTGCGATTCCTGGAAGTACTTTACCGCCACCCAAATCAATCGCAGGCTCGCCTGCAAAGGACGCTTCTGGCAAGAGGACCAATTTGACCACTTGGTTCGAAGTCCCGAGGACTTCAGCCATTTTCGTTCTTACATAGCAGAGAACCCCAAACGGGCCAGGCTGAGACCAGGTGAATACATCCATTTCACAAAGGATTTGAGTCTTCGAATGCCACGATGACCCCACCCGTGGTCCGCTCGCTCCGCGAGCGGAACTTCACTGAAGTGACGTCGATTTCCTGAGCCCCTAATTTCCCGATCAAGCCTTCACACGATCTTAAGTACGACCAAGTTCCATATTTCCTCACTAAGGTTCCGCTCGCGGAGCGAGCGGACCACGGGAGAAACCCATGAACATCTTCGATAACATCCGTCAGAACATGACCCGCCGCCACTTCTTTCAGCAGGGCTCGCACCTGCTCGGCGGAGCCGCGCTGGCTTCGTTAGCCGGAACAGGCCTGGCTGCGGACGCCGCAGACAAAAAGCCCCTGCACCCCTCCCTCACCCACTTCGCCCCCAAGGCCAAGCACGTCATTTATCTCCACATGGTCGGCGGGCCGCCGCAGATGGATTTGTATGACTATAAGCCGGTGATGAACGAGTGGTATGACAAGGACCTGCCGGAAACGGTCCGGATGGGGCAGCGGCTGACGACGATGACTTCGGGGCAGAAGCGGTTTCCCATTGCGCCGTCGAAGTTCAAGTTCGCCCAGCACGGCAAGAGCGGCATGTGGGTGACGGAGTTGCTGCCGCACACGGCCAAAATGGTGGACGAAATGTGCTTCATCCGGAGCATGCACACCGAAGCCATCAACCACGAGCCGGCCATCAGTTACATGCAGACCGGCAACCAGATCACCGGCCGCCCCTGCCTCGGAGCGTGGGCGTCCTACGGCCTCGGCTCCCTCAACGACGACCTGCCGACGTTCGTGGTCCTCGTCGCCAAGCCGACCAACGTTGAGCAGGTGCAAGCCATCTCCGCCCGCATCTGGTCCAGCGGCTACCTCTCCGGCGAGCACGCCGGCGTCAGTTTCCGCAGCGGCGGCGACCCGATTCTCTACATCAACAACCCGAACGGCGTGCCGACGGAAGTCCGCCGCAACACGCTCGATGGCCTCAAGAAACTCAACGAGCTGAACCATCAGCTCACGCTCGATCCCGAAACGGCGACGCGCATCCAGCAGTACGAGCTGGCGTTCCGGATGCAATCTAGCGTGCCGGAGTTGACGAACATCGCCACCGAGCCGGAGAGCACTTTCAAGCTCTATGGCGACTCGGCCAAAAAGCCCGGCAGCTTTGGCCACAGCGTCCTGATGGCCCGGCGAATGGTGGAGCGCGGCGTCCGCTTTATCCAGCTTTACCACAACAACTGGGACACGCACGCCAACGTCGCTGGCCGCCTCCCCGACCAGTGCCGTGACGTCGATCAGCCCTGCTACGGCCTCGTGCAAGACCTGAAGCAGCGCGGCCTGCTCGACGAAACGCTCATCATCTGGGGGGGCGAATTCGGCCGCACCATCTACTCCCAAGGGGGCGTCTCCAAAGAGAACTACGGCCGCGATCACCATCCCCGCTGCTTCACCATGTGGATGGCCGGCGGCGGCAGCAAACCGGGCCAGATTTACGGCCAAACCGACGACTTCTCCTACAACATCGTGAAAGACCCCTGCAACGTTCACGATTTCCACGCCACCGTCCTGCACCTCCTCGGCTTCGACCACGAGCGGTTCAGCTTCCGCTACCAGGGGCTCGACCAGCGGCTGACCGGCGTTGAGCCGGCGAAGGTGCTTAAGGAACTGCTGGCGTAAGGCCCAAGGTTGTTTGCCGCGCAACCTTTCGCATCAAGAACTAGTAAAGATCTCCCCGCCCCGCGCTAAGAAAGTATCAAGATCGCCTTTCCGCCGGTTCTGACCAAGGTTTCTCCCTCTATTCTGGAAGCGGAGAAACCTATGGATGCCTCTGCGCCGCAAACAACCCCGCCTGCCGTTCAGGAAATCAATGCCAGTGAAATCCCTTTGGACGAGGGGCCGCAGCTTGGATCGGCGGTCAAAAATATTCTCGTCGGCAAGCCGCTCGACCTGGCGGATCGTTCCGTTTACCACCATGTCTCGCTAATCGCGTTTCTGGCTTGGGTGGGGCTGGGAGCGGACGGCTTGTCGTCCTCCTGCTACGGCCCATCCGAGGCATTTCATCACCTGGGCACGCACCACCATCTGGCCATCTTGCTGGCTGTGGCGACCATCTTCACGGTCTTCGTCATCTCCGCCTGCTACAGCCACATCATCGAAGCCTTTCCTAGCGGCGGCGGCGGCTATTTGGTCGCCAGCAAGCTCTTGGGCCGGCCCGTGGGGGTGGTTTCCGGCTGTGCGCTGGTGGTGGATTACATCCTGACGGTAACCGTCTCGATTGCCGCGGCGGGCGACGCCCTGCTGGGGCTGGCCGGTCCGGAATGGGCTGCTTGGAAACTGCCGCTGGAGTCAGGTGCCATTGTCGTACTGGTGCTGCTCAATCTGCGCGGCGTGAAAGAATCCGTCACGGTGCTGCTGCCGATTTTTCTGCTTTTTCTGGCGACGCATGCCGTGCTGATTGCCGGCTCCATTGCCTTGCATGTTTCCTCGCTCGGGACCGTTGCGCAGGACATCGCCACCGAGGTGCAGGCCGATCTGGCAAATCCGAGCATGGGATTGATCGGCACCATTGGCCTGCTGCTGTATGCCTATTCCCTCGGTGCCGGCACCTACACCGGCATCGAAGCCGTCTCCAACAGCATGCCGGTGATGCGCGAGCCGCGGGTCGCAACCGCTAAACGGACCATGATCTACATGGCCACTTCCCTAGCAGTCACGGCCGGCGGGTTGATGCTCGCGTATCTCCTCCTGAAGCTCACGCTCCCGGAAGGGGCCAGTGTGACGATGAATCAGTTGCTGTCGGAGAAGTTCGCAACCGGCCTGGGACTATCCCCTTGGATCGCGCGGACGTTCGTCCTGGTCACGATGCTCTCGGAAGGAGCGCTGCTCGTCGTCGCCGCGCAAGCGGGCTTTATCGACGGCCCGCGAGTCTTGGCGAATATGGCCCACGACTCCTACGTCCCCCATCGCTTCGGCAGCCTCTCGGATCGCCTCGCCGCTCACAACGGGATTTTGCTGATTGGCGGAGCCGCGCTATTGGCCCTGTGGGGAACGCAGGGAAACATTACCACGCTCGTTTCGATGTACTCCATCAATGTGTTCCTCACGTTTTCCCTCTCGATGATCGGCATGTGCCGCTTTTGGTGGCAGCAGAAGCAGACCAATCCGCTCTGGCGGCGTCGGCTGCTCCTCTTCGGATTCGGGGGCGGGATGTGCCTTTGCATTTTGGCGGTGACGGTCTTCTTCAAATTCTTTGAAGGGGGGCTGATTACGGTCGGCGTCACCAGCCTGTTCGTGCTCGCCTGCTTTCTGATCCACTGGTACTACCGCGCCGTCAGCCGCAGCTTGGAAGGGCTGACTGCCACTTTGGGAGCGATCGAAGTCAATCAATCGCCGAATCTCGGTCCCTTGCAGCCCGACTTGCCGACGGCGATTGTGCTTGTCGGCGGCTACAGCGGCCTGGGGGTCCACACCTTGCTTGGGGCATTGCAAAAAGTCCCCAAGCACTTTCAAAACATCATTTTCATTTCCGTCGGCGTGGTCGATTCCGGCAACTTCAAAGGGGCGGACGCCGTCGAGGACCTCCGCAACTTCACCCGGACCAGCCTGCAAAAGTACGTGGACCTGGCCCGCCGCCTCGGGCTTCCTTCCCGCGGCTATCTGGCGATTGGGACCGACGTGGTCGCGGAACTGGAAAACCTCTGCAAGGCGGTTCACAAGGAATTTCCGAAGAGCATCGTCATCTCCGGCCAACTCGTCTTCCGCCGCGAAACCTGGATCGGTCTGCTGCTGCATAACCAGACGGCATTTTCGCTGGAGCGGCGCTTGCAGTGGGACGGCATTCCGATGATGATTCTGCCGACCCGTGTGCAGAAGTAGGCGAGTCCCAGCCGGCGACTGATCACGTTTTCGAGAACAGACAATCCCGCAGGGCATTGGCACGGACCCCGCGCTGTCTCGGGTAAGCGACCAGGCGGACTCTCCGGGTGGAGTTGAACCACATTGTTCCTTCGTCGTCCGAAGAGAGCGTGTCTCCAATTTCCACGGGACCGCTATCCAGGTCGAGGATGGTGAATCCTCTTTCGTCGCTGACCGCTATCAAATGCCGCTCGGGATTGGCGGCATAAACCAGGACACTGTGAGGCATGAAAGTCCTCTCGGGGAAGTTAAGACAGCCGCATCCTCGCGTGGGTTAGTGTTCATTGGCCAACTCTTCCCCCAAATTGGCTGCTCGTCAAGAAATTCTGAAAAATGAGCGACGCGGCGCGAAGCTGTGCCGAGGGCGTGGTTTCTAACCGAGTGACCGGGAGGGATGTGACTGATTTCCCATTGCCCCAAATCAGTAGCCGAGGCGGGACTCGAACCCGCACTTCCCTAACGGGAAACAGGATTTTAAATCCTGTGCGTCTGCCATTTCGCCACTCGGCCCAAGGACTCTTCCACCGGCTGTCTCACGGCCTCTAGCAAACCACACCCCAGGGACACCGGCAAGGCGGCTTAGGTTCTGGGAGGGCGGACACTTCCCCAGCAATGTGACCACTTGGAGCCTGTTTTTGGACCCTCACTCTGGCCCTCTTCCAATCGCAGAGGGAAAACCCCTAAGCTCCAAAACCGACTGCTTCCAAGTGATGCTCGCTCTTGAGTACTTCTCGCCACTTGACCCCGTCGGTCGAATGCAGGAGGCGCCCCTTCCAACTTGTACCGACGAACGCTTTGTTTCCAAAGGCCGCGGTGGTTGGCGCATCCTTGCTCGGAATTCGCTCCCATTTTTCGCCACCTGCCGAAAGGTAGGTGGCCCCTTGGCCGATGGCGACGAATTTCTCACCGGTCCAGACGACCGTGTTGCAGTGCTCCCCTTCCTCGCCGACTTGCCGCTCGCTCCACTGCTTGCCGTCGCGGGTGGAGATCCGCAGTCCGTGCAGGCCCACTCCCACAAAGATGCCGTTGCCGAAGGCGACGTCAATGAGCGTATCGACGGCTTTGGTGTTGGGAGTATCCTCCCAGGTTAACCCGCCATCTTTGGAGGCGGCACGGCGGCCCCGGTCGCCGACGCCAACGCATAGGTCGTTGCCAAAGGCGACGCGGCGGAGGACGAACTTCGCCCCGGTTTCGTGGAAGTCGCTCCACTTCAGGCCGTCCGTCGAGGTCAGCTCAAAGGCATTGGCGGCACCGACCGAGCCAGGGTCCCCACCCAAGGCGAGAAAACGGTCCTTTCCATAGGCGATGCCCCGGACGTAGCGTGAATATTTGGCGTCTTGCTTCTCGGTCTGCCAAACTTTGCCATCGGCAGTTGTCGCGAAGATGTTTACGCCGCCGTAGCTGCCGAAGGCGACGAAACGTCCCGCTCCGAAGCAGAGTCCGCGATAGACTTCCCCCTCTTTGCCGAGCACGGGGTCGCTCCACTTCACCCCATCGGCTGAAGTCAGGCGTGCTCCGTTGTGTCCGACGGCGAGGAACATGGTGAATTAAGCAAGCCCCGGCAGCCGGCCGTCAAAGCGGGCGTTCTTCGAGACCTTGCTGTCGCCAAACTCGTCCACCTTGACGCTCATCCGGTCGAGCATCTCCACGTAGAGATTGGCCACGGGGGTGTTATTGGGGAAATCGATTTGCCGCCCGGTCTTGAGCGTCCCCTGGGCATTGCCGACCAGCAGCTTGGGATAGTCGTCCCGGCCGTGGCCGCCGTCGGCCATGTAGGAGGTGTAGAGTAGCAGCGAATTGTCGAGCAGCGACGAGCCTCCTTCGTCGATCCCCTGCATCGTGCGAACCAGCTCCGCGAACAGGCTGGTATACCAGGCGTGAATCTGCCGGCAGGCTTCGCGGGCGATTGGATCGGCGTCTTCCACGCGCCCCGCGTTCCCTTGATGTTCCAGCGTGTGGCAATGCTGTTCGTAGCCGACCGTGATGACGCCGGGGAAATAGGCCCCATCGTCGCCGACGGCGAGCGTGCAGACGCGAGTGGTGTCAGTCTGAAACGCGAGCACCATCAGGTCCGACATGATCCGGATGTACTCGCCATGCTTCTCGGGGTCGCGATAGACGAGGTCCCGGAACTTGTAAAAGGGAATCTCCTTGGCCGGCAGCTTGGGATCGACCAACTTGCCGGGGCCGGGGGAAGCGGCGTCGAGCGCTTCCTCCTTGAGGCGGGCTTCGAGCGTGGCGATCCGTTTTTCCATGCTCCGGACGGAGAACAAATATTGATCGAGCTTGTCCCGGTCGAGCCGGCCGAGCTTGCCGCGGAGGCGCTGCGCTTGCTCCCGGACCAGGTCGATCACGCTGGCGTCGTACGAATCCACTTTCGCCGAATCGCGGACCACTGCTGCGGCTTTCGCGGTCGCCCGCCGCTGCCAGTTGGGGACGACGGGGGTCCGGCCGCGGAACATCCGCTCGTAAACGTGGCGGGGATCGTCCTCGTAGGGGACGGGCGTGTCGGCTGAGCGGAATGAATAACGGGTTTCGTGATTGCTGAGTCCAATTTCGAGCGAAGGGAGAAATGTGTCTTGCCCGACATGCTGAGCCGCCAGTTGATCGACGGAGATGCCGGCCAGCGACTTTCCCCCCTGCTTCGTCGCGAGCGGAGCCGCGGTGAGATGGGTATAGCCGCAGGCTTCGTGGCCGTTGAGGTTCTCGGTCCGGCCGGCGTGTGAGAGGCCGGTGAGCAGCAGCAGCTCCTGTTTGGCAAAGTCGAGGGGACGCAGAATCGAGGGGAGCTTGTCGAGCGGACCCCCTTCTTTCATCCGCCACGATTCGAGAACCGTGCCGCCGGTGACCGAGACAATCCCCATCCGCAGCGGCGGACGGACCTTGGCCGATTCGCCGGCAGCCCGCGCCTCGCGAACCGCCAGCGATTCGAGCCAGGGGAGCGCGAGCATTGCGCCCGCGCCGCGGAGGAGGGTTCGCCGAGAAAATGGTCGATTCATAAAGCGAGACTACTGTTCGATTCGGCGGTGCTGGAAGGGGTAACTCTCTACGATACCAAGAATCAGTTCGGAATAACGATATTCTCGCTCTCTCAATCGCTTGCCCACTTCGTGAATCGTGCAGTCGTCGAAGTAATCGAGTTCGCGGCCGAGGGCATAAACCAGCAGTTTTTCGGTCAGATTTCTGATGAAATCGTCCTTCCGTTTGAGGATTAGCTGTTTGAATTCCGCCGCGCCGTTAAATCGCTCGCCGCCGGGGAGTTCGCCCGCCACATCCAGCGGAAACTCCGGCCGGATCTCCCGCCAGGCGCCGATGGGATCGTAATTATCAAGGGCAAAGCCGAGCGGGTCGAGCTTTTTGTGGCAGGCGGCGCACGATTTCTGCGTCGCATGCTGGGCGAGCTGTTCGCGGAAAGTCTTCGGCGCGCGGCGTCGGTTCTGATCGTCGTCCTTGAGCATGCCGGCATTGGCGGGAGGGGGCGGCACCGGAGAGCCGAAGACGACATCCAGGATATACTTCCCTCGCTGCGTGGGACTGGTCCGAAAGGTGTGCGACGTCATCGACAGCACGCTTGCCATGCCGAGCAAGCCGCCCCGATGATCTTCCGGCCGGAGTGCCACTCGCTCAAACGTCTTGCCGGCTGGTGGATTCAAGCCATAATGCTTCGCCAAGTCCGCATTGACATACGTGTAGTCGGCGTCGAGCAGCTCCAGCAGACTGCGGTCCTCCTGCCGCAAATGATCGACAAACATCATTGTCTCTTCTCGCATCGCATTACGGAGTTCATGCGTGAACGTCGGAAAGAACTCCGTCGTGGGACGGGCCTGGGCCAGCTTGCCGAGCTGTAGCCATTGCACGGCGAAGTTATCGGTCAGTGCGCGCCCCTTGGGATCTTTGAGCATTCGCAGCGCCTGCTGACGGAGAATGGCCGGCTTGGTGAGTTCGCCCGCGTCGGCCAGTTTGGAGAGTTCATCGTCCGGCATGCTGGACCAGAGGAAATACGAGAGTCTCACGGCCAGTTCATGATTCGTGATTCGCGTCGCGTGGCCGCCGGCTTCCTCTTTCTTGGCCGGCTCACCCTCTTCGAAACGGTAGAGAAACCGCGGGGAGACCAGGACCGGCTTGAGCATGGCTCTCGCGGCTTGCTCGAATGGCTCCTCGCGGTCGCGGGCTTTTTGAAACAGGGCGAGGAGCGGCCCCAAATCGTCGTCATTCACCGGGCCACGATAGGCCCGGCGGACAAATCGCTCGGCTACTTGCCGAGCAGCTTGTTGTTCCGTGATTTCCTTTCCGGGGCGGACAAACAACACTTCGTCGAGCTGCTGGCGATAGCGTGGCGAATGCAGCAACTCCAGCACCTTGTCCGCTGCGGCCAAATACTTTTCCAGAAGTGCCGGCGAGAATCCCAATGCCGCCGATGTGTTGTCGAAACCATCCACCACAGCTTCATCGGGCATGCCGACCGCTTCGGCGCTGCGGAAGTCGATTCCGAGGAGGTCGCGAATCGTCAGATCGTACTCCGTGCGATTAAGCCGGCGGAGTACAGTCGGACCAGGATCCCGCGCCCCCTCGCCGCAGTTGAGATACTCAGTCGCATAGGTCATCCACTCCAGAAGCACCTTCTTCTCGTCCGCAGTGAGCGGCGTTTCCCCTTCCGGCGGCATCTCTCCCGACTTCACGCGCAGCAAAGCCCGCTTCCAGAGCGGCCGTTTGCGAAGAGCGGTCTGATCATCCTTCAGATCCGCATAACTCACTCCACCTTCTTGCGCGTCCGTTCCATGACACGAAAGACAATGCTCCTTCAGCAGCGGCTGAATGGTCCTGGTAAAGGCATCCGCGGCAACGAGGGGTGGAGTTTCGCCACGAGTGGACGAAATCAGCGTCACTAAGAGGCTAAACCCAGCGATGCCGCAAAGAATGTTAGAAATGGAGTGGCGTAGTTTTCCGTCAGAATTACCTGTTATCTGCATGGGCTCCATTTTAAACAAAAGTGAGCGGTATAGGACTCGAACCTACGACCTCAACGATGTCAACGTTGCGCTCTAACCAACTGAGCTAACCGCTCCAATACTCACTTTGCATCGCCGCACCGAACCTTCGCGGCTGATTACTCTCCAATCTGAGCAGAGAGGGGCGAAGGGTCAAGTAGGGAGACGTACAACCATCTGCAAAGGTTCGCCTTTGCCGCAAATCCTACCTCCCCTATACTTTAGCACCGCTCCCAGCCGACTGTAACGGCAGCCTTTGTACCGCTGCCGAGGCCGGGGCAATGTCGTAGCCGCACGCGGCCCGCGTGCTGGCTTCAGAAGCGTACACGCGGGGCCGCGTGTCGCTACGAAAGTCACCATGCTCAAGGTCATCCTTCCCGACGGCAGTAGCAAGGAATTCCCCCAGTCCGTCACCATCCGCCAGATCGCCGAAGGGATCGGCCCGCGGCTCGCCAAAGCGGCCATCGCCGGCGAAGTGGATGGCAAGGTCGTCGGCGTCGATACTCGGCTGCCGGACAATGGCGAGGTCAAGCTCCGCATTCTCACCAAGAAGGACCCCGAAGCTCTCGCCGTCATGCGGCACTCCGCGGCCCACATCATGGCCCGGGCGGTGATGCGCCTGAAGAAGGGTGCTCAGCTCGCGTTCGGTCCAACGGTCGAAGGGGGCTTCTACTATGACTTTCAGATGCCGGAGCCGCTTCGCGAAGAAGACTTCCCCGCCATCGAAGCGGAGATGAAGAAAATCATCGCCCTCGATGAGCCGTTCGAGCGAATCGAAGTCGACCGCAACAAGGCCCTCGACATCTGCAAAGACCTCGGCCAGGAATACAAGGTTGAGCACATCTCCACCGGCCTCGCCGAGCATCCGTCTCTCTCGTTCTATCGTCAGGGAGAATTCATCGACCTCTGCCGCGGCCCGCATGTGCCGTCTGCCGGAGCCATCGGAGCTTACAAAGTCCTCTCCATCGCGGGAGCTTACTGGAAAGGGGACGCGAACAACGCCCAGCTTCAGCGGCTCTATGCCACGGCCTTCTTCAGCCAGGAAGACCTCGACGAGCATCTGAAGAAAATCGAGGAAGCCAAGCGGCGGGACCATCGCTTGCTCGGCAAGCAGCTCGGGCTCTTTGCCATCAGCCAGGAAGTCGGCCCCGGCCTCTGCCTCTGGCTGCCGAAGGGAGCCCAGGTCCGCTCGCAGCTTGAGGAGTTCATCAAGCACGAGCTCCGCAATCGCAACTACCAGCCGGTCTACACGCCACACATCGGCCGCATTCAGCTTTACCAGACCAGCGGGCACTTTCCCTACTACATGGATTCGCAGTTCCCGCCGTTCTATCTCGACCCGCTGATGCAGGACACGCAGCACCTGTTCGCGGCCCACTTCAAAGGGGACGTCAACGACCAGAAGTTCGTCGACATCTTCGAAAAATCCTCCGCCGACTTCCAGAAGAACTTTGGCGTCTCCTCGTTCCTCGGCTTCGGCAATGCAAGCACGGTGGAAGAGCGGAAAATCGCCATCATGCACTGGTTCAACGAGCAGGAGGCTTATCTCCTTAAGCCGATGAACTGCCCGCACCACATCCAGATTTACCGGGCGGAGCGCCGCAGCTACAAGGAGCTGCCGGTCCGCCTCGCGGAGTTCGGTTCGGTCTATCGGTTCGAAAAAACCGGCCAGCTCAATGGCATGACTCGCGTCCGCGGCTTCACGCAGGACGACGCCCACCTGTTCTGCATGGAGGAGCAGGTCGCCGCCGAATTCAGCGGCTGCATCGAGATGACGCAGTTCGTGCTCGACTGCCTCGGCCTCACCAACTACCGCGTCCGCCTCGGCTTCCGCGAAGAGCACAGCGACAAATACGTCGGCAGCCAGGAAGTCTGGAACCGGGCTCAGGCCTCGCTCGAAGAAGTCTGCACGCGCCTGGGCATGAGCTACACCGCCGAGCCGGGGGAAGCCGCGTTCTACGGCCCCAAAGCCGACTTCGTCGTGACCGATTGCATCGGCCGCGAGTGGCAACTCGGCACCGTGCAGCTCGACTACAACCTGCCGGAACGGTTCCAGCTCGAATTCGTCGGCGCGGACAACAAGATGCACCGCCCCGTGATGATCCACCGGGCCCCGCTCGGCAGCATGGAGCGTTTCATCGGCGTCCTCATCGAACACTTCGCCGGTGCCTTCCCCCTCTGGCTCGCTCCCGAGCAAGCCCGCATCGTCACCGTCAGCGAGAAGAGCGAAGAGTACGCCCGCACCGTCGAGCAAAAACTCCGCTCCGCCGGCCTCCGGATCACCGGCGACTACCGCCCCGAAAAGCTCGGGGCAAAAATCCGCGACGCCCAGCTCGAGCTCATCCCCTATATGCTCGTCATCGGCCCCCGCGACGCCGAACAAGGAACCGTCAGTCTCCGCGACCGCCTCGACGGCGACCTCGGAGCCATGACCCCCGATGCGGCTATTGCGAAACTGCAAGCGGAGATCGCAGCCCGGACGGTTCGCAAGACTTTTTCAGGAAGCGCTGGGCTGGAAGTCAAAGGTGGGGAGAATGAATACTAACCGTCACGGTTGGGACATTATTTCGACACCATGACTGAGGTCCAACATGAAATCTGGTACGCCGGGCCAACTAAGGTCAGGTCTGCGCTAAAGCTCTGGGCACTTGATGACGGTGGATCACTTCGCAGCACTTCCCCGGGAATGACGTTCTGTGGTGAGAATCGCAATATTCAAATGCCGAGCATCCAATCGGTGTCTTTGGTGAGGCAAACCCCACCGTGGCTCTTGCATCTGATCATCGGGACAATCTGGGCTACGCTTAATTTGTTCGGCAACAGTTCATTGTTTGTAGCCGTTGGATTGCCGATCATAATTGCTTTCATTAGTTTCCTTTTCGTTCTAATGATGCCCTGGGTACGTGTGGATTTCGTTGATCAGTCAGGTGTAGCTCAGATTGCCTATTTCGCGGACGGTTCGCAAGGCGGATGGGGAGGGATGATGGGCGGGACGCACCACTTACATCGATGGATTTCAGATCTGGCCAAGCTGAGACAACCTGCCGAATAGTTCCGCATCACGCGTGCAGACCGATTCATTGATTCACGCGATTGTTTTTCGGTTGGATCAAGACACCAACCTTTTGCTGCTAAAGGACTTGCGGTGATTCATCCGGTGAATCATCCCGTTTCTTGATTCATCGACCGCATGCATCTCCGCAGGACCATCTGATACAGGTTTTCGACACTCTGCTTTTGAGGTCCGCGGATCGGCAAATCATCCACAAGTCCCTGCGATGCAAGAACTTGCGGATTTTCGCCTTGATACTTCCCGCCTGAATTCCGCCGTTTCGTGATACACCCAGATCGGAACTGGATGTTCCCACATCGGCCTGACCCTCGGCAGGTATCGCATTTCCTCGTGAGCTGCCCTCCTTGATCGGGCAGGCTCACAAAGTTGCAATGGGCGCAGAATAGGCCCTGGAAGGAGGATTCTCGCTCTCCTGTCAAACACAACCAGATTGAGAAAGAGCAATTGCCCTCGTGGCAAGCCTTCGCGCAGGGCTCCACCCGGCTCACTTCTATTATACTCATGTCCAGTACTTAAAACTAACTGTTCGCAAAAGATTTTCGGGATTTTTTTGGCAACGATATACTTGGCTCATCAGCGGTTTCCCGCCCTTGGAATTATTTTCGGAATTCTGCTCGGAATTGTGGCAAGGCAGTTGACTCATCAGACGAATAGGGTATAGTTAGGTAGTTGACTCATCACTCTTGCACAAGGAAACGACCGATGTTCACGACGAAATTGAGTGCGATTGCCCAGTGTGACCGGGAAGAAGCGGATGGGTCCGGCTGCGTTGTGACCGAACGCTATGAAGTCGGGGCGGAAGAAGTCTCCCTGGAAACCTTCTGCCAAGACGCCAAGGAGCATTTTGAATCGCTCGGCTGGCGGTTTTTTGGCGGGGTCCGCTGCCCTGACTGTGCTGGCGTTGAACCGGGCACGCGGCCCTGCCGCGATTGCAACGGGCAGGGGAACCACGGCGGCGACGGATTCAGCGAAGACACCCAGACTTGTGGCAGTTGCGGCGGTCGCGGCTGCGTCCCCGCTTAACAAGGAATTCCCGCAATGCGAACAACTTGGCGAGATATGCTCCAGCCGGTCCCCGTGCTGGCAGCCGCAAACCTGATACTGCTCACTGGAATAGCGGCCATTGCCGTCGCTGGCGACATTTACCCGGTGCTCTTCCTGGTCGTAATGGGAGCGTTTGAAGTGGGCCGAACCACCAAATCTTAGAGAATCACCATGACTGACACCCCGAAAACCCTGCTGGAAGCCGTCCGCTACTTCTCTTCGCTCAAGGTCTGCTTTGAGGCGATGCTGGCGGTCAAGTGGCCGGAAGGCAACCCGGCCTGCCCCAAGTGCGGAGAGTGCAACGTCGGCGTCATCACCAGCCGTTCGATGCTGCAATGCAAGGCCAAGGCGTGCCGCAAGCAGTTCAGCGTCAAGGTTGGGACGATTTTTGAGGATTCGCCGCTCGGGCTGGACAAGTGGTTCGTCGCGGTGTGGTGCATTGCCAACATGAAAAACGGTATCAGTTCCCACGAGCTTGCCCGCGCTCTTGGGGTGACTCAAAAGACGGCGTGGTTCATGCTCCACCGGGTTCGGCTGGCCATGAAAACGCCCGCCTACCGCAAGTTGAATGGCGAGGTCGAAGGGGATGAGACGTTCGTCGGCGGGAAGGCCGCGAACATGCACAAGCACAAGCGGGAGAAGAAAATCAAGGGGCGGGGTGCCAGCGGCAAGGCCATCGTTCAGGGGCTCTTGGAACGCGGGCAGGGGGACAATATCAGCCAAGTGCGGGCTATGGTCGTTCCCGGCACTGACGACGAATCCTTGCAGGTTACAGTCCTCAAAAACGTAGAGCCGGAATCGCATTTCTATACCGATGCCGCCCCGTCCTACGCCGCCCTTGCTGGCCGCTACTTCCATCAGTCGGTTGACCACCTGACCAAATACGTTCGCGGGCGGGTACACGTCAACGGCATGGAGAATTTCTGGTGTCTCCTCAAACGTGCCATCAAAGGCACCTACGTATCCGTCGCTCCCTTCCACCTGGATGCCTACGTGGATGAGGAAAGCTGGCGATTCAACTTCCGCGACCTGACCGATGGGTTGCGATTTTTCCGGGTACTGGCGTGCGTCGTGGGCCGGCGCGTCACCTACCGTCAACTTACGGCCCAAGATGACGCTGGATTCATGGGGATTAAGTAATGAAGTGCCAACACATTGACACTGGCGGCGGGTATTACCAGCAGCCGTGCGACCGGGACGCAACTCACGAAGTGACCTATTCGCTGCGGACCTATCCAACTGGCCGCAACGTCTCGACAGTCCATTTGTGTCGGCATCATGCTCCGTGGAAGCTGGCGAAGAGAGAGCCGGATTACTGCCAGATTGCACCAATTCAAGTACCTCAATCTCAGGAGTAGATCGTGACAAAGAAACCGGAAGGCATGGACGAATTCCATTCACTGCTTGGGAAACTGGCGAAAGTTCCCAAGGCCCAACTGGACCGGGAGGTAGACAAGGCGAAGCTAAAATCGCTGGCCAAAAAACGAGCAAAGAAGCGTAAAAAGTGAGCATGTTATGAATTCTCGCTACGGAAGTGTCAATGATGAGCCAAGTATCTCGTTACCATTTTTTTGGTAGGGGTCGGGAAGGGTTTCGCGGCACAGAGCATGATAGCCAAGAAGATTATGACATGCGAAACCCTTCCTGACCCCGTTGGCGCTGGAGCGCTGTCCGCTAAGTTCCTGCCCTGAGCCGCTGCCGGGGTTCGGTACGTATCCGCAACTCCAGCCGGACGGGGTCAGGAGGAGTTTCGCTAACGACGTCTTCACAGAAAGAAAAGTCAGTTCCGCGAAACCCCTCCCGACCCCTACCAGCGTGTTCGCGGTCGGCCGGCAGACCGAATTCGCGTTTCGATTCCCAGGGCCTTTCCGGTTCGTTCCACCCAGTCCGCGTCTCCAAAGGGAATTCCCTGCGTGACAGACTTTCGCAGAGCTGCCAGCTCTGCCTCGGTTTCCGGTTGGTTGACATAGTCGTTCCAGCGAGAGCCGGGAGGTAGCGGCCACGACGCCAGGGAAACATCAGTGCCTTGATTGATTCGCTGCCACAGGCTCGACCATCGCCACAGTTCGGCTCTGCTGACAAGATTTGCGCGCAATGAGTTTCGCTCCACGTAGCGGCAAACTTGCCAGAAGTGGTCATCCTCTTGGGTGGGAAACGATTTGAATCGTCCCTGATAGAGAGCGCCCGTGCCCGTCGACTCATGCCACTTGTGCCAGCGTTGAGCGTGCGTTGTCGTTAGCCATTTCATGTATTCCGACAAGTCATCATCCCCAGTCGGCCAGAGAACCAGGTGCCAGTGATTCGGCATGACGCAATAGCTGAGAATCCGCATCGGAACCTGCTGCTGCGCTTCATGGAGAATTCCTAAGAAGGCTGCATAGTCTCCATCCTCGCGAAACAAAGTTCGTTGCGCCGCCGCGCGATTGAGCACATGAAACACGTAGCCCCCCATCGCTTGGCGAGGACGTCGGGGCATGGGGGCACCTCGGTAGGGGTCGGGAAGGGTTTCGCGGCAAAGAGCATGATAGCCAAGAAGATTATGATATGCGAAACCCTTCCTGACCCCGTTTTCACTGGGGCGCTTTTCGCTCCGACTTGCTGGAATGCGCCTCTTGGGCCGCGCGGCGCATCGCCAATGCCAGCCGGACGGGGTCAGGAGGGGTTTCGTTAACGACCTGTTCTCAGGAATATCAGTCGGTGACGCGAAACCCCTCCCGACCCCTACTACACAAACTCTCCAAATGTCAGCCGGTAGCCATTCGGGTCCTCGACGATGATCTCGCGCAGGCCGTAAGGGGCGACGGCTGGTGGCTGGAGAATCTTGGCTCCGCGGCGCTGCAGGTCGGCGTAAAGAGCATCGACGTCCTCAACGTACAGATAGACGTCCCCCTCGAATGACTGCCGCTTCCTCTCGGGAAGGTCGCCGCGACGGATCTGGAAATGAATCCAAACGCCTCCTCGCTTCACAATGGCGTAGACCCCTCCCGGCTCATCTACAGACGGCTGGAAGACGCCGTCCACGGGATCGAGGCTAAACCCCAGCACATCGCGATAATACTCCGCCGCCTGCCGCACGTCTCGAACTCCCAAGACCGGTGAAGCTCTCCAGGTTTCGTTCATGATGTGATATCTCTCGAATCGCCTTGCATCTCAACCGACGGCTGTTAGCGCCACTATAGCCGTATGGTAAGGTCGGTCAATCTGCAAAACCCATCGCGTATTTTCCGCCCATGCCTCGCCTCATCACCGTCACCGCTCCCAGCCGACTGCACTTCGGGCTGTTTGGCCTATCACAAGGTGAAGGGAGAATGTTTGGCGGCGTGGGAGCGATGATGGACCAGCCGGTGCTGAAGCTGCATGTGCGAGGGGCAGCCAGGTTTGAATGCGCGGGAGTACTCGCAGATCGGGTTCAAGTATTCGCCCAGCGATGGGCAGAATTCCATCGGCTGGCAAAGCTTCCCCCCTGCCGCATTGAAGTGCTGAAGGCTCCGCCGAATCACGTCGGCCTGGGTGTGGGGACGCAATTGGGACTGTCCGTTGCCGCGGGGCTCAATGCCTTTGCCGGCCTGCCGGCGGCGGGGCCACAGGAATTGGCGCTCTCCGTCGGCCGCGGGCTGCGGTCCTCGATTGGGACCTATGGCTTTGTGATGGGGGGGCTCATCGTCGAGCAGGGAAAGCTCCCGGGGGAACCGATTTCGCCCCTGGATTGCCGGATTGATTTGCCGGAAGAGTGGCGGTTCGTTTTGGCCCGCCCTGGGGGGCTGGAGCTAAGCTTGTCGGGGGTGCAGGAAGAACAAGCCATGGGAAGTTTGCCGCCGGTTCCAAGAGCAACCACGGATCGCCTCATCACCATCGCCCGAGACGAGCTGATTCCCGCCGCCGCCACGGCAAACTTCCCGCAGTTTGCCGAAAGCCTCTACCAGTTCGGCCATCTGGCCGGCAGCCTGTTCACAGCTCGGCAAGGAGGACCCTACAACGGCTCGGTATTGACGAGCCTTATCAACTGGCTGCGAGAGCATGGCTATGCGGGGGTAGGCCAAAGTTCCTGGGGTCCCACTCTTTTTGCCGCGGTTCCCGACCAGCACTCTGCCATTGTCCTCGCGGACTTGCTACAACTTGAACATCCAGAGGAACCTCTGGAAGTCGCGATAGCCGCTCCGAGCAATCGGGGGGCTCTCGTGCAGTCCGCACTTGGGGAAGTCAGCGGGACTGAGGTTACGGACTGAACTATTTCCGCTGCGTTTGCGTAGGCATTTCCATGCTCCCGCGATTCTTATGCGCCTGGATGGCTCCCCGTCTGTTTTGCCCATACCGGCTGACGGTGATCTCTTTGATTTGTGCTTCCGGCCCCTGTTTCGCGTTGCTGCTTGCGGGCTGCAGTTCCAACAATTCGTCCACCACCCCGAACGGTGGGCAGCCGCTGGCCACTCCGCAGCTCACGGTGTTGGTTGTGGACTCCCCGAATATCGGCGAAAAAATCAAAGCCGAGTGGCGTTCCAACACCGACACCGAAGATGAAGTAGTGATCCGGCACGTTACTTGGAAAGAGATCACCAGCGCCAAGCGATTGCCCGGGGATTTGATCGTGTATTCAGCCGGAATGGTGGGGGAACTGGCCGAAGCGGGGCTGATCGCTCCCATCTCCGATCGCACACTGGAAAACGACGCGTTCGCCCTGCGTGATATTTACAAGCAGATTCGCTTGCACGAAATGAAATGGGGAGACAAAGTCTTTGCCCTGCCGCTCGGCTCGCCGCAGCTCCTCCTGGTGTACCGAGCGGACATATTCACCAAGTTAAAGCTCAAACCGCCGCAAACCTGGGCCGAGTATGACGCGCTGGCGGCGCGACTCGCGAACCGCAAGGAACTCGGGGAACTGGCTCCTGCTGGAGATGCTCCTTGGAGGGGCTCGGCCGTCCCGCTGGCGCCCGGGTATGCGGGACAGTTGCTGTTTGCCCGCTCCGCCGCTTACGCCGCCCATAAGGAACAGATTTCGCCGCTGATGGAACTCGGCAGTCTCAAAGCCCTCGTGGACCAGCCTCCCTACGTTCGAGCTTTGCGGGAGATGGCGGCGGGGAGCGGTGAAAAGAATGGGAAACTGCCGCAATTCACTCCCGCGGAGGCCTACCTGGAAATCGCCCAAGGCCGATGTGCCATGGCGATCACCTGGCCTTCCGCGACCGGCGCCAAGGAAGCCGCGAAAAAACAAAAGGCGTCCTCGGAGCCCAAGCCCTGCGAACTCGGCTTTGCCGAATTGCCGGGTGCTCGAGAGGTTTATAACTTCGGCGATAAGAAGTGGGGGGAGCGACCGGCGGACGAAGATTCCCATGTTCCGCTTATGGCGATCAGCGGCTGGATGGTTTCAGTAACCGCAACGAGGAACAACCAGGAGGCGGCGGAAAACATGGCCACTTGGCTGTGCGGGTCGGAATTCTCCAGTCAAATCAGCCCCGCTAGCCCGAACACCACTCTCTTTCGCATCTCGCAGGAGCCCGAAGCCGGTCAGTGGCTGGGGAGCATCGGGGACAGCGGGGTGCGGGAATACGTCGCCGCCTTGCGCCAAACTCAGGAGCGTGCGACACATTCGCCAGGAATACGCCTTCCCGGCCGCGAGGAGTACCTGTCCGCTCTGGATCAGGCCGTCGTGGACTCGCTGCAGGGGAAGAAAAGCCCCGAAGAAGCTCTCGCGGCTGCTGCTGCTGCCTGGGACAAAATCACCGCCCGTCGCGGACTCGAAGCCCAACGTCCTGCGCTCCAGCGGAGCCTAGGCTTGTAACAGCAGGATTGTCCAAGATCTCCAACTCACTCTTCGGAAAACGGCGTGTCCTTGGAAATCACGTCCGGCCCCTTGCCCGCCCGCTTCTCGTAGAAGCCGTCCCCGGCTTTGACGTATTTGGTAAAGCCCATCTTGTCGAGCTTCTTGTCGTCGGCAACCGATTTCCCCATGGCTGAATCCGACCATTTCCCGCCGATGGCCGGAGCCTGAAAGACGCGGCGGATGGGCAGACCCGTATCGGGGTGCTTGATCAGCGGAGCATCCGCCATGCTCTGGAAAATCTCGAAGGTCTCTCCTTCGGAATTGTCTTTGGTAATCACTTCGTAGACGTAAATCGGCATGCTGGCCTTTCCACAGGGTCCTCTCTTCCTTCTACCCTGCCGAAGGCGAGTTGGCAATTGCTAAATCACCGGCACCAGCTTGGGCCGCTTGACGCGCAGGCCGTAAATCGGCCCCGAGGCGGCGTGCAGCTCTTGAAAATTGTGGTGCAGAAAGCTCCAGAGTTCCGGGTCCGGAGAATGCGCCAGCCAACGGTCGGAGAAGATCCCCATTTGCCGGTCGTATTCGGCCTGGGAATGGGTGTGGGCAAAGCAGCGACCTTCGTGGCGGCGGAGATCGCCGTCGAACTGCGGGCCGATGTGCCAGAGCTCATGAAAGACCGTGATCAGCTTCTCGCGGAAAACGAGGTTCATGAACCGGGGCAAATAAAAGCTCAGCAGATACAGCATCTCCTGCCCGGAGGGGTCCAAAATCCGCTGCACCTGGTACTGTCGCCCGCGGCGGATGGTCGTGGGGGCACCGCCTTTGAAGCGGAGAGGCGTGAGCGAAGCATACATCCCCCAGCTCACTCCTTTGCGGGCCTGGCTAAAGGTGAGTGCGACGCGGGAGAGGTCCACATGGGACAGTTCCGGCGTGCGGCCAATCATGTCCGCACACAGCAGCCGCATGGAGGACGTAAAGTCGAAGCCAGCAGGCTGAATTTGCAGCCCAGGCAAGGCTCGCTGGCGCGAATTAGAAACGACCTTCGGCATCGGGGCGTCCTTCTCCCCAGAATATTGTCGCCTACGTGGCGGCTGCTTCGTTCTTGGTCTCCGCACCCTCATCGGTGAAGGCCGGCTTGGCGCTCTTCTCGACCTTGCGATCGCGGACGCCGACGAATTCCAGGATGGCTCGTGCACCGGAATCACCCAAGCGTGGCTTGGCCAGCTTGACGATCCGCGTGTAGCCGCCATCACGGTCCTTGAACCGCGGGGCGATGTCCGCCACAAGAATCTTCACCGCTTGCTTGTCGCCAAGCAACTGAATCAGCCGGCGACGGGCATTCACTGCTGGGGCCATCGCGGTCGCCCACTTGCGCCAGGCTTCCCCCTTGCGCCAGGTCCGCCACTCGGCAGTGTTCCGCTTGGCGGTGGTCTCGTGCTCGCTGGCATTCTCCAAATCGCCCAGCGATTTGCGGGCGATGGTAATGCACTTTTCGATGAGCGGACGGACTTCCTTGGCTTTGTGCAGCGTGGTGATGATCCGCCCCTTCACCTTGGGGGTGTTGGCTTCATCCTCGGCATCGCGCTCCGTCAGAATGAGCGCGCTGGCCATGTTCTTGAGCAAGGCCTTGCGGTGGCTGGGGGAGCGGCCGAGCACTCGGCTTCGACGACGATGACGCATGGGAAACTCGAAATCTAAATCAGTGAATTGAAAGGGTGGCACACCCACGGCTTTGCGTGGGCGTGAAATTAATCTCGCAGCCTACCGCATCGCGGGAACTCGCATTCCCAGGTACAAGCCCAAGTCGTGCAGCTTCTCTTTAACTTCAGTCAGCGTAGTCTCGCCGAAGTTGCGGACTTCCAGCAAGGTATCTTCGCTCTTCTGCACCAGGTCCCGGACAGTGTGAATGTTCTCGGTCTCCAGGCAATTCATGGCTCGGACGGAGAGCTTCAGTTCGGCCAGGCTCATGCTGAGCTTTGATTCCAGGATGGCGTCGAGGCCCGCGACGCCACCGCGATTAGGGGAGTGGACCCGAGGGCCAAGCTCCGAATACTGCACAAAGGGATTGAGGTGTTTGCGGAGAATTTTGGCCGATTCGACGAGAGCCATTTCCGGATGCACGGAACCGTTCGTCCAGATTTCCAGCGTGAGCCGGTCGTAGTTGGTCTTCTGACCGACGCGAGTCTCTTCGACCTCGTAGCGGACGCGGACCACCGGGCTGTAAACTGCGTCGATGGGAATGATGCCGATTTCGTGGTCGCCCGTGCTGTGTTCCGTGGAAGGAACATAACCGCGGCCGTTTTCGACAACCATTTCCATCATGAAGGGGACGTTGTCGGTCAGCGTCGCAATGACATGGTTCTTGTTGATGATTTCCACATCGGAGTCGGTTTGGATATCCGCGCCGGTGATGAGGCCGGTCGTATTCTTCTCGACCGTGATCACGCGGGTGGAGTCGCTATGGTTCTTGACCACCAGGGACTTCACGTTGAGGACGATTTCGGTCACATCCTCAAGCACGCCCGGAATCGTGGTGAACTCGTGCTGCGCTCCGCGAATCTTGATTTGCGTGACGGCACTTCCTTCCAGGCTGGAAAGAAGAATCCGCCGGAGGCCGTTGCCGATGGTGACCCCGAAGCCGCGTTCAAACGGCTCGGCAGTGAACTTGCCGTAGGTGGAGGTGAGCGAATTGGCGTCGCAATTAACGACGTTGGGAAGCTCGAACCCGCGCCAGCGAATATGCATCTGTGATCTCCCTTGCGAAGTGCCCGGAGGCGAATGTGCGGTGTATCTGATGGTGGGCTAAACGCGGCGGCGCTTGGGGGGCCGGCAGCCGTTGTGCGGAATCGGGGTGACATCCTCGATGGTTTTGACAACCATCCCGGCAGTCTGCAGAGCGGTGATGGCGCTTTCGCGGCCCGAACCGGGACCCTTGACCAGAACCTCCAGTTCCTTGACCCCGAATTTGGCCGCCTTCTCCGCGGCTTGCTGCCCGGCACATTGCCCGGCGAAGGGGGTCGATTTCCGGCTCCCCTTGAAGCCGCTGGTGCCGGCGCTGGCCCAGCACAGGGTATCACCCTTGTTGTCGGTGATGGTCACGGTGGTGTTGTTGAAGGTGGCGCGGACGTGGGCGATGGCCACGGTCACGTTGCGGCGGACCTTCTTTTTCTTGACAACTGCTTTAGACACTTATAAACTCCTCGGACCTAATTTGTGACTTGTGAGCAAGGACTAACGGAGGTCCTTGACCCCCTTCTTGCCGGCCACCGTCTTCTTGGGGCCCTTGCGAGTGCGAGCGTTGGTCTTGGTCCGCTGGCCGCGAACCGGCAGGCCCAAGCGATGCCGCATGCCGCGATAACACTTGATGTCCCGCAGGCGGTTGATGTTCTGTTGCACCTGGCGGCGGAGGGGGCCTTCCACGGTGTAGTCCCGCTCCAGCAGCACGGCCAGACGGGAGAGTTCTTCCTCCGCCAACTCGCGAGCGTGCTTTTGCGGATCAATGCCGGCCTTGTGACAAAGCTCCAGGGCCACTTTGTCACCCACGCCATACAAATAGCGCAGCGAAAAGACCGTGGGCTTGTCGTTGGGAATATCGACACCGAGCAAACGAGGCATGTTCTCTCTCCAAAACCACTTTTGACGCGCGAAGATGAAGGAAATCGAGGCCGCTGGACTATTTTCCGGCCGCAGCTTGCGGCCGAATGTCGGTGCAAACCTTTAGCCCTGCCGCTGTTTATGGCGAGCATTGCTGCAGACGACGTAGACCCGGCCCTTGCGGCGCACGATCTTGCAGTTATCGCAAATCTTCCGCACGCTGGTACGCACTTTCATGACAATCACCCAAAGTTCAGGTAAAGCGACTTAGTATAGAGCTTTCGGGATGCTTTGAGCAAGGGGCTCAAACGCCAGAAACGAGCCGAATTATTGGGTCTCCAGCGAACGAAACCCGGCTTAATTCCCAGTTCCCGGCTTTCCGTTCTTCTTGGCATCCAGACCGGCCTTGATCTGGCTGAAAACCTCGTCCGGACTGCGCATGGCATCCACGCTGTGAAGCAGCCCTTTCTTCTCGTAATAACCGAGCAAAGGTGATGTCTGCCGCTTGTAAACGTCCATCCGCTGAGCGATGACCGCTGGATTGTCGTCCGCCCGATGTTCCGCATTTGCCCGTTTGTGCATGCGGCTGATGAGTTCTTGCTCGTCCCCCTTGAGTTCGATGACCGCATCGAGGGGAGTGCCACGGGCCGTCAAAGAAACGTCCAACTCCCGGGCCTGTTGCAGCGTCCGTGGGAAGCCGTCAAACAGACAGCCGGCGGCAAACTCCGGCGTATCGAGCCGTTCGAGGACCATCTTCATCACCACATCGTCAGGCACCAGACTCCCATTATCCATGTACTGGGCCGCCAGCCGGCCGATGTCCGTGTCAAGGTCCTTGGCATCCCGCAACATCTCCCCGGTGGAGAAATGGGGGATTCTCAGGTAGTCCAGCAGTCGCTTGGACTGGGTACCTTTGCCCGCGCCGGGGGGACCGATAAACACGAGAAACATTTCAGGCGGGGGTGGGTCAGGGGGGGGCGACGGAAAGGAGTTACGCCTCGAGAAGACCACGATAATCGCGCATCACGAGGTGGCTGTCAATCTTTTGAATCAAGTCAAAGGCAACGCTGACGGCAATCAGCAGGCCGGTGCCGCCGTAAAAGCTAGCGACGTTCGGGTCCACTTGCAGCAGGCTGGAAACAATCGTGGGGACGATGGCCACCACCGACAGGAACGCAGCCCCCACATAAGTAATCCGCATCATCACCTTTTCCAGGTAGTCCGCCGTCCGCTTGCCGGGGCGATAGCCGGGGATGAAGGTGCCAAAATCCTTGAGGTTCTCCGCCATTTCCTTGGGGTTGAACGTAATCGCGGTCCAGAAATAGCTGAAGAAGAAAATAAGAGCAACGTAAGTGACGTTATAGGCAAACGAATCACCGCGAGTGAATGTGTTCTGCAAGCCATAAAAAATTCCCGCCCACCAACTCGACGTGGTGCCGACACCGCTGCCATCGCCGCTATTGAGCGAATTAGCGACAGCGCCAAACAGCATCGCGGGGAGCAGCAGCAGACTGCTGGCGAAAATAATCGGCATCACGCCCGACTGGTTGAGCTTCAGCGGCAGATACTGCCGGCTGCCGCCATAAACACGCCGGCCGCGGACATGCTTGGCGCTTTGGGTCGGAATTTGCCGCTGCCCAAGGGTAATGAACACCACACCGGCCACCACGGCCACGAATAAGAAAATCAGCACGATCAGAGTTTCGATGCCGGGCTTCTCGAATCCAGTGAGGGTCTTCTCCATCTTATTGACGAGGAAGTTGGTCATGGCTTCCGGCATCTGGGCGAGAATTCCCGCCATGATCAAAATGCTAATGCCGTTGCCGATGCCGAACTCGTCGATCTGCTCGCCGATCCACATCACAAACATGGTGCCGCAAGTCATCATGATGATCGAGGTGACGTACCAAGACCAATGCAAATGGAGCGCCCCCTCTTTCACCGTGCAAAACTGCGAGTTGAGAATGGACGTGTCGGAAATTGTGGTCGAAAGATAGACCGCACCCTGGAAGAAACACATCGCCAGCGTCAGATAGCGCGTATATTCGTTGATTTTCTTACGGCCCGTTTCCCCTTCTTTGCGCAGATCTTCCAGCGGCTTCCAAACGCTGCTGAGAAGCTGCAAAATAATGGAGGCCGAAATATAGGGCATGATCCCCAGGCCGAAGATCGTTACTTTTTTCAAGTTGGCGGCACTGAAAACGGAAACCTTCTCCATGAAGCTGAAAAGGTCGCTCTGGCCGCCGGACCCCATTTTGGCGAGGATCGCAGCCTCGTCGACAATGGGGAGCGGAATCTGATAGCCGATCCGAAACACCGCCAGAAGCAGCAGGGTGAAGAGAATCTTCATCCGCAGTTCGGGGATGGTAAAAATCGCGCGAAATTTTTCCCACATGGCGAGTTACCCGTCCAATAGGAGTGGAGCCGTCCTGAAATCGTTTCAGGACGCTTCAAATTAACAAAAACAGCGGCTTAAGGCCATGCGAGAGACACACTCCCGCCTGGTCGATGCGAGAATGCTCCCCGAAGCGAGCCAAGACTACTTGGCACCTTCGGCCTGCTTGGCAGCCTTCCTGGCCGCTTTCGCTGCTTCTTTCTTCGCTGCCACGGTCGTTTTACCGGGAAGTACGGTGGCACTTCCTCCGGCTTTTTCAATTTTTTCGCGGGCCGAGGCACTGAACCGGTCGGCCGAGACGGCCAGCTTCTTGGTCAGTTCGCCGTCTCCCAGCACTTTCAGCTCGTCATAGACGCCGCGGAGGAGCTTCTTTTCCTTGAGGCTTTCGGGGGTTACCTCAGCGCCAGCTTCAAAATTCGCTTCGAGGTCTCCCACGTTGATTTCCGCAATGGTCAGCGCGAAAATATTCGTAAAGCCCCGCTTGGGAACCCGCCGGACCAGCGGGCTGCCGGTCCCTTGGAAGATGGGAAGGGCCTTGTAACCGGCGCGGGCCTTTTGACCCTTATGGCCGCGACCCGACGTCTTCCCCTTGCCGGAGCCGATACCCCGGCCCAAACGCTGCGGACGCTTGTGTTTTTCGACGTTTTCGTTGACTTCGTGCAAACTCATGACAGCGTTACTCCCCGCAGCCGTTCCACATCCTGGGGAGTGCGGAGCTGGCTAAGCGCCTTGATTGCCGCCTTGACGACGGTTACTTGATTTCTGGTTCCCAGACACTTGGTGATAATGTCGGTGATTCCCGCCGCCTGGCAAACCGCGCGAACCGCGGAGCCGGCGATCACACCCGTGCCAGCATCAGCCGGCATCAGAAAGACCTTGGCCGAGCCGAAGGTAGCGGTGATGGTGTGCGGAATGGTTCCGTGCACCAGCGGCACGCTGACAAAGTTGCGAACCGCCTGCTTGGTAGCCTTTTCGACCGCAGGGGGAACTTCGTTGGCCTTCCCGTAGCCGCAGCCGACTTTCCCTTTGCCGTCGCCCGAGACGACGAGGGCCGCAAAGCTGAACCGGCGGCCACCCTTCACCACGGCAGCGCACCGCTTCACCTGCACGGTAAAGTCGATACCACCCGATTTTGAGTCGTTAGACACTGCTAGCTCCTAAAGGAGTCCGCTCACTCCGTGAACGGACAACTCTTCTTGATATTGTTCTGCTAAAAGGACAACCCCGCCGCCCGCGCCGCATCCGCCAAAGCCGCCACTCGGCCATGATACCGCGATTCGCCTCGGTCAAAGCACACGGTCTTCACGCCGACGGCAATCGCCCGCTCGGCAATCACTTTGCCGATGAACTCTGCAGCAGCCTTGTTGCCGCCGTACTTCAATTGGGCCCGCAAGTCCGTATCGAGTGTGCTGGCCGAAACCAGCGTCTTGCCGACCGAATCATCGATCAACTGGCAAGCCACATTCTTGTGACTCCGCTTGACGCTCAAGCGGGGACGTTCGGTGGTGCCGCGAATGGCTTTGCGGACGCGGTAACGCCGCCGGAGCCGACGCTTCCCGAGTAGTTTGTTCTTATTCACGTTTACTTCCTCAGAGTCTGTAAGCGGCTGCCGGAAATAGGCGGCCGCCAGCCCTCAATAATGGTTCGTTACTTGGTCGCGGCCTTGCCAGCCTTGAGCTTGATGTGCTCGCCGGCATAGCGGACGCCCTTGCCTTTGTACGGTTCGGGCTTGCGGAGCGAGCGAATCTCGGCCGCGAACTGGCCGACCATTTGCTTGTCGCAACCCTGGATGGTGATGTGCGTCTGGTCCGGCACAGTCACGGTCAGTCCTTCGGGAATCGGCCGCTGCAACTCATTGGCGAGTCCGACCCGCAGTTGCAGCACCTTCCCCTTGAGAGCCGCCAGATAGCCGACGCCGACAATCTCCAGCTTCTTCTCGTATCCTGTCTTCACACCGGTGATCATATTGCTGATGAGGGCGCGAGTCAGCCCGTGCAGGGCGCGGGATTCCCGCTCGTCATTGTGACGATTCACCTGGACCTGCTTGGTCTCCGCGTCCACCTTCACTTCCACGTGCTCGCGGTGCTCCCAGGAGAGTTTCCCCTTGGGGCCTTCCACGTTCACGGTGCGGCCGCTGACGCTGACCTTGACGCCGTCGAGGACGGGAATTGGTTTTCTGCCGATACGTGACATGACTTACTCCCTCTCCCTTTGGGAGAGGGCCGGGGTGAGGGTGTTAAGCCTCATTGAATTACGGAATTTTGGAAAATACCTGAGTTACTCGATCCACACTTTGCTAAAAATTCTAACCCTCTCCCACAGGGAGAGTGGACTAGTACAACTCGCACAGAACTTCGCCGCCCAGCTTTTTCTGCCGGGCTTCGCGATCACTAACCACGCCGCCGGAAGTGCTGATGATGCTGATTCCCATGCCGTTCAAAACCGGGCGGAGCTCCGTCGCTTTGCGATAAATCCGCTTGCCGACGGTGCTGATCCGCTTGATGTGCTGAATGACGTGCTCGCCGTTGGGGCCGTATTTGAGCTCGAGACGAAGCACCTTCTGGGCACCGTCGCCCACTTCGGACCAGTCCCAAATGTAGCCTTCGCGCTTCAGCACGTCGGCGAGGCCTCGTTTTACTTTGGACACGGGCATATCGACATGCTGCCGCTCCACGCGCACAGCATTCCGAATCCGGGTCAACATGTCGGCGATGGGGTCAGTCAACATATTCTTCAGTTTCCCTAAACCTGCTTGCCATCTCTACCTTGTTTCCTGGCTACCAACGTCCTTACCAACTGGCCCGGCGCACACCGGGGATTGCTCCCTGGTCGGCCAGGTTCTTAAAGCAAATGCGGCAGATGCCGAACTTGCGATACACGGCGCGGGGCCGGCCGCACAACTTGCAGCGACGGCGGAGGCGCGTCGTGAACTTGGGGGTCAGCTTTGACTTGGCTACCTTGGATTTACTGGCCACTGTGGTTCTGCCTTCTCAAAATCTTGTTACTTGCCTTTGCCGCTGGGAGCTTCCACAGCCTGGAACGGCATCCCGAGCATCGTAAGCAGCTCGCGCGATTCATCGTTGTTCGAATTCGTAATCACAATCGCAATGTTCATTCCTTGGACGCGGAGGAACTTGTCCGGGTTCAGTTCGGGGAACACCAATTGTTCCGCCAGGCCCAGGCTGTAGTTGCCGTTTCCGTCGAACGCATTCCGGTTGATGCCGCGAAAGTCGCGGACACGCGGGAGGGCGATGGAAATCAGCCGGTCCAAAAATTCATACATCCGCTGCTTGCGAAGCGTCACCATGCAGCCGATGGCTTGGTTCTCCCGCAAGCGGAAGGCAGAAACCGCCTGGCGGGACAAGGTCTGCACCGGCCTCTGGCCGGCAATCTGCCCCATCGCATCGACAGCGGTTTCCAAATACTTCTTTTCTTGGGTCGCTTCGCCGACCCCCATGTTGATCACAATTTTCGACAGCCGCGGCAGCGAGTTGCGATTCTTGCGGCCCAGCTTTTCAGCCAGGGCGGGCAGAATCTCCTTCTCGTACTTCACCTGCAAGCGCGGCGGAGGAGCGGGGACGGCAAGTCCTTCCTCTCCCTTTTCCTTTTTGCTTTTACCCTTGGACTCTCCCTTGGCGGGCTTCTCACCCTTGGGCTGCTTCTCTGCCTTGGGGGCCTTCTCGGGCTTGTCACCCTTGGAGGCCTTTTCCGCTTTCGCGGCCTTGGGCGCAGCTTCGTCCTGGGCTTCGTTTTCGGGTTTTGGTTCTTTCGCCATGTTCGCCACTACTTAATATCTTCGGGTGGCACGCCCACGGCTTTGCGTGGGCGTGAATCTTCTTCGCTCTGTTTCTTACTTCTCTTTAGTCTTGGCCGGGGACAACTGCCCGAGCCCCGCGCTGCACTTCCGGCAAAAACGTTCCTTGGAACCATCGCCCGCCACGCGGCTGCCGGTCCGAGACGCACTGTTGCAGCGCGAGCAGAACAGCAGCACGTTGGAAATCCGAATCGGCATTTCCTTGTTCAGCCGGCCCCCTTGCGGGTTCTTCTGGCTGCGCTTGACGTGTTTGTAAACGCGGTTCATCCCCTCGACGACAACCTTGCCGGCTGCGCGGTCGATCTTGAGGATCTTGCCGCGCTGGCCCCGGTCGTCGCCGGTGATCACTTCCACGATGTCATTAGTTTTCAGATGCATTACACCACCTCGCTCGCCAGGCTCACAATCTTCATGAATTTGCTATCACGCAGTTCGCGGGCCACCGCCCCGAAGATGCGAGTCCCGCGGGGGTTATTCTCCGCGTCGATAATCACCACGGCATTGCTGTCAAACTTGATGTAGCTGCCGTCCTTGCGGCGGGTCGGACTCTTGGTGCGAACCACCACTGCCCGCACAACCGCCTTCTTCTTAATTTCGCTGCCGGGGATGACGCTCTTGACGCTGCAAATAATGACGTCCCCAATGCCGGCGGTCCGCCGGCTAGAGCCGCCGAGCACCTTGATGCACATCACTTCTTTGGCACCGGTGTTGTCGGCCACCGCCATCCGGCTTTCTTGTTGAATCATGGCTGCTGCTCGCTTCCTGGGAAGTTACTCTGTTGCTCCGCGCTCTTGGAAAACTTAAGTGGCCGCCACTTCCTTGACCGGCTGCTGCTTTCCCTTGGCGACCACGCGCGTGAGCACCCATCGCTTGAGCTTGGAGATGGGGCGGGATTCTTCAATCTCCACCGTGTCTCCCATCTTGGATACGTTCTCGGCATCGTGGGCATAGCAAATCGTGCGGCGGCGCATCGTCTTGCCGTAAATCGGGTGCTTGACCATACGGGGGATCTCCACCCGCCGCGTCTGGTCCGCCTTGTCCCGCGTCACCACGCCAATTGCAACTCGTTTCGCCATAACTATGCTCTCTGAAACTCCCTCGCTCGCGCGTCGGGCTAATAAACTTATTTGCTCTTGCTGCGCATCGTCTGCAATGTCTTGATCCGGGCAATCGTCCGCCGATGGCTCCGCCGCTCGGTCGGCGCCTTGGTCGGTTCCGTCTGGGCCTTGATCCGCAGGCGGAACAAGGTCTGCTCGGTTTCCTTGAGCGTCAGCTCCAGCTGCTCGTCGCTCATGTCTTTGATTTCTTCAAACTTCATGGCAATGACTCGCCCTACATTTTGCTAATCAAACGTCCTACAAACCCTGCTTACGCCGGCCGCCGACGGACCATTCGCACCCGAACCGGCATCTTGTGAGCCAGGCGGGCAAAGCAAAGCTTCGCCTGCGGCTCGGTCACGCCAGCCAGTTCGAACAGGACCGTACCTTCCTTCACCACCGCGACCCAGTGGTCCGGCTCGCCTTTTCCTTTTCCCATTCGCGTTTCCAGCGGACGGGATGTCACCGATTTGTGCGGGAAGATCCGGATGTACAGACGCCCTTCGCCGCGAACATATTGCTGGGCAGCAATACGTCCGGACTCAATCGTCGTCGCCTTGATCCAACCACCCTGCATCGCTTGCAGGCCAAAATCGCCGAAGACTACGCGGTTGCCACGGGTGGCCTTACCTTTTATACGTCCTCTTTGGCTTTTTCGGTGCTTCACTCGCTTGGGCATTAGCGCCATCGGAAGCGTCTCCCTCGTACATACCTTGATTGACCCACACTTGAACGCCGATGTTCCCCTGCGGAGTAGCGGCTTCGGTAAAACCGTAATCGATCTTCGCTCGCAAGGTCGAAAGAGGAAGGGAACCGGCGGTTGCCTTTTCGCACCGCGCCATTTCCGATCCACCGAGCCGACCCGCCAACTGAATTTTGATACCCTTCGCTCCCGCGTCCATCGTGGTTTCGATGGCCCTTTTGAGCGTCCGCCGGAAGCTCGATCGCTTGGCGAGCTGCTGGGCGATTTCCTCGGCCACCAGTTGCGCCATGATTTCCGGACGGGCAATCTCTTCAATTTTCAAATTCACGCGGCGGCCGGTCAGGTTCTGCAGCTCCTCCTGGAGCAGCTCCACCTCCTGGCCCTTTTTCCCGATAATCAAACCGGGCCGCGCCACAAACAAAATCACTTTGACTTCATCGCGAGTCCGCTCAATCTCAATCCGGTCAATTCCCGCGCTCTTGTACGGCTTGGTCGGATGATTCTTGATAAAGTTCCGCAGCCGGAAGTCCTCCACCAGCAGCGTGCCAAACTCTTGTTTGTTCGCATACCAGCGGCTCTTCCAATCCCGCATGACACCCACGCGGAAGCCGATCGGATTAACTTTTTGACCCATTTGCGTACTCGCTCAATTTACTACTGTGAATCTCGCTTAGCTTCTATTCGCCTCGAACCTTACAGCTCGCTAATGTCTTCCAGTTGAACCGAAATGTGGGACGTGCGACGCAAAACCATAAAGGCCTGACCGCGCGACATGGGACGAACCCGCTTGAACATCGGCCCACCATCTACCCGCACGTCCGTGATGACGAGCTGCTCCGCCTTGATGGACTTGCCGGGGTTTTGGTCCGGGTCCTGGGCGTTGCCTATGGCGCTTTTGAGCACCTTCTCGATCATCCTCGCACCCCGCTCCGGCTGGTAACGAAGGATGTCGAGAGCCTCGTCGGCGAACTTGCCCCGAATTAAATCGGCCACCAGTCGAACCTTGCGGGCGCTGATCCGGGCGTGTTTATGAATTGCTTTGAAAGCCATGATTTTCTCTCCGATTTGCCGTAAGCCGCACGAAGCAGGTTACTACAAACTACTCGCTATTTCGCGGGTTCCTTTTTGGCCTTGCCGCCGTGGCCGCGGAAGGTCCGCGTAGGCGAGAATTCACCGAGCTTGTGTCCCACCATATCTTCCGTCACGAATACCTTCACATGCTGCTTGCCGTTGTGAACCATGAATGTCAGGCCGACAAACTCGGGCACAATGGTGCAGGCGCGGGCCCACGTTGTCACCGGCTCCTTGGAGCCAGTCTGCAGGCGAGCCTGCACCTTCTTGAAGACTTTGAAGTCTACGTACGGACCTTTTTTTGTGGACCTGCTCATGCGTTATTCGCCAATATTCAAAAAAACCTGTTTCATTACTTCATCTTGAGCTGACCGTACCGGCGCGACTTGCGGCGGCGGACAATCGCCGAGTTGGACGGCTTGCCGTGCTTCCGCGTCCGGCCACCCTTGGCGGGAACGCCGGTCGGGCTGACGGGGTGACGACCACCCTTGGTCCGGCCTTCACCACCACCGTGCGGGTGGTCAATCGGGTTCATCGCGGTGCCGCGGACGGTCGGCCGAATGCCGAGCCACCGATTGCGGCCCGCTTTGCCAATGACCACGTTCATGTCGTCCGAATTGCCGACCTGGCCAATCGTGGCCCGGCAGCCAATCGGGATGCGGCGGATTTCGCCGCTCGGCAAGCTGATTTGCGCCCAGTCCGATTCGCGAGCCATCAGCGTCGCGCCCGTGCCGGCACTCCGGCAAAGCCGAGCGCCTCTCCCGGGGAGCATCTCGATATTGTGAATCTGCACACCGACCGGCATCCGACCCAGCGGCATGCAATTGCCGACGGTGGGGGGAGCGTCGGGACCATTCTCCACCGTCTGGCCAACCTGCAATCCGTCCGGAGCGATGATATACCGCTTCTCACCGTCGACATAGAACAGCAGGGCCACGCGGGCGTTGCGGTTCGGGTCGTATTGAATCGAGTTGACCTTGGCGGGGACGCCGTCCTTGTCGCGAATAAAGTCGACGATCCGGTACTGCTGCTTGTGACCGCCGCCACGATGGCGAACGGTGATCCGCCCCTGGTTGTTGCGGCCACCCTTCTTTTTTACGCGACGAAGCAGCGACTTTTCCGGCTTCGCACCCTTGGTCAGCTCTTTGAAGTCGCTGACGCTGGCGCCGCGGCGGCCGGCAGTCGTTGGTTTGTATTGACGAATTCCCATGATTCTTTGCCTTTTATGTGGCCTGCTCACTCCGCGAGCAAACGCTTCCGCTTACCCTTAGAAGAAGTCGATCCGATGCTCTGCATTGAGCGTCACAATGGCCTTCTTCCAAGCCTTCGTCATTCCTTGTTTGAACTTATGGCGGCGGTGCTTTCCCTTGCGGGTCTGCGTCCGGACCTTTTCCACCTTCACGTTGAACAGGTCTTCCACCGCGCGGCGAACGTCATTCTTGTTCGCTTGCGTGTTGATCTCGAACGAATATTGGTTGTTTCGCGTGCTGCGGTGCATTCCCTTTTCAGTCACCAGCGGGCGCAGGATGACTTGATAGGATTCCAGCACCCGGCCGGTCGGTTCGACCGCGGGTGGGGCAGCTTCGGCAGTAGTTTTGGTGGGCTCGGCCATAAATGTCCTACTTATTCAGTCGTGCTACTTCTTCTTCGCGCCAGCCGCGATGGCATCCAGGGCCGCCTTGGTGACGAGCATCTTCTTGGGAACCAGAATCGCCAGGGCATTCAGTTCCGCCACAGGCGAGACCGTCACGCGATCAATGTTGCGGGCGCTCTTATAGACGTTCTGGTCCAGAGCGGCCGTGGTTACTAGCGTCGACTTGCCGGTCAGCTTCAGGGCCTTCAAAATCGTGGCCATTTCCTTGGTCTTGGGACCGGCGAAGGAGAGCTCGTCGATCACGACGATGTCCTCGCTGGCAATCCGCTTGGCAATCGCCATCCGCGTGGCGGACTGGATTGCCTTTTTCGGCAGCCGATAGGAATAGTCGCGATTGGTGAGGGCGAAGATATGTCCGCCGCCTCGACGCAGACCGCTGCGACGGGAACCGGCGCGGGCGTTGCCCGTACCCTTTTGGCGATACATCTTTTTCGTGGTGCCGGCGACTTCGCTGCGTCCCTTGGTCTTGTGCGTTCCCTGCCGGGCGCTCGCCTGGTACATGACCACGACGTCGTGCAGCAGTTGCTTGCTGATCTTGGGAGCAATCGCAGCGGGGTCGATTTCGTACTTCCCCACTTCGACGCCGGACTTGTTGTATATCGGTAGGCTTGCCATGGCTATCTTTCGGTGCTGGACGCTCGCGAGGAACGACTAACCGACTTTGTTCGTCTCCTGGATTACGATGTAACCACCGTTGGGGCCGGGAACCGAACCATTCAGGAGCAGCAGATTGTTCTCTTTGTCGACCTTGACCAGGCGGACGTTACGCATGGTGATGCGGGCGCTGCCGAACTGACCCGGCATCTTTTTCCCCTTCTTCATACGGCCACCACCTCGGTTGGCCGCCAGAGCGCCGGTGCCACCCATGTGACGGTGCACCTTTTTCACGCCGTGCGTCGCTCGCTGGCCGGCGAAGTTGTGCCGCTTCATGGCACCGGCGAAGCCGCGACCCTTGGAGATGCCGATGATATCGACCGCTTTGACATCGGTCATCGTTTCGACCGTAATGTCCTGGCCGACTTTGTTTTCGCCAGCGGCCCCACGAAGCTCGCGGATGAAGCGTTTTGGTTCAGAATTGGCCTTTTCGGCGGCCGTTACGCCTGCTGCTTCGCGGCGTTTTCCCCGTTTGCTGGAGAGGGCGGCGACATGACCACGTTCACTGCGGCTGGCGAGGCGGCGGGGCTTATCGAGAAAGCCGAGCTGCACTGCTTCGTAGCCATCGCGCTCCTGGGTGCGAACCTGGAGCACGCGACAAGGGCCGGCCTCTACGACCGTGACGGGGATGGCATTGCCAGCCTCATCATAAATCTGCGTCATCCCGACCTTGCGGCCGAGTATTCCCTTAGTCATCGTGATTTCCCCGTGATCAGTTGCCTCGTGGGAACACAGGAGACTCTCCTGCTTTACCCGCACGGCTTCCAGTCAATAGGTTTCTCGTGTGAAGTAATGGGCTCGTCGCCCTTGCTCAAATCCAATTATCTCGTCGAAGCCTTGATCTTAATATCCACGCCAGCCGGCAGGCTGAGCTTGTTCAGGGCTTCAATCGTCTTGGCCGTGGCCTGGACGATGTCAATCAGCCGTTTGTGAGTCCGAATCTCGTACTGCTGGCGAGCCTTCTTATCGATGAAAGGACCCGACAGGACGGTGTACCGCTCGATCCGCGTCGGCAACGGAATCGGCCCGTGGACTTCGCTGTGAGTCCGCTTGGCCGTATCGACAATTTCCAAAGCGCTCTGATCCAGAATCGCGTGGTCATACGCTTCCATCCGGATCCGAATCACTTCTTTCGATGCTGCCACAGTGCCATCCCCCTACGCGTTTCAAATCCAGATTCACCCGTTTGAGGCGGGAAAACCCGGCTAATTTCAGACAAATTGCGACCACCCGGCGAAAGGTTCGTCAGGTGGGAAGCTCATGAGTTTAGGCAAAGCGGAAAGTTGGGTCAATGGGCGGAAAGCCCTGATTTGCAAATTCCGATGAGAAGTTTCTCGATCAAGACCCCAGAAGAACTCAAAGTCGCTTGGTAGTAATTCTGTAAACGTCCGGCGCACCAGCAGGTAGTCCGAGCGCGGTCGCTTGGGCGGAATTGCGGGAGACGATCCAGAAATCGACTTTTGTCGCGAGAGTCCCTACAATCTCAGGAGGTGGATTGCACGTTCTCATCCTATCCTATGCCACGAGGAATTTCCCCATGCTACTCGATTCGGCACGCGGGCTAAAGCAATTGTGCTCCGAGACGATTCTGGCCTCTCTCACTGCGGGAAGTGAGAAAGCGGTGCGCTCGTTTGCCCTTGCTGCCGGGCCGATGACGAACGTCACGGAAACGTTGCCGTCGCTGGCGCTCGGCGTGGCGCTCAAGAAGGGGAATCAGTATCACCTGGCCGTCCGCTGCCAGCGGGCCGAGTTGATGGACGGCAAGGAAGTGCAGCAAATCCGCAAGCAGGCGAAAAACGAGGTCGACGTTCGTTTCATCGGGCGGCTTCGCAAACGGGCGACCCCCTGGAATCAGAAAAGGGTCCGCCCGCTCCAGATTGGCCTCTCCTGCGGCCATTTCCGGATTACGGCCGGCACACTTGGTTGTTTCGTGAAATTGCGGGGAGATGCCCATAAGCTCTTCATTCTCTCCAACAACCATGTCCTCGCGGACGAAAACAAGGCCAAAGCGGGGGACGCAATCCTGCAGCCGGGAAAGTTTGACAAGGGCAAGAATCCTCAAGACCTGGTGGCGAATTACACCACCACCGTCAAGCTGAAAAAGACCGGAACGAACTTGATTGACGCCGCGATCGCCGAGGTGACCAGCGGCCTTAGTTCCAAAGCCGACTTGTTGACCATTAAGGGGCTCGGCAAACTCGCCGGCCTGGGGGCTGCGTTCGTCGATCAAGGGACGGAAGTGGCCAAGCTCGGCCGCACCACCGACCTGACCCGCGGCAAGGTGACCGCGTTCGAACTCGATAACGTCGTGGTCGGCTACGACCTCGGCAATTTTCGCTTCGACAACCAGATCGAAATCGAAGGGGCTGGCACCGAAGCCTTCAGCGCCGGCGGCGACAGTGGTTCGCTCATCGTCGTCGCCGACACGCGCGAAGCGATCGCCCTCCTCTTTGCCGGCGGCGACGTGGGGGGGAGCAATGGCAAGGGACTCACCTACGCCAACCCGCTCCACACCGTCCTGGACAAGCTCAAGATCAATCTCGCTTTGTAACCCGGAGATTGAGGATGCCTACCGCCAATACCACAACTCTCGAAGAAGCCCGCGCTGCCAAGCCCAAAGCGGCGGCCCTCCTCGCTGCGCTCCCAGTGGTCGGCGTCGGCATCACGCGCATCGGCGACGGTTATGGGCTGAAGGTGAATCTGAGCGAAATCGTTGCCACCGGCGCAGTGCCCGAGCAAGTGGACGGCGTGCCGATCAAGACGGAAATGGTGGGCACGATTCGCAAGCGGTAGCTCAAGTCTCCGTGCCAAAAGCTTCGTGTATTAGCGCCGCTCCTCCATCGGCCTGGTAGGATGCCAGCGCTGATTGCATCATTTCTTTCAGTTGCTCATCTGTGAGATCCAGCTCGGCCATCATTGCTGCCCCGTTGTTAAGAACCTGCTTCACATCGTCACTTCCAATTCCGCTCAAAATATCAAACGATACGACGTTCAGCTGGAATGCTTGCCGTTTTTTCCCGATTTTCGAGGCAATGAAACCTAGCTGGGCCCAGGTGGCCGCTTCGCCGGTCCGGTTGCCGATCTCCTGTTGCATCTGGAGGGCTTTGCCGAAAGACTCCCTCGCGGCAGCGTAGTTCCCCTCGTTCAGGTCGATGGTCGCCAAGTTGTGCCTGGCATACGCTTCGCCGGCCCGGTCGCCGATCTCCAGTTCCATCTGGAGCACTTTGCCGAAAGATTCCCTTGCGGCAGCGTAGTTCCCCTCCTTCATGTCGATGGTCGCCAACTGGTGCCTGGTGGTCGCTTCGCCGGCCCGGTCGCCGATCTCCAGACGCATCTGGAGCGATTTGCCGAAAGACTCCCTCGCGGCAGCGTAGTTCCCCTCGTTCATGTCGATGGTCGCCAAGTTGTGCCTGGTGGCCGCTTCGCCGGCCCGGTCGCCGATCTCCAGTTCCATCTGGAGCGATTTGCCGAAAGACTCCCTTGCGGCGGCGTAGTTCCCTTCGTAAACGTCGATGGTCGCCAACTGGTGCCAGGTGGCCGCTTCGCCGGCGCGGTCGCCGATCTCCTGTTTGATGTGGAGCGATTTGCCGAAAGTCTCTCTGGCGGCGGCGTAGTTCCCCTCGTTCAGGTCGATGCTCGCCAACTGGTGCCAGGTGGTCGAATCGCGCAACGCTTCTGGAATCGCCTCCAGGAGGAGACGGGCCGCTTTCCAATCGGATTTTCGCAAAAAATGACTCGACAACCTTACAGCAGTCCAATTCCAACAATCGGCATCCTCCGCTCGATGGGCGTGATGAAAACAGGTGAACAGTTCCGCCAGGAACGAAACACGCAGTTCGTCCGCTTGATCGGCTTCATAGGCGGCCCGCCAGAACCTCGCCAGTTTCTCATGGGTCGTCCGCGCTGCTTCGCTGGTCAAGCGCGTGGGCTCAATCAACCAGTGGCGAATCAATCCCGGCACATGGAAGAGATCAGGTTTGTCCTTTTCGCTGAATCTTTGAGCCAGACCGTAGGCCACCCCCCGATCGATGGCACCGGCCGCCTTTGCCTGGTCCGTATCGATCAGACTCGCCAGCGCTTCCAAGGAAATCGGCAATTCGCTGATCCCCAGGCGACTGACGAGTTGCTTAGATGATTCCGGCAACAGGTCATACAGCTTCGGCAAGAGGAGTCGTTCGCAATACTCCTGGCGTTTTTCCTCCAGCAAGGTCTCTTCCGGGAGCTCGCCATCCCAGTCGTCGAGGTCGGCCTGATGCAAGAGGGGCCGCAACTGGAACCAGCAGCCCGGCGTGCCGCCGAAGGTGCGGAACAGGGCTTTCAGAAGCGGTTCAGTCAATCGTCCGGCGCGGAGATGGGCGTCGATCTTTTCATCCTGCCGCAGATACTTGCGGAAATCGGCTTCCTGAATGTCGTTGAGGGGGACGACCAGGACCTGCGGCTGGTCCAGCGGCGTTTCCTCGGGTCGATAGCGACAGGTGACCAGAACCCGCGAGCCGGCAGTCAAGTCGCGAGCCAGGATTTCGTAGATTGCCCTCAATTCGGGGTTGGCAATCGAACGAGTCTCCAGTTCGAGCGCGTCCTCGAAGTTGTCGAGGACCAGGACAAAACTGTGCTTGCACCATTCTCGCAATGCCAGGTGGATACGCTGCACCATGGGGAGTTTGCCGTCCATCAGCGTCTCGTAGAGTTGCCGCTGAGGCACCATGAACGGCTCGGCCAAAATGGGGAGGAGTTTTTCGACCAGGAAGTTCTGCCCCGCGCGGTCGGGCGTGTCAGCCGCCCGGACTTTGACGGCATAAATTGCAAATCCGGCGGCTTGTAACTTATTCACCGCGCGGGTTGCCAGGGTGCTCTTCCCTGCGCCGCCGATGCCGGTCAGTACGGCAAACGTCACGTCGCCATCGCGCAGCGCCGGAATGAGCTGCTGCTGTTCGCGGCGACGGCCGATAAAGCCCTCTTTCAAACCCTTGATTTCGTCCCCCAGGAGCATGTATCTCGTTTGGGGCCCTTTGTATTCGCGCAACGGCGCTTTCGCATCGACCAGATCGACGTCGTCCCCGTTGCCATAGAGCCGGGCGAGCGCGAATGTGAGATCCCACAGCTCGTGGTCCTGCATGCGGTGGCGGTGTTGCCGCCAGACCGCTTCGCGGGCCTTGGCCATCGCGGCCGGCACGTGCTTCCCCGCCGCCAACTCGCTATAGAGAATTGCCGCGAATTCGGTCGCCGTATCATCCACCACCGGCAAGCCCCAGCCGAGCACCAGGGGGACGCCCGCTTTGACCAGCTGTTCGGATAACCCCGCCGCGGCGGCCTTGCCGGTCTGGCATGCGTTGAGAAACAGGCAACGGACTGCGCTGCCGCGAAAAACCTGGTTGATCATTTCCTCGACCGGCTGGCTATCTGTTCCGCCTCGTTCGCTCTCAAAGGCGAAACGGCCGTTGCCGTTGGTGTCGAGCTCGCCGTGGCCGGTGAGATGGACGACGTGGGGACGATGCTGGGAGACCAATTGCCCCAACTCCAGAATGCTCCCCGTTTCCCCCAGCGGTAGCACAACAACTTTCCTGGACAACGTGGCCGTGGCTTTCAGCAGGGCGTCTTCTTCCTCTTCATAACGCAGTTGGTGTTGATCGATTGGGGCCGACACCATCATCAGGAGGCGCAGTGGCCCCGGATCAGGAGGTTCGGACTTCGACTCGACACCTTGAGGAACCCGCAGAATCGACCAATCCGCATCGCAGCCGAGCGGCAATTCCAGCCCGCCGGGCAGGAAGATCAATTCCCAAGGGAGGTTGAAAAAAAAGACATCGCTGGCGCGGATCAAAAGGCGTTTCGCTCCGCTTGCTGGTGGCAATGGCCAAACCGGCCTCCAAAAGGTATCGAAGAGGAGCTGGCCCCAACTCTTGAGCGTACCGGGGTTCTGGAAGTACTGTTTTGCGGCAATGGCTTCGTCCAATTCCTTCGTCAGGCCCTCCAATTCCGCAAATTGAGCGGGGGAGATTGCAATCGACTCGCCGAGCGGAGCACCATCGCAGAACCAAAGGGCGACAAAGCCGGAAGGCTCAGAATTGACGGTGAGTTCGAAGCGGGCCATTGCGATCCTTGTCGGCACGGCTGTGCAGTCTCCAAAATCCGATTGTCGCGGTGACCAAGGCGAAAAGCAATTGAGGCGGGACTCCAGCGGAGCGGCACGAAAAAAGTTGCGAAATCTTTGTGCCGATCTCTTGAAAGTGCCAACCTGATGTATACAATTGTCATGTATTCGGGCGGCAGCTCCGTGCGCGGAGCGTCTGTCTTGCCGGGCCGGCGGGAATCCGGTGGGTCTTTGACAATTTATAGATAATTTGTGGATAAATGAGGAGAAGGTGCGCGCGAAGGGAGTTCTGAACTGATAAAGGCCGGGAGAGAGATGCCTGTATCAAGAAAATGGATTTTGGGACGCCCAACTTGATTCATGGCTTGTCGGAAGTGGAATCCGGGAAAGGGTTTGCGGCCAGGGATGGCACGCTGATACCCGCGAAAGTGAATCAAGAAAAGGTGTATCAGACGAGTGTGATTCAGGGGTCAAATCATTGCCAAATAACGACTTAGGACACACGATGAATCAGAAAAGCCCAATTCAAGGCTTGATTCAGAGACTTACGTCAAATGAGGATTTCCTAAGTCACGTAATTACAAAGGCTTATGACCATCGCAGTCGACGTAACTTTTTGTGCGCGATGCGCTCGAAATCATGAATCCTGGGACACGAAGCTCAACCCGGCCCTCTTCCAAGGGAGGTGCAAGGTTATGAACCGCAAGCGATTTGCTCGGTCGCCTGAACATAGTGGTCGGAGACTGGGTAGTTCCGGAAGCGGATGCTGTAGTACTGCTCGAACCACTGGCCGATGTGGCTTTCCGCCGATTTGTCGTAGGAGGGGGAGACATGCAAGGTTTTGCCCAGGAAGTTCTCGCGGATGTCCCCCTCTTCGACCAGGATGCGGCCCGATTTGATTACGTACCGCGGCAGTTCGAACATGGTTTCCTTGTTCTCGTGCGGCGTGTAGATGGTGATGTCGGCGTCGGCTCCGGGGCCGAGGTGCCCCTTGTGAGTCAGGCCGAGGATGCGGGCGGGGCCGGCCCGGGTGATGATGGCGATTTCGTTCAGCGTGTATTCGCGGTTGAGGTCGCCGAGCTGGCAACGCTCGCGGATGAGGGGGGGGCAGGTTTTCAGGATGTCCTGCCGGTAGGTCCGGTCCATCAGCATCCGGATGATTTGCGGGTAGGCCATGAACGACCCGCCGTTGGGATGGTCGGTGCTCATGACGACCTGCCAGGGATCGGTAACGAGCAGATACCACTCCAGCCCGATTGCCCACTGCAGCGAGTGGACGAGGCTTTTGTTGCGGTACTCGATGGGGGCAATGCCGCAGCCGGACTCCATTTCGGTGTCGGAGCTGAACCACTTGGTGCCGTAGATGTTGGCCAGGTAGTAACCGAGGGGGCCGTCGCCGGTCATGCTCGTCGTTTCGCCGAATATGACTTGGCCGACATCCACCGTCACGTTGGGATGCGAATTGACGTAGTCCGCCAGCGGCTGGACCTGGCTGCGGAAGGTATTTTCGTCCGCGTCCCCGCCGCCGTAGCTGTGGAACTGGATATGGGTGATGTGGCCGCGATGCCCCTCCAGGGCCTGCATCGTTTCGAGCGTCGTCGTCCAGTTGCCCGGCATGCCGAGCTGGTTGGCGTGGATGTGGAGGGGGTGCGGGAGCTGCAATTCGTTGGCGGCCTGGGCCAGGCCTGTGATGATCTGCCGTGGGGAGACGTTGAAATGGTCGACATTGGCGTCGATGTTCGCCACGTTCCCTTTGGCGTGCTGCTTCCAGACTTCGACCCCGCCGGGGTTGACCAGTTTGGGGGCGTACGCCTTGGCCGACGAGAGGAGCCAGGCCATGAAGGATTTGAGACGCTCCGGCTCTTTGTCCCGGATGGAGTTCATCACGTAGTGATTGTTCCCCATCAGGACGTAGAAGCCTTTGTCGATGCAGGGAGTGTCTTCAAACTCCTCGTGGACATGGCGGGCAGCGAGCGGCGGAACGGCGGCGTCGAAAGCGGTGGTGTAGCCCATGCCGGCGTACTTGTAGCCCGTGGCGAAGGTGCTGGGGACGCTCCCCATGGTGCCGGACCGCGTGACTTTTGTCCGCAGGATTTTTTCTCCCTTCCGCCGCTCCTCGGGTCGCATTTTGCGGGCTGTATTGGCCTTCGGCCCGGCGATGTGGCAGTGCATATCGATGCCGCCAGGCATGATGACAAGGCCAGCGGCGTTGAGCGAGCGTGTGGGCCTCACACCGCGCTCCGTCGGCGGCGAGACAATTTTGCCGTCGCGAATCCAGAGGTCCTTTGTCTGGCCATCAATGCCGTTAGCTGGGTCGTAGACGTAGCCGCCGGAGATGAGGAAGTATTCGGACATGGGGACAATCATCCCGACAGCGGCGGACGGGGACAAGGCGTGATTAGCGGAACCCTAATCGCGGAGTGATGACCTTACTGCTGGAACAGAGCACAGACCGCTCCGGCGGGATCGCGGATGACACAGAAAGTGCCGCCGGAGAGAGGGCGAGGAGCAATCAGAACCTGGCCTCCCATTTCAACGCAGCGGGCGGCAGAGGCAACAACATCGGCGACGATGATGTAGATCAGCCATTGCGGCGGCAGCTGGGCGTTGGTGCCGCGGGCGTGGCAGATGCCGGCGACGCACTCCCCATTTGCCGGCTGGAGCATCTCGAAATCACTGTAGCCACCGAGATCGACGGGCCGCGACTTCCAGCCCACCACCTGCTCATAAAAGGCCCGAACCGATTCCGCATCCGGCACCGTCAAGTCTCGCCAGGCGATTGTGCCGATCGCGGGAGCCGAGGGCTGTTGAGAATCGCTCACGTTGTGTTAGGCTCCCGGAGCATAGCGGCCGAAAATCATCCGACCAGCGCTCGTCTGCAAAACGCTAGTAACGGCAACTTTCACTTCCTTGCCAATCTGCTCGCGGCCCCCTTCGACAACGATCATGGTGCCGTCGTCGAGATAGCCGATTCCTTGCCCCATCTCTTCGCCCGGCTTGACGATTCGGACAGCAAAGTTTTCTCCCGGCAGGAACACCGGCTTAAGCGAGTTGGCGATGTCGTTGAGATTGATGACCGGGACATTTTGCAACTTGGCGACCTTATTGAGGTTGTAGTCTCCGGTGACGATCTTCCCTTCCAGATGCTTGGCCAGCAGAACCAGCTTCATGTCCACCGGCTGGCCAGCCATTTCGGGCGTTTCGCGGTCGTAGATCTTCAGGTCGACCCCCTGGCTGCTTCTCAGGCGATTGAGAATGTCCAGTCCACGCCGGCCACGGGCGCGACGAAGCTTGTCCGACGAGTCGGCGATGTTCTGGAGTTCTGCCAGTACAAAGCGAGGCATGATGAGCTGATTGTCGAGAATGCTGGTTTCCACCAAATCGGCGATGCGGCCGTCGATGACCACGCTGGTATCCAGCACAAAGGGCTTGAGGCCCTTCACTTCCTTGGAAAACTCGACGTAAGGGATGATAAAGCGAAAATCATCCTTCGTTTGGAGCAGCAAGCTGATACAGGAGTAGCACAGGACCATCCCCAAGATGAGTTTGGTGACATTGCGGCCGGTAACATCCGTTTGCGAAAGAAGCGGCTCCAGGGCCAGGGTCAGAATGAAGGTCAAAAACACACCAATCAGAAGACCAAAATACACGGCAGAGACGGTGTCAATCTGCTTCCGCGGCAGAAAGATATCGGCGGCAATAACGCCGGCGGCCAAAGAGGTGGTGCCGATGAATGCCAGCCAAGGCATCCACGGATTGCCAGTACTTTGGCTGATCGGGATCAAATAGCTGGCGATCCCGATAGCCACCAGCATAAAAAGGCTGCGAAGGATAAGGAGCGACATAGGAATATAAATGATGGGCGCGGAAAAATGGCCCTCGCGCGCTGGGGTGGGAAAACCGCCAGTATAATGCTATCCACTCCGCGAAACAGGGCGCAGCCGTTGCCACTCTCCTGGGGCAGGCGACAAACCCCAAACGGGGGAAAGCTGTCGTGGGTGGCGGTTTACCTATCTTGACCTTTGTCGCAGCAATCCTTTATCTTGTTTGGATTGACTGACTCAAGGGTTTCGCAGATTCCCCGGGCACACTCCGCAGCTTCGGCTCGCGGTTCAACCATTCTTAGGAGGACGGCGCAAGTGGCATCCGTCGCAGAACGCGTTATTGACATCGTAGCCGAGCAACTCGGCGTGGATAAAGAGAAAATCACCCCCGAAACCTCGTTTGTGAACGACCTTGGTGCCGATTCGCTCGACACCGTCGAGCTGGTGATGGAGCTCGAGGAAGAGTTCGACATCAATATTCCCGACGATGCCGCCGAGAAGATTCAGACCGTCGGCCAGGCCGTCAAGTTCATCGAGGAAGCTCAGGCGTAACCGAAGGCGGCTCCGGAATGTGCGCTCGGGTTTGCGTACCTTCATCGCCAGCCTGCCGCCCGGAACTGCTGCATCTGGCTTGCCGGATTGTTGACCCGCGCGCTCGTCACTGCCACATGGTGTTTTAGCATGAAACGTCGCGTCGTTATTACCGGGCTCGGAGTTGTCACCTCCCTCAGTTGCAATGTGGAGGACCTGTGGAATCGGCTCTGCGCCGGCGAGAGCGGCGTTCATGAACTAAAATCGATTAATACCGAGAGACTCAAGATCAAGTTCGGCGGCGATGTCTGGGACTGGGATCCCGAGCAATGGTCGGATGCCTTTCAAGACCGCAAAGAGATCAAACGAGTTGATCGCTTCACGCAGTTCGCGATGGTTGCGGGCTATGACGCCGTGAAGGACTCCGGTATCGATTTCAGTCAAGAAGACCCACACCGCTGCGGCGTTATTCTTGGCAGCGGAATTGGCGGACTGCACGAAATCGAAGAGCAAGTCGTTCGCATGGTCCACAAAGGACCGGATCGCGTATCCCCGTTCCTCGTTCCCAAAATGATGCTCAATGCCGCGGGGGGGAACCTCTCCATGCGGTACGGGCTGAAGGGACCCAACTTCACGGTCGCCACGGCCTGTGCCAGCGCGAACAATGGCATTGGAGACGCCTTTCGTCACATTCAGCATGGCGATTCCGACGTGATGATTACCGGCGGTACCGAGGCGGCTATTACCGAAGCGGGACTCGCAGGTTTTCAGAATATGAAGGCCTTGTCGACTCGAAATGACGACCCCACCCGCGCCAGCCGTCCCTTTGACGCCGAGCGGGACGGCTTTGTGCTGGCCGAAGGAGCAGGTTTGCTAGTAATCGAAGAATTGGAGCACGCCAAAGCTCGTGGAGCGCGAATTTACTGTGAAATCCTGGGATACGGAGCGAGTGCCGACGCCGGCCACATTACGCAGCCGGACGAGCAAGGGAGCGGAGCTGCTTGGGCCATGAAATTGGCATTGGCGGACGGAAATGCAAATCCGCAGGATGTGGGCTATATCAGCGCCCATGGCACCAGCACCCCGCTAGGGGATGCCGCGGAGACGAACGCTATCAAAGGGGTGTTCAAGGAACATGCCAGAAGCCTCAGCATCTCCAGCATCAAGAGCCACCTGGGGCACACGCTGGGCGCCTGCGGCGGAATTGCCCTGGTCGTCTGTGTGAAGTCACTGCAAAACAGCGTTATTCCGCCGACGATCAACCTGGAGAACCCCGACCCGGTCTGCGACCTGGATTACACTCCGAAGACGGCCCGCGAAAAGAATTATCGCGTGGCCATGAGCAACAGCTTCGGCTTTGGGGGGCACAATGCTTCCCTTGTCATCGGCAAGCTGGCCTAGCTTAGCCCCCGCGACCTCGCGGGAATTGTGCCGCCTAGTCCCGATGGCTCAGCTACTTGACCTTCTTAAAGGTCAGCAGCAGCACGCCACTGCCGGCTTTGCTTTCCAGGGCGCTGGGGCGCTTCCCCTTGGCCGGTTGGTCGCCGTCCATCTGGAAGCAGAACTTGAACGTGTCGCCGTCGACGGAATACAGCCCTTCGAGCAGCTTGGTGCCGTCCTTAAGTTCTTCCGCCTTCTCGGCAACGTCCATGATTTTCGGAGTGGTGGTGACATCCAGCTTGATGAACCGCTTCTGCGCCGTGAAGTTCGGGTCGCTGCCGGTGATCTCCATGTTGGTGTCCTTGAACTCGAGCTTGATCCCGATCTTGACGACGTCGCCTTGCTCCTCGCCGTCCTTCTGGCAAGCGGTCACTTCCCACTTCCCCTCGAGCGCTTTGAGCCCCGCCTTGAGCGCCTCGTCATCCGCCGCGCGGGAAACCGAAAAAAGGGCCGTGACGGCAACCAGAACACCCAAAACTTGCAACCTGTGCATGGCGGTTCTCCGGGAAAGAATGAGCTTCAAGGAACGAACGTCCTGACCCGATTGTACGGGGGAAAGAAAGTCGATTCCAGCCGACCTGCCGAGCCGCGGACTGCCTATTACATATCGAAGCGGACGCTGGCAAACTATACTGACTCGCACTTCTCCGCGGCAACAACGAACTCCTTTTCTCGGCAGTGAAGCGTGCAGCAAATCCTCGTTACCGGCGGAGCAGGTTTCATCGGCTCACATTTGGTGGAGGCTTTGCTCGCGCGCCGGGACCGCGTGACGGTGATTGATGATGAATCGACCGGTCGGTTCGAGAACCTGGCGAGCGTTCGCGAACACCCGCAGCTTCGCATCGTCCGCGGCAGCGTCAGCGACGCTGGGCTCGTTCATTCTCTACTGGAAGGGGTAGAGTCGGTCTATCATCTGGCCGCTGCGGTCGGCGTGGCACTGATCGCACGCGAGCCGCTGGCCACCATAGAACGAAACATCTACCCAACTCAACTCTTGCTGGATGAGATCCGTGCGCGGCACAATGCGGGACAGAGCATCCGCTTCTTCCTCGCCAGCACCAGCGAAGTGTACGGCAAGAATCCCAAACCGGTCTGGGACGAAGAGGACGACTTGGTTTTTGGCGCAACGACCCGTCCCCGTTGGTCGTACGGAGCCTCCAAAGCCATCGACGAATTCCTCACGCTGGCCTGCTCGCGGCAGTTCGGTTTGCCGGTGGTCATTGCCCGGTTCTTCAATGTCGTCGGTCCGCGCCAGACCGGAGCCTACGGCATGGTCCTGCCGCGGTTCGTGGAAGCGGCCCGTTCCGGCAAACCACTCCTGGTGCATGACGACGGACGGCAGGTCCGCTGCTTTGCCCACGTCTCCGACGTCGTGGGCGCCGTCGTCAAGCTGATGGATAACGATTCCAGCTTGGGGCGGATCTTTAACGTGGGAAGCGACCAGCCGGTCTCGATTCTCGAACTGGCCCAGCGCGTGATAGCACTGGCCGGCTCAAAGTCGACCGTCCAGTTTCAGAGCTATACCCAGGCTTACGACAAGGATTTCGAGGACATACGTCATCGCGTGCCGGATCTAGGCCGGCTGCGTGAGGCCATCGGCTACGTCCCGCAGTTTGACCTGGATGCCATCATCCGCGACTGCCTTTCGGCCGCGTAATTCTGCCCGCAGATTGCGACCTAAGCATTCTTTACACGCAAGTTGAGTTGCTTGCTTCTCAAGGGTAGACTGGGAGTGAGAAGAGGACGGATCGTTTTTTCGTTCCGTGTGGGTGGAATATGCCAATCAATGCCAAGCTCGTCGTCGTCGGCGGAGAAGTGAAGACGGCTGAAATCAAGTTGCGCCTCCCCAGCACCATCGGGCGCGGCCGGGGCTGCACGATCATGTTGCCGCAAGCTCTCGTGAGCCGGCAGCACTGCGAAATTTTTGAATCGGGCGGCAACCTGATGGTCCGCGATTTGGGCTCGCTCAACGGCACGTTCGTCAACAACCAAAAAATTGCCGAGCCCTCGCCGATCAATTCTGAAGAATTGCTTTCGATAGGCACCGTGACATTCCGAGTCGTGTTCGATGCCGCCGGCGCTTCGAGCCCCCCACCGGGTCCGGGACCGGTGATGAAATCAACTTCCCAAGCAACGACACCCGCGGCTGTGGCGACTACGCCGGTCGCCAAAACTATCCCCGCGGACGACAATTCCGAACCTTTGGAGATTGGGGAATTCAATTTCGAGGAAACGATGCGCCCGGGCTCTGACACCGTTTCTCCGGCGCTGGTGACGGAAAGTTCCAAGACCCCATCGGGGCCGCTTGTGATGCCGACGATCAAGTTCGGCGAGCCCGTCAAGAAACCGGCTGCCGCAGAGAAGCCGGCTGCCGCTCCGATGGTCGCTGCGACCACGAAGCCGGCCGCACCTGTCTCTGCGCCGGCAGCATCATTTCCTGTTCCTTCACCACCGCCGACTGCTGCGACTCCTCCAGCACCAGCACCCCTGGCGAAGTTAATCGTCCCCGCTGCTGCGCCCCCCGCACCCGCCAAAGCACCTGGAATTACGGTCCCGGATACTGAAGAGAAAGCTGAGGAAGAAGATGACTTCCAGGACTTCTTAAAGAGTCTCGGCAAGTAGCCTTTGCCGGATGCAGCCCCACTGAGTCCGCTAGTTCATTGCCGGAACGGCACTTTGGCCGGCAGCGTCAGTCCGCCGGAGATAATCATCTTCCAAGGAGAGGCAGAGTCCCAGTCAGTGATTGTCACGTCGTCGTACCAGAACACGAGCGTGTAGCCCGATGGTGGAAACAGGGCGATTGGAATATAGACGCAGGCCAGCTTCCGTCCCGTCTTCTCGTCCTCACTCTCTCCCATTAGGTAGCCGGTCGCCCGAGCCCCAGGATGAGGAAACGGGACCAGCACCACTTTATCAATGGTCTTGATGCCGTGCGGTCCATGAATGGCGGACGAGGCATCGCGGATGGCACGGTAGAGGATGGAGATGCCGGGGATTCGCTCGACGATCCAGTCGAGCCAGCGATTGAGCCGTGATTGAAAGACGTAACCCATCAAGTACAGGAACATCAGCACCAGCGCCAACGAAATGGGGGGGGTGATGTAGGACTCGACCGACTTCCAGTACACATTGTCCGCAACGAGCGGGTCGGCAGCGAGCGGCGAAATGATGAGTTGAGCGATCGGCCCGATGATCCACTGATTGAGCAGCCTATAAATCTGATAGACCACCACAACCGTCAGGACGATCGGAAGCACGAAGAGCAGTCCGAGAACCATGCGGCGGACAGCTCCCATTTGTAGCGACCGAACCACCGAGGGGGCGCGCATGGGTACGGCTGGAGCGTCTACAGCGGCAGGAGGCCCGTCTGCTGACTCTGGAAGCGGCGCAAGTTCCATTGACTCGGCTATGAACTCAGCAGCCGAAGGAGTTGGAGATTCAACCGGAGAAGGCATAGGAATACGCGTGGCGACGAGTGGCTTTGGCGTTCGATCGAAGGATGCAAGCTTTCCTATCCTACCGTGGAGGAGCGATTTTTTGGGCTTCGGAGCCAATATTGCTCTTGCCTTGCGGCGGCAGGCAAAGGGAGAATCCCCAATTGGGTGAGAAAGCCGGTTCAAGGAGGAACGATGTCCATTCGCACCATCTACTCATTTCTTGCCGCCGCGGCTTTGCTATGCCCCGGTATCGTCCACTCGGCCTTGGGTCAGCCCGAATCGGAACCCGCTCCTGCGGCGGCTCCGAAGAAGATTACCGCCCGTCAGGTGCTGGAGGCAACCTTCGCCAAGACCACCACTGCCAAGACAGTGGACGACTTCAGCGAAGTCATTGAACAATGTGAGCGCGTTTTGGGAGTGAAACTCTCCGCTGAGAATTCGGCTTACGCCCACGAGTTGGCCGCTTGGGGATACAACCGGCGCGGCGAAGCCTATGCCCAAGAGGCGGCATCGCTCGCGGATAAGGGAGAGGAGCGCAAATCGAACGAACTCGACGAAGTCGCTCTCGCCGATTTTGAAGCTGCTCTTGTCCATGATCCCAAGAAATGGAAGGCCGTTCAAAACCGGGGAGTCAGCCTGGCCCTGCGCGGCCGGATCGACGAGGCGATTGCCGACTTCACAACGGTTATTGAACTCAACTCCAAATACGACAGTGCCTGGTTCAATCGGGCAGAACTTTTAGCCAAGCAGGGGAAATTCTCGGAAGCTGCCGGCGACTATGACGAAGCTCTCAAGCTGAAGCCCGATGACCTGGGGGCATTATTTGGGCACGGAAATGCTCAAATGCGACTCCGGAAGTTCCGGTCGGCCCTCAATGACTTCACTCGCGCCCTGCAAATCGAGCCGCAGTCTCCGCACGCGCTGGTCGGCCGCGGAGACGTCCGCAGCGAGATTGGCCAGTGGGAAGACGCAGCCGAAGACTATCGCCGGGCTATCAAGCTCAGCCCTAAATTCGGCCGCGCCTATCGGGGAGCTGCCTGGCTGATGGCAACATGCCCCGAAGATCGCTTTCGCGACGCCGACTTGGCGGTGGCCTCGGCCCGACAGGCACTCGCTCTCGACGGCAATGGCGACTATGCCTACCTCGACACGCTGGCCGCCGCACTAGCCAACGCGGGAGAATTTGAAGACGCAAAGACCACTCAGGAAAAGGCCCTTCAAATTGCGCCCGACGCTGCGACCACGGAACTCCGAGAGCGGCTCACGCTTTACCGCTCGGGTAGGCCGTACCGCACAACTTCGCGAACGGCAAAGGGGGAAGATGCGGCGGAAATGAGATAGCTCTGCCGCGATCTTCGGCGGCCTTAGTGGTGCCCGTGCCCACTCGGCTTTGGTTTGGCGGGGGCTTCTTCTTCCTTCGGCCATTGATAGCCGAGCGAGAAGCTGCTGAAAGCGGCTTCACGGATAAGCCGTTTCTGGAGGATGCGGTTGATCGTGGTGACCATTTCTCCCTTGAGATAGCTCAGGCTCGGCTCCGCGAGTTGCTCCGGGTCGGTGCGCCCGACGAGTTCAATCGCCGCATCGCGAATTCGCTTCTCATACTTGGGAAGGTCGGCCTCGAAGCCCGCTTTCTGGCTTTCCGGCACAATGGCCACCAATCGAAAGCTCACGCGGAGTGATCGTTCATCCTCTTTCGGCGGCAGCGTCATTTTGAAGCTGCCGATGTCCACCTCGGCATACTTAGCGAGGTCCAGCCGCTCGTTCTGGCCATCCAGCAAATCCAACAGTTCACGAGCCTCCATCGCGGCCGGATTGATAGCCTTCGTTCCGCACGACGCAAAAGCGAGCGCTCCAAGAGCCAAGATGCCCAATTTCCAAGCAGGGGGCGAAAAAAAACGGGGCATGGCGAGAAATCCTGGGGAATTCATCGAAAAACATATTTCAAACTTAGGTCTTGGCGAACGCCCCCAACGTACGGAAACCAGGAACTTCCGGGGAAAGCCGGGCAGCTTGCGGAATATTGGGCGCTGCCAATTGTGAGGATTGTATGTGCTGGCACGCCAAAGCCGACTCTACGGCACACTACTTGCGTAACCTGGATGAATCCAAGGCGGTATTGGAACGAGTTCTCTTTTGGGGGTTTTTATGAGTGGCCGCTACGGATTTTTGATTGACATGGATGGTGTGATCTATCGGGGAAAACAACTCATCCCGGGAGCCGAGCGATTCATCGCTGGTCTGCGCGAGCGAGAGATTCCATTCGCATTTCTCACGAACAATTCTCAGCGGACGAGGCGCGACGTTGCCACCCGGCTGGATCGAATGGGGATTCACGTCGATGAGGAGCACATCTTCACGTGCGCGATGGCGACTGCTCGCTTTCTGGCGGAGCAGAAGCCTGGCGGCACAGCCTTCGTTATTGGCGAAGGGGGGCTGCTGCACGCTCTGCATCGAAATGGCTATTCCATTGTCGATGACGATCCCGATTACGTCGTCGTCGGCGAAGGCCGAACATTTAACATGGAAATTGTCGAAGCCGCTGTCCGGATGATTCTCCGCGGCAGCAAGCTCATCGCCACCAACATCGATCCCAATTGCCCGACGAGCCAGGGTCTTCGCCCCGGCTGCGGAGCGATTGTGGCGATGCTGGAGACGGCGACGGGGCTCAAAGCGTTCAGCGTCGGCAAACCCAGTCCAGTTATGATGCGAGCCGCCCGCAAAGAGATCGGCCTGGCGACCGCCGAGACGATCATGATTGGCGACACCATGGAGACGGATATCCTCGGCGGCGTCTCGCTCGGGTATCACACGTGCCTCGTTCTCTCTGGAGGGACGAAGCGCGAAGATCTGGTCCGCTACGCCTACCGTCCCGACCTGGTCGTCGATTCCATCGCCGATCTCTGCGAAATGGACATCCCCGCGACGCTTCTCAAATCGACTTCGGTCGAATCGGAAGAGTCTGCCGCAGCGTAGCCATAAATCGGGGCATGATTCGGTGTAAGCGCGCGTGTCATGTGCCCTACACCATGGGAATCGCCTGGGCTATTCTCAACAGCATCCGCTTGTTGTCCTTAGCCCTCCGTTTATCCATGCCCACCCCTCGCCTTCGCCTCGGTACTCGCGCCAGCCCGCTCGCTCGTTGGCAGGCGGACTGGGTGGCCGGAGAATTGCGAAAGCGAGGGGTCGAAGTGGAACTGGTGCTCATCTCCACGCAGGGGGATGTGAAGACCGGACCGCTAGGACAGATTGGCGGGCAAGGGCTATTCACTAAAGAAATCCAGCGGGCTCTTTTTGACGGACAGATTGATCTCGCGGTCCATAGTCTGAAGGATTTGCCGACTGCTGATGTTGCAGGGCTTTCGCTTGCAGCGGTGCCAGAGCGGGAAAGCATTAGTGACGCCTTCGTTTGTAACACTGCAAAGTCATTGGCTGAGCTTCCCCAAAACGCTCGCGTCGGAACCGGCAGCCTCCGCCGTCGGGCCCAACTTCTCCATCAGCGACCCGATTTGCAGATGCTGGAGATTCGCGGCAATGTCGATACGCGGTTGCGGAAGCTCGATGCTGGAGAATACGACGCGCTGGTGCTCGCGCAGGCCGGCCTGCACCGCCTTGGGCTAGATTCACGAATCGCCAGCATCATTCCGCTCTCCACGATGCTTCCCGCCGTCGGGCAAGGAGCACTTGGAATCGAAGCCCGTGCCGATGATGAATCAACGAGACGCATTCTCTCGCCATTGAGCCACGAAGCCACTTATCAGTCCGTGATTGCAGAGCGCTCTCTTCTCGCCGCGCTTCGCGGCGGCTGCCTGGCACCCGTGGGAGCCTGGGGACGAGTCGAAAACGGGCTGTTGTCACTCGATGGCGTTGTTTTAAGCGGCGATGGCCGAGAGAAGATTGCTTCCTCGGCCAGCGGCTCGCCTTCTTCTGCCGCCGACCTTGGCTGCGAAGTCGCCGAGCAACTCCTTGCTCAAGGGGCTGAAGGTTTGATTGCCGCGTCCAGAGCGTGAGCGACATAGTCGCGCAGAAATTCAAAGGCCTCGCGTTCTTGCTGGCCCGCCGTTTTTTCGACAGGAATCGCGAGTCGATCAAGCTCAGCGACAATCTGCTCCGCGGGAAGAATGCCAATCCGCGTAGCGAGGATTGCCGCTTCAAGCACGGCATGCTTGGCCCGGTTAAAGCCGAAAAAGGGACGCAAGTTTCCACCGTCGACGACCGTGCAGTCAATCGTCGTGCGATCTTGGGAGTCATCCAGATGCGACACTCGAAAGGCAAACCAGCGGCAAGCATCGGCCAAGAGGAAGCCCCGAATTGGGGAAGCAGGCTGAAGCGGCGGCTCAGGAACGAGCCTGCCAACGGCAGCCTTGGCAATCAGCAATACGTCGTCCGTGATGTGAAAGACTCCTTCCCCGGTTCGCTTCAGATTCTGGTAGGTCGTGGAAGTCTGAAACGGCCGCAACAGCAAGTGCTTAAAATCGCGATCCACTCGTGGTCCCATCGGGGAGATGTTCGCACTGCCGTCGGGATTGACGGTGGTGACAATCCCCTCCGCAATGAGTTCGTCGGGTTGCTCGGGTTGTGAAGGACTGGAAGGCATTGTGGTGTCATCGCGGCGTGTGCATCAAAAGGTGACCGGCCGTTTGGGAAGTGCATTCTGCGCAGGTTCGTCGATTGGCTCCTCCGTCGCAAACGAAGGGAGATTTTTGGGGGTCGACAACTTCGCCAGCCGCAGGAAATTGGCCAAAATCTCAAATCCTCCACGAGTCAGGATGGATTCTGGATGAAACTGCACACCCACCAAGGTATGCTTGCGATGGGCTAGAGCCATCACTACACCATCGTCTGTTTGCGCCGTGACGACCAACTCTGGCGGAAGGGATTTCTCCTCGACGACTAGCGAATGATAGCGGCCAACGGTGAGTGGATTGGGGAGACCGGCAAATACTCCGTCTCCGATATGTCGCACCAGGCTCGACCGGCCATGCACGGGTTCCTTGGCCCGAACCACTTTGCCTCCAAGCGCAGCGGCGATGGTTTGATGCCCCAAACAGACGCCAAGAATGGGTGTTTCGCGGCACAATTGTTGAACCACGTCTAGTGAGCAGCCTGCTTCGCTCGGCGTACATGGGCCTGGGGACAATACGATAGCATCTGGTTGCAGTCGGCGTATGTCTTCCACGCTCAACATGTCGTTACGCATCACGCGGGTCTCCTGCCCCAGTCGCTGGAAATAGCGGGCCAGGTTATGGACGAAGCTGTCGTAGTTGTCGATGAGCAGGATCATTTGTGTGGGCTTCTAAACCAGCGCGCGAAGCATTCCTGTCGCCTTCTGCCACGTCTCCTCATATTCCTGCCGCGGATTCGACTGAGCCACAATGCCACCACCGACCGGAAGCTGCCACCAGCCGCCGGCGGCGATTATTGTGCGGATGAGGATGGAGAAGTCCGTGGTGCCGTCGAATCCAATGTACCCCAGCGAGCCGCAATACGGGCCGCGCGCGGTCGGCTCCAGTTCGGCAATAATTTCCATTGCACGGACTTTTGGGGCTCCGGTGATAGACCCGCCGGGAAAGGCAGCTTCAATCGCGTCGAGCGGAGTCTTGTCCGGCTGCAACTCGCCATTCACCACGGAAACCAAGTGCTGCACGAACTGATAGCTTTCCAGGCCGCAGAGTTTGCTCACCCGCACGCTCTCCGGCCGGCAGACGCGGGAGAGATCGTTTCGAAGCAAGTCCACAATCATGATATTCTCGGCTCGGTCCTTCGCGCTCTGCATCAGTTCGTCCCCAGCAAAGAGATCGGCTTCTGCCCGTGACGTCCGGCGGCGAGTTCCCTTGATGGGGCGAGCTTCGACCTGGCGGTCACGTATGCTGAGGAGACGTTCCGGCGAGGCGCTGACAATTTGCTGCTCCCCCATGTCAAAATATGCCCCAAACGTCGCCGGGTTCCGATTCCGCAGCCGCAAGTAGAGGTCGAGTGAACTCCCATTCGCCGGATAAAGCAGCCGCTGCGCGAAGTTGACCTGAAAAATGTCGCCGGCATGGATGTAGTCGATGGCGCGCTGCACCGCCTGGCAGTAGCCCTCTTCCGAAAAGTTGCTGACAAGGCCGGGAGGGCCCGGGACGGGATATTGTGGTCCGCTTAAGCTTAGTAGTCCACTCACTCCGTGAGCGGACATGCGGTCACTTGGAGAGTGCGAACTACTTTCCGTCGACTCTTGCATCCAGCCCAAGAATTGCTCCAGCCGCTCCTTGGTGCGGCGCTCACGACGAGACGGCTCTGTTTCCGGGAACCCCTGCGAAATCACCCAGGCCCGTCGCTGGGCATGGTCAAAGGCTAGAACGACATCGTAGAGACCAACGACCATTGCGGGAATTTGAAACTCATCAATCCGCGGAGCAGGAATTCGCTCCAAGCTGCGGGAGAGATCGTAGCTAAAAAGCCCCGCGGCACCTCCTTGAAATGGCGGAAGGTCAGGCAGACGGGTTGCCGAAAACGCACTTAGCTTCCGTCGCAGAGAATCAAACGGCTGCGGAGTGCCGACTGGCAGTGTCAGCACCTCAAGCGGATCCGCGGCCAGAAATGAGTATCGCCCAAGAGTTGGCTCGCGGAGCGCGCTATCAAGGAATAAGCAGTAGGGCTTGGCAGCCAGGCGGACGAGCACCGCTTCCGGATCGGGCGCGGGACGGAGCTCATGAACGAGCGGCTCGAAAGGAGTCGGGCTCATTTCGGCGGCTCCTCGTTGATTGCCGTTGCCTTCGGGCTATTGGCTGCACTCGACTTCTTTAGCCGATGACTCAATTCCTCGCGAGTCAGAAAGCCCCAATCCAGCGCCTCGTCCTGCTGATACTGCTTGCCCAGCGTCAACGCCGTTGCCGCCTTGGCCATTTCGTATCCCAGATAGAAAGCATGGGAGGCGTCCAGATTCTGAGGTTGATGGGTGTCCGATGCTCCGCCGAAGCCAGGATTTAGGAGCCGTTCAAAGACGACAAACGGGTCCTCATCGCTGACATGCAATTGCCGTCCGAGGAGATGCACTTGGCCATTTTCCGCAAAGATGCGGTAGCTGTTGTCCTTGATCTGTTTCGCCAATAGGTCCAATTCTTCCCGGCCAAATTCCAACAGCTTCGGATCGCGAAGCATCACCAACCCTGTCTCCAGGTGCTTCGGCGGAACCCGCTGCCCGATGGCGTGGAAGACAAGTCGGCGGGCGAGGTCGCACTCTTTGACGCTTGTCCTGGCCCAATTGATGACCTGGGTCGTCAAGATGCTCCGGATTTGCAGCTCCTGGCAAATGGCGAGCAGCAGCACGTTGACCCCCGCGGAATCGACGTCGGTCAACTCCGTCAGATTGCCAATCCCCATCAGCATCTCGGCATCGGGAAACCGCCTGCGGACTTCCATATACCTCGCTAGACTTGCCGCAAACCCAAAGCCGATGGGTTCGAGGACCGGGTCGATACGGAGTCTAACATTGGCGAGGGCCAGCTTTTCGACGGTCTCTTCGAGTCCGCCGAGCGTGGCGAAATCATCGGGAATAACCACCACTTCGCAGCCCCAATCCGGCGCGGCATCTCGATTGGTCGTATTTACGGAGAGGACCAACTCCGCTCCAGCCTTTACAGCCGATTCAATTTCCTGCGGCTGGAGGCTGTCGATGGAAACCCGATGGCCATCGTCCTTCAGCATCTTCACGCAGTCCGCCACGCTGCTCCAAGCTCCACCCGGTTCGCAGCCGACATCGATGAAGTCCGCGCCATCCGCCCGCAGGCGATTCGCTTCAACTCGAATCTGCTGGAGCGTTAGTCGCGGGGCATGATTGATCTCCGCCAGAATCTCAATGTCGTAGCCGCCGTAGCCCGCTTTCCGGTCTTGCTGCCGTCCAAAGAGTTCTCCGAGTTGACGCAGATCTCGCGGACCGCGCTGCACAGGAACCTTGGCAACTTCTGAGATAGGAGTCAGTTCTCCCTCGCAATACCCGGGAATGATGACTTTCGTCGCCTCTTGAGGCGTCTGAAGGTGACGAGCAATCCAGGCCGGCGTCATCAGTGCGGCAACCGTAATTGGCAGCACACCTATGGAGGCTTCGAAACCAATCTGGGCCGAAAGAGCTGCCACTTCCTTTCGCAAAGCATGCTCCGCCAAGCGGCCGGTCACGAAATGGAGATGTTCGCGAGTCATGAAGAATGGAGTTTACTTCCCGTACCGATACCCGCCGTTCACATTGATAATCTGCCCGGTGATAAACTCTGCGGCGGGCGAGGCCAGGTAGCGGGCAGCGTGGGCTACGTCCTCGGGTGTTCCCCAGCGGCTGGCAAGCGATTCCAGGCGAGCCCGCTCCTGCCAATATTCGCTCGCCTTGTCCCCCCAACTTGTCTTGATCCAGCCAGGAGCAAGGCAATTTACCCGCACGCGACGTCCTAAAGTTTGGGCCAGGCTCAGCGTAAAGCTCATCACCGCTCCCTTGATGCAACCGAACATCTGGCCGCTTTCCCCCGCCATGCCGTGGACCGCCTGGTCCCAGCCGATGTTCAGAATGACGCCGGCTGGGGTGTTTCCATTGAGCGAATTCTGCCGCATCCGTTCCCCCACGAGTCGCGAGAGACCGACGGTCGCCTGCACATCGATTTTCCAGAGCTCTTCGAGCTTCCGCTCGAAGGTCCAGCGTGTGGATTCGCCTGTGAGAACGTCCGCGCCCGCGATGTTCGCCCAAACATGCACAGCCCCGAGCCAACTCCAGGACTCGCTGACCAGCTTCTCGTGCGAATCGGGGTCCGCTAGATCGAGCAGAATCACTTTGGCCCGCCGGCCGAGCTTTTCCACCTCCGCCGCGACCTGCTCTGCGGCTTCCTTTTTCCGGCCGTGGATGACAATATCCGCACCCGCTGCGGCGAATTCCAGGGCAATAGCCCGGCCAATGCCGCCGCTGGCACCGGTGACAACGGCTACCATGTTATCGAGCGTGGCGTACGGCGGCTGGGGGGATGGGGGCATTGGAACGCTAAAGTGACAGCTTTTTCTTCTCCCAATCCAGTTGTAGTTCGATAATAGTGAGGGGACAAGGACTGCCCATGAACCGCGATGAGCTGGCCCATCAACTGCCGCATGCCGCCCTGGCGTTTCGCGGCTACAACGTCACCAACCTCGGCCGCAGCCGCGAGCTGTTGGAGCATGGTCTCTACGGCCCAACGGTGGAGAAGCATCTGCGAGAACTCTCCCCCGTCACAGCCGAGACGTTGAAGCGAGACGTGGACCTCGTTCGCTTTGTCCGGGAAGGGAAGGAGCGTTCGTTGGAGACCTATGGCGAAGCCCTGTCCCTGATTGTGGCCATGGAAATGGCCCAACTCGAACTGCTGAAGACTCACTTTGACATTGACTACGCAGAAGCCAAGCTCTCGTTTGGATACAGCCTGGGAGAAATTGCTGCTCTCGTTGCCGGACGGATCATGGAAGCGAAGGAAGCGATCAAAGTGCCCCTTTCGCTTTGCGACGACTGCGTGGCACTCGCGCGCGATATGACGCTCGGCATCCTATTCACACGCAGCGGCGAACTTCCCCAGGATGAAATCCGGCGGCTATGTCTCCGAATCAATGGTGAAGGGCAGGGAGTCATAGGGATCTCATCCCATCTTTCCCCCAACTCGCTCCTGCTCATGGGGCAGCAAGGCACTCTCGATCGCTTCAAACTATTGGCGGCGGACCAACTCTCGGTGAAGGTTTCACTCCGCAAAAACGCCGATCTCTGGCCGCCGCTGCATACACCGATCGTTTGGGAGCGGAACATCCCTAATCGGGCCGCGTACCTGATGCATACGCTAAATATCCGCCTGATGGAGCCGACGCCCACAGTGCTGTCGCTGGTAACTGGGCTGCTCAGCTACACAGAATTGAGCGCTCGCTCCCTCATCCACCAATGGGTTGACCACCCGCAGCGATTGTGGGAAGCGGTATGTGAAGTTCTAGCTCGGGACGTGAAGACTATCATTCACATCGGTCCCGAGCCGAATCTGATCCCTGCGACATTCAAGCGGTTATCCGAGAACATCATGGCACAGACCCAAAAGAGTCTTTCGATGCGAGCCCTGAGCGCTGCTGCCCGCCGAAAGTGGCTGCAAGGAGTGTTGCCGGAACGGGCCTCGCTGATGCGAGCGCCTTACGTGAAACATGTCATCCTCGAGGACTGGCTGCTGGAGAATGCGCCGACAAAATAGGCCGCTGCCGTCAAGCGGCTTACTTTGCCAATTCCAGTCCGAGTCCAAAGACCTCTTCCGCGTCCAGCACCAGGTCATTACGAGTGAAAAGCCGTTCGAGGGCTGCTCGGTGAATCTTCATTTTGGTGCCACCGACACCAATGGCACCGTAGCAGAAAACGCCGCCCCGCTCCTTGGCCTTGTCCATCACCTCGATCCCCTCGATCCCCAGCGGCGGGACAGCGTTCAGGTCAATTGCGACCTTGAGAGATTTCGCTTGTTTCAGCAGTGCGGTGGAAAGTAGCTGAATGCCGGCTGCTCCGGCGGCAATGACAATCTGGGCACCTGCGACCGCCGCGGCTGTTTCTTCGGGAGTCGCGGTTGCCACTGCCTCAAGATTGGCCCCCGGCAAACGGCTGCGAATTGCCTGGCAAGTTTCCTCTGCCTTGGAAATCGTGCGAGAAGCAAGTCTCACAGTCGCGCCTTGCCAGACCAGTAGCCGAGCCGCTCGCTGGCCGACCGGCCCAGTTCCCGCCAGAATCGTTGCCGTTGCGCCCGCCAGTTCGACATGTTTCGCAGCCGCCAAAACAGCCGCGGCCGCGGTTGTATTAGCTCCATTTGCATCCAGCAGCACGGAAACTCGCATGGGACCAAAGAAGCATTTTGTCGCCTGCTTCAATAGTTCCTCCCCCTTCGCCACATTCGACCCGCCGATGAACACTGCCGTGGAAGTGAGGTCCTGTGGAGAACGAGTGAACATAGCCCCGTGTACTAAATCTCTGACTTGTTCCGGCTGTACGGAGTTGTACTGCAAAAGGTGCTCCACGCCCGCATCGACGGCAACCACGGCATCGAAGATGCTGGCGTGCTGGTCTGGATCGAGTTGAATCAAGATCTTGCGTTTGGCCATGACAATACCTGGTTTTCCGACTTGCATTCAAAACTACTCAACGAAAACGCCCATCGACGGCCTTCGCCAGTTCGATGGGCGATTGGTTCCTTAAAATCAACCGAACTTAGAACCCACGGAACGGGTGAACTGCTTCTTTGCCAGCCAACATTTCGTCCACGCTGGGCTTGTTCCCCATGGCGTTCACAATGGCCATCTTGGTGGCGTCGTAGTTGTACTGGTAGATCTTCTTGTCGTCTTTGGCTTCCCAGTGAATGAAAACGCCGCAAACGATGACGAGGTCTTCGGCCTTCCCCTTGGGAATGACACCCGCTTCGACGGAGTCGGCAACGGCTTTGGCAACGGCAGCCTGAGCGGGGCCGAACATCTGCACGGCCTGCCTGGCACCCTTGATGGTCACCTTGGTGATCATGACGGTAGCGGGCTTCACGGCCAGATTGGGTGTAAGTACGGCCAAAAGGTTCGAGTGGCCGTTGCTCTGCCGGGCCAAGGCGTTGGCGAAGGCAATGCCAACCGGGCCGTCCTTGCTGCCGATCATGAGGTCGATATGGGCAATTTCGTTACCGTCGCCCGCCAGGGCTTCGCCAATGAACATGGACATGAGTGGGTCTCCAAAAAGTGCGACAAATGCGTTAATCCAGGGCTAACGAGAGTACCAAACTGGCCGCCGTTTGCAACCCGGTGGGGTTCCAGCCCCCGGGGGCGTTCGGCCGTCACGGTTTTACCGGCGATTGCCGTTTACCTAATGCCCCCAAACGGCAGACTCCGATACCAACCAACGCATTTGGCGGTGCTGCGCTCGAGCCGTAAGGCTTAGTCCGCAATTTGGCCTTGTGAAAAAAGTAGCAAGGCCAAATGAAACTGGTGTCTTGGACGACCTCGTGCGATGGGAAGGAACGTGGGAATGAATCGCTCATTTCACGCTTTTGCAGTCTTATTAGTGTCGCTGGCAGGGGGCATTATTGCCGCGACCTGGACGTCGACGCTGCCGTCCAATCGGCCCGTTACACTTGCTAAGGCGAACAGCGAGGCTGTGTCTCCCCGTCTCCACTGCTCTTGCAACCCCGAGAGCCTGGTCCGATTGGAAGAGGGCTGCGCCCGCGACAAAACAACCGGCGAACTCTACGGCTGTGGGCTGGGGCTCGGAAAAAACGGTACGAGCGGAAAATCCGTACTTGGTCGAACAGTTAATTCGGCGACCAATACTCTCGCAAAGACGGCCAGCGTGATTCGCAACGGAATTACTCAATTGCCGTGGCAAGAGTTGGCCACTCAGTCACAGCGACTGGGAGAGGAATTCGTCGAGATTCAATCACGGATGCCTAGTATTATCGAGACACTCCAGCACGAACGGGAATATGCGGCCGCTGAATTGGCCGCCGCTGGCTTTGATCCGGCGAAGCAAGAGTCTCCCTGGCTCAATGTCAACGAGCGAATCGCCCCCTTACATCGCACGATTTCTCCGGATGCCGTGGAAAGCCTGACGAAGTCAACCCTAGCTCTCCTGCGAAGCGCTTCTAAGAAGCTGGACCGGCAATCCCGACTTTGGTTGGTTGAATCGGGCCTGCATCAGCAATGGGATGCCGCCGAGAATACAGTCGTGGCTGAACAACTTCTCGCCAGCGCCCGGCTGCAGATCGATGATGAAACCATCGAGCGTTGGTTTGAAAACTTCCCACCTCCGGTGACACAACCCAATCGGCTGATCAACCCCGTCGAACCCAAGTTGGACGATGAAAACTCGCGTCAGATGATCCTCGCAACCGCCAAAGCTCTCGAAACCCTCTCGGACCTGCTCCACCAGACTGCCGAGAATTTGGCACGCCATGCAGAACAGGATGTTGCAAAATTGCACAAGTTGAAAAGTCGAATTGAGGAGCGACGATAGGCTGCTCGCAAGGCTTTGCATGGTAAGTTGCCAAGATCCGCCAGATCAACTTGCAGTCTTAGCAGCGACTCTAACATATTGGCAGCAAACATGTTGCGCCAAGAATCGTCGTCCATTGCAACTTCTCTTCTGGAAAGTGCCTCGTCAGCAATTGACGGCTTAGGCCACTTCTTGGTGCCATCACGCTGATATGGCATTGCGATTGCGTTAGCAGTGGCGTTCACAGTTTTTTGCACATTTCAGGGCTTTTCGATACATTGCTGGCTTCAGGCTTGTTGCGCCAGTCCCCTGCGATGATTTTTCCGCTTTTTTACTGGCACAGTTACACATTGCCAAATAAAATACAGACTGGTTGCCGGTACGTGGCAGAGGCTCCATGTGCCGCTCGCAATCGTTTTTGGAACAGGCAAGGCAGACCCGAATCATTTTTTGCGCTTGGAGTGAACGTCATGACAAAACGCAGTCAGTTGGCGCTGGCATTTTTGCCGGTGGTGATGCTGGCTCTGGTTGCTTCGTCCGCCGTTGGGGCGGAGAAAGCGCGGCTCGCTACATTTGAGAAGGCCCCAGGCGAAAGCTATTTCGCATTGAGCCTGATTCCCGATGTGCAGGCCAGCCCCCAGGCACATGAGATCGTCATCCTGCTGGATACTTCCGCCAGCCAGGTCGGCGCGTTCCGCGACGATAGCGTGGCGGCGCTGAAGAGCATGTTGGCGAGCCTCGACAAGAGCGACAAAGTAAGCTTGATGGCGCTCGACCTGCAGGCTGTTCCCATGAGCGAAGGCTTCGTCGCTCCCATGGGGGACCTGATGAATGCCGCCCTTACCAAGCTTCAGGCTCGCGTGCCGCTGGGCGCGACCGATTTGGATGCGGGCCTCCGGAGTGCGATGAAAAGCTTTTCTAAGGATTCAGTCGCCGCGAAGAGCGTGATTTACATCGGTGATGGAATCAGCCGCGCCAATCTGTTGATCGGCGAAGACTATTTGAATCTTGTGAAAGATCTGGCGGCTAACAAGGTTGCCGTTTCCGGTCTGGCGGTCGGCCGCGAACAGAATGTTCAAATCCTGGCATCGATCGCCAATCAAACTGGCGGCATGGTTCAGGTCGACAATGGTGCTGAGGGCGTCGCCGAAGCTGCCGGCAAGGTGATGGCGAAGATTGCGGAAGGGACCGTCATTTGGCCGAAGTCGGTCGTGTTCTCCAAGGGATTAACCGATGTCCTCCCCAAGGGAGTCTCGCCGCTTCGCCTCGATCGGGACACTATTGTTCTCGGCAAAATTAGCGGCACCGGCACCCAGGAAATCACCCTGAAGGCCGAAGTCGCTGGCAAAGAAATTGAGTTAAAGTGGGCCGTTCGTCCTGAAGTTACCAGTGACGACTTTGCCTTCCTTCCGAAGCTGATTGAAGATGCCCGCGCCGATGACGGTCTGACGCTCCCCACCCTGGGGTCGGCTGGACTTAAGGAAGCTCGCTACATCACGAACCAGAGCGCGGAAGAATTGACCAAACTTGGACACTCTGCGCTCGCCTCGGGCGACATTCCTGGGGCTCTCAGCGCCGCGCAGGCCGCCCTGGCTCGCGACCCGAATCACCCCGGTGCCAAGGCTCTGAAAGCCGCTGCCGAGAAGGCAGTCTCGACCAAGGGAACGGACGGCAAGAGTGCCTTCGAAGAAGATCGGACCGAGAGTCCGGCCGGAGTTTATTTCGTCAATTACGAAGCTCCTGAAGCAGCGGAGAGTTCGGCCTTGATTGACGAAGTTTTGGCCCAACCCGAGAGGATTTTGGACAAAACCGAAACTGAACGGAAAGTTCAGGAAGGCCTGACCAAAGCACGCGTTGAAAAGGATCTGAACGACGCACGCGATCAAATGGGAACCGATCCGGACGGAGCTGCACAACTTCTCAAAACAACCGGCGAGATGGTCAAGCTTTCTCCGGCCTTGAGCGCCGAAGTTCGCAACCAGCTTGCGAGCCAGATTGGGAATGCAATTCGTGAAGCTCAACGCCAGAGCAGCGTGGTGAAGGATAAGATTGCCCGCGAACGGGAACGCGAAGCCCAGGCTCGCGAGCAAATCCGGATTTTGCGGGACCTCGACCTGAAGACTCAGCGTCTCAAGCAGGTGATGGATCGCTTTGATGCTTTGATGGAAGAGGGAAATTATCAGGAAGCTGACGAAGGTGTTCGTCCCGAAGTTGAAAAGATCGCTCCGGATTCCGTCATCGCTTCCGTTGCAAATGCTTCCGGGCAGATGCAGCGTTACAATGCAGAGATTGATCAGATTCGTCTGATGCGCCATCGAAATTTCCTCGCAGCCCTGCACCAGGTGGAAGTGTCTCTGATTCCTTTCCCCGACGAACCGCCGATTGTTTACCCTTCGGCTGAGAAATGGGAAGAGATTTCCCGCAGCCCGTGGCGGAGCTTCCGCTCCAGCGCGGTCGACATCGCCGGCAAGGGGAAGAGCAAGGAACAACGTATTCTCGATGCGCTCGAGGCCGATGTGGACCTCGATTATCCCGAGACGCCACTGAAAGAAGTCATTGAAGATTTGAAGGAGCGCTTCAATATTCCGATTGTCCTCGCCACCAAGAAGCTTGAGGAAGCCGCGATCAATCTGGAGACACCTGTCACCGTCAGCTTCAAGCAAATCAGCCTGCGAGCGGGTCTGCGGAACATGCTCGGCGAACTCGGTCTGACGTATCTCATTAAGGATGAGGTCATGCAGATTACCACGCCCGAAGATGCGGGCAGCCAACTTATCACCAAGGTATATCGCGTTGGCGATCTGGTGGTGCCAATCGCTCCCAACTCCAGCCTATTTGGCCTCGGCGGCCAGGGTGGCATGAACGGCGGTGGCGGCCAGAATGGCGGCTTTGGCGGCGGCATGGGGGGTGGCGGCATGGGGGGTGGCGGCCTGGGTGGTGGCCTTGGCATGGGTGGTGGTGGTGGCATGGGCGGCGGCGGCGGTGGAATGTTCGCCGTGGAAGAAGACCTCTCGCTCGGCACCAAGAAGGAACCCGTCAAAGCGGAAACTCCTGCTGCCGTTTCTCGTCCCTCGCTCCCCAAAGTGACCGGCAAGCGATTGACCGAAAAAGGCTCGTGGGACAAGTTCTTCGAAACCAAGAAGGCTGAAATCACCAAGGCTCAAGACGAAACGCAGTTGCGGCAGATTCTGGCCGACGTGCGCCAGACGACTCGTGAACTCGTGGCGGCGAAGAAGTTTAGCGATGTCCGCGCTTTGCTTCAGGCCTCCCTGAAGCATGGTCTCGTGGAATCCTGGATGTACGAAGCCATGGGACTGGCCATTCAGGCCGATCCTACCGCTCCCGCCGATGAACTCGAGCGAGCGTTGATGTCCGCTATTGACCTGGCTGGAAATGAAGAACAGGTGCTGTACGTTGCGGAGTACATGGCTCGTTGCGGGTTGAAGGCTCGGGCTCTCAAGCTTTACCAGCAAGTTGCCAAACTCAGCCCCGGACGGACGGAACCCTACCTGCAAGGACTCACCTTAGCCAAATCTCTCAACGACATTTCCGGAATCAAATGGGCGTGCGTTGGCATCCTTAGCCAGTCCTGGTCGAAGGAAGACCAGAAGATCGGTGAAGATGCCTATCGCATTGCCAAGTCGACTTACGAGTCACTTCTTAAGGAAAATCGCAAATCGGAGGCGGCTGCCTTCAACAAGGCTGTGCAGGCTGCCCTAGTGCGGGATGTTGTGGTTCGGGTGAACTGGACCGGCGATGCCGATGTGGACATGATGGTTGTCGAGCCTTCGGGGACCATCTGCTCGATGCGGAGCCCGCGGTCGACTTCCGGCGGCGTCTTCTTCGGTGATGCTTCGGCTGCCGATCAAGGGACATCCGCGGAAGGCTACACCGAAATGTATGCCTGCGGCGAGTCGTTTGACGGCCAATATCGGGTGTTGCTCCGCAACGCTTGGGGCCTGCCGACAGCAAAGAAAGTGACAGTTACCGTGTTCATGCATTACGGAACGGACAAGCAGACCTTTGAGCAACAGTTGGTTGACCTGGGAGACAAAGACGCCTTGGTGCTCTTTGAACTCAAGAACGGCCGTCGCAAAGAGGCCCTGCCCGACGCTCAAGTGGTTCAGGTCGCCAAGGTGCAGAACGCTTTTAACCGCGCGATTCTCGCCCAGCAGATGGGGCAGTTCGGCAGTTCAGGAGCCGCCCAGAATTTCAATGGAATGCAGCGGCTTATGGCCGCCAATGGCCTTGGCTTCTTCGGCCGCGGAGCGGTGGGCTATCGTCCTGTGATCATTTCCCTCCCTGAGGGTGCCAACTTCAGCACGACAGCGGTCATTTCCGCGGATCGACGCTATGTTCGCGTTTCTCCGGCTCCGACGTTCTCCCTGGTGACCGAAGTCTCCACCTTTAACTTCGTCAGCGGTGCACAAACCGGTGGTCAGGGTGGCGGCGGCCAGAATGGTGGTGCGGGAGGTGCGGGTGGCGGCGGCGGATTGTTCTAATCGCCGTAATCTGTTCAGGCAACAAATCCATAAGCCGCGGCCGGGTGCCGCGGCTTTTTTCATGGGGCAACGGAAACTGCCGCGGATGAAGTAGTGCACCTGATTGGACACTCGCCACCGTGCCGCTCGGCATCGACTCTTACGGTCCCCTGAACAAGCCAAATTCGCAGATGGCACTATTTCGCAGGGCTCACCGGTCCCGTGGGATAGGCCCCTTCAGCTTCTCGTTCCGCGGAAGTATAGAAGGGAGGCGGCGATATCGGCTGGCCGCCGTCGCAAGCAACGTCGTATAAACCGAAGGCTCGAATCATCGATAAGAAATCGACCGGATCGAACAGCGGCCCACTGGGAAAGCGATCGTCGAGAAACGCAAACATCATCTCCACTTCGGCTTGCAATTCCGCTTGGATGTGGCTGGTGAGCACGGCAATCGCGCCGTCCTTTTGAATGTCATGCACAACCGCGGTAAAGCGCAGTTGGTCGCCAGGAAGCGCATACCGGTGAAAAACCGCTTTGTTGATTTTCGCCAACACCACCCGGTCCTCGAAGCCATTCACCTCGCCAATCAACAACCCGGCAGTCTGCGCCATACCCTCGATCACCAGAGTATTTGGGTATACCGGAAAACCAGGCACATACTGGTCGAGTTCCTCCTCGACCATGCTGACGTTCTTAATCGCGACCGCCCGCTTGCCGCGTTCAAACTCCAAGAACTTATCAATCCAAAACCAGCGCATAGCGACAACTTAGTGACAATAGGACAAAGATTGAAGGACGCAGAATGAATGACGACCAGAAATGACGACTTCTCGCTCGCCATTCAGATCTCAAATTTCGTCGCTGCGTTACGCGCCGACTTTCGACTCAATGTATTTGCAAAGCGCGCCGACGGTAATCAGGTTGCTGAATTCGCGAATCTGCGGGCTGGCCTCGAATTTGGAAAAGTCGGCAAACGGCATCCGCTTCTTGAGTTCGGCAATTCCGGCAAGAGTCACTTTACCTTCCTGTACATAAGTGGCATTCGTCAGGATGTCCTCCGGGGACAGGTCCTTGCGGGGTATTTCCACTCCAAATGCTTTTTCCAGCTTGAAAACAATGTCCAAAAAGTCAATCGACTCCGCTCCCAAATCCCCCACAAGTGTCGCTTGCGGAGTTACCTCCTCCTCGTCCACCCCCAGGGCGTCGACCAGGGCCGTTTGAACCTTTTTGTAAATCTCGTCTTTCGTAGGCATGTCGAAGGTACTCCAGTCCGGTTTAGCAATTTGTGACAAAAGGGAGGACTATCCCGGCTCGCCCCTAGGGGGCGACATCAGTTTTGCCAGCACTTTTCGGGTTTCGTTTCGAGTATAGGGGTCTGTGTCTTTACGCAGGGGATGGCGGTCGGCCAGGTTGAAGCGTTCCAAAACCAGTCTGCCGGTGACGGCAACGCTTTCATTCACCGTCCCTTGGGCTTTGAGGGTGGTAAACAATTCGTCCTGCTTCAAGATCTCCGCAGTCACACTCATCGTTTGGCCAGGGGCCACAAAGCCTGAATATTTGACGTTTCGCGCTTCTTTCAACAGCACAACCGAATGGGCAAACCCCTCACTCTGCCGCACCAACCAGCAGCAAGCCTGGTACAGGGCTTCGAGCATAATCACGCCGGGCATTACCGGAAATCGGGGAAAATGGTCCTTTAGGTATTGCTCATCCGGGGAAAGTCGCTTCACCGCCCTGATGCGTTTTCCCGGCTCAAGTTCCAACACATGGTCGAGTTGGCTGAACTTCATGTAACCAATACTCTCCACCGCGATGCGATTGTGTATCCACCAACTATTTGCATGAAAGTGTGTAAATATAGCTGCCAGCGGGATTTGCCACAACCCGCAACCTGGCGAATCGAGGGTTCGGCAACGCACTTGGCAGCCATAATTGGCCCACGGAATGGGTATTATGGCAACTAAATGGCAAACGCCAAGTCCTTTCAGCGAAACCTGTTGCGCTGCAATTCTGCTCCATCGCCCTTTGTCTTGCCCTCCGTTTACTGATACATTTCCCTCCGTATGCGCAAAGGCATTTCCGTTTCTCCTGGCGTCGCGGTCGGAACGGCCTACTGTATCCACGAGATCTTCGTGGATCCCGATACCAAACGCCTGGAGGACAACGAAGTTACAGCCGAACTGGCCAATTACGAAACCGCCCGTGACAAGGCGGCTGCGGAACTGCGCGCCCTGCATCACAAGGTCGCGGCTCAGGTGGGTGCCTCCGAAGCCGCCATTTTTGCCGCCCACGAATCCATCTTGCGTGACGCCGCCTTCACCAACAAGGTCCGGACCTGGGTCGTCAACGACCGCCTCACCGCCCAGGCTGCCCTGCACCGCCTGCTGGACGAATACACCATCCTCTTCGCCAAGACGAACGACGAGTACATCAAGGAGCGGGTTAACGATGTGAGGGACGTGGTCATCCGCCTCTCCGCCCATTTGTCCGACGTGAAACCCGAGGCGAATAGCATCCTCAGCGGCCCGGTCATCGTCGTGGCGGATGAGCTCCTCCCCTCCCAAGTCGTCACCCTCGGCGGACTTGAAGTCCGCGGCATCGTGACCCAGGCCGGCAGCCAGACGAGTCATGCCGCCATCATCGCCCGCAGCCGGGGCATTCCGGCCATCTCCGGCATGCGGGGAATTCTCCGCCATGTGAAGACCGGTGACACCATCGTGGTCGACGCTCGCGGCGGACATGTCCTGGTCAATCCCGATGCCGAGCAGCGGAGCGCCTATCTCAAACTGGAACGCGAGTTCTTCCTCCTCAAGGATCAACTCGCCGCCAATCGTGACCAGCCGGCCCGCACCCAGGACGGCATCGATTTGGAATTGCTGGCCAACATCAACGGCGGCATTGATGCCCGGGCCGCCGTCGCCATGGGGGCCAGCGGTGTCGGCCTCTTTCGCACGGAGTATCTTTACCTCACTCACCCCGACGTCCCCGACGAGGAAGAGCAATACACCGCCTACAAGGAAGCCATCGACGCCAGCCCCGAGCGGACCATCACCATTCGCACGCTCGACATTGGCGGCGACAAAACGGTCCCCTACCTCGGCCACACGCACCAGGAAGCGAACCCTTTCATGGGCTGGCGGAGCATCCGCCTCTCCTTCGAGCACCCCGAGTTCTTCGCCACTCAGCTTCGGGCCGTCCTCCGGGCCGCTGCTCACGCGGAGAACGTTGGCAGCCAGGTCCGACTGATGTTCCCGATGATTACCACGCTCGAGGAGATCCGCAAAGTCAAATCGATGGTCAATAAGGCCGCCCAGCAACTGCGGCAGGAGCAAAAGCCCTTCGGCAGCGATGTGAAGCTCGGCATGATGCTGGAAGTCCCCGCCGCCGCTATCTCCATTAAGGACATGCTGCCGGAAGTGGACTTCGTCTCCATCGGCTCCAACGACCTGGTGCAGTACTTGATGGCTGCAGATCGGGACAACCCCAAGGTCAGCCACCTCTGCCAGCCGCTCGCTCCGCCGGTGCTCAAAGTACTGTCCCATGTCATCAAAGCCTGTGACAAAGCGGGCAAGTCAGTCACCCTCTGCGGTGAAATGGCCGGGCAGCCCCGGGCCTTCGTTCTGCTCTTCGCGATGGGCCTGCGGAGCTTCAGCATGAGCCCGGCATTCATCCCGTCGATGAAGGAACTGGCCGCCCATCTCACGCTCGAATCGGCCCGCCAGGTCCTCCGCAAAGCGATGACCCTCCGGACCACCGCCGGCGTCAAACGCTACATGGCCGAGCAGCTTTCCCGCATCGCCCCCAACCTGCGCATGCTGGACGTGGACTGAGGATTGCCCAAATCCACAGCGTCCCAATCTCCCGCAGCCGCTCGGCCAGCGTCTTCCGATCTCACCCCCCCGAATAGGTCTTTTGATTCATGATTCACACCAATCCATTTTCAAAACACTTACGGTGATTCATCGCGTCGCAAATGCTTTTCTAGCCATCAGTTCCGTTGATTCACGTCGTCGTAAGTGCGTGAATCAAAGCCCGAAAAACGCACTTCTTTATTCATCCAATTTCACTGATGGTTCATTGCTTTCCCTGGCAATCCCGCCATCGCGACTTGCGCCGTGAGGAGTTTTTCACCGGTGCCATCCTTGCATCCCCAAAGACCATCTTTGGAGTGTTTACTGAACCACAGAACAACACCTTCTATTATACAAAACTGCACATTAATACTAAGTGTCCAGTTAGTACTTAATTCCAGACCCTGTCCCCATTAGGCCTTTGGGGATGTTGAAAAGAGCGGCCGACAGAGGGGCCGTCTTTACCACAGACCGTGCCAGGTCGTTTTTTTGGCTTGGGCGCTTAAGCTGCCCCCCCCATAGACGCTGCTGCAGTCCGATGACGTGGCCCAAGTGGTTTTGCCGGCAGCAGTCGTTATCCCCACCGCGTCGAGACAGGCCCAGGAGCCTTTCCCCGTGCTGTCGACGTGAATCTTGACCCGCTGGACCGACTTGATCGTCGGCGGCACCGGCACGGCAAAGAGGCCGGTGCGGGTCGCAGCCGTCGTCGTCGTCGGGTCGGCTCCTTTCCAGATGCTGGTTTCCTTGCCGACGCTGTCGATCACGATGACTTCCGTGACGCAGCCCATCAGGTAAGTCTCATATAGGTCGATCGTGGCCGCGGGGACGGCCTTATCGAAACCGACAATGACCCAGTCGGCGACATTGGTCCCCGCCGGACACCACGACTTCCCCGCCCCACCCGTCGGATCATCGGGAGCCCCCAGAATGTCCGCCGCCCCCCAATAGTTTTGCTGCGTGGGAGCATAAATCTGCTCCAGCTTCTTCAGCCGCTCATCAAAGCTGCTCCGATCCTTCCACCAGGCAATGACAATCCCCACCACCAGCATCAGCCAAAAGAGCGTCCCCAGGCTGAATTGGAATCGCAGCCAAGAGCGGGGACGTGGGGGATCAGCGGCAAGGGACATCGGTGGCGATCCGAGGGGTGAAGCTGCATTATGCCCCGCGCCGCGGCCATACGCACTAGCCCAACGCGCCAGCGAGGGATTTGGACGTTGCCCCGCGGCAATGCGGAACACCCTTGCTGGCGCGTCGGGCTGGTGACGGACTCCTGGGCTTCTTCATGTTCGGTCTCTGCTGACATCGAATCACCGGACGGGACTGAAGTCCCATCCTATGACTCGTGACGCGGCCTACGTTGGCTGCCAAAGACGCTAGAATGTCGGCTGCGTTTGACTTCTTCGACTCTTTTTCCGGAGGCCCCGACCTTCGGCTATTGCCATGAAAGCTGCTTATTTGGAGAAGACTGGACCCGCGGAGGTGATTCAGTATGGGGAGTTGCCGACGCCCAAAATCGGCGGCTCGCAGGTGCTGGTGAAGACCGGGGCGGTTTCCGTCAACCCGATTGACACCTACATCCGCGGCGGAGCGCCGTACTGGCCGCTGCCGATGCCGTTTATTGTGGGGTGCGACCTGGCGGGGACGGTGGAGGAGGTGGGGCCGGAGGCGAAGCGGTTCAAGAAGGGGGACCGAGTCTGGTGTTCCAGCCAGGGATTGCAGGGGAGACAGGGGACGTTTGCCGAGTACTGTGCCGTTGACGAAAGCTGGCTTTATCCCACCCCCGCCAGTGTGAGCGACGAGGCAGCGGCGGCAGCGGCACTGGTTGGGATCACCTCTCATCTGGGGCTGTTCAATGCGGCCCGACTGACGAAGGGAGAAACGCTGTTTGTGAACGGCGGAACCGGAGGAGTCGGCTCGACCGTGGTGCAGATGGCCAAGGCGGCGGGGGCCAGGATCTTTGCCACGGCTGGGTCGGCGGAGAAATGTGCAGCCCTTAAGACGCTGGGGGCCGACGCGGCAGTGAACTATAAGTCCGACGACATTCTGGCCGCGGTAAAAGCGTTCAGCCCCAGCGGCGTGAATGTCTATTGGGAGACGACGCGCGAGCCGGACTTCGACAAGATCGTCTCCTATATGGCCGAGCGGGGACGTGTGATCCTGATGGCGGGGCGCGATGCCCGGCCTCCATTCCCAGTCGGGCCATTTTATGTGAAGGGGTGCTCCCTGCACGGAGTGGTGATGTTCAAAGCAACCCAAGACGAAATGCGAGCCTGCTCCGAAGACATCAACCGCTGGCTGGCGTCGGGGGCTTTGAAGCCGAACATTTCCAAAGTGTTTCCACTTTCCCAGGCGGCAGTCGCCCATAAGTTGCAGGAGGAGAACACGCTCCAAAAGTCGGGGACCTTGGCGGGGAAGATCGTATTGAAGCCGTAGGTAGAACGTCGCAGACGCTACTACCCTACTTTTTTGGTGAAAAACGCTAGCCAGCGGCAGTTCGGACGAGTCTAATCAAAGGAGTGCCGGTTCCTTGTCTCCATTGTTCAGCCGTGAAGCCCGCTACCTTCCTACTTCCCCTGGTTTTGGTTTGTACCGCTGCCACGGCCCAGGCTGCCGATACTGCGGCGCTTTTTGAGGCGAAGGTCAAGCCGCTCTTCGCGCATCACTGCTTTGAGTGCCATTCTGAGAAGTCCAAGGAGCTGAAAGGGAACCTGAAGCTCGATTCCCTGGAGGGCATCATGAAGGGGGGAGCGAACGGCCCGGGGGTGGTGGCCGGGGACCTGGAAAACAGCTTTCTGCTCCGGGCCATTCGTTATCAGGAGGCCGATTATCAGATGCCTCCCGCCGGCCGCCTTTCCGACGAAGAAATCGCGGGCATCGAGGCCTGGGTTAAAGCTCTGAAAGATCCCAAGAGCCGGCCGGCCAAAAAGTAGCTCGACTGGTCACGCCAGTCCCGCCAGCTTCTGAATCAGGAAGGCGACGCTGGCTTGCTGCTGTTGCAGGATAGAGAGGGAAGCCAGCGCATTGGCGGCGCGATTCTGATTTTTGGCGATGTTCTGGTTCTCGACATCCTCATCCGCGCCGTAAAGCTTGCCGATCCCGGTGGTGAGGTTCTGGTCCCACGCAATGAGGAATTCGGCGGAGGAGTTGACCGTGGCATCGGCAAAGCCGTTCACCTGGCCGGCGAGGATCGTGAGTTGGCCGGCGGCTTCGTCGACGACGCGAAGGGCCTGAGCCGTGTTGGTGGAGAGACCCGCGAATGAGCCGCCGGAGGCGAGCTGACTCAGCGCGCCGCTGTTGCCGCCGAGCGTTTCGATCAGCACGCCGCGGATGCCGAGTTTGGTTGTCCGCGTGCCGGTGCCCAGTGCGAATTTGAGCGTGGGCGCATCCGAGAAGGTAAGGGAGCTCAGAGCACCGGTGTAGCCCGCGGTCAGCTCGATTCTCACATGCGTTCCATTGCGGGCATAAGTCAGCCGATTGCCGTCCACGCTTTCCGGCGCAAGTCCGCCGAGGGTGACGACAGCATTGGTTCCCTGAGCCGTTCCGTTGCCGTTTCCGCCCGTTACGGCGAAGGTGCCGCTGGTCACGTTGACGGCGATGGTCGCCTTGGTTCCGTAGTCCACCGTGGAAAAAGTCAGCACGTTGCCGGCAACCGACGCGGTGACACCGGTGATGTAGCTGGCGTTGTTAATATCGGTGGCCAGGCTGGTCAGGCTTTCGCTGGTAGTGGCAGTGATGGTGGCCGAGCCCAGCTTTCCGGTGAGGGTGAACGTGGCGGCCGCGGTCACGTTGCCGCCGGAGCCGGTATAAGTGAGCGAGCCTCTCGTCGCCGCGGTTGTGACGGTGCCGGAAATCGAAGTTGTGCCGGCGAGAGAGTAGGTTTGGACGCTCTTGACCTGGGCCACAGTCTGGCCGGTCACCAGATAATTCGAGCCGCCATCGAGGAGCTGCTTTCCCCCGATGGAGGCGCGGGCCAGCGTGGTGATCTGTGCCAGGGCGGCGTCTATTTTCAACTGATTCTCGGCCCGAGCGGAGGCGGAGAGGGACTGGTCGGCGTCTTCCAGCAGCAGTTCGCGGATTTCGGCAAGCTGTTCGGTGACCGCTGCGAGGTTGGTCTGCAATTGCGAGCCTATATTCGCGGCGGCGTTGACCCGTTCCAGGGCGGATTGCACGACGGACTGTTCGCGCTGCATGGCGGACATTTTGACGAATTGGGCGGGATCATCCGCGGGAGCGTTGATTCTTTTGCCGGTGCTGACCCGCAACATGGAAAGAGCGATCTGGCCATTGGCCGCCGCCAATGCTCCCAGAAGTTGCCGCTCAAAGCCGCCAAATGAGGGTCCTAGCCGCAACATAGCAATCGCCTTAGTCGTTCCTGTTTTTCCACGGAGTGGCTTTCTTCTTCGCCAGTTGCAGCATGCCAGCCACCCCTTCGGTAGGTTCCGGCGTGGAAGAGACCATGGGAGTGGCATACTGTTCCTGCGCGACCAGATAGCTCTTGAGACTTCCAAGCAACTGCCGGGCTCGCTCCAAGACGTCGCGTTGACGGCGGTCGCGGCTGCGCTGGGGGCGAATCACGACGTTGATTAGCGTGCGGGAGTAACTCTGACCGGGCATCTTGCCCGGCTCTTTGACTTCGTCAAAATCCAGATCAATGAAGAACGAGACTTCGCGGTCCCCGCTCCGCCGCAGGCTGGTGGCACCACCCACATCGATTTTCAGCGAGATGCGGCGATCTTCGCCAGGAATCAGCTCGGCATGATGATCCGCGATGAATCCCTTCAATTTCTCGATTACCATATTCAGCGGGACCGCGGTCGTCAGCGTCTTTTCCAGAATCTGCTCGAGCGGCGCAGGGAAGAGCCAGGAGAACCAGCCCCCCTTGCGCGGCAATTCGGCTCCGCCCGCAGCGATGCCCGCGCCGAGTTGCACAACCCGATTCCGGCCGTGCTCCTTGGCCTGGTACAGAGCCCGGTCGGCCCGGCGGAGCATCGTCTCCGAGGTATCCCCTTCCTGCAATTCCGTGACGCCGAAACTGGAGGTAATGGTCTTCCCTTCCAGGGCCGGCTGCGCCGTGTTTTCGAGTTCGCGGCGGATTTCTTCGGCCCGCTGCGTAGCCGCGGCATTGTTGCAATCCGCGCAGAGCAAGACAAACTCTTCACCGCCGTAGCGAGCCACTAGGTCGCCGGGGCGGCAGAATCGCTTCAGGAGCGAGGCAAAGGCGATAAGCACCGCGTCCCCTGCCTGATGTCCGAAACCATCGTTGATTTTCTTAAAGTGGTCGATGTCGCAGATAATCAGGCTGCACGGGACGCGCTTATCCAGGTGCGTGGTGACGAACTGATCCTGCGTCCGGTCAAACTCCGCGCGGTTCGCCACTTGCGTCAGCGGGTCTCGCGTAGCTTTTTCGTGCAAGGACTTGAGCCGCTGCTCCAGGGTAATTTGCTGGGAAGCATCGCGGAGAAGCAGGGCCGCGCCATGCACGGAATTTCCCTTGCCATGGACCGGGACCAGATGGGCATCCACCTGCACCGGCTGGTCGTGGCGCGATTGCAGCGAGAAGCGGCGAAACGCTTCTTCTCCGGACTGCATCGCGGCCCTGATGGGGCAATCCGATTCCGAGACGATTTTCTGACGTTCGTCCCGCAGTCCGAGCAGGGATGGCGTCCAGTGCTTCTGCTGCACGCTGGCTGACGAAATTCCCGTCAGCCGTTCGGCCGCCCGGTTCCACTGGGTGATCCGGAGCGAATCATCCACAAAGATGACCGCATCGTGCATGCTCTCCAGCAGCTTCTCTTGAAACAGGTTGGGAGTGTGCACCAAGTCGGCCGCCGCTTCAGCCGACTGACTCGGCGAATGTTGCCACAGGCTGTTCGACGCGTTTCCATGCAACTCCTTGAGCCAGCGGCGGGCAACGGCTGCACTCAATTTGACCTGATCGGCGGCAATGTATGTGCAGAAGTCCTTGACCAGCGTTGGGTCGAATTGTGTGCCGGCGAATTCAAAGAGCTCGGCCAAGGCCCGTTCGCGGGACATTGCCCGTCGATAGATGTGGTCGGTAGTCATGGCGTCGAAGGCATCGACGATGGCCACCATGCGGGCCCCTAGCGGAATCTTGTCGCCCCGGAGCGATTGTCCTTCGCGCCGGCCGTCGTACCACGCGCCGCTGCTGCGCACAATGCTGAGCACGTTTTGCGAAACGCAGCAAGAGCGAAGGATTTCCACCCCCACTTGCCGCTGCTGTTCCATGCTCCGGTGCTCGTCCACATTGAGTTGGCCTGGCTTCAGCAACACGCAGTCGGGAACGCCGATTTTGCCGATGTCGTGCAGCAAAGCCGCGATTTCAATTTCGTCACAGAGAATCCCTTGGACGCCCTGGTTCAACAACCAGGAGGAACAGCCCATCGCCACGCGGAGGCTGTGCGTGGCCGTGGGAGCGTGCCTGGCCTGAAGGGCGGCAAAGAGCGAACTGGCCAATCCCAGCCGCACTTGCACCAGTTGATTCTCGAGTTCCAACTCCTCCGAGACCGGAGGGACCTGGGCATCCTGAGCGTCATCCAGAAGCGCAGAAACAGCCGCCAGCCTGGCGTTTGCCGACTGCGAGGGATCTCGGGGGACAGCCGTGGGGGGCGGTCCGCTGGGGTGTTTGATGTTTTCCATGAACGGGGCGAAGGGGGCTCCGATGAAACCCAAGCCTTCTAATGACTTGCGCGCATTTCAAGCGTCTGCGGGGCAGCGCCCGCTTACTGCAAATCTAGGTTGCACCCCTGGATGGGGCAAAATGAAGATTGGGCAAGTAGGGCTTTTGCCGCGCCGTACTGTGGGAACGACAGTCGGTTCTACTATTCCTAACGAATGTGCTGCCCGCAGGAGCATTGCCGTTCTTTGCACCAGTGCAGGATTGCGTTAAAGATGGGGGTGGACGTTAAATACTATTAATTCCCTCTCGAGGCCCCCGTGCTCATCCTGCTGACTAACGACGACGGCATCTATGCTCCCGGTCTGGCGGCGCTGGAGGATGCCCTCCGGGCACTGGGCGAAGTCTGCGTCGTGGCTCCGGCGACGGAACAATCCGGGGTGGGACATTCAATTACTTTCCTGCGGCCGCTCATCTGCAAGGAGATTTTCGATGGCGACCGCCGTCGCGGTTGGGCGGTGGAAGGGAGCCCGGCGGACTGCGTGAAGCTGGGAGTGTTTGAGCTTTGTCCCAGGCGGCCAGATATCGTTGTCAGCGGCCTCAACGGCGGTCTGAATGCCGGAATCAACGTCCTTTATTCCGGCACTGTCGCAGCCGCGATTGAAGGCGCTTTCTTCGGCATCACCAGCTTTGCTTGCTCGCTGGAGTACGACGAGCACGCGGACTTTGCCAAGGCCTCACGGATTTGCAGCGCCATTATCCGCCAGGTGCTGGCCAAAAAAGGGCCGGAACCCAGTCTGTACAACATCAATATTCCGACCATCGCGGTCAGTAATCCCGGCGAGGTCCGCGTGGTGCCGATGGGGGTTTCCCGCTATGGCTCGCAATTCATCAAGGGAAAAGACCCCAAGGGGCGGACTTATTACTGGGCCACCAACGACCCACCCCCTCAGCCGGAAGGGCACGAAACGGACCTGACCGCCATCACCCACGGCCACATCACGCTGACTCCGCTACAATACAGCATGACCAAGCCGGCGACGCTGGCTGAAATGCAGAAGTGGGAATTGAGCCCTCATCCCTTGCCCGGAGACAAATCATGACCAGGCTGTTTTCGTTGGTACTGCTCGGAATCGCTAGCTCCCTGCTTCTCGGCTGCGTGCAATCTTCCCAGCCGAACGCGGTTGCGCCCGGCGGTGCGGCACCGGCCGCGGGCGTTGTCGCGGTCCCCTCCAACGTGCCTGAAAAAACCGTGCTCGAAAAGGCGGGCGTGGGCTCCGGCAAGAAGGGACGAAGCCTGGACAAGCATGAAGGGATTGTCGTCACTCCGGCCAAGACTCTGTTCGCGGCCAAGGAGAAAATCAAGTTCGAGATCGAAATTCCCCACACCCTGAACCTCTACAAAGCGCTCGAAGGGAGCGCACCCAAAAGCCATGACGAGTTCATGGAGAAGATCATTAAGGCCAATAACATCTCGCTCCCGGAACTTCCGGAGGGACACAAATACGTCTACGACCCGATGACCGAGACGCTGATGGTGGAAAAACCGGCACCGTAGGCATCTTCTGAACTCGACCTGGGTCTAACTAACCCGAAGCGCCGGCGAGGAAGGCCAAAATCCCTCTCTTTCGCTTCGGGTTTTCTGCTTGCCGCTTGAAATGTTAAGACTTCTAATCATCATGAAAGCATGCGGGGGTGAGGACGCCTGAGAAAGCAATTCCCCTTGGAATCCGGCGACTCCCCATGAAACCGACTCTCCTAGCTTTGGCATTCGCCACGTTCGTATGCACCCTCTGCGGGACTCTCGCGTCCGCGGCGGACTGGAATACGGCCCCGTCGTATTACACCCATGACAAAGTGAGCGGACAGCGGGTGGCCCAGTACACTCCCATCGGGCCGTTCTACTACTACCATCGCGCCGACTTCATGCGGAGCGGCTATCGGAATTATCACAGCACGATTCAGGCGGGGGGGAGCGCGGACAATCTGCACGTTGTCGAGGAATGGGGAAACCCCGTCATTCCGTACGAACAGTGGAGGTTTCCATATCGTCCCTACGGCTCTCCTTACCAGGCTTGGGGTCCTCCCTTCGGCGGCCTCGGCAACGGTTACGGCGGCGGCTACGGACCTGGCGGACCGTACGTGTTCCCAGGGGGTGGGTTCGGCGGTGGCTTTGGCGGCGGCCTTGGTACCGGCATCGGCGGCGGTAACAATCTGGTCATCCCCCGCAGCCAAATGCCCCAGCAATGGATCGACGGCTACTATCCGACCTACGACGGCAATGACCGGAGCCAGTATTACGCCCCGTACTAATCGCAAGAGGTTCTACCAATCTCGCGCCCCTTCTCGACAGCCACTTTCTGAACACCGACAGAAAGGACAGCCCAGCCCCGCTTTGCGCTACGCGGAAATCCTCCAGTGAACTGCCGGTTGATTGTTAGCCGCGTAACCAACGGCTACGATTCAACTAGCGAAAATTGGCTTTGGGTGGAGGGATTCATGCGATTTACACTTCGTCAGCTTTTTGGAGCCGTCACATTTGCCGCCGTGGCGATCGTGATCCTGCTCTATGCGACGAAGTCCTATCGTGAACGGCTCGCCATTCGTTCCCACTTGGAATCTATCGGTGCTTACCATGTAAGGTTTGGTCCCAGCAATTCGATCACCGCGGCCTTTCACAACCCAATCTCCTCGCCGACGATCGCCCAATACAAACAAATCAGTGTTTTGGATTTCAAGGAGGCTCACGTCACCTCAGCATCACTGGCTAATTTGGCGGGCCTGGAACACGTTGGCACCATTCTGCTAACGATGTGTGATGTAACCGACGAGGACCTATTACCGCTTCAGAAGATTGGTGGTGTTCGCATTCTCTGCCTTCGCCATACAAGAATCACGGATGCCGCGATCGACACCATTGCCGCGATTCCAGGCCTTGAGCGGGTCGACCTGTCCCATACACTCGTCACTCCTACCGGCATCGAGCGGCTTCACGCGGCGAGGCCTTCGATCAATACTGAACCCCTTTGGCCCTGATCGAGCCAGCGGCAATCAGGGCGGACGATAACGAACAAGAATTCGCCGCCTAAATCGGTGACTTTTCTCAACAAATTACAGCCAGAATAGCGAGCAATCTCATGAAGTTCTTCGCGCTATGTGTCGTCACCTTGTCGCTTATTGTCTCCGCGGCAGATGCAGCCGACGAACCCCCCAAGAGCCAGGCCCAAGCGGCAGCCTATTTTGAGGCCCTCACCACAGGCGATGTGGAGAAAGCAAACTCTCTGGCCGGCATTCCCTTCTCGCTGGACCGCAAACGCATTCTCAAAACGGCCGATGAGGTAAACGCCATTCACAAACAGATTGTCGAGTCAAAGGGAAAGCGACCGGTTCCCAAGTACAAAATTGCGCCGACCGACAAGGCTCCGAAACTCGACCCCGCACTCTTTCCCAAGTACGTTGCCTTTCGCGTGGTCATCGACGACGAATCGCTCGACATTTATGTCTCCGTCGGCGAAGCCCCCAAGATACTGGGCTTCAGCGACTAACCGCCGGTTAACGACTTGCACCAGTTAGCCCGCGAAAAACCTTGCATTTGCTAAAGGTCGACTTGCTTCTTGACTCTCACCCACTCGCTGTGCGATGCTTGATGGTTGCTCCCCCATTGGGAGCGCGGCCTCCATCCATCGCAGGAACCAGCGAGCATGCGGTATTGTGCCCTCCCACTCGCCGCCTTTTTGCTGAGCATCCTCGCTCTCGGTGGGCTGTGGGGCGACACCGCGGAAAAGGACGAGACGACGAAAAAGATCGAGGCTCTCGTTCAGCAACTCGGGGACGAAGACTTCGCCAAACGGGACGCCGCCAGCAAAGACCTCGATACTCTCGGCGACAAAGCCTTGGCCCTGCTTCGCAAGGCAGCCACCGGTGACGATGCCGAAGTTCGCTGGCGAGCCCAGTTGCTGCTCGCCGCGCCGCGGCGCAAAAGCACATCCATTGGCCTGGAACTCGTGCTCATCAAGTCGGGTGACTTTCGCATGGGCTCCCCCGAAAACGAGGCCTCTCGCAATCCCGACGAACCTTGGCACCCGGTTTCGATTACCAAACCGTTTTACCTGGGGGTCTACGAAGTCACACAGGACGAATTCCAGCAGGTGATGAAGTTCAACCCCAGCAGCTTTACGGCAAAAGGAAAGAAGACCGCGCAAGTACCAGGGGTGGAAACCGCCCGGTTTCCCGTCGAGGGGGTCACCTGGTTCGACGCGCTGGAGTTCTGCAACCGTTTGGGCAAGCAGGATAGCTTTGAGCCCTACTACAAGCTCGAAGACGTGAAGCTGGAAGGGGACTCGATCAAGTCGGCCAAGGTCACCGTCCTGGGTGGCTATGGCTATCGATTGCCGACGGAGGCGGAGTGGGAATTTGCTTGTCGGGCGGGGACACAAAATGCGTATCACTTTGGGGCCAGCAGCAACGGTGTGCTCGCCAATACGAGAGGTGTGGTCATTTCCGCCGGCGGTTATGGCGGCGACATCAAAGGACCCAATCTTGGCCGGACTTCGCGGGTCGGCAGCTACGCGGCTAATTCCTGGGGGCTCTTCGACATGCACGGCAATGCCGGGGAATGGTGCTGGGACTACTACAGCAAGGATTATTATGCGGGCTCACCCCGGAACGATCCGCGTGGGCCGGAAACCGGTAACCAGCGAGTAATTCGTGGCGGCTCATGGCTGACGACCGAGGTCAACGCCCGCGCCGCCAGCCGCTTCTGGCAAACGCCGGACGAGGCCAAGGACTTCGTCGGCTTTCGTGTTGCCAGGAATCCGTAATGGCGAGATTTCACTGGCTGGCCTGTCTTATCGCTTCGTTTCCGCTCGTTCTTGGCGGCTGCGGCTCCGCGACGACCATCCCCAAGCCAGTTCCCAAGCGAATCCCCAAGGTTGAGCCCGCGCCGATCGACGTCCGCGCGCTTCCGCTCAAATACAAAGATCACAATGTGGTCTTTGTCAGCTTCGATGCTCTGCAAGCTGCTCACACCGGCTTTCTGGGATACGACCGCGATGTAACGCCCACGCTCGATGCCTTCGCTCAGGATTGCTTCATCTTCGAGAACCAAATTTCGGTCGCCTCGTGGACCGTCCCTTCGTCGATGAGTTGGTTCACTGGCGCTTACCCGACCGAACATCGACTGACGAACAAGTTCGCGGTCTATAGCGAGAAAGTCCAGACTCCGGCGAGCCTCACCGAACTCGCCCCCAAGCTCGTCACACTGGCCGAAATTCTGAAGCAAAACGGCTATGCCACGGGAGGCTTTACCGGCAACGCCGGCGTCAGTGGAAGTTTTGGATTCCGCCAGGGCTTTGATGTCTACTTCGCCGAGAAGGACAAATTCGGCAGCTTTGACCGGAGCTTCCCGGAAGCCCTCACCTGGGTGAATGCCAACCAGGACAAGAAGTTCTTTCTCTTCCTGCACGGCTACGACTGCCACGGCCAAAGCGTTCCTGCCGGCGGCTTCGATTATCGTTTCGTCGAAGCCGGATACGACCGCAAGTTCACTGGCTCCGTGCAGGAACAGGAAGTCCTCCGTGAGGAAGGGCTCGACAAAGGGAAACTCTCGCTTCGAGATTCCGACGTCCGTTTCTGGCGGGCGATCTATGACGAGAAAATCCAGCGTGCCGATGCGAAGTTCGAAACATTCCTGGCCGAGTTCGCCAAGCTTGGCCTGATGGACAAGACTCTCTTTATCATCACTTCCGATCACGGGACCGAGTTCTATGAACACCGCCGATTCGACCACGGTTTCACACTGTATCAGGAGCAAATCCACGTCCCGCTCCTCCTCCGGCTGCCGGGGCAGAAGGGGGGAAGCTTCGTTCACGAACGGCATAGCAGCCTCGACTTGATGCCGACGATTCTCGATCTGCTCGATGTCGAAGTCCCCGCCGTCGCTCAAAAACAGATGCGCGGCACAAGCCTCGTCGCCGCCATTCAAGGTGAAGCTCAGCCGCAGGACTTGATCTCCGAAACCGACTACCGCCAGTACACTTACAAACGGTCTCTCATCGACGCCGATGGCTGGAAGCTCATTTACACCCTTGAAACCCGCAGCCGCGAACTTTATGACTTGGAGACTGACCCCGGCGAGTCAATAAACCTCGCCTCAAACCAACCTCAAAAGGCCGACGAGCTGCAAGCTCGCCTCTTCGCCCATTATCGCGACATCGGCCACGACCTAACCGCTCATCCCTGGGAACCAGGACTCAATCCCGTCTACAACTCGCAGGCCAAGGGAAAGAAGTAATCCGGCGAGCGGCCAGCGTAAGCTGGCTGATATTTAAGGGGAATCGAGGTCGGGCCGCTATTGCTGCGCCGTCCTCGCTCCAATCTTCTCCAACAATTCCCGGGCTGCTTTGCTGCCAGGCTTCAGCCGCAGCACAGCTTGAGCCTCTTCCGCAGCCGTCTTTAAGTCGCCAAGCTCTAGGGAGACCATCGCCAGGTGCAAGTGACCAGCGACAAAGCGAGGCTCGGCCTCAATCGCCCGGCGAAAGGACTCCGCCGCTTCGCGCTGTTTTTCACACCGCGCCTGGCAGCTCCCCAGCTCATCGAGGGCGCTGGCCCGCTCCACCAGGTCAATCGGCGACTGCGGCTTGATCGCCAGAGTTTGTTCATACTGGGCCACGGCGCGGGGAAGTTTTTCCTCCTGGGCAAAGATGCGAGCCAGGTCGAGGCTGGCCGGCGCAAACGAGGGGCGGAGCTTTAAGGCCTGCTGGAAGGACTCCACCGCTGGCTCGAGCTTGCGGCTGTCCCGTTGAATCTGTCCCAGATTTCGCAGGGCCACAGCGGTTGGCTTGATAGCAATCGACTTTTCCAGATGCGCAACTGCCCGCTCAGTCTCACCGGCTGCGAGCAAAATCGACGCCAGGTTGGCTTGTGCCCGATAACTTTGCGGCGCAATAGCGACGTTGCTCTCCCAGAATCTTCGCGGATTTCCCCAGTCATTGTTCCGCTGCCACGTTCGCACCCCCAGCACCAGGGCCAGCACGCCAGCGGCTGTTAGCAACGCCCGCGCAGCCTGGACGTCAGTTCGGCAAAACCGCTGGCAAATAATCCAAAGACCCATCGCCGCCAAAATGGCGAGCGGTGCCAGCGGCAGATACATCCGATGCTCATACGCCAAATCGGCAATCGGAACGATGCTCGACGAAGGGGCGAGCGTCAGAAAAAACGTCATCCCCAAGAACCCCATCCAGGGCCAGCGAACGATAGCCCAGCACGACGCCCCCAGCAACAAGATCAGCGGCACGCCACAAGCGGCAATGGTCCACCAATTCGTGGCGATGGGCCAGTTGTAGTCGAGGCACAATTGGTCGGGCCACAACGTCAGTCTGAGGTAATGAACTATCACCTCAGGCTGTGTGCAAAAGTACTCCCACCACCGGATCCCTTTCGAAAGATATCCCAAGTCGTTCTGCGGGGTGCTGAATTTCATCATGAACCAGCCAATGGCTGGCAAAAATCCAACGTAATACAGCCAACGGCGCTTGATCACTTCCATCCAACTGGAGGCCAGAAAGGTTCGGTCAAACAGGAGAGCCACCCAGAGCGTGGCGCCAGCCGTCTCCTTGGTAGCAATCCCCAGCGAATGTACCGCAAGCGAAGCGGCAAGCCACGGCCAAGCCACGGATGCGCGCGTTCCACGCGCGAGCAGACATAAAGTTCCCAGCAAACATAGTGCTGCTAATGATTCGAACCGCTGCACAATGTACGTAACACTCTGTGTTTGCAGAGGATGAAGCGCCCAGATTAATGCTGCGGCAAGTGACAGCGGACCCGCCGCACGTCGCCAGTTCAACGAATTGCGCGCGTTCGACATCGCATCGTTGACTAGCCACATCAAAAGGCATGCCGCGGCCAAATGGATCGCCAGGTTTACGGCGTGATAACCGCGAACATCCTGCCGGCCCCACCAATAGTTGAGGGCAAACGTATGTCGTCCCACCGGCCGGCGGTCGTGAAGATAGTTCGACTCCTCCGGTCGCGGCCAAAGATGGCGGATCTCTGGATTGTTGGAAATGTTCCGCACGTCGTCAAACGTGAATGGAACCAGAAAGGAGTTCGCGTAGGCAGCACTTACGGCAATGGACAGCACCGCATAGCGTATCCACGATTGGTTGCGAATGCGCGCGGCTATGGAGTGGGCATCGGGCTCCAAATTGTCTGTCATCTTCCTACACTCGCCTTTCGCAAAAAGGCTACAAACCTCTCTATGAATTTTCATTCGCAATCCGCCGGGCGATGGCGATCAGCGAAGTACCGCGGCGGAGCCGGCCGGTGAGGCAGCGCCGGTGTTCCCAGGCAAAGGCTGCCCGGAACAGCCAGGGAGCCGGCCAAGGGGGGAGGCGAAGGTATTCGTTGTAGATTTCCGACGGTGTGCGACCGGCGGCGGCATTGCATGGCTTGCGCTGGAACCGGAGCAAAGGCACCATCCATGCGCCCCACCACAGGACTTGCTGCAACTGAAGCGAAGTGCCGACAAACAACTGGCTCAGAGTTTCCGGCAAGTAGCGGCGGCGATGACCTTGAATCGCATCGAAATCGGAGAATAGCTCAGGGAGCGCGGGGACGCTGATGAGGACCAGGCCCCCCGGTCGTACAAGCTTGCCGAGTTGCACCAGGGCAAATTGGTCGTCGTCCAAGTGCTCGAGCACATCGAGCGCCAAAACGGCATCGAAATGTCGCTTGTCAGTGGCAACAGACAAACTCTGCGTCAAATCGGCTTCGATAAGCTGCCGATCATGCTTGTCGGCTTGGAGCATTTCCAAAGCTTGACGCGAGATGTCCATTCCCGCCGCGACATAGCCAGACTGTTCCAACGACTCTAGCGTCACTCCCCATCCGCAGCCGGCATCGAGAACGCGGCTGGGTGGGAGAACGTTGTTCCGCTTGAGAGCGGCAAGTATCAGGCGGGCGCGAGCGAGCCACCAGGGATGCTGCCGCACCAGGGCGGCTTGCTCCGTCAGAATCGCTTCGGGCATGTTTGCGTCGGCAGAACCACGCGTCCAGGTTTCAATCATCGGATGCTCCTCGGAAAGAGGGCCAGTTGCGAAGTTTCCCGCAGTGGCCGGCGCTGCGAGAGCGTTGCCGAGCGGATTTCGCGGACGATGTAAGTCGGGCGGCCTTTGGTTTCTTGAAAGATGAGCCGCACGTATTCACCGACGATGCCGAGGCTGAGGAGCTGCAAGGAACTCATGAAGAGGATGACGATGATCGTGCTGGCCCAGCCGCGTGGGGTGGACTGCGAGGCGAAGGCGTCGCACACGACCCAAATGGTCAGGAGCAACGCGAAGACCGCCGACAGCAAACCGCAGTACGTCACCAGGCGAAGCGGATAGCTGCTGAAGCTGATCAGGCCGTCGATGGCGAGGCCGACGAGGGAGCGGAATGTGTATTTGGGCTCACCCGCTTCGCGTGCGGCTCGTTCGTAGGCGAGCCCCGTTTGCCGAAAGCCCACGAATGTTCTCAGGCCGCGGACAAATCGTTTCTTTTCCGGCAGGCTCTGCAAAGCATCGACCACGCAACGGTCGAGCAGGCAGAAGTCGCCACTGTCGAGCGGAATCCGCAAATCGCTGATAAGGTTGAGGAGCCGATAGAACGTGAAATAGCCGAGCCGTTTGAGCGGACCTTCCTTGCGCTTCTCGCGCACGGCATAGACCACGTCGTAGCCGTCCCGCCAGCGTTCGATGAATTGCGGTATCACCTCGGGAGGGTCCTGCAAATCGCCGTCCATAATCATCACAATGTTGCCGCGAGCGTGATCCAGCCCGGCACAAACAGCCGGCTGGTGGCCGAAGTTGCGGCTGAGATGGATGACCGTGATGTGCGGATCGGATTGAGCCAGGTCGTCGAGCAGCCGCGGAGTGCTATCGCGGCTGCCGTCGTTGACCAGCACAACTTCATACGAGATCCCCAGCGGCAAGAGTGCTTCGGTCAGCCGACGAAGCAACTCTGCCAGATTGTCTTCCTCGTTGAAGAGAGGAATGACAATGCTGAGCTCGGGTATCTGCTTGTTCGCGGTATCAACCATGGTTGGCGGCTGTTCTTAATGACTGCGGCGGCTTTGCTGAGCCTTGAGTTGTTCGATCAGGGGGAGCGGGACGAGTTCCGCCGGCGGGCCTTCAAGTGCGGCGACGACATCGGCATCAGTTAGTCGAAAAATCAAAATCGAGCCGCCGATGTTGGCGACAGGTTGTTGGTGACGCAGGAACGCCAGAAGCCGGAGGAAGCGGGCTCGTTCCAAGGAGCGAATCTGTTCGGGTGTCGGCGACTTGGCTTGCTGCTGCCGCAATTGTTGATAGGCTTCTTCGTGCTTCTTGCTCCAGGGACCAGGGCGAGGAGTGTAAACACCTTGCAGCGTGGTGACGCTGACGCAGTAGAGACCCGCGGAATAGGAAAGTGGTGCTTGCTTGTTGACAGTAGAGTCATCGGGAATTCGCTCAGCGCGAATGCCGTACTCTTCCGGGCGGTCCACACCGAAGTAAGCCAGAAAGACTGGCTCACGGGAGGTGTTATTGCCCCGCAGCCAGCGGCTGAGCGCGGGCAAGTCCTGCCCCCAGTCGAGACTGCTTTCCACAAGTTGCTGGTGAGCGGAGCCGCGTTTCACGAGCGGATTGAAAAATGCCAGATAGTTCGGCCAGGCCAGAGCAACTTCCAAGACCATTCCGGAAAGCAGTGTCAGAACGGCTAGCCGGCCTGCCGCGCCGCGCGTCAGCCACCAGCCGGCTGCGCCGATCAGTATATGGAGAGCCGGATAGATCGGCAGGATGTGTCGATGACCGATGTTCAGTCCGCTGAAGATTGCCGCGGTCAGGTAGACGCCGACGAGAGTCAGCAGCGGAGCACATCGGTACCACCATGTATCTTCTTTGTAGGACGGGCTTCCTAGCCCGTCTTGGACGGCCTGGGAAGGCCGTCCTACGAATCTCATGCCTACCGTAGCCCCAGCAAGCAGCCCCAGCATGCCTAGCGGCGTCTTCACCAGAAACGTGTACGGAAAATATCCGCGGAATCCGCTCAGCGAGTACTCACCGTTGAGAAACGCAATCCGTTCGCTGTGAGCCGCAACATAGGCCGCACCATACAGGTACGGCTCCGGCAGCAGCTTCGCCTTTGCCAAACCGCGAATCACGCTTGCCTGCTTGGGGGAAAGTTCCGAGGAGAGCTTTTCGAGATTGCCAAAGCGAAGGTACTCAGCCGCGGGTGGCTCACCATTCGTGGGAGCAAAGCGAAAGTCATAAGCTCCCCAAACGGCGGCCCAAGTTGTCAATCCGCAAATCGCCGCCGCGCCGGCGATGGCCGCCAGTTTAGGCGAGATTGTCGTCACTTGGCGCCGCGCCCCCAACCATTCGACTGCCAGCGGCAGATTGGTGCGGAGTCGCACAACCATCAGCACGGCAGCAATCGGGAAGATGAGGATGGCGGAAGTCTTCGCCAGGAACAGGCCGGAAAGGGCTAACGCGGCGAACAAGACCGTCCAACAAGTTGCACGGTGCAACACTTGCCAGATGGCGGCAGTCGAAAGCAGCAGAAAAAGTGTCAGGCAAGTATCGGAAGTCATCAACGGTCCATTCGCCAGCAGCGTGGGACAGGATGCGCACGAAACGAGAGAAATGAATGCGCCTCGCGTTCCGAATAGCTTTTTCGACCAAACAAATACACCCAGACAAAGCAGCACGCCCCAGATGCCGCACATGCCCCGGCCGGCTCGAATTGTCCATGCCGCGTCGTTGCCGCTGTCGTAGAGATAGCTGTTGGCTCCCTCGCGCGGCTGGGCGTCCTTCCAGAAGGGCAATTGCGAATCGGGGAGTCGCGTTTGTCCAGTTAGAACCGCCGGAATCGCACACCACCGCTGCGGCAGGTTGCCGTTTTCGCATTGAAAGCGGAAGTCGCCACGCAGCCAATAAACGACGCCGGAAAAGAGGTGGGCTCCTTCGTCGTAGGTCAGCGACTTATCGAGCGTGGCAGTGAACCCCGCGGCCCAATGGGCAGCCAGGATGAATATTACCGCTCCCCAGCAGAGGACGGTTCGCCCCCAAGCCGCTGTCGGCGCGCAGTTCGGCTCAGTTTCGTCAGCGTCATCGTGGATTTCAGAAAAACTGGCCATCAGCCTTGGCTCGCTTGTCGCAAGGTCCGTATTCGTTCATCCTAGTTAACAGTCCCGCAGGCCCGAGCACACCAACCAGGCCGATTTCGTCGCTCAAATCGGGCAGACACTTGGCTGCCACATTCGTCCCGCACAATCCTTACAATCCGGCTCTCATTCCGTTCAGGAGACATCGCATGTCCCGCTCCCTTTCCATTTCTCGTCGCGGCTTTCTGCTTTCGTCGAGCGCGGCGGCTGCCGCGGGGTATGCGACACTTTCGACGAGAAGCACTCTCGCCGAAGACCGCCCCGCCGTCAAAGTCCCCCGGGCGACATCCGGCGACACGGCCAGCGAGCCTAACTGGGACGAGAAGCTCACCATCACTGTCGGCCCGAAGGTCGCGGACATCGTTGGCACTTCGCAGAAGGCTCTGCAAGCAGCCGTCGATTACGTGGCTCGGTTCGGCGGCGGGACGGTGAAGGTGCTTCCCGGTGAATACAAGCTGCGGAACTCGGTTTTTCTGGCTTCCAAGGTGCGGCTGCTCGGCAGCGGGGACGACAGCCGTCTCATTAAGGAGCCGTCGATCAGCACGAAGCTCGCGGCGGACTCGGACTGGTACGACCAGGAAATCACGCTCGATGATGCCGCTGGTTTTCAAATCGGCGACGGCGTTTGCCTGCGGACGAAGAACCCGCACAACGGCGGCACGAACATTCTCAAGCGGACTCTCATTGCCCGGAGCGGCAAGCGGTTCAAAATCGACAAAGCCCTCCGCGAGAATTTCTGGCAAGTCGGCGAATCGACCGCCTCCACGCTGTTTCCAATCCTCAGCGGCGAATTCATCGAAAACTTCGCCATCGAGAACATCGCTCTCGACGGCAACCGAGCCAAGAACGCCAACCTCGACGGCAACTACGCCGGCTGCATCTTCCTCCAGGATTGCAGCCGCGGCAACATTCGCCGCGTCACCGCTCGCGACTACAACGGCGACGGGATCAGTTGGCAAGTCTGTCACGACATGCTCGTGGAAGACTGCATCAGCCGCGGCCACGCCGGCCTCGGCCTGCATCCCGGCAGCGGCTCGCAGCGCCCCGTAATGCGGAACAACAAGCTGGCGGACAACGACATCGGCATCTTTTTCTGCTGGGGGGTGAAGTACGGCCTGGCGGAAGGGAACCAGATCAAGAACTGCCGCCTCGGCGTTTCCATCGGCCACCGCGACACCGACAACCTCGTGGTGAGCAACGACATCGACGCCAGCGGCCAGTCCGGCGTCCTCTTCCGCCCCGAACGCGGCCCCGGCTTCTGCGGCCACCGCAACATCATCGAAAAGAACCGCATCACCAACTCCGGCGGCGAGAGCGGCATCGCCATCGATATCCAAGGGGGGACGGAATCCATCACCCTCCGCTCCAACGCCATCCGCGAAACCCGCTCCCCCGCCAGCCGCATCGGCATCCGACTGGGGAAGGAGACTAAGGAAATCACTCTGGCCGAGAACAAGATCGAGGGAGTGAAGACCGACGTTGTCGATATGCGAGCATAGTTGGTGGGGTAGGCTTCCAGCCTGCCCGGAAAAACGCTCCGCGCAAAAGCATCGGCCACCAAGACCCAAAGCAGCTGAGTCTTGGCGGCCGCGCTTCCTCGCTTCTCTTCTCTACCACCCTCCCAAGGGTGACTATTTCGGCAGCAGCACGGTGTCGATCACATGGATGACGCCATTCTTGCATTTGATATCGGCTTTGATCACTTTCGCGTCGTTCACTTTCACGCCGGCGGTCGCATCAATAGCAACAGTCGTCCCCTGCAACGTCTTCGCGCTATCGAGCTTTACCACATCGGTTGCCATGACTTTGCCGGCCACCACGTGATACTTGAGGACGGCCGCCAGCTTCTCTTTGTCAGCCAGCAAGCCTTCGAGAACGTCCTTCGGAACTTTGGCAAAAGCCTCATCCGTCGGGGCGAAGACCGTGAACGGACCTTCTCCCTTCAAGGCTTCCACCAATCCAGCCGCCTTGATGGCCGTTACGAGAGTCTTGAACGACTTCGCCTTGACCGCGGTGTCCACGATGTCGTCCTCGGCCCGGACGTTAGCCGGAACCAGAGAGACCAGCGCCGCCAGAGTAACACCAACCATACCTACGAGAAAGCTTTTCATCCCATCATTCCTTTCGAGACTTAAACCCCGTGGTGTGCAGGCGGCCCGCTCACTCAGCGATACCTAAGACCTGCCAACACGTATTACTGCCTGAATTGCGCCTGAACGAACCGTCATGAAAAATCGTTCAATTCGTTCAGTACGGTCAGACCGCCAAACAGGTTCGCGGACAACAGGAAAAATCGAAGAATCTGCAGAATAGGCTGGTTGCCCGCCAAGATACCGAGCAATACAATCATTTTGACGCAATTCGGGGGTGGAGTCCACATGCGGATGTCTTCGCGGACGCAGCACCCCCTCGCAAAACCAATCCTAAAGTATCATTCAAAACGTTCATCTGTGCCCGCAGGTGCAGACAGCAATTTCAGAGGATAGTTCCCATGCCACGTTTCCTTCTCGCACTACTAATTGCTCGGGTCGCTGCGATGCTTCTGGCCCCCTCGGGAGACATCCGCGGAGCCGAGGTCACCTGGCCGCAGTGGCGCGGCCCCACGCGTGATAGCCTGCTGCCGGTGCAAACCTGGCCCGAGAAGCTCGACGCTGAGCGGCTCAGGCAAACATGGCGGGTAGAGCTGGGGCCGAGTTATTCCGGCCCGATCGTGAGTGAGAAATCCGTGTTCGTCACCGAAACAAAAGATAAGAAGCAGGAAATTGTGAGAGCGCTGGATCGCGCCACCGGGAAGGAACAATGGTCCGTTTCCTGGAGCGGGGCCATCAGCGTGCCGTTCTTCGCCGCTGCCAACGGAAGCTGGATCCGGGCGACCCCCGCTTATGACGGCGAGCGGCTCTATGTTGCCGGCATGAAAGACATCCTGGTTTGCCTGGATGCGGCCAGCGGCAAGGAACTCTGGAGAGTGGACTTTGTCAAAGACTATGCGGCACCGTTGCCGGCGTTCGGCTTCGTCTCCTCGCCGCTGGTATCGGGGGATTATGTCTATGTGCAGGCGGGAGCTTCCTTTGTAAAACTCGACAAGCGGACGGGCAAAGAAGTCTGGCGGACGCTGAAGGACAGCGGCGGCATGAACGGCAGCGCTTTTTCCTCCCCGGTCGTCGCCAGCCTGAACGGAACCTCCCAACTCATCGTGCAAACCCGCGAGAAGCTGGCGGGCATCGACGACAATTCGGGCAAAGAACTCTGGTCCAAGGAAATCCCCGCCTTTCGCGGCATGAACATTCTCACGCCGACCGTCATCAATAATTCCATCTTCACGAGCGCCTACGGCGGCAAGTCCCTGTCTTTGCAAGTCGACGTCGCCGGGAGTGCTTTCACTCCCTCCGTGACCTGGGAAAACAAGACTCAAGGCTATATGTCATCTCCAGTCGTCATCGGCTCGCATGCCTACCTGCACCTGCGGAATCAGAGGTTTACTTGCATCGATTTGGCGACCGGAAAAGAGACTTGGACCACCAAGCCCTACGGTCAGTATTGGAGCATGGTCGCTCAAGGCGACCGCATTTTGGCTTTGGATGAACGAGGCGAATTGCTGCTCATTCGCGCGAATCCCGAGAAGTTCGAACTGCTCGATTCTCGCAAGATTAGTGAAGCTTCGACCTGGGCCCATCTGGCCATTTGCGGGGATGAAGTGTTCATTCGCGAACTCAACGCGATTGCCGCCTACCGCTGGAACTAGGCCGTTCCCCACCATCTTCGCCATCCTGTGTTGCAGGACGAGTCGCCAAATTGAGCAATCCTTATGGAATATAGCTCCCCCGGATCACATGGTTCATCGCCAGCGTTGTCACCAGCGTGGTGACGGCGACGGTGACGGCGGGTTCTTGGTCGGTGGGATAGACCTGTTTGAGCTCGCGGGCCCGTTTGGCGAGTTGGCGGATGAGCTTGTGGGTGGCTTCGGGGAAGTGGCCGCTCCAGCGGTAGACGTTGGCGGCGAGTTCCCGCTCCAGTTCCAGGAGCAGCGCGGCGGCGGGACGCCGGGGCGCGGTGGAAGCGTGTTCCGGATCGCCAAAGTCCTCGAAGATCGCCTGCAGGGCACCGTCGATTCCGGGAGGAAGCGGCTCGCCGTCAGGGCCAGCCGCGGCGCGATAATACTCTTCGAGGGAGCTTCCCAGTTCGCTGACGTCCTCGTCCAGTTCCGCGGCCGTCACGAGCGGGTCTTGCTGCCGGAGGGCCTGCATCGCGCGCTCGCAGTATTCTAGTTTGGCCAGAGCGTGGGGCCAACTTGCATAGTTGGTCCGCCAATCTCTGTGCGGCGTCATCCAGACGGCAAAGGTTTCCGCCCAGTCTTCGTCGGGGTGCATTTGGGCGTACCACCCGGGCAGGTGCCGCACGAACTTTCGGCTGAAGGGCTTGGGGGTGTAGGCTTCGGAATAGGGCTGGGTGATGGAACCGAAGGTTTTGATCCATTCTTCCTGCTCGTAGAGCTTGTAGGCGTAGTTGACGACGTGCCCCATTTCGTGCCGCAGGTAGCGGAGCAGCTCCGCGGGCCCGATCCCCTCCAGGTGGCCGACTTTTTCCGCGTGGACCTCGGTCAGGTCGGGGCGGGCCAGATAGAACGGGATGGCGATGGAGATGGTGCCGAAGGGGACGCCCCACTCCGTGGAGAGATAGAAGCGGGGGGTGAGCCGCACGATGCCGGCATCGCGGAGCTCGGCCTGGAAGCGGGCCAGGACCGGCTCCAGAGGAGTGCCGGCGATCGTCAGCTTGAGATCGCGGATGGGAGTCGCGAGGAGGCGGCTAGGTTCGAAGGGGGGCGGAGTTTCGGGCATGGGGAGGTGTACTGTGTCGGCACGGCGTTTGCGGTTTACGCGTCCTTCTCTGCAACATTCAAGCCGCGAATTGAAATTGGACCAATTATGAACATTGTGCTGCTGGCGTACTTGGAACCGGATGCTAAGGAACCAGACGTTGTAGTCAAGCAGGTCGAGGCTGCCTTGCAGAAGCGCGGGCATCAAACTTCGACGCTGGCCATTCATGATGACGTGGTGGAGTTAGTTGGGGAACTCCGCCGCCGCAAGCCGGACGCAGTTTTTAACCTGGTAGAGTCGTTTGGGGCGGACATCATGGGGGGCCTAATCGGCGTCACGGGAGTCCTCGACCTCTTGGAAGTTCCGTACACGGGGGGCGGGCCGGGCGAGCTGTATCTGCAAGAAGATAAGACGCTTTCCAAAAAGCTGCTGGCGTATGAGAAGGTCCTCTATCCGGATTTTGCCTCGTTCTCTCCCGATGCCGATTTCGAAACCGGGGGCAAGCTGCGGCTGCCACTGTTTGTGAAGCCGGCCAGGATGGATGCGTCGATTGGGATCGATGCCAAATCGCTCGTCCGCACGACGCAAGAGTTATTGGAGCGAGTTGCCAACATTCACGAGAAGTATGGGGACGCTGCGCTCGCCGAGGAGTACATCGAAGGGCGGGAGATGTACGTCGGTATTTTGGGGAACCTGGAGCCACAGGTTTTTCCGCCGGTGGAGATGGATTTTTCCGGCCTGCCGGAGGGAGCCGCGAAAATCGTCGATAACAAGGCGAAGTTCGACAAGGACAGCCCGGAGTACAAGGGGACCAAATCGGTGATGGCGAAGCTGGAGCCGGAACTGAAGGCCCGTGTCCAGAAAGTGGCGCTCGACGCCTATCGGGCGCTGCGGGTCCGCGATTACGGGCGGATTGATCTGCGCGTGGCGGAGAGCGGAGACATTTACGTGATCGAGGTGAACGCCAACTGCTACCTCGAAAAGGACGGCGAGTTTGCGATGGCCGCCCAAGCCGCGGACCTGAATTATGAATCGCTGATCAGCCGCATCGTGGACCTGGCGCTGGAGCGGTGGCAGCAGCGCTCGAGCAATAAGGACAAGCGGCAAGCGGAGCAGGAAGCGGCAGCGACGGCCGCGGATGCTTAGGGGACTGCGGAATACCGTTCATTGGCAAATCACCAACGAATGTCTCGTTGAGCGAGCTTGACACTGTCATATAACAGTGTATTATACGGGTATGCCGGCAGAGTCGCTCCTGACTATCGATCAACTCGCTGCGAAAGTGGCGGAGGCCCTTTCGGGAGAAATACTGCCCGGACAGAACGGACGAGTTCGGGAAGTGCCGGATGTTCGGACGCTTCGCTATTACACCACGATTGGCCTGTTGGACCGGCCGGCGGAGATGCGGGGGCGGACCGCACTTTATGGCCGGCGGCATTTGCGGCAACTGGTGGCGGTGAAGCGGCTGCAGGCCAAGGGGCTGAGCCTGACGGAGGTCCAGGCCCGGCTGATTAATGCCAGTGGGCGGGAATTGGCCCGGCTGGCCCAGTTGCCCAAGGATTTTGAATTTGCACCCGCACCCCTCCCCCCAGAACCAGAAAGGAAAAGCAGCCGCGAACCAACTTCGTCCGCCGCACCGCCGGCGTCACCGCTCCCCTTTTGGAAACAGCCCCCCGCACCTTTGGAGAGAAATCAACCACAAGAAACCAAGCCAGCCACCGAAGAAATCAGCGGCTCCATGCCGCTGCACGCAATTCCCTTGGCGGAGGGTGCCGCGCTGTTGCTCGGTGCCCGCCGCCCCCCGGACGACGATGACCTGGAGGCGATCCGGGTCGCCGCTCAGCCGCTCCTCAAACTTCTCGCACGCCGCCGGCTTCTCTGACGAAAGGACCCCGCTATGAAGAACGTGAATTCCCTCCCCATTCTCAACGACGACGAACTTCCCGCCGGCCCATCGGACGAAGCCGGTTTTGGAGCGCTGGTTTCCAGCCGCGGTGCGTTACCGCTGGCGGCGATGACGGTCCGGGCCAACCTCTGCGGCCTGACAGCGGAGGTGCTCCTTGAGCAGACCTTCGTCAACACGACCGGCGAGCCGATCGAAGCGACCTACCTGTTTCCGCTCCCCGACCGGGCTGCGGTCACGGCCTTTCGGATGAAGGTGGGGGAGCGAGTCATCGAGGGGGAACTCAAGGAGCGAGCCGCCGCCCGCCGCGAATATGACGAGGCGCTGGTGAGCGGCTATCGCGCGGCTATTGCGGAGGAGAATCGGCCCGATGTTTTTGGCATGCGGGTCGGCAACCTGCTTCCCGGCGATGTCGCGGTCGTTTCGCTCACGCTGGTCGGGCCACTGCTCTATGAAGAGGGTGAGGCGACGTTTCGCTTTCCGCTCGTCGTCGCGCCGCGGTACATTCCGGGAACGCCTCTTTCCGGTCCCTCCGTCGGCCCAGGCACCGTTCTCGATACGACTGCCGTTCCCGATGCTTCGCTCATCACGCCGCCGGTGCTGTTGCCGGGCTTTCCCAATCCGGTGAAGTTGGAACTCTCCGCGGTGGTTGAGCCGGGGGGGCTCAAAATAGGGCAGATTCGGTCGAGCCTGCATGCCGTAGTGGAGCAAGGGGACGAGCAGGACCGCCGCAGCGTGCGGATTCAGCCGGGGGAGCGGCTGAACCGGGACTTCATCCTGCGGATGGCCGTGGAGGAAACGTCGCTTCACGCGAGCGTGGTGCTGCGGCCGGATGCTAAGGGAGACGAAGGGACGTTTCTGCTGACGCTCGTGCCGCCGCAGTCCACCGTACAAAAGCAGCGGCCGCGAGATGTGGTCCTGCTCCTCGACCGCTCGGGGAGCATGCAGGGCTGGAAAATGGTCGCCGCCCGTCGGGCCGCGGCTCGGATTATCGATACGCTGCTGCCGCAGGATCGCTTTGATGTGTTGGCGTTTGACGAAACGGTGGAATCTCCGAACGGGAAAGAGGCTGCGCTGGTGGCCGCAACCGACCGCAATCGGTTTCGGGCAGTTGAGTTTCTCTCGCGCCTGGACGCGCGCGGCGGAACGGAGCTGGCCCAGCCGCTGGCTCAGGCCGTGGCGAGCCTCTCGGCCGGCGATCCTGGCCGGGACCGCGTGCTAGTACTCGTCACCGACGGGCAAGTGGGAAATGAGGATCAGCTTTTGGCTACGCTCGGCGCGAAGGCCCGCGAGATGCGGGTCTTTACGCTCGGCATCGACCAGGCGGTGAATGCCGGCTTCCTGCAGCGCCTCGCTTGCCTCGGCGGCGGAGCGTGCGACCTGGTGGAGTCCGAAGACCGGCTCGATGAAGTGCTCACGAAGATACATCACCGCATCGGGACGCCGCTACTTTCCGGCGTGCAACTGGAATCCGGCGAGCTCAAGCTGCAAGATGGCAGCCTCTCCCCCGCCCGGCTGCCGGACTTGTTCCCCGGCGTGCCGCTGACCGTGATGGGACGGTATCAAGGAAAGGCAAACGGCAGCGTGGAGATTCGAGCTCGGGATGGACTGGGACAGGAATGGTCGCAGAAGATTGGCGCGATCAGCAGCAACGCAGCTCCGCTCGCGCCCCTGTGGGCCCGCGGCCACATTCGCGATCTCGAGGACCAGTACGCGAGCATGGATCGCGCGAAGGAAAGCCTGGAAAAGCGAATCATTGCCACTTCCCTCCGGTTCAGCGTCCTCAGCCGTTTCACCGCCTTCGTCGCGGTCGACCGGTCGCTGGTCGTCAATGCGTGTGGCGAGCAGCAGAAACTGATTCAGCCGGTCGAGATGCCGGAGGGGTGGGAGAAAGGAGCGAGACTGGTCCGCAAAAGCATGGCAAGTTTCGCCGCCGGCGCGGTCTTCTGTGATGCCGAGATGGACCAAGACTCCATGGCGTTTTCGATGCCGACTCAGGGTTACGACTACGAACAGGTCCGCCTGAAATTAAGCAGCAGCTTGCCCCCCCGGGCATCGAAGCGGGAACGCCGCGCCGCGCCGAAGGTGGCAGTGGACCTCGCCAGCTATCGCTCTCGCGTCGCCCAGTGGCTGCAAGACTGGCTGCCGGTGTCGCTGCTCGACCAGGCTGCTCAGCGGCAGTTCCTACTGGTGCTCCAGCGCGACATTAAGGTCCTGCTGGACGACCTTAGATCGGTCGGAGCACCGAGCGATGAAATCGACTCGCTGAAAAAACTCTTCCTAAAGCTAGTAGCAACGCTCGGTGCAGAGGCCCCTGATGATGCCGAATGGACTGCTCTGCGCGAACAGCTTGAAAAGACCTGTGCGGCTTTCGCGCAGGTCCGGCCAGCATTTTGGAAATAGGAAAGCTACAAGCCTGCTTCACTACTTTGTCACCGTCACCACCACTATCCCGCCTCGGCTAATGAGATCAAGGCCGGCCGAGCGGGCTAGACCATGCAGCGCTTTATCGGCCCGCTCGATGGATTCCATCCATTCGGAGGAGTCGAACTCCGCATTTGGCTTTTTCGCGCGGCGGAGGCCGGACCACTTACGGCTGACTCCTTCGGAAGTCGTCCCTTGGGAGTAATTGAACGAATCGAGCAGTTCGCGAGGGGAGTTGGTCCGAACACCGCCGCACTGGGTGACGGCCCAGAGGGGTAATTCACCGAGATTTGCCGCGGAAAAGTTCACTTCAATCCGGCCCGCTTCGCTGACAATGCGGTGAGTGACTTTGGCTAGCGGCTTGGTCAGCTTGAGCCGCGTGTCTCCGAATTCGTTTCGCACGTCGATTCGGCCGGCAATGTCAACCGCTTCCAATTCGATACGGCAAAGCCAGGCCTGAAAGTTGCCGCCGACATTTTTCACGAAGCAAGGGAGCGCTCGAAAGACGTGGAACGTGCGGAGGACTTGCCCCGGATCGCTCCCGCCATCGTGCGAGGTCCCCGAATTCGCCAGATCGACGGTACAGGTGAGCGAGACATCGCCGCTCACGTCTTCGATCGTGTGGAGCGGAACGTTTCTCGCCGCGACCGAACCGGTAACGCCGCGAATGCGGGATTCGCTGTGATAGTCCCGATTCTGCGAATCGTCGGCCGTAATGACGAGAGAGGACTTGATCTTCTCGATGTCCAGTTTCTCCAGCCCTCCCCGAATCGCCACCGCTTTGCAGGGGGGTACATACACGGTCAACTCCGCGTGCCGCCGCCAGACGCTGCGATAAGAGCCGTTCCCATCCTTAGAGTTGACCTCCAGCGTCATCTGTCGATTTCCCTGTTCGTGGGTCAGCCCTTCAATCTCCAGAGTGTCCACCTCCTTCGCCTGAAAATCTTTGTAAATTGCGTTGTGGGCTTGGATTTCGCCGTGAAACTTCCTGCGCCATTCAATGCTTTCAGGCTTGAGTGCCTGACCGTCCTTCGTCTTCAAATAGGCGGCTTCGCGGATGTCATTCTCTTCCTTAGTCAGGCCAACTTGTTCCGGAACTCTGGAATGCTTGTGAACGACCTTGAGCCCCTTCAGCTCCGCTTCGTCGAGTTTGCCGTCAGCACTGAGGATGACCTTTTCGAACTCGACTTTCACCCCCGGTCCCTCCCAGCCGACGAGTCGGACATTGTCGGCTGTGATGACGAGCAGTTTCTCGCTGCCAAGGTCGAACGTGAGCGTCTCGGTCTGCACATGCGTCTTGGCGACCGGCACGAAGAGCTTTTTCTTCTCGATTTCGTCCCGCAGCCGCACCAGATCCGTTTGCAGGGATTTCAAGCTGCTGAGGGCTTCCGCTCCGCTGGTCCGCTCCGATTCGATATCGGCCTGCAAGGTCTTAAGGCGGCTGAGTAGCCGGTCGTATTCCTCCTTGAGCGGCTTTGCGACGTAGTAAGTTCCGGAGGCGGTGTCTTTGAGCTGGACATGATTATCCGGCGCAATCGCCTTGGCCTTCGGCAGTTCGGCCCGAGCTGCCGTGGAGGAAATCGCGAGCAGGACAACGAGTAACAGACGACGGAGAATTCTAACTTTCATGGGTTCACCAGTTGTTGTAGGTGGCAAGTAAAACATCCGCCTCGCGGCGGGCATCCAGCAATTGGGCACGACTGGCCGCGGCATTCAGCTCCACTTCCAGGGCGTTAACCTGAGCAAGCAGCTCATCAAGCTCCGCGGTGGCATCAATGGGATGCACGGCAACCTGAGGAGGTGGCTGGTGCCCCAAACCTGGCTGCACAGCCATGCGGTCGCCTACGACGAACCAAAAGGCTAACGGCAAGAAAATCAAAATCGCCGCCACGGTCGCGGCGGCCAAGGGCAGGACATAAGACTGGGACCTTAGCTGTCGCGAAAAGTTGCGTCCCTCGCTGGCAAGTTGAACCTGTAACCTCTGGGCGATACTTGTGTTTGGCATCGATTCATCGGCAGCCGCTTGCCAAATTGCTCGCATCCGCTGGGGCAGCGGCTCGGACGACGCGAGGTCGTGTTGCAAGCGGGCATGAATCTCCGCCAGTTTCGCGCAGTTTGAACAGGAGTTGACATGGTCGCGGGCCTCCGATTGTTGCGGCACCTCGGAACTGACCAGGGCTTCCAGAAAGTCTTCGCAGTTCATGACAGGATGCTCCGTAATTTGCTCAGCGCGGCACTCAGCCGGCTTTTGACCGTGCCCGTCGAAATGCCGAGCACCTCCGCCGTTTCCTGCAGTGTCAGTCCGCCGGTGTAATGCAGGACCACAACTTGCCGCAGGTTCTCCGACAATTCCTCTACCGCGGTTCCCAATTGCGTCGCTTCTTCCACTTTCACTGCCGCGTCACCCGGTGAATGCAAACGGTAATCTGCCACGTCGGTCAGCACGTCCCCTTGAGGGCGGCGAGCGTGCAGATCCACAAACGCCCGGTACGCAATCGTCATCAGCCAGGCCCGCGGGCTCCGCAGCGGCGGCTGCCGGTCAAAGCTTTTCCAAACCCGCACGGCGGTCTCCTGAAAGGCATCCTCCGCATCCGGCACATTGCCGCACAGCCGCCGCAGCATGGCCAAAACCGCCGCCCCGTGGTCATCGACCAGCTTCAGGTACTCGCGGCGGTAGGAAGTGTTGGCCAAGGTCGCGCATCCGTCGTTAAGCGTGAATTTCCCAGGCTAACATTCCCCGCCATGAGTGAGACTGGCGAAAGGGGCAAGGTGTTCGATAAATTCCTATGGTATGCTCCAAATCGCCCAACTGCCTAACGAGATCCGGTGAGGTTATCCCATGATTGCCAAGAAACGTTCGCTTCTGATTCTGCCGCTGCTGATACTCGCCCTCTCCGCCTCAGCCGAGGACAAGAAAATGACCTACACCTTCAAGCAAGCCGGCGACGTGGCTATTAAAGCCGACGTCTATCCGGCGACAGGCGAGAAGCGGCCGGTCGTGGTTTGGATTCACGGCGGGGCGCTCATCATGGGGAACCGCGAGAGCATTCCCGGCTGGCTGGCGGACGCGTGCCGCAAGAATGAGTATGTGCTCGTCTCCATCGACTATCGGCTGGCTCCCGAGACGCAGTTGCCGCTGATAATTGAAGACGTGGAAGACGCCTTTCGCTGGGTGCGCGAAAAAGGGCCGGAGCTATTTCATGGCGACCCCAATCGCATAGCCGTCGTCGGTGGTTCGGCCGGCGGATACCTTACGCTCACCTCCGGATTTCGGGTGAATCCGCGTCCGCAGGCGCTGGTTTCGCTCTGGGGCTACGGTGGCCTTATCGGCCCCTGGTACAGTGAGCCGAGCCCGCACCCTCGTCATCACGGCAGCAATCTGTCTCGCGAGGAGGCTTTCAAGCAAGTCTCGGGTAAGCCGATCGCCGATTCACGCGATCGCCAAGGGGACGGCGGCGCTTTCTATCAATTCTGCCGCCAGCAAGGAGCCTGGCCGAAGGCAGTCTCCGGCTGGGATCCGAAGAAGGAGCCCGAGAAGTTTTTCCCCTACATGGCGGTGAAGAATGTCACTGCCGAATATCCGCCGACGCTCTTGATTCACGGCGACAAGGACACCGATGTTCCCTACGAAGAGTCCGCATTGATGGCTGATGAATTCGTCAAGAACAATGTGGAACATCGGCTCGTGAAGCTGGAAGGGGGAGAGCATGGCCTCTCCGGCGTGGATCCCAAACTGGTCAGCCAAACCTATGCCGATGCGGCGGCGTTTTTGCAAGAGCATTTAGGAAAGTAGGTCAGCGCTCTGACCTATTGGCAGCACGATTCTTCGCCAGAGTGAGCAAACTTCATTTGCTCCAAAGTCCCGCTTAAGGTAGAATTCGATAGCGCGCTACCTAAGTGTCCAGCAACGAGAATTCACGTATTCTTCACCTCGATTCTTCTAACGGCCCGGATTCCGCCCTTCGCCCCCCCTTTGCATCAAGGATATTCTCCTCAAATACTCGATTTTTTTCCCTTTGTCACGAAGCTTGACTCGCGATTTCGGGGTTAAAGAATAGACCGTCAAAGGCTTGTTTGAGCTTATTGTGTCAAATAAAAACCTATTGTTTTTAGTGGGCTTGCTCATCTCGAAATACTAACCAGCAGCTAACGAAAGAAAGTAACAACCCTGGGAAACTATTTGAACAAGCAGGAAGGCTTGTGCGTCCCATCAACAGACGTTGCTCGGATGTCCTTTAGAAATGGGACAGTTGGAACGGAAGCACTTTAGCAGCAAGAGGATACAACGAATGTCACTGGCTCCTTCGGCCGACGATGTCAAGCTCGCGGCTAGTTTTGACGAGCTGAAAAATCAGCTTTTGAGCGAAAATAATCCTGACCGTCTCGGAAAACCTCTCGCTTTTTGGGTGCTTCCGGATGACCGCCGGTTGCCGCTTGCATTCTTGGCGAAATCTCTCCGTGAACTACTTGGCTCCCGCTTCGCCGACCTGGCCGCTACGCCGGGGGTTGGGCAAAAGAAAATGGCTTCCCTGGTGATGCTCATGCATCGAGCCGCCACCCAGAGCCCTGCTGAAAATCAATTCTTAACAGACGCTGCTGCCGCAGCCGCCGGCGAAGCACAGGCTGAAAATTCCGATCCGAGCGCGTTCAATCCAGCCCTCGTTTCCGAACTCATTTGGACGCAGTGGAAGGACACAGTCCGCCTCCACGGTATTGGCAACGAAAAACTTGGCCGCCTCGCCCCGTCGCTCCAATCACTGCCGACGGTCATCTGGGAATCGCCCCTCGGGTTTTATCTCGACAAGTCCCTGACAGAAATCCGCGAGCTCAAGACGCACGGCGAAAAACGGGTGCAGGCGGTGCTGGAGGTTTTCCACAGCGTGCATCGCATGCTCGGTGCCGTCGCCAGCACGGGTCTCGCCGTTCGTCTTTCGCCACGGTACATCGCCGACGTGGAGGACTGGATGGCCGAAGCCAAGACGCGAGAGTCTCCGCCACGGCAAGACGAAATGGTGGAAAGACTCTGCGAGCCGCTGCTCAAGCAATTGGAAGTGGACGTTGGGACGACGGTTTGCGGGCTGGCCCGCGCCCGCCTCGGCGTCGGCGCACCGCAGAAGAGCGTCCGCGAGCAATCTCGCGACATGGGGGTCACCCGGGCCCGCGTCTATCAACTCCTGGAAGACTGCCACCGCACCATGATGGTCCGCTGGCCCGAAGGAAAACGTCTGCTGGATGAATTCGCCCAGCGGATGGATCAGATCTATTCCTCCGCCGATTCCGCCAACATGCTGGGGAGCCTGCGCGAGCTCCTTTTTCCCCTTAAGTTCGACTCCTTGACTCCCCAACTCCTCGCCGAAGCCGGCGCTGAGTGAAGCGAAACCCGCCGGTACTGGAAACTCCGGCCGAATGCCCGTGCGGCGTTCGTTCGCTAATTATTTGTCCGCCTTTTCAGTCGGCGAGTAAGACAGCACCATCAGCAGAATGTCGGCAATGTCCTCCTCTGACTTCGCCGTCGCGTAGAAATTGGCGTTAGATTCCGGCATGGTTACGTAGAGCGTTTTGTTCTTGGCAAACGTCAATTGGACCTGGCGTCCGCCGATAACCAGTTCCTTGTGCCAGAGGGTCTCTTCCTTCGCCTGCGATTTGGCGTAATTCCCCGGCAGCCGCCCGATGTCGTAATGGATCGATAGTCCCCCTTCTTTAGAGATCTCCCCCACTCGCGTATCTTTCCCTTGCAGCCTTTTGTGCTTGTAGCCGGTTAGCAGCTTCATGCCTCCCGGAGCGGCGTCTGGCGGTTCGGCGGCCAGCACACCGGCCACACTCAATATGACCACGATGGAAACCCAAGCGCCTGCGTAGTGGAACATCCAAGAAGTCCTCTGGTAATATGAAAATCCGCTCTTTACCACCAGAGTCCACTATTCCGTTTCCGGAAGTCCACGTCAATGATTTCACTACCTTGGCGAGAATATCGCATCAATCTCACAAGAAACATTTTGCAGGCAGTCCTGGCGATATGCTGCCTGCCGGGAACGTTGCTTGTCGCTCAACTCCCCGAGGCTAATCTCAACGACTACAACCAATGGAAGCTCGCCCTGGATGCCAATGGCGTGGCCAGCCCGGTCTCCATCTCCGCCCTGCCGGGGTATGCCGTGGAGATGGTGCGGCAGGCAGGTCCGGGGGAAGGTTCGTGGATTAGCCTGGCCTTTGACCCCAAGGGGCGAATGGTGGTCGCTCGAGAGACGAAGGGACTCCTCCGCATGACGCTCGATGCCGAGCGAAAGGCCGTCATTCGGATTGAGGAGATCAACAGCGAACTGCTTGAATGTCGCAGCTTGCTCTTTGCCCATGGGGCGCTCTATGTGAGTGCCAATAACTCCCTCGGCATCTACCGGCTCAAAGATACCGACGGTGATGACACTTACGACGAGGTAAAGCTTCTAAAAAAGCTCGAAGGGGGAGTCGGGCATGGGCGAAACGGACTGGCGTTGGGAAAGGACGGCAAAATCTATCTTGCCTGCGGCAACAACGTCCGGATTTCGCCTGACATTTCGCCCCTTTCTCCCTACCGCAATCCGCAACAAGACCGCCTGTTGCCGTGCGTCTGGAATGAGTTTTTGTTCGATTCCGACGCCAAACCCCCGTGCGGCCATGTGCTGCGGTTCGATGCGGAGGGTAAGACCTGGGAACTAGTCGCCGGCGGCTTTCGCAATCCTTACGATCTCGCGGTGAACCCAAACGGCGATATGTTCACGTATGACGCCGATATGGAATGGGATGAGGGGGCCACCTGGTATCGCCCGACCTGCGTGATGCACGTCGTCCCCGGCGGCGAATACGGCTGGCGGCAGGAGACGAACCTGTGGCCTAATTTTTTCCCCGACGCGCTCCCCCGAGTCGTCGATATCGGCCTCGGCTCACCCACGGGAGTGGCGTTTGGAACCGGAAGCAAATTCCCGCCTGAGTACCAAAAAGCGCTGTTCATTCTCGACTGGGCCTATGGCCGCATCATTGCCGTCCATCTCACCCCCAGGGACAGCAGCTACATCGGCCGAGCGGAAGTCTTCGTCAAAGGGAAGCCGCTGAACTTGACAGACCTGGCCATCGGCCCGGATGGAGCGATGTACTTCACCGTGGGGGGTCGCGGGACGCAGTCGGCGATCTACCGGGTGCGGTGGACGGACGACAAGAAGGTGCCGGTGGAGGAATACAACTCTGAGGCCGATATCGGAGTGAAGGCTAAAAGGGAAAGGAAGTTGCGAGAGACTCGCCGCAAATTGGAAGACCTGGCCACGAGCGACGGCGAGAAATCATTGGACGACGCTTGGGACGCGATCAGCCATAGCGATCCCTTCCTCCATAGTGCCGCACGTGTAGCGATTGAGAATCATACTCCGATCAAGGCTCGTCGACTCCACGATTCTCCTCTAACGACTTGGCAAGAGTTCTGGCGGTTGCGGGGACAGTCGTTGGAAACGCTGGCTTTAGCACGCACGGCTCTCCCGGCTGAAAGAAAACTAGTCTTCGATAGACTCTATAAAGGGCTCTTGATCGAAGGACGCTACGGTAACGAGATCCCGTTAATTACCCTCCGGGCGCTAGAGTTGGCATTCATTCGCCTCGGTGCTGAGGACGAAGACAAGGCCCGCTTTCGGACGAAGCTGGAAGCGATTTATCCGGCTGCAACTTACTTGGAGAACTATCTTCTCTGCGAGTTGCTGGTCTACCTCGATTCGCCCAAGGTCATCGCACCGACGCTGAAGCTCCTGGGTGCGGCAAAGAAGCAAGAGGAACAGATGTTTTACATCTATACTCTTCGCAATCTCAATCACGGCTGGTCGCTCGATCAGCGGCGGGATTTCCTGGCGGCTGTGAAGAAGATGGATCGTTATGAGGGCTCCAGTTACATGCAGCGGTTCGTCGGCTTTATCCGGTCTGACGTGGTGGCCAGCTTGAGTGACGATGAACAGCTAGAACTTGCCCCGCTCATCGCCACCTTGGGACAAAACGACGACCCCGTCCTCCCCGCGGTGACAAATCGCCCACACGTCCGCGAATGGACCATGGAAGAAGTGCTTGCCGCGCTTGACAAGGCCAAGGATCAGCCGCGCAACCTCGACCACGGCCGTCAGATTTTTGGCGTGGCTCTCTGCAGTGGTTGCCATCGGCTGCGTGGCGAAGGGGGAACCGTCGGCCCGGACCTGGCCGGCGCAGCCGCCCGTTTCAGTCGGCGGGATCTGGTCGACGCCATGATTCACCCTTCACGCGTGATTGATGAAAAGTACCGCGACACCCGCGTCCTTACCACCGACGGCGAAGTCGTCGTCGGCCAGCTCGCCGGCGGCGACAAGGAACAGCTTTACTTCTCGACAAGCCCCTTTGCACCGGCTCAAATCACCCGCATCCGCCGCGACTCCATCGAAACCCGCCAGGCATCAAGCGTCTCCCCAATGCCAAACGGCCTTTTGAATACTCTGACAGAAGAAGAGGTATTGGACTTGATGGCCTGGGTAGAAAGTGGTGGGAAGTAGTATCGTTCGTTCGAATCAACAACCGAATTGACTAAAACATGCCCCACCTCCCCCTCGCCAAACCCGAAGAAATCGGCCTCGATCCCCAACGGTTGCAGCGGGCCTATGACCTGCTGGAAAAATGGACGGCTGGGCCAGACGCTCCCATTCCCGGCGGCACGATTGCCGTCGGCCGGCGGGGAAAGTTCGTCGAGCCAAAATACTTCGGACGACAGGGACCGGAAGCGGATGCACCGCCGATTCGCCGCGATGGCATGTTTCTCTTGGCCTCCATCACTAAGCCGATTGTCTATCTGGGGGCGATGATGTTGGTAGAGCGGGGGCTGCTGAGCCTGTCGCGACATGTGACGGATTACTTGCCGGAGTTCGCCGCTCATCATAAGGAAACCACGCTGGTGCAGCAGCTCTTCACGCATACCTCGGGGCTCCCCGACATGCTGAAGGACAACGAAGACCTCCGCCGCGCCCATGCCCCGCTGGAGAAATTCATCGCCGGGGCAATTCGCGAAACAGTGCCCCTCTTTGCTCCGGGAACCGGCTATAGTTATCAGAGCATGGGGACGCTCATTGTCGCGGAACTCGTGCAAAAACTCAGCGGCCTGACCATCCACGAATTCCTCCGCAAAGAGATCTTTGAGCCGCTGGGCTTGGCGTCATCATCACTCGGCTCCCGCGGCCTGGCCGACAAGACTATAGATCGCATCGTCCGGGTGCAAACGCAGACGTATCAAGAGCCGAGCTTCAATTGGAATAGCAAGTATTGGCGGGAACTTGGCTCGCCCTGGGGAGGAATGTTCAGCACCCCCGAGGATTTCGCCGTCCTCTGTCAGCTCATGCTCAGCGGCGGCAAGCATGGGAACGTGCGTCTGGTTTCGCCCCGAACCGTGGAGTTGATGACGTCCAATCGCCTGGATGACCACCCGAGCGTCCCCGAATCCATCCGCCGGTCACGCCCGTGGGGTTTGGGCTGGAGCCTCAACCATCGGCAGCACGACGATGTGCTGTCCGATGTGCTTGGACCGCATATCTACGGGCATATTGGCTCGACCGGAACGCTGTTCTGGGTTGATCCCAAGTCCGACGGCTTTTGCATTATCTTCACGAGTGGCGAAAGGGCTCGGGGACCCTGGCGGTTGGTCGCGCTATCGAACGCTGTCGCTGCCGCATTTGAGTAACCAAGATCGGAGATTCATCATGGCCAAGAAAGCATCCAAGAAGCTGATTGAGAAGGCGAAACCCCAAGCGAAGAAAGGGGCTGGGAAGAAGAAAGTTGCGCCGAAGAAGTCCAAAGAGCCTTCGCTTGGACGCCCGCTGGTGACGAATGAAGAGAAGCTTTACATGCTCTTCCACGAAGACTATGAAGCCCGCCAGGTTTTCGAGTTCCTGCGAGTCGAAACCGTAAAGGACCTGGAGCAGTTCAGCCCCGAACAAATCGTGCGGCTGCTTTCGAAGCCGATTCGAACCACTGTGGACCACATCCGCCAGAGACTTGCGGAAAAGAACCGGCACTTGCTCGGCGATATTGAATTTGCCGCGGAGTGGAAATGGGGCCGTTCACCCCGTGAATAGTCTTCTCGCGGCCTACTTATCCATGAGCAACATCAAGAGCGACTGCTCCATCTCTCCGGCCTTAAAGCCGAAGGGACCGCGGCCGCTCTTGTAGGCAATCTTGCCGTTCTTGTCGATGACATAAAGCCGCGACGGCATGCCGCTATAGGCATGGCCAACACGGTCGTCAATCTCATCCACGAGCAGGGGGATGCTCATCTTGAGCTTAGCGTGGCAAGTGTTCGCCACTGCCACTCGTTCTTCGAACGTCTTGGGCTGGGCAATGGCAATCTCGACATCATCGTTGGAACTCATTCGCCAGCCATCGATGGGATGAGCCTCCCGAACATAGACTCCCAGAAATGTTACTTCGTCTTTGTATTTTCCGGCGATTTCGTCCACCAACGCATAGGCGTTGCGGAACGGACCGCAGGTGAAGTTGCCAAACACCAGCACGATCGGCTGTTTGCCGAAGCGGTCGCTGAGGCGGACGGTCTCTTTGCCATCCAAGGTTTTCAGGGAGAAGTCCGGCGCGGTCTGTTCCAGCTTCGGCCCTTCCTGCATGGAGCCGATTTCCCCGCGGAAGAGGCCCCGCACAAAGACTTCCGGAGTGAGCTGCATCTGCGGCACTGGGTTCGCTTTCACTGGTGGTGTCGCGCTTAGCGCGCGGCGAAGTCCGTCCGCGGTCAGGCTCTCTTTGCCAGCGGCTGCCTCATCAAAGAACTTCAGCCATTCCTCGCGGCTCAGCCGGCCATCGCCGTCCCGATTCATGCGAAGCAGGAGGTAGCTGGTCATTTGCGATTGGGGCGAAAAGTGCACCCGGTCGGACCAATCAAAATCATCCCGGCCGAGTTGACCATCTCCGGTTTTGTCGAGCGCGGCGAAGGTCGCTTCGGGACCCTTGAATTTGTTCTTCGGAATCGCCGTGAAGAGATTTCCTCCATGCCGTTCAGACAGCCATTTCCAGCCATAGCGGGTTTGTCCCGGATGAAACCAACCCTCTCCCGGCCCGAGCTGCGAACCCTTGGCAATGGCGATCAGCATCTCCGCCCCCTCTGGCGTCGCCTGCCCCTGAAAGCTCTTGGCGAGAAATTCCGCCGCCTTCTGCATCTGCTCCGCCCCGGCGGGAGTTGGAGCATCCGGTTTGGCTTCCTGGGCGAGAGCCGGCGAAGAGAGAAGCAGGAAGGTTACAACGGTTTTGAGCAGATTTGGCGTTTTCATGGAGCAGGACTCGCGGCGACAGTTATGACGAGGAAATCAATTATAGATTACAACGCGGGGCAATTCCTTCTGGTTCGCTGTTTTTTGCGGCGCCGCGAACCTTGGAACTCGTAAACTCCTCTTCCGCTCGTCCATCTCCCTGGCTTCGTCCACCCCCGCTATGCTGCAAGGTCCCAAATCGTGACGAGCTTGATCATGACCGAAACGACAGCGTCAGAAGACCGCGGAAACTGGTGGTCGCGCCCCTGCGGGGGGCGCGAGGTGTTGGCGATTGCGCTGCCGCTCGTCGTCTCGACCATGTTCTGGTCGGTGCAGTGGTTCGTGGACCGGATGTTCCTGATGTGGCATTCGTCGGCGGAGATGACCGCCGCCCTTCCCGCCGGGATGGCCCATTGGACGATGATCTGCTTTCCGGCCGGGATTGCTTCGTTCGTTAATACGTTCGTCGCTCAGTATCACGGTGCGGGGAAACCGGAACGGATTGGCCTGGCCGTGGCCCAGGGAGTCCGCCTTGGGTGGATTTGCACGCCTCTGTTCTTACTCTCGATTCCCTTTGCGCCGTTCCTGTTCGGCGCATCCGCGGATCGCGAGGTCGCCAAACTGGAGGCGGACTATTTTCAATACCTGGCCTTCGGAGCGGGGGCCATGGTGCTGGGGAATGCGCTCTCGGCGTTTTACACCGGCCGCGGAATGACCCGCGTGGTGATGCTGGTGCAAGTAGCCGGCACGTTGGTGAACGTCGTCTTGGATTATCTCTTGATTTTTGGCCAAAGCGAACTTGGCATTCCAGAAATGGGCATCAAAGGAGCCGCCATCGCCACAGCAGCCAGCAATTGGTTCAACGTCCTGGCGTTCACCATTCTGCTGCGCCGTTTTCCCGAGCGCGACAAATACGGTCTCAATACCGGAAACCGGTTCGACCGTAACCTCTTCTGGCGGCTGCTCAGGTTCGGCGCGCCTGGCGGACTGCCGCTGCTGGTGGAAGGAGCTTCGTTCACGCTGCTGACACACTTCGTGACGGAGATCGGAAATGCTGAAGGCTCGGCAACCGGCCTGGCATTCAACGTCAATTCCATTGCTTTCATTCCGATCTTCGGCGTCAGCATTGCCACCTCCACGCTCGTCGGCCAAAAGCTGGGAGAGAATCGCCCAGAACTCGCGGCCCGCGCGACCTGGACGTCGCTCATCATCTCGCTGGCCTATACCAGCCTGTTTGGTCTGGCATACGTGGCCGTGCCGGATTTCTTCCTCCACGCTCACGGAGCCTTTGCCAAGGAAGAGGACTTCGCCCGTATTCGCGAATTGACCGTGATCCTGCTCCGATTTGTGACTGCCTACTGCATCTTCGACGCAATGCAGCTCATCTTTGTGGGAGCCTTGAAAGGAGCAGGAGACACCTTCTTCATCCTGATTGCCACGACAACGATTTCCCTACTCTATGTCACCATCGGCCGCCTCGGTCAGGTCTACGGCGACTGGGGCCTCTTCGGCTGGTGGTGGGTGCTGACGGCGTGGCTGTTCACATTGGCAGCCGTGTATCTGGCCCGCTTTCTGCAAGGAAGCTGGAAAACGATGCGGGTGATTGAGCACGAACCGATTGAATAGACATTATCGCCTTGTTCGGGAACAGATCACTGAACGCAGCCTCGGCGAGCGCATTCTGCATACTCCCGCAGTTCCGGCCTCGCACTATCTACTCGCGCTAGAAACTCGTCGATGATTTGCTCAACCATTTCAGGATAGTACATGTGCCAATGGCCCAAGCCATGCAAGGCGCTTTCCTGACAAGCCACCGAGTCAAGTGTTAAAATACGCTTCATGACGGCAAGCAGTTCGGCATCCAACAATTCGCCGTCCTGTCCGCGAGCCGGAAAGATGTCCCACCACATATAGCAAACAAGGTTTAGCGCGCCCGCCCCTACTTCGTCGAAATGCGACAGATGATTGGAACACCGATGGGCGAAAAGTTGAGCGAAGAGGGTCGCAATGGAACGGATTCCTCGCTGACGTTCGGGCCAGGAGACGCCCAATTCGATGAGGCTGAACATGTAGCTGGAACATGAATTGTCCACCAAATACCAAAATCCCTGGTTGACCTGGGGATCGGAGTAAGTTGCGAGGATCTCGGGCTCCTCGAATAGCCGAGTCAGGTACGCCACGGATTCCGGCGGCGGAGGTTCCGTGGTGTCCGCTTTTAAGTCCCAGTGCCAAGCGGGGTTCGAGATCGGGTGGTCAAAGACATGTCGAATCCAGTCGAGGTACGTTCCTTCGTAATGTTGGCGCATCGTCCCCATGGAAAGTATTCCCTTCGATTGACTTCACCCTTGTGTTGCCAATTTCAGCACGGCCTCGAATTCCTCCTTCGTCACCGGCTGGACGGAGAGTCGCGAGCCCTTGCGTAGCAACTCCATCTTCTTCAGCGCTGGAACTTGGCGTAACGATTCCAGCGAAAGCGGTTGTTTGAGGATCTTGTCGAGCTGGATGTCCACCATGCTCCAGCGCGGATTCTCCGGCGAGGCGGCTGGGTCAAAGTGATGGTCGTTCTTGTCCCAAGCGGTTGGATCGGGATAGCCCGCCTTCACAACCTTGGCCGTTCCCACGATGGAGGGAATCTCCGTGCTGCTATGGTAAAAAAGGACGCCGTCGCCGACTTTCATCTCGTCCCGCATGTAGTTGCGGGCCTGATAATTTCGCGCCCCATCCCAGCAGGTCGTCTTTTTGGGGGCTTTCGCCAAATCCTGGATGGAAAACGATTCGGGCTCGGTTTTGAGGAGCCAATATTTGGGCATGGAGAATTCTCTCGTGAAATCGTGTTACACTTGCGGGAAATTCCGTCAAATAGACTAAGTCGCCCTAATTTGTCGCAACTGAAACGGAAGGAAAGTTCTCTATGTCTCTGCTTGCCGTGTTTGGAATTGGAATGACGGAGCTCATCCTTTTGATGGGCTGCGTCGTAGTTTTTGGGGCCATCATCGTCGGCGTGGTCATGGCCATTGCGGTTGCCAATCGCGGGAAAGACGACCGCCGGCAGTAGCTTAGAAAAACGTATGCACTCCGCCGGTAATGTTGTACTGGTCATCGACCAGCGCCAGCAGCCTCCATTTGTCGAACGTCGTGCAGGGGTGTGAAATGCCGCAGGCAACCAGATCGCCGATTTGCAGCGGCGAGGCTTCGGGGATATTCAGCAAGGCATGCTGGTCGTGCAGCTTGAACGTCGCATGGCCTGCCGGCAGCGGCTGAGGAAATTGGTGGAGGCCCGGCCGGAACCAGAGGACCGGCAGCGGCAGGCGGGCGTCGTGGCTGGCGTCTCGTTTGCCAACGCCGAGAATTGCTCGCGATGGTTCGGGACGGGAAAGGACATGGGTCCAGATTTCTAGTGCCGCTCGCGGCGGGTTGCCGATTCCCTTAACCGTCGGCGTCCGCTCCTCCAACTTCCTGTGCAATTCGACGAACAGGTCGCTATCGTGCGTCAAATAGCAGCCGCTGCGGATGATGACTTGGGTCTCGCGGCTTAGACCGCTCTTGGGGAGGATATCGGCAACGAGATCAAAATACTCGCTCCCGCCGGCACTGATGACGACCTTCCCCGCGGCGAACAGACTCTCTTCATCGCAATGGCGGGCGATTTCCAAAAGAAAGCCGAGAAATTCCCGCACCTTCGCGGAGGAGGCCTGCGGCGTCGCCTCGGCAATGATCCCTTCAAAGCCTTCCACGCCGCGCAGCGCCAGATGCGGCGCATGTTGCTTCACCGCGCGGGCGACTTCCATCACTTCGTTCAAGCTGCGGCAGCCGGTGCGTCCCCCGGCGATGCCTCCTTCAATAAGCACTTCCACAGGACGAGATAAGCCGTGTTTCTTAACCGCGGCAGCCAGTGCTTCTACACCGACCACGGAATCGACAAGGCAGAGAAACACAAAGCCTTCATCGCGGGCGAGTTCCGCAACGATGTATTCAATCGCCCGCGGATCAATCAACTCATTCGCCAGCAGAATCCGCTGGCAGCCGAACCGGCGAGCCACTTGCACCTGCTGCATTGTCGCTAGCGTGATTCCCCAGGCCCCATCCTCGAGCTGCATTTGAAAGAGCTGGGGGGCCATCGTCGTTTTGCCATGCGGAGCGAACTGAGCCCCTGAAATGGCCAGAAACCGCTGCATCCAATGCCGGTTATGGGCCAGCGCCGACTCCTTCAGCACCGCCAGCGGCAGCGGGACATCACCCCGCAGCACGTTCCAGCCGCGATTCCCTAAGTCGCTAAGCGGGAAGGCCGGCGTGCCGCCAGGGATTCCCTTGTAGCGGTCGTCAATCAAGAGGCTGTCGATGGCAGCGAGCGTCATCATGGCTCTGTGTTTCTTCTCACCGCCAGCAGCGTCAAATCATCCGGCGGACTGTCCCCCACGTAATGCAGCTCCACCGCCCGGCCGATATTCCTTACCAGTTCCGGCAGCGGGCCACTCGCACCTTTCACGATGCACTCCTGCAACCGCTCGTTTCCGAACTGCGTTCCCCGCTGATCCATCGATTCCACAATGCCGTCGGTCCCCAGGACGAGGATGTCGCCGGGATGCATCGCCAGAACCGGCCCCAGCGGGCAGCTTGGAGGGTCGATGACGCCGACCGGCAAGCCCGTGGATTCCAACTCGACAAACGACCGGTCGGCCGCGCGATAGAGCATGGCCGGAGCATGACCGGCATTGGCGAACGAAACCTCGTGCCGCTTAGAATCAAGCATCGCCATGACCATCGTGACGAAGGCCCCATGCTGAAAATCATCGACAAGCGCCCGGCCGAGCGATTCGAGGAGCACTTGCGGCGAAGCTTCGCTTAGCAGCAGCGTGCGGATGGACGCTCGCACGGACGCCATGAGCAAGCTCGGGCCGAGCCCATGCCCGCAAACATCGGCAATGCAGAACGCCGTGCGGCCATCGGTCAGCGGAATCACATCGCAGTAATCGCCGCCGACTGCTTCATTGGGGAACCACCAGGTCGCCGCTTCGTAACCCTCGATTTGCGGCATTTGGCTTGGCATGAAGCGCCGCTGAACTTCCCGGGCAATATTAAGCGAAGCCTCAAGTTCCTTGCGCCGCTGAATGTCCTCCACCAGCCGAGCCCGGTCCAATGCCGCCGCGGCATGATTGCTGAAGGCGATAGCCAGGCTCTCGTCATCAGAGTCGAAAGGCCCGCCGATGTTGTTGAGCATCTCGAGCACACCGAGCAGCCGCCCGTCCCGCGCAGCGACCAGCGGCACAGCGAGGATTGTCTTGGTGTTGTAACCCGTGGCTTTGTCGTAGGTACTGTCCCAGCGGGGCTCTTGGGCCGTATCAGGCACATTCACCATGAGCCGCTGGCGGGCGACATAACCGGCGATTCCTTGATCGATTTTCAAATACACGGGGACTTCCGTCCCAGCCGTGGTGAAGAGGGTTTCCCGCTTGGGATCATATTGATACAGCAGCGCCCGCTCGCATTGCAGGGCGTTAGACGCCTCTTTCACAATCGCATCGAGCGCTCGTCCCAGGTCGATTTCCAGCGCCAGTACCCGCGTCACTTCCAGCAGTCGATTGAGCCCCGGCAGGCTGTTGCAAATCCGTTCGGGCGAGAGCATGAAGAAGTGCGGATCTTTAGCAAGTGGCATAGTTCACCTTTGGGTTCAGTCTACGCCCCGCTCCAGTCGGGCCGCAATCCACTCATGCGAGACGAAGCGGCGAAGCAGGCCGGTCATTGCTAGACGCAATGCCTCGCGATACCTGGCTGGGATTCCTTTGGCGGGAAATCCGTGCCACTGTAACTCCACATCCCATTTCGCCGAAGTGGAAGCGGCATTGACCCGCTCTTGCAACCGGAGTCCCCATAACAGTCCGAACGAATCTCGGAAGTCCAGCCAGAGCTGGTCAAAAGGATCGACCCCTTTCGGTCCTCGAAGGGAACTCAGCCCGATTCTCGCAACGGCCACGGCGATGGCAAACAGGAATAACGCCAAACTCGGTCCAGCCGACAACCTCGTGAGAAAATCGACGCCACGGAGCAGCGGCAGATGCGGCGCGAACAAAATGACCTGGCCCACCGCCACCAGCAGAGCCGCCAGCCGGTTGTCGGTTGGCAGATAATTAATGAGTCCCATCAGGATGAGCACCCAGAGCATCCAGGCGCGGGCATCTCCCAACACAAATCGATCCGCACGCTGCATGGCCAGCGCGGTAAGCGCGGAGAGCGAAACAATTCCCCATAGCGAGAGCACCACGAAGTTCCAGGCCAGATGCTGCGGCCGTTTTGCCCCGAGTACGGATATGAAGGGACAAAAACTGAGAACTGCCCCGCAGAAGCGGAGCGGAGACAGCCATTTGTCATCCAGAGATATCGCAACGTGCAACAGTTCCACGCCGGCAATGGCAACAGCAGTCGCGGCGCTCCACCAGGCGGCAGAGACGAGAGTCGTTTCGGCAATCGCCGGGCGGTAGTTCCAGAGACCCATTAAGATGGAACCGGCGGCCAGCGCAGCGCCGATCGCGGCAGCGGCGTCCCGCCAGGCGGATAGTGGAGCGGCGGCAATCAGCAATTCCGGCAAAATCAGCATTTCCCTTCTCTACCGGATAATAGCCGCCATCAGCCGTGGGGAAAGATGGCGAAGCTGCCCGCCGCAACGAAAGCTCCGTATGTAGCGGCTGCATCTCCAAAAAATGTTGTAAAAAGTCAACAACCGCATTTGCCCCGGTGGCAATCGTCGGGCATGTTTTCGCATGGCAAGGATTCCGCGCGGCGCTTTGGCGCGCGCGGACGGGAAGCGTCTTTCGGGGCACGTCCGGCCGCTTCCACATGTACAAGGGACGTCAGGAAGAAGGAGAATCACATGAAGTGGTCAAGATGGATCGTTTTCTCGCTCGCGTCACTCACCGTCATCGCAGCGAATTCCGCGGAGCCCAAGTCGGCTTCGCTACGGATCTCAAGAAGTCCGGTCACACCCGCCCGATATGCCGCGGATGAACTGGACACCGCTGCTCCCGCGGCCGCCGTACCACGCGCCGGCATCACACCGCATGCACCGGTGCATTACCGGTCGGCGACGTGGGACATTTGGAGCGGCACCGCCACGGGGTATGTGTATTCGCCCGGGGCCTGCGACTACACGCCGCCGTGCGTCGATCATCTGTGGGATGGCTATGAACAGCGGCCGCACCGCTGTAACCCAATCCATGTGCATCAGTGGGGTCACCATGGCTGCGGCCACTGCGGCAGCGGAGGGGCCTGTGGGGCGTTTGCCGGCTGCGATACGTGCGGCTCGGCCAACTCCTGCGGATGCGGCGGACACGCCAGCCGCTTGAAGCGGGCCCACGGCTGGCACTTCGGGAACAAGGTTTGCCGCAGCGGCTGCGCAACGTGCGGCGACATTGCCCCAAGCTGTGGTGCCCCAACTTGTGCGACCCCCACCTGCGGGTATGACGGCGGCAAGTCCGTTGGCCCGGCTCCCGCACCCGCGCCAAGTGATGCTGAAACGCCGCCGGCCCCCATGCCGACCGCCGATGGCGAAGCACCTGATTATGAACTTCCCGCTCGCAACTTCGAAAGTGCGTCTCCCAAGGAAGCAGCTCGCGGCAAGCGGCTGCGAGGTTTCACCTGGCCAGAAAACTCCCTACAGCGGTAAATGCGGGCTTACTTTCGTCATCTTCGGCTTAAGCCCGTCCGTAGGACTTGCCGATACGACTAATACCGGGAGAGCGGAGAAGCACGGGCGGCTCCGTATCAGGATAGAGGTCATGGCACAACGAAGGATCGGTGTGCCATGACCTTTTTTTATGCGCGGATGGGAGGAGTTGTAAGGTGCATGAGCGGCAGCGAAATGCACGCGAAGAGGATATATTAGCCAGTTTGGAATTTACCCGTCTCGTGGCTTCCTTTCCGCGTGTATTTCGTGAAACTCATACACCCAATTTCCTTCGCAGTCAATTTCCTATCTCTTCTCTCGTTGCTAACGCTTATCACCCGCGGCGACGAGCCCGCCAAAACCGCTCCCAAGCGCTATGCCATCGTCCTCCACGGCGGCGCGGGAACTGATCCGTCCAAAATGACGAAGGCGGAAGTGGCCGCAGTGGAAGCTTCGCTCGCCAAGGCCCTCGCGATTGGCGTGGAGGAACTCGACAAAGGTGGAACCAGCCTGGATGCGGTGGAAAAGGTCATCCGGTTTCTCGAAGACGATCCTCTCTTCAACGCCGGCAAAGGTGCCGTCTTTAATGCCGACGGAAAGCACGAGCTCGATGCCTCCATCATGGACGGGCGAACAAAAGCCTGCGGCGCTGTGGCGAGCGTGTGGACGGTGAAGAACCCGATTTCGCTCGCCCATCTTGTGATGACAAAAACCCGGCACGTGCTGCTCGTGGCTGATGGGGCAGAGAAGTTCGCGGCGGAAATGAAAGTGGACCGCGTGGACCAGCAGTATTACTTTACGCAGAAAGCCTTCGACGAATGGCAGAAGAAGCGAGAAGGCGAAAAATCCTCATCCAAATCGGACGACTCGAAAAAAGGGACTGTCGGCTGTGCGGCTCTTGACTCGCACGGCAATCTGGCGGCGGGGACCAGCACCGGGGGATTGACCAACAAAAAGGCGGGGCGCGTTGGCGATTCTCCCCTCATCGGAGCCGGCACGTACGCCGATAACGCCACCTGTGCGGTCTCCTGCACCGGCACCGGCGAGGAATACATCCGCCATGCCGTCGCTTACGACATCTCCGCCCGGCTGGCCTACAAAGGAGACTCGCTGAAAGACGCCGTCCACGCCATCCTCACCACCCGCCTCAAAAAAGGGGACGGCGGCATCATCGCCGTCGACCGCTTCGGCAACATCACCATGCAAAACAACACCACTGGCCTCTCCCGAGCCGCTGCCGATTCCAGCGGGTACAAAGAGGTGAAGCTGGGGAATGAAGAGTAGGATGGCCTTCCCCTACCGTCCGTTTGAAGCCACCTCAGGACGGGTTAGAAAGCCCAGTCTACGAAGCTACTTCCGATCAATCCCAAACTCCTCAATCTTCCGATATAGCGTCGCTCTTCCCAGTCCCAGCAAATGCGCCGCTTCGGGGACTTTGCCGCCGGTGCGCTGGAGGCTTTCGACGATGAGTTTCCGTTCCCAGAAGTCGATGCGGAGCGTTTCGTGCTGCCCTTGGGAAGTTCCGACGTCTCGCAGGGCCAGATCGTCGGGGAGGATGATCGTCCCTTCGGCCATGACGACGGCGCTGTCGATGACGTTGCGGAGTTGTCGCACGTTGCCGGGCCATTGGTAGGCGAGGAGTTTTGCCCGGGCGTCGGGGGAGAGCGTCATGCTGGGGCGGCCGTGGGTGCGGCGGAAATGCTCCAGGAAATGGTCTGCCAGCCGTTCTATGTCGACACCCCGCTCGCGGAGCGGCGGGATGTAGAGTTCGAAGACGCTGAGGCGGTAATAGAGGTCTTCGCGAAAGCGGCCTTCGCGGACGATATCGGTCAGGTCCCGGTTGGTGGCGGCAATGACCCGCACGTCGGCATTCACTTCCTTCGTAGAGCCGACCGGCAGGAAGGGATGCCCCTCCAGAATGCGGAGCAGTTTGGCCTGACCATCGAGCGTCATTTCGCCGACTTCGTCGAGAAACAGCGTTCCGGCGTGAGCCTGCTGGAACCAACCGACGTGGTCGGAATCGGCTCCGGTGAAAGAGCCCCTTTTGTGTCCGAAAAGCTGGCTTTCTATCAGGTCGCGGGGAATGGCGGCGCAGTTGACGCTGAGCATCGGCCGGTCCGCCCGCCCGCTGGATTTGTGAACCGCCCGTGCGACTAGTTCCTTCCCCACGCCACTCTCGCCGCGAATCAAGACGCAGCCGGTGGCCCGAGCCACGCGGATGATTTTGGATTTCAGATCGGTCATCGGCTTGCTCTCGCCGACCAGTTCGTCCAGAACCGCGTTCTTATCGACGAGCCGGCGATGGTCCACTCGGAGCAGAGCTTCCGTTTGAGCACGGACCAGGGCGAGAGACAGAATGTGGGCGACCGGAATGGCGATTTCGAAATCCGCGTGGCGAAAGCGACCTTTGTCCAAATAGAGGTGAATCGCCCCAATGGTTTTTCCTTCGTCCAGGAGCGGCACGCAGAGGGCGTCGGCATAGTGCTGCAAGACGGTCGTTCCCCCCTCCGGCTTCTGGTTGTTCACCCACACCGCTTTGGCCTGGCTGACGACCATCTCGGTCAACGACTGGCTGAGCCGCACATGGGGAATGGCCCCTTCGGGAACAATAATTTTGGGCTTGAGCTGGCCGTCGTCGCTCATCCAAAGAAAGCCGACGATGGAAGCGTTGGTCCGGAGTTGGAGGAGTTGCAGTGAGACGCGGATTACTTCATCGGGATCGGTGCAGCCGAGCAATTGGAGACTGAGCTGATGCAGCGTGAGCAGATCCTGGCCCGACTGCGAGTCGCGCAGAAGATCGGCGGAGACTTGGCCGGTTTCACGTCCCACGATCCGGTCGTGGACGATGGTCTGCGTGTGGTCCAGCCGGGCCCGGTCGACCGGTTTCTCGGCGGACTGATGGAACGTAAACTCGCTGGAGCCGACCTTGAGCAGGTCCCCTTCGGTCAGTCGGGCTTCGTCGATTTTCTGCCCATTCACGAACGTCCCATTACGGCTGCCGGCGTCGCGAACCCACCACTCGGCGGACTCGCAGACCACGGTAGCATGCACGCGGGACGAGAGGGGATCCGACAGAACGACGTCGCATTCGAGGCCGCGGCCAATGCGCGCGGACGCCCCGTCCTTAAGCAGAAAATGGGTCCCCGTCCGGGCGCCCGTCGTCATCAGCAGATAGGAAAACACCGCTTTCTTGCCTCTGTTGGTCCCTGCGGCCGCCGCTGTGCGAAGCGCCCGCCAGGCTCAATATAGCAGGCGGCCATCCGCTGGGGTTAGAATGCCCTGGAAATAAGGAGCATCCGATGAATTTACAGTCCCACAGCCAGACTTCGCACCTCAAGCCACTGAGCGGCAACTTCCTTCTTACGGCGGTCGCCCTCCTTCTGTTCGGCGGATCAGTGGTGCGCGGGGAAGACATCAAGAAGACCGACCTCTATAAGCGGATTCGCGCCAGCATCGACGCGGTGCCGGCGATTGATACCCACGACCATCTGCGGCCATTTGAGGAGATTCCGTTTCGGGATGTAACGGATAAGGGGAAAGGGATGACCCTCCATTCGGTCTGGCAGGGAAGCTACTATCCTTGGATCAATCCACTTTCTGCCTGGCCGGAGGGAAAGTCGTTTGATGCCTGGTGGGAGAAGGCCCAGCACGATTTTAAGGACGCCCGGGCAACCAGTTTTTATCGATACCTGTTGCCGGCGTTCATGGACTTGTACGGCGTCGATTTTGAAACGATGACACCGGAACAGGCCCGACAGCTCAACGACCGGATTTTCGAGAATGACAAAAGCGACAAGTGGCTGAATCACGTTGTCACCGAGCGGGCGAATATCGAGCTGATGCTGATCGACCCCTACTGGGCTCGATTCAAGTTCGACCGCCCCTACCGCTATTCTGTCCCGGTTCTTAACGTCACCACGATGGTGGACGGCTTTCATCCGAGTTCATTCACGAGTTCGCTCGATAGCCCCTATGACTTCGCCAAACAGTCCGGCAAGGAAGTAAAGACGCTCGACGACTATCTGGCGGCAATCGACATGGTATTTCAAAAGGCCGTCGCCTCCGACGCCGTCTGCTTGAAAACGACGCTCGCTTATCAGCGGACGCTCGACTTCCAGAACGTGCCCAAGGAACGGGCGATAAGAGCTTTCGGTCGGCCGCGGAGCGAACTCAAATCCGAGGAAATCAAAGACTTTCAGGATTTCATCCTCTGGCGGCTCTGCGAGTTGTCGGCAAAATACGAGCTGCCGTTTCAGATTCACACCGGCCAGGCCCGCATCCAAGGTTCCAACCCGATGCTGCTGGTGGACATGATTGCGGCCAACCCCAAAACCAAGTTCATCCTGTTCCACGGCGGCTTTCCCTGGGTCGGCGAAACGGGGGTCATCGCCATGAAATACCGCAACGTTTGGGTCGATTCCGTCTGGCTCCCGCAAATGTCGTACACCACGGCCCGGCGGGCCTATCAGGAATGGCTGGAAGTGATGCCGAGCGACCGCATCATGTGGGGAGCCGACACCGTGCAAGCCGAAGGGATCTACGCCGCCACTGTTTGGACGCGGCAATGCGTCTCCGAAGCCCTGGCGGAAAAAGTCGACCGCGGCGAGCTCCGCGAAGAGCAGGCCCTGCACATCGGCCGGCAGATCATGCGGGACAATGCCCTGAAGCTGTTTCCGAAGCTAGAGCGGCAGTTGTGGAGGAAGTGAGAGGCGATGGCCCAAGCCCACAAATCACTCCTTATCCTTCGCGACCCCCGTCCTTCGCAAGTTGCCGCGAAACATAGGCCAGACGCCTGAGCCTTTGCCAACGGATAGGGCGTACGCCCGTCCGTAGTTCTCCGCGCGAGTTTTGTCGGAAGTTCCCTTCCCCGCGACGAAGAACGCGTCTAGCGTGCCGTTACCGTCGAAGTCGGCGATCACGGGGCCGCTGTCAAGCATTTCGTAAACGTGACCTTTGGTCGTCGCATCGAAGGCCCACAATTCACGACCTGTTTTTCCTTCCACCGCGCGAAACTTGCGGTCGCTCGCTCCAAACAGCAAATCCGGCAGACCATCGCGGTTGACATCTGCCGCTGCCGCTCCTCGGCCGACGCTGCCATAGCTGGCCGTTTTCCAGAGTTCTTTTCCCGCCAAATCAAACAGGTGTATCCGTCCGCTGCAGACGGCAATTTCCAGCGCACCGTCGCCCTCAATGTCGATGAGCGTGGTCGGCGCGAACAAATAACCTCCCGGCTGCTTCGTCCAAATCGGCTGGCCCTTGGCGTTGAGGAGCGCTAGGTCTCCCTCAATCGAAGCGGCCACCAGTTTCACACCCTCCTTGGACTCGATGACAGAGACGCCGTGATACATGTCTCCCTGCATGGCGTGTTTCCACAATTCATGGCCATCCTTGCCGCTTAGCGCTCGCACACATTTGTCTCCCCGCCAGGTTGTCACCAGCACGTCTAGCTGGTGATCGCCGTCAAGATCCACGAGCGCCGGTTCCGACTGAACATGGCCAGGGATCTTAACGGTCCATTTCTCTTTCTGCGTCGCAGCATCGAGTACCACCACTCGGCCATGGCGATCAGCCATCGCCATTACACCGATCACGATTTCCAGCTTGCCGTCACCGTCCAGATCGGCCACCGCGGGCGGTGAGTCCGTGGAATTCGGCAGCTTCTTCTTCCAGACCACCTTGCCTGCGGCATTCAAGCAAAACAGTGTTCCCGTCGAAGAGTCCGCAGCCAGCACTTCAAGCTTCTTGTCACCATCCAGGTCCACCAGCGCGACTGAAGCATCAAATGGCCCCCCTTCAGATTTGAACTTCCACAGGACTTTGCCGTCCTTGGCCTGAACGGCATACAAATGCTCGTCATTGAAATACGTCCCAAAAACCAGCACCAGATTGCCATCGTTGGCCAGGTCGCCAATCGCTCCACCACCATAAGAAGCGCTGGCCAGGTCGAGTTGCCACAGTGGTTTTGTCGGTGCTTCCTGGGCAAGGACAGAGCCACCCAGCAGCGCCGACAAGATAATCGCCTTCATTTTTCTACCCCCATCTTTCTACCCAACCGCCGATATGGAAAATCAAAGACCGGCAAAGAACCAACGATCTCGCACCTTAGCAGAAGGAATGCCCGATGGCCAAGAAAAAGCGGCCTTCTAAACCAGTCAGGTTGATATCTCGCAAGAAGTCCAATGAGCGGATCATTCTCCGCACGGGCGAAGCCCTGGTGGAAGGTGACCCCGCCTGGTCGGCTGCGGAGCCGGAGGTGGTAATTGGGGAGCTGGATGGGCCGGTGGGTTATGCGATTGCCAATTTGCTCGGGGACCAGGTAAAGGGGCATTCGCGGGTCTTCGCGATTCTCAACAGCGACGTGCAGATTCGTCCCGTGACGCTCATGGTCAGCAAAGTCACCGTCAAGAGCAGCAAATACACCAACATCCTGATGGGTACCGTGCAGGCCGCCATCGCCCACGGCGTACTCGACGCAGTCCGTGTGGGGGACATTCCCAAGGAGAAGGCGAACGACCTGGGGATCATCGTCTCCGTCTGGCTCGACCCCAGTGTCACCAATGCGGACATCAAGATCGACTTCGACCTCCTCTTCGAAACCAACCGCGCCGCCATGGCCAAGGCAATTCACAAAGCCATGCACCACGAGCCGGGCATCGACTGGCTGCTGGCGAACCAGGACAAAGTGCCGCACTATTTCCATCAGCTGGCGCTCGATGGAAAGCTCGATCAATAACCAAGGTGAAGTTTCCCGAAATGCACCAAATTAAAGGTTGCAGTTGGAAAACGCTCTCATTATTTCTTCGCTGCACTCCGTACGTTCGCTTCATCCCGCCCTCACCTCGGCAAGTCCCGCCACGCTGAGCTAAAATGACGGCATCATGAAAAAACTATCTTCAGGCGGTGGCTGGCGGGCCATTTGGTATACGTTCAAGAAGGCCCGCGCCTCCGGCGGCTTTTGGGCGATGTGGAAGGCGATGCGAAGCAAGAACGCATGCAAGACGTGCGCGCTGGGGATGGGGGGACAGAAGGGAGGGATGGTGAATGAGGCGGGGAGCTTTCCCGAGGTCTGCAAAAAGTCGTTGCAGGCGATGGCTTCCGACATGCAGGGTGCGATTAAGCCGGAGTTCTGGAGTACGTATTCGACGGCTCAATTGCAGGCGTTTTCGCCGTACGACCTCGAATCGTGCGGGCGCATTGTGCAGCCGGTGGTGCTGGAGCGGGGGAGCGATTATTACCGGCCGATTACCTGGGAGGATGCGATCAGCCGCATTGTCGGCAAGCTGAAGAGCGTCACCCCGAATGCGACATTCTGGTACTTCAGCGGTCGAAGTTCCAACGAAGCCGGGTTCTTGCTACAGCTCTTCGCCCGCGTGTATGGAACCAACAACGTCAATAATTGCAGCTTCTATTGCCACCAAGCGAGCGGTGTGGGGCTGCAAACTTCCGTCGGCAGCGGCACGGCGACGCTGACGCTGGAGGACGTGGAGCATGCGGACCTCGTCTTCGTCATCGGCGGCAACCCCGCCAGCAACCATCCGCGGCTGATGACGACGCTGAAAAACGTCCGCCGCCGCGGGGGGCACATCATCTCCATCAACCCGGTGATCGAAACCGGCCTCGTCAACTTCCGCGTCCCCAGCGACCCCTGGTCGCTCCTGTTCGGCACTAAAATCACCTCGCTCTATGTCCAGCCGCACATAGGCGGCGACCTGGCACTCCTCGCCGGCATCGCCAAGCGGATTGACGAGATGGGAGCGCAGGACGAAGCGTTTTTGAAAGCCCACACCAACGGACACGAAGAGTGGCTGACACGAATCCGCGAAACGCCGTGGAGCGAGATCCACGAGAAGTCCGGTGTGGGGCAGGCGGAGATCGACAAGATTGCGGAACTCTACGCAGCGTCGAAGTCGACCGTCTTTAGCTGGACGATGGGAATCACGCATCACGCCCACGGGGTGAAGAACGTGCAGGCCATCGCCAACCTGGCCCTAATGCGGGGAATGGTCGGCAGGCCCCATGCGGGGCTCCTCCCCATTCGCGGCCATTCCAACGTCCAGGGCATCGGCAGCATGGGAGTGACGCCGAAGCTCAAAGATGCGATTTTGGAGAAGCTGCAAAGTGAGTATGGATTGAATCTGCCGAAGACTCCCGGCCTCGATACGCTGGCCTGCATGGAAGAAGCGGAAGCAGGGCGGCTGAAGACGGGCTTCTGTCTCGGTGGCAATTTGTATGGGTCCAATCCGGACGCCAAGTTCGCTGCGGACGCCATCAACAAGCTCGACCAGATCGTCTATCTCAACACCACGCTCAACACGGGCCACGCCCACGGCCTCGCCGGGGAAACCATCATCCTGCCGGTCCTCGCCCGCGACGAAGAGCCGCAGCCGAGCACGCAGGAGTCGATGTTCAACTACGTCCGCCTCTCCGATGGCGGCCCGCGGCGGCACCAGGGGCCGCGGAGCGAAGTGGAAATCATCGCTAGAATCGCCCGCGAAACGCTCCCCCCCGGCAGCGCGGCCAGCGGGGCGCTCGACTGGCAATCGATGGAAAGCACTGGCAAAATCCGGGAAGCCATCGCCAAAGTCGTTCCTGGCTTCGAGCAGCTCGCGACCATCGACAAGACCAAACAGGAATTCGCCCTCCCCGGCCGCATCTTCCACCAGCCGAAGTTTCCCACGGCGGATGGACGGGCGGTGATGCACACGCATGACTTGCCGGAGCTGCCTGGGAATGAGAATCAGCTGCGGCTGATGACCGTGCGGAGCGAGGGGCAGTTCAACACGGTGGTCTATGAAAACGAAGACATTTACCGGGGTCAGGACCGGAGAGATGTGATATTGCTGCACCCCGATGACATGGTTCGCTTGGGACTTCAAGAAGATCAGCGAGTCACCGTCAGCAGCGAGACAGGCTCGATGCGGAACATTTTGGCGAGAAACTATTCGGACATCCGCGCCGGCAATGCGCTGATGTACTATCCGGAAGCCAACGTCCTCGTCTCGCGCCACGCCGATCCGCAATCGAAGACCCCGGCGTTTAAGAGCATTTTGGTGAGCGTGGAAGCGGCGGTGAAGGAATTGCCGCAGGTGGTGGGGTAGGCGGAAGCCGTCGGGTTAAGGCGATGGGCGTGGTGCGGAGTACTATGTACCGAGTACCGGCGAATGACTACGGCGTTGGAGTCTTCGTCTTCCCCAACTCAATCTGCTTAAAAATCGGCAAGTGCCGGTAATAAACTTCCAAGCAGCAAATGGAGAGGCTGGTTTGGTAGATGCGTCCACCGGCGTAGGCGTGTTGGTCGCGGGGGGCCCAACTGCCGGCGGCGTGGCCGCTGGTTTCTTGGGAGCGGGTGAGGACGTCCCGCATTTGGACGTTCCATTTCTCCCAGTCTTCGCCGCCGAAGTGGTGCAGTGTCTGGGTGCCGTAGTACCAGTAATAAATGTTCGGAGTTCGGTCGCTCGGCAGATGCTCGTCCGACAGCCAGTGAACGCCGCGGCCCAGGGCGGGGTTGTCTTTCTTCCAGCCGAGGTACATGCGGCAGAGAAGTCCTTCGGCAGTCATCGCGGGGGTGACTCCGTGGCCGCGCTGGTAGCCGTAGAGAGCGCCATCCTTCTGACTGACCCCTTCGAGATAAACTTCGGCCATTCCCAGCGTGTCGGCGGGGACCGTCAAGTTTGCTGCTCGAGCGCTTTGCAGCGCCATGAGTTGCCAGCCGACCACACTGGTATCGCCCGGCTGGGTCGGCGGACCCGGCTGATACCGCCAGCCGCCGTCCCGATACTGAGCCTTCACGATGAAATCAACGGCCTTTTGAGCAGGAATGCGAAGCTGCTCGTCGCCCGTCATGGCGAAGGCTTCGCACAGGACGATGGTGGCCTGGCCGTGGGTATACATGCCGCTGTTGTCGTTGGACCCGGCCCGGAGGTCGCCGTCTTCTCCTTGGTTTTCCAGCATCCAGCGGAGGCCGCGAGAGACCGTGTGCTTGTACTTGCCGACGAGATGCGTCTGTCCCGCGCCGAGGAAGGGCAGCATGGCGAGTGCGGTGCCGGCGCTCTTGCCGGCGACCCCACCCTGTCCATTACAGTTGCACTTGGCGGCAGTCTGAAAACCGTTGACGCTCCAACTGCCGTCGACATTCTGGTGAAGAGAGAGCCACTTGAGGCCGCGGGCAACAGAAGCTTCGGTGAGGGTGGTTCCCCCTTCCTTCGCCACCATCTCCACCCGCAGCCGCGGGTCGCGGGCGGCCATCACGCTCCGAATGCCGTTGGGGTTGCCAACTAGCTTCCTGACTTCCTCCAGCGGCGGCAGGCTCTGCACCGGCTCATTGAGGCGAAGTTCCTTGGCGTCCTGGGCCGCGGCGAGGAGGACCTGTCGTTTTTCGGGATCCTCCAAATCGGACTTGTTGGGAACGGGAAGATCAAACTGGGAATCATCCTCTTGTTTGATTTTGAGCGTGTCTCCCCCTTTCTCCCGCTCGGGGGTGGCGGCAGCCGAAAGGATGATCGTCTCGCCCCGGTCACGCTCTTTCTCCAGCGGGATCAGCCCCATGAGCGTGATGGCCACCATGTGGACCAGCATGCTGACGAGCCAGGCGGGAGTATCCTTCAGCACCTTGTAGAGCCAGGACGAGGCGCTATCCGCTTTGCGGCGCTGCGCCGGACGACGCCGCGGCTGTTGGGGCGCGGGGCGCGGAGCCGGTTGAACGGCGGCTGGTGCGGGCTGAGGAACGGGACTTGGTGCCGGAGCCAGAGGGGGCGCAGGTGCTTCTTTGAACCGGGGCTGACGTGCTTCCGGCGGAGCGGCGGGAGCGGCTGCAGCAACCGCCACCGGCGCGGCCGCTTCCTCCCGCTCCTTGAGGAGTCGCATCGCCTCCCGTTCCTGCTCCTGGGAAAGCTCGATGCTCGCTCCGCACTTCCAGCAATCCGCCGCCATCAGCCAGAGGCGGACCGACATCGGAGCCCGGCAGTCGGGGCAGGCGCACATCAGCACGTCCCCCTCCAGCCAGAGCGTGCCGGGGGAGCGTTCCGACTGCGGCTTGCCATTGGTCTTGCGGGGGGGCCGCGGAGCGGGGGCCGAAACCTGGGGGGCCGCTTCGGGGAGTTCGAAGGGGGCGCTCGAATTGAGGTCGATGAACGGCACCTTGGCCGCCGGCTGGGTCCGGACCGCCGTCCCATCCGGAGGGGTCAGCTCCAGCGGGAGATAGTCAAAGCCGATCTCCTGCGGCCCGAAGCTATGCTGCAGCTCCGAATCCTGCGTTTGCGTCGCCATGCTGTTCATCAGGTTCCCCCGTCTGGCCGCAGCAGCTCAATGGCTGCCGAAGGGGGAACCTGTTTCAGTAATTCGGAAAAATCTGGTGCGTCTTTAGTCTACCCCGCCCCTCCGCCCCGGAATAGCAACCGGCATGCCACCCCACGCTGGAGTCCCGCCTTCAGGCGGCCAGTCACCCCTGATTCATTGGATTCACAGCCCATTTTTCAGAGACTTACGACGATTCAACATTTCCTAAACTCTTAAGCCATAACCACCTGCGCTGATTCACGTCGCCGTAACCTTGATTCACAAGCCGATTCCTGATTCACGGCCTTCGCCCCCGGCGAGCTTGTCTCGCCGGAGCGTAGGTTTGGCCACCAGAAGGCGGCACCAAAAAATCACCGCTACCGGCGGGCTTGTCCCGCCGGGGCGATATTTGCGGTCGATGCGGCGCACCAAAACATCGCTCCGCCCGGACGAGCCGGGGGGTGGCGGGGATGGACACCTCTTATCTCGTTCTGGTCTGGCAAACATCGCTCCGGCGGGGCGAGCCCGCCGGGGGCGGCAGCCCATGCCTCCCGCAGGACGGCCTTCCCAGGCCGCGCGATTCCCCGCTAGCCACGCCCGTGATACAGGTTTTCACGTCGCCGTTTCACGGACTTGCGTCCAATCGCCTCGCCGCAACTCTTGCGCTGGCAAGGCTCTGCGGAAAATCGACTCGCCGCAAGTCTGATACACGCACCCCTTTTCTGATACACCCCCCTGATCCTACGGGGACGCCCCGATCAGCACCTCCGTGTAAGAACTACCAAGTCTCAGGGCTGCGGATTTCAATTCCTACCGGTCGCGGTCATGGTCCGCGCGCACTTTCTCCCTGATTATCCACAACGTACATCTGAATTGTCAAAGAACTGCCGGATTCTCGCCGGCCCGATATAATCACATTTGTATACTTCTCCCAAGTGTCCGTCAATTCCCCATTCGGGGAGGGTATGGGGGTCCCATTTGTTCTCCCCCGTTCGACTCTTTCATTCGCTACCTTTATTCGGCTTATCGCCGACGCACCCTGACCCCTTTATCTTCTCTGCGTCTGCCTAGACCAAGCAGCATTCACGCGGAATATTGAACAGCAAGTAGTAGCCGTAGGCGATAGGTAGTGTTATTTTGCCTTTTGCTCCATTTTTCTCGCGGGAGGCCGGCATGACTGATTCTTCCTTCGACCCGTATCATGTTTGGCTTGGCATAGCACCCGATGAACAGCCGGCAGACCATTACCGACTGCTTGGAATCAGACGATTTGAGAGTAACCCAGACGTTATTGCCAGCGCGGCAGACCGCCAGATGGCGCACCTGAAATCCTTCCAAATCGGGGCGAGAGCGAATGACTGTCAGCGGCTCTTGAACATTGTTTCGGCCGCTGCCGCTTGCCTGCTAGACGCACAGCGAAAGGAGGCATATGACGCCTCAATTCGGCCCGTCGCGACCGTCCCGGCAGTCTCTCGGAACAAGCCAAATCGGCCTCAAACTTATCCGGTCACCTCGATTGTGCAGATTGTCCTCGGGGGAGCCTTGGGACTCTTTGTAGCTGTGCTTACGCTCAATTATTTTTGGGGAATCGATATTCTAGGAAAAGCGAAAAAGGCAGAGCCGGTTGCTAAAGTTCAGAAGGCAGGGGAGCATCCAAGGAAAGAACCTTTGCCGCGTGAAGCTGCGTCGCCAGCACTTGTTAAGTCGAGCGAAATGGATCCCGTGAAGGTTCCCGCGAACGCGGTCAAGCAAGAGATCCGTCCTGTACAGCCAGCGAAGACCGATACTCCGCCACCGCCAAAGTCGGAAATTGTTCCAACCCCGCCAATGTCCCCGCAGACGCTGGCAACACCTCCGCCCGAGCCACCAGTCCCCTCGGGGCCACCCATTTCCATCCTGGAGAGGATACCGCCCTTGCCGCTTATGGCCGGCGGCGTCACTCCGGGAAAGTGGGAGATGGTCGATGGCAAACTGGAAGGACGCGATGGGGGCGTGATGCTACCCGTGGAGGTTCCGCAAGACTATCAGCTTGATTTGACGGTGGAACATCTGATGAAAGATGGCTTTTTTGTCCTGGGAATCGTCGTCGCCGGTCATCAAACTGAGATTGTCGTTGATTGGGAGATCGGCGGTAGCCGCGCGACGGGCTTTCACTTGCTGGATGGACGAGCAGCCGACAACAACGAATCGAGCTATCGCGGCCCCATTTTTCAAATTGGTCGTCCTTGCCATCTTCGCTGTATCGTCCGCGGAAATTACGTTCAGTTCTTAGCGGATGGAAAAGTCATAATTCAATGGCGGGGTGATCCAGCCCGCCTCATGGTCAGTCACGATTGGTCGGTCCCGGATCGGAAGTCTCTTTTTATCAGTTCGTCGTGGGATTTTCGAATCTCTCGCATAGAGCTGACTCCCTATTCCTCGTCACCTCCGGCCAAACGGCAGCCGAAGTTTGTTTTGGCTCCAGCCCTCCGGCTGCCGCCACCAACCGGCAAAGATCTGCAGCAGGCCCGAGCGGCAGTGCGGAAGCTATTTGCCAAGGAATTCGCCGCGATCAATACAGTGAGCGCGCGCCGGAGATTGTCGCAGACGCTTTTGGCCCGTGTGAAAGAGGATCGGGACGATATTACTGTCCGTTTTGCCCTTTTGCTGGAAGCGCAGGATCTGGCCCGCAACGCCTCAGACCCAAGCGGCGCCTGCCAGGCGATTGAAGACCAAGCGAGGACTTTTGAACTGGACGCGCTGGCATTGCAAACTGCCGTAGTCGAGGGGGTGGCCAAAGAGCATACGGTAAAATCGGCTCCGGTGGACCTTTTAGCCACTGCGTCAACGGCCTCGATCTACTTGGATAAAACACTACTTGCCGAGCGATTGGAACTGGCGGTTCACCTGGCAGCAGTCCTGAAGAGGGTCGCTGTCTTGGAGCGTTCCACCGCGCTCAAGGAATACGCAGCTCGTCGGGTCAGCGAGGTGACCCTGGCGAAACAATTGTTCGACGAGATGAGTCCGCTCCGCGGGGAAATAGGGGAGGAATCCAAGAGTGCGGCGGCTAATCTGGCGGTGGGACGCTACGAGTGCTTCGTTCGCGGGAACTGGCCGGAGGGACTGCTACTGTTATCGCGCGGCAGCGATAAGCCTCTGGCGGAGGTCGCCGCGCTGGAACTGGCGGCAGATTTTCGGCGATATCGCGCGGTGGCGGATTCCTGGTGGAAGCTCTCGGAGTCCGCAGAGGAGCCGTGGCGGACGGAGTACCGCCAGCAGGCAAAATACTGGTATGAGAAGGTGTCCGCGGAGCTTTCGGCTCTAGAACGACAAGGGAAAATCTTGAATGTGAAAGGGGTAGCCCGGAATCGCCTGGCAGCCGGTCTGCTGGGGGCATACTACCAGGGTGACAATCGAGACATCTTACGCACAACACGAATCGAAAAACGTCTCTATTTCCCCTGGGGCTGGGGGAATGGCAGTCCCGAAGCGACGATTCCCCGCGATCATTTCTCGACGTCCTGGTCAGGCTTTATCCAGGCACCTATCCCAGGCAAATATCGGCTTCTAATCGATTCGGACGATGGCTCTTTGCTGAGCCTCGACGGCAAACCGCTGTGGGATGGGCTTAGTGGCGGAGCCGGAGAGCGAAACGCCATTGCCGACCTCACCGGCGACCCGCAGCGGCTGGAGGTGCAATATCACGAGGGGGTAGCGACGACGCATTGCGTGCTTCGCTGGGGACTCATCGACGGGACGGGAGATCAATTGGTTGACGAGACTTTGCTCCGGCACGATCCACAGGTCGCCCGCGACATGCGGGTCAAGGAAGTTTTCGGCTACTATCCCGATTTAGTTTCTGTCCCCTCGGCACCCGACGGAGGCTTGCTGGCCATTTTTGAGGACCAGACCGAGTTTCCTACCATCCTCACGGAAGGTTCTGGAATAGGGACCATGGAAGGCAACGACTGTTATAGCGGAAGCGTGTCGCTCCGCATCGTCGACGACCAGCGCTTTCGGTCGGGAATTCCCGATTTTCGGCAAAGGATTCGAGAGAAGCCAGGTCCCGGCGAGTATCGTTATTTAAGGCTGGCTTGGAAGAAGAAGGGAGGAAAGGCAATCGGTCTCCAAATCCTGACTCAATCCAAGCCAGGTGCATCTGACACCCTCTTTGAGTGGCGACGCTACCATATTGGACCGAGCCCGGATGTATTTCCCTTTGGGGGGGCATCGATCCGAATTGGAGAAGTGATTCCCGAGGAGTGGAGCGTCATCACCCGCGATCTCTTTGCCGATTATGGCGAGTTCGATTTCACGGGCATCGCGCTCGCCCCTTGCGATGGCGTGTATGGACTTTTTGACCACATCTATCTCGCTCGCCGGCTGGAGGACTTTGATCGACTGGGAAAGGAGAGGAATAGCAAAGGAGAGGAATAGGGGCGTGATTCAAAGGGTACAGGTCCATACGCACGTTTGAACAGTCACCATAGGGGTGATTCAAACGAGATAGGATGCGTCAGCGATAAGCCGGAGAAAGGTAGCGAATGAAAGAGTCGTACAAGGTAAGACCTAGCCAGTCCCCTTGGCCTCAAGGAATGCGTGGTGGCGGGCAACCGCTAACGCAAAAAGCGTCGCTCTCCCACGGTCTGGCGACCGTGGCTGCCCCTAAATCCAAGCGTGGAGACGGCGGTCGGCTGCCGCGACTGGTCTTTTGCGGGCGAGAAACTGTAAGAATCACAGTGAATCGAACACCCACTCGCTAGCTGAGCTGGCCTGATCGCGGCTTGTCGTAACCTGGGTAAATTGCTACTCTTACCTGTTCCCACCCGACTGAACCTATGCGCCTCCGCGCTGTTGCGGCGGCCCGTTCGGGAGGGGAAACACCTCTAGCTACAGCTTGCAGGCGGCTCTTTTCGCTAGCTTCCCGCGTGGGGAAGCGCAGCCGACGGTCAAGCCCAAGGTCTTTTACTGTTTATGGTTAATCGCACGCTGATCCGAGATCTGGAAAACGACCCCGATATCCAGTCGATGTTTGAGTCCGAAATTGAGGGCTTCACCGACGAGGGTATGGACCCGACCGGGGCTAATGAATCATTTGACGTGAATAAGATCGTCGAGGGGCGGATTCTCCGCGTCGCCGACGGCATGGTGATGATCGATATCGGCTTTAAGAGCGAAGGCTCGATTTCGCTGAATGAATGGGACGAAGACGAAGAGCCGCCGCAGGTGGGGCAGCTCGTGCGCGTGCTGATTGAAGACCTCGAAGATGAACAGGCCCAGCTTGACGACAGCGGCATGGTCCGCATCAGCAAGCGGAAGGCGAAGAAGCAGGACGACTGGGAAGAGATGATGAAGCGGGTGAAGGAAGGAGACGTCGTCACCGGCGTCGCCACCCGCAAGATCAAGGGCGGTTTGCTCGTGGACATCACCGGCGTCAACGTCTTTCTGCCGGCCAGCCAGGTCGATATCCGCCGCCCGTCCGACATCGGCGATTACATCGGCCGGACCGTGCAGTGCGAAGTGCTCAAAATCGACGCGGCCCGCCGCAACATCGTCGTCTCCCGCCGCTCGCTCATTGAGAAGCAGCGCGAAACCGACCGCGAAACGCTCCTTTCCGGCCTGACTGTCGGAGACACCCGCAAGGGCGTCGTCAAGAACATCGCCGAGTTCGGCGCGTTCGTGGACCTCGGCGGCATCGACGGCCTGCTGCACATTACTGACATGAGCTGGGAACGGATCGGCCATCCGACCGAGATGGTCGCCATCGACCAGGAATTGGAAGTCAAGGTTCTGCACATCGACCGGGAGAAGAAGAAGATTGCCCTCGGTCTCAAGCAGCTTCTGTCCAACCCGTGGGAAAACGTGGTGGACAAGTACCCGGTGGGAGCCGTGGTGAAGGGTTCCGTCGTCAACGTGATGAGCTACGGAGCCTTCGTCAAGCTCGAGGCCGGCATCGAAGGGCTGGTGCATATCAGCGAAATGTCCTGGACCCGCCGCGTGAACCATCCCAGCGAGCTGGTGAACATCGGCGACGAAATCAGCGTCGTCATTCTCGGCGTCGACAAGGAAGGGCAACAGCTTTCCCTCGGCATGAAGCAGACTCAGGAAAATCCTTGGACCCGTGTCGCCGAGAAGTATCCGGTGGATGCCCTGGTCGAAGGGAAGGTCCGCAACCTCACCAACTACGGTGCTTTCATCGAGCTGGAAGAGGGGATCGACGGCCTGCTGCATGTCTCCGACATGTCGTGGACCCGCAAGATCAGCCATCCCAGCGAAATGCTGGAAAAGGGCCAAGCGGTGAAGTGCAAGATTCTCTCCGTCGATCAGGAACGGCGGAGGATCGCCCTCGGGCTCAAGCAGCTTGACGAAGATCCGTGGGCCGCCAACATCCCGGGCAAGTATGCTCCGGGCCAGGTGGTGACCGGCACCGTGACGAAGATCACGAACTTCGGCGTCTTTGTCGGCCTGGAAGACGGCTTGGAAGGACTCCTGCACATCTCGGAACTTGCCGACCACAAGGTCGAGAATCCCGAGGACGTGGTGAAAGTCGGGGACAAGATCGAGGTGAAGGTCCTCCGCGTCGACATCGACGAACGGAAGATCGGCCTCTCCCGCAAGCGCGTGGAATGGAGCGAGGACGCCAATGCGGCTGCCGATGCGGCGGAAGCTGCGGCCAATCCGCCCCCGAAGGAAAAGAAGCCCCGCGGCGAACTCAAGGGTGGCCTCGGCGGCAGCGGCCCGCTGATCGCCCCGCCGACCGCGGAGAAGGAAGAAGAGAAGGCGGCGGAATAGGCGAGCGGGGGGCGTGAGCCCCCTGATAATAACCAACCCAGCGAGCGAAAAATAATATCAGG
>JBJXFF010000019.1:0-4933 GCA_046153945.1 Pirellulaceae bacterium
ATGTCATTCTAATGATTGTATTTTATTAATAAGCTGCTTGATAATAATTTCCTTTTGCTCCAAGGCCCGCTTATAATCTTCAAGATCATTTGCCTGATTTTCTATTTGCAAGTACTTTCCCGACTGATTTCTTTTAATTTCCCGTGTATGCCAATTCGTAGTCGTCACACGATTGTCCGCTCACGGAGTGAGCGGACTACTATGCGGACTACTTAAAAGCCGAGGTCGTCCTCGTTGCCGATCAGTTCCGCCAGGCGCTTCTTGATGATCTGATCCTTCGATTCGTTCCGCTTGGTCATCGCCTCGCGGAGTTTTTTCAGCTCGTCTTCCATCCGCTTGATTTGCAGCTCCCGGCGCTGCTGCCGGACGTCAAAGTGCTTGGTGACGGCCACCGAAATCTCGGCTTTGATTTTTTCGCGGTCCTCTTTCTTCGCCCCACGGAGTTTGTCGGCCAGATCGCGAGTCTGTTGATCGAGGTCATACTCGGAACGATTCAGCGCGGCCATTTCGGGATCTTCAGGAAAGAAATCTCCTCCTCCAGGACCCATGCCAAGACCACCGGGACCCGGGCCCTGTCCGAATCCCCCCGGTCCACGACCTCGGCCCTCGCCAGGACGAAATCCGCCTGGACCACCAGGACCGGGACCACCAGGCCCAGGTCCCCCTGGGCCGCCGGGACCGAATCCTCCTCGGGGAGGCTGGCCGTCGCCCCGCGGGGGTTGACCCTCGCCCCGAGGCGGCGGCTGACGATCGCGCGGGCCGTCGGGGTCGCCGTCGTCCCGCGGCGGCGGACGATTCGGGCCACCTTCGCGCCGCGGCTCACGGGGGGGAGCGCGCTCCCCCTTCGGTTCGGCCGGCGGCGGGTCTTTGGCTTTTGGGTCCTGAGCGGCAGCAAGTGAAAGTGCTAAAAGCGTCGCACAGACGTAAATAGCAGGAAAAACGAACCGTTTCATGAGTTTTCTCCAGTTTGAAATACGGAGATCTCACACAGTGGCACGAAGGCACAGAGGTTTTTTTCTGCTGTTCTTCTCTGTGCCTTTGCGGCTCTGTGTGAGATTCGTCTTGGTTCTGTTGAATTCCTAAAATGTCTAAACACTACAGCGCCCCCTCATCCATATCCTCCGCCATCTGCTGAAGCTGGTAGTTCAAGGTGGAGATGGAGGCGTCGAGCGGCAAAGCCGGTTTTTGGAACGTTTGCATTTGAGCGGCGGCGACGGAGATTTGGGAATCGAGCGCGTCGTCCCAGTTCCAAACTTGGCCGTCGTTTTCGTTAATCCCGCGGAACGGGTTTTCTTGAACGATCGCGGGATTCGTGTTCGACTTTGTCGCCAGGTTGTTGGGCGGAGTGACTGTCTTCGTTGGCTTGGCGATCGGCTGCGGGCCGAAGAAGCCGCCGGCGAGCGCCACCATCAGGAGTAGCGAGGCGGCCAAAGTTCCCCCGAGCAGAGCCGCCACCACAATCCAACCACTGCCGGCCCGTTTTGTTTCGATAGCCGAGGACGAAGCGGCCATTTCGCGCTGCAATTTGGCAACCAGGGCCCCTTCCTCGAAAGGCTCGCCGCTCTTTTCCAAAGCGGAAGCCAGCACGCGCCACCCTTCACGCAGCTCAGCCGTCTCGCCGTCGAGATCCTGCTCGAGGAGGCGCGAAGTGGCAAGTTCCAGTTGCTTCAAGTCGTTGTTCATATCGTTCGTACTCATGGGACGTTCTCCACCATGATCTTTCTCAGTGCTAAGAGCCCGCGGCGGGCGTGGCTGAGCGCCGTGCTCAGCGGACAGCCAACGACCTGGGCGATTTGAGCGAAATCCATTTCTCCGTAATACCGCAGCAGCAGCACCCGCTGCTGGAGTTCCGTCAGGCGGTCCAGCGCCTGCCGCAATTCCGTCTGGGATTCTTCCCGCACCAGCCGATCGTCAGGCTGCGGGGAACGACCCGCCGGCTCCAGTAGCCGCCAGGTCTCCTCATCCACCGTCTGCTCCTTCCCCTTCCGGCGAGCCCGGTCGCAGGCCAGGTTGTCGGCAATCCGCAGCAGCCAGGCCCGCTCGTGTCCTTGTTCCTGGTAGCGGTCCCGCGCCTGCCAGGCCCGGCGAAAGACCTCCTGAAGCAGGTCGTCCGCCACATCCGGCCGGCGAACCAGCCCGAGCAAATACCCGCGCACGGACCTGCCATGTTCGCGAACCCAGCGCGAAACCGCTTCGCTGTCGATGGCAGGAGGTGCGGGAGAGGGCATTGCTACTAGATTAACGTGGCCAAAAGGGGAATATTGCAGGTTTGAAAGAAAACAGTCTAAAAATGTCGCCATGGAGCCGAACCCTTACGAGTCGCCGACGGAACCCGATCCGAGTGCGAAAATCCCGGAGGGACCAACGCCTCATTGGCACTGGGACAATACGCAGTTGTTGTTGGGGGTCGCAGGAATTATGGCCGGCTGCATTACTTTTTTTGCAACGGAGCCACCAAGCGGTATTTCGTGGGAGCTCAAGGTCGTGTTGCGCGTGATCGCGGCTATTTTGTTTGTGGTTGGGGTTGTTCTGATGTGGGGTCCTATCGCGCGCCACGAAGACGCCGACGAAGACGAGCAAGATTCCTAGAACCTCAGAGAGTCTCGCACAGAGGCACGAAGGCACAGAGGTTTGGTTATGAATCATCGCCAGGAGCAGGTAGTAAGCACCATGCTTCCCCCCTCTGTGCCTTGGTGCCTTTGTGAGAGCCACACCTTGATTTTTCTTCCCAATTCTTGAAACCCAAGGGAATCTCGCACAGAGGCACGAAGGCACAGAGGTAAAGAGGCAAGCCGGCAGCGAGCTGCGGCGAGTTGGATTGAATTTGTCTCGCTGCTCTATTAATCTTTTCGATGCCCTCTGTGCCTTCGTGCCTCTGTGCGAGATTTTCTTCTCCTTCCCTTCCTGCAGGACGATGCCATGACCCATAACGAACTTTCCAGCATTATCATCAACACGGCAATCGATATTCATCGAAAACTGGGGCCAGGATTGCTCGAGTCGGTCTACCTGGCGGTGCTTGAATACGAACTCAAGAAGCGCGGTCTCTTGGTGCAGAAAGAGGTCCCCGTTCCGGTTCAGTGGGACAATCTCCGTTTGGAGATTGGCTTTCGAGCCGACCTGATTATCGAGGGAATGGTCCTGATCGAACTCAAGTCCGTCGAACAAGTGGCGGCTGTCCACAAGAAGCAAGTTTTGACCTATATCAAACTCACCGACCTCCGTCTCGGTTTGCTGGTGAACTTCGGCGCGGAACTGCTCAAGCATGGCATCACCCGCATTATCAATGGGACCATCGAAGACGCGCAGCCCGATCTGACCCAGGATCAATCTCAGGATTATTAAGCGGAAGAATTTCTCACAGAGGCACGAAGGCACAGAGGTGGAGGAAGAACCAAGCAGATGCGAGATGCTAAATCCTATAAGTTCAATGTTAAAAGTCGTTATTCCTGACGGTTTGACTTTTTGATGTCTCTCCCCTCTTCCTCTGTGCCTTCGTGCCTCTGTGTGAGCCACTCTTCTCTTCATTCCAGTCGTTAAGTTCCGATGTTCACATTTCGCCGGCCAACGGAGGAGCATGTAAAGGCTTATCTGCTGTCGCTGAAAGACGCGCCGCTTTCCTATGCGCCCGTCGGCTGCACTCGCGATGAGCGGCAAGCAGAGCCGGTGCCGCAGGGCTTCAACCGGGACCAGGAACGAGTGCTGCTCGGAAAGGGTAGCGAAGTCTTCCGCCGCGCCTGCCAGGCAATTCAAACCTGGCAGATGATGCCGCCCAGCGTGGTGCAGCCTTGCCCAACCAACGTGCCGATTGAAGAAGGGGCGATGGTGGCGAATATCTTCCGCGCCTGGACGCTCGGCGGCTGGCTGGTGTTGCCGACGCGGATTCTCTACCTCATTGATGAGACGAAGGGCCACTTCACCCGCAGCGGCTTTGCGTATGGCACGGTGCAGGGTCACTGGGAACATGGCGAGGAGCGCTTTCTGATCGAATGGGACCGGCGGGATGACTCTGTCTGGTACGACCTGCTCGTCTTCTCCCGCCCGCGGCACCCGCTGGCCAGGCTGGCGTATCCGTACACCCGGTGGGAGCAGGCTCGGTTCCGGCGGTTGTCGTGTGCGGCTATGCGCGAGAGAGAAGGAGAGACGGAGAGAAGGAGAGAAGGAGAGAAGGAGAGATAGGGAGTTAGGGACGACCAAAAAATGTTCTCCCCAACTCTCCTTCTCTCTGTCTCTCCATCTTCCTCACCTCCCCGCCACCGGCAGCATCCGTATCACTCCCCCTGAATTCTGCTGCCCAATAATCGCCGCGTACGCAGCCGCGTCGATCTGGTCGCTCGGTTGGTCGTCGCGGCCGGTCCAGGAGAGGAGCTCCGCTTCGAAGTCGAGCCGCCAGGTGTTATTGAGCTGCGGCAGCAGGATTTCCCCCTGCTCGAACTTGAGGATCAGCGGAGCGGCCCGCGTCACTTTGTCCCGGCCCGAAGTCTTCACGGTTTCAATCGGCAACTCCGGGTGCAAGATATCGACCGCGGCCTCTCCCAGTTTTTCGTTTTCGATCCAGAGCCGCTCGGGCTGCCAGGTGCGATAAATTTCGCGAATCACCTTCACCAGCCCGTCGAAGCCGACGCGGCCGCGCCACGAGTGCCGCAGAAACAGAAACTTCGCAGCTTCTCCCCACGGCTGATCCCAGACTTGAATCACGCTGTGGCTCGCCGGCCGCCCGCGGCTCTCGCGAGCCTTGTCCGCACTGGTCCCGGCTGGGTCAATCGTGCAGAAGCGGCGGCAGGAAGCGGCCGGAATGGTCGCAATGACGCGTCCGGCGTGGCGGATTTCGAGTTGCTCGTCCGCAGTTGTGAAAGGGGGTCGGGAGGAGTTTTCGCCGCGACAACCCCTCCCGACCCCCTCCTCCACGTAGAAGGACCGCAGCCCCCTCAGC
>JBJXFF010000043.1:0-61906 GCA_046153945.1 Pirellulaceae bacterium
CTTCGGCCTCGGGCTCCGCGGCCGGAGGAAGAAGGTGAGGCTCCCTCCCGGACACGCCGGGGGGCATCCCAGCGATTTTGCGTTCCTTTTTCTAGGCGTAAGGTGAACCTCCCCCGAGATGAACTCGGCGGCATCCAGGAAAGTGCGAGCTCCCTCGCTGACGCTTCGGGTTTGTGGAGGGGGTGTTGCGAAAGTCGAGGGGGAGCAAGTTTTGCAAGTGATGGATTAGTTACGGGTTGTGAAATGGGAGATGCCGAATATCGCAACGAGTACGTGAATTTTGCGTGTTCTCACTCGCTGGCGCTTCGGGTTAGTGGGAGAAGCTCGCAAGGCTCGCTGGGCACTCGACTTAGGAGTGACGGGGAGGCAGACTAAAAGAACGGACGGTGACGGGGATGAAGACACCAGCCTGACGCGCAAGCGAAGGACAGCGCTCTATCCTGATGGATGCCTTTCCTTCGCTTGCGCTTCAGGCTGGTGTCCAACTGGCCGCCACAACAACTCACCGAAAACTGAACACTGAAAACCGAAAACTGGCGCTGCCATGACCTCTTCAAATCCTAAATCCGAAATCCTAAATCCGAAATCAGTTTCTCCCGCCCGCCGCTGGTTCTTCAAAGAATGCGGCGTTGGCCTGGGAGCAATCGCGCTCCAGTCGCTGCTGGGTGGGAACAACTCGGCATCCGCCGCGCCCGCCTTCGCCGATCCCATGTCCCCCAAGCAGCCGCATTTCGCTCCGAAGGCGAAGCGGGTGATCTATCTGTTCATGGCCGGAGCGCCGAGCCATTTGGAGATGTTCGATAACAAGCCGAAGCTGGCGGAGATGGATGGCAAGCTGCCGCCGCCGGAGTAGCTGAAGGGATATCGGGCGGCGTTCATCAACCCCAATAGCAAGTTCCTGGGGCCGAAGTTCAAGTTCGCCAGGCACGGCCAGAGCGGGGCGGAGCTTTCGGAGCTGCTGCCACATTTGGCGAAGGTGGTGGACGAGATCGCCATCGTCAAGTCGCTGCACACCGACGCCTTCAACCACGCCCCGGCTCAGATTTTCATGAACACCGGCTCGCAGCAGTTCGGCCGGCCGAGCTTTGGCTCCTGGACGACCTACGGCCTGGGGAGTGAGTCGCAGGATTTGCCCGGCTTTGTGGTCTTCAGCTCCGGCAAAAAGGGGCCCAGCGGCGGCTCGTCGAACTGGGGGAGCGGCTTTCTGCCAACGGCCCACAGCGGCGTCCTGTTCCGCAGCGGCGGCGAGCCGGTGCTGTTCCTTGGCAGCCCGCCGGGGATCGACCGCCAAGCCCAGCGGGATTCGCTCGACGCCCTCCGCACGCTCAACGAAAAGCGGCTCGGCGCGGTCGGCGACCCGGAAATCGCGGCCCGCATCAGCTCGTTCGAGATGGCCTACCGCATGCAAGCGAGCGCCCCGGAGCTGATGGACCTCTCGCAGGAGCCGAAGGAGACGCTGGCCATGTACGGGGCTGAGCCCGGCAAGCCGTCGTTCGCCAACAACTGCCTGCTCGCCCGCCGTCTCGTCGAGAAGGGGGTCCGCTTCGTGCAGCTCTTCCACGAAGCCTGGGACCAGCACGGCAACCTGGTCGCCGACCTGAAGAAAAACTGCGGCGACACGGACCAGCCTATCGCCGCCCTGCTCACCGACCTGAAGCAGCGGGGTCTGCTCAAGGACACGCTCGTCATCTGGGGTGGCGAATTCGGCCGCACGCCGATGGTGCAAGGGGGGAACGACGGCCGCGATCATCATCCCAACTGCTTCAGCATGTGGATGGCCGGCGGCGGCATCAAACCGGGGCTCACCCTCGGCCAGTCCGACGAGTTCGGCTTCAACGCCACCGAGGACAAGGTCCACGTCCACGACCTGCACGCCACTCTCCTCCACCTCCTCGGCTTCGACCACACCAAACTCACCTTCCGCTTCCAAGGCCGCGACTTCCGCCTGACGGACGTGCACGGGCAGGTGGTGCAGAAACTGATTGCCTAGCCGAGGAGCGTACGTTTTCCACCGCGACGTGTAAGGTATAATGAAGCGTCCAAGAGACGAATCGGAGAGCGACTCGATGACCTACCACGGCCACATTCAAAACGGCATCGCAGTGCTGGATACGCCCGTTCCACTTCCCGACGGCACTCCCGTGCGCATTGAGATTGAACGGACGGACTCTGCATTCTGGTCGAACAAGAGCATCGATGAACTAGCGCAGGAGCAAGGCGTTCTGCCCTGCGCCGATCCCGCGGAACTCGCTGGCGACTGGCCGCCGGAAGAATCCATTGACGATCTCATGGCATTCGTCCGCGAGGTACGGCGGTAATGAAGAGCGTCCTGCTCGACACGGATGTATTCTCGTACTTTGTCAAGCGTGACACTCGCGCGGCCCTGTATGCTCCCGACGTTGCCGGCGCACAGCTTTGCCTGAGTTTTCAAACGGTCGCGGAGCTTCGCGCTTGGGCCATCAGCCGCAACTGGGGGACTCCTCGCCGCCAAGCCCTCGAAACGGCCATGATGCGCTGCGTTGTGCTTCCCAATGACGACGACATGTCGCGACATTGGGCCGCGATTACGGCTCATCGTCGCAGTAAGGGATTCCCAATCGAATGCGGCGATGCTTGGATTGCGGCGACCGCGCTACGGCATGCCTAGCCACTGCTTACCCATAACGCGCGAGACTTTGCGGACATTCCCAATCTCAACTTGGTCACTCATGCCCCGTAAGAAGCGAATTGGCAGTTCTTTTGCACCGCTTGCGGCCGCAAGCCTCAAAACAGCGGCAGCGGCTGGCCTTCGTCCAGCAGGCTCTGGATGCGGCCTTCGCGGTCGGTGAAGGCGAGGTGCTGGTCGATGCCGAGCGCGTGATAGACGGTTGCGGCCAGGTCTTCCGGATAGACGGGCCGGTCGGCGGGGTAGGCGGCGATCCGGTCGGACGCGCCGAAATGCTGCCCACCCTGAATGCCACCGCCGGCCATCAGCGCCGTCTGGCAATGAATCCAGTGGTCGCGTCCCGGCGGTCCCTTTCCGCCGGTCCGCGGGTCTCCCACCTTCGGCGTCCGCCCCATTTCCGCCGCCACCAGTACCACCGTCTCCTCCAAGAGGCCGCGAGCTTCCAGGTATTCGAGGAGGGCCGAGAAGCCGGCGTCAAAGGCGGGGAGCAGCACATTCTTGAGCTGTCCAAAGTTGTCGCTGTGGGTGTCCCAACTGAGCCCCGCTCCCACTTTCCGCCCGATCCAGTGGACGCAGACAAACGGCACGCCCGATTCGACCAGCCGCCGCGCCATGAGCAGGCTCTGGCCGTTGATGTCTTCGCCGTAACGGGCTCGCGTCGCCTCGGGCTCCCGGCTGATGTCGAACGCCTCCTTCGATTTGGCCGATGTCAGCAGGGAGAGCGCTCGTCGTTGATGGGTTTGCAAAGTCTCCAGCGGGCCGCCGGGGCGCTCTACCTGCGATTGCCAGGCATCCAATTGCTTGAGCAGCGTCTGGCGGCCGGCAAGTCGTTCGGGGCGCAGATCGGCGGGGAGTTCGAAGGCGGGAACGGCGAGCTGCCGCGGTTTTTCGAGTTCTCCTCGCACCAGCAGAGGCTCCCAGGCCGGCCCCAGCCGCCCGGCAAACTGGCCTGGATTGATGTAGTTGGTGACTTCGCCCGAACGGGCGGGCAGTTGAACCAGCCCCGGCAGTTCAGGATTTGCCGGCAGGCGCGACGCGACCGTGGAGCCGATGCAGGGCCAGTCCCCGGGGTGCGGCTTCCGGTTGATCCCGTCCACGAAGAACGAGCGGTCCGGCTGGTGCCCCGTCAGGACGTAGTAAGTGTCGGCATGGTGGTCCCCAATGCTGCGGCCGCTCATGGTGAGGGACCGGATGATGGCCAGATGCTTCGTCAGCTTCGCGGTCCGCGGCAAATGCTCGCAGCAGGAAATGCCCGGCACGGCTGTCGCGATTTGCTGAAACTCGCCACGGTGCTCGGCGGTGGCAGACGGCTTCATGTCCCAGGTGTCTATCTGGCTTGGCCCGCCGAAGAGGAAAACCATGATGCAACGCTTGGCCTTCCCGGCCAAAGCAGCCGGCGGCGCGGCAGTCATCTGATTCGCCGCCGCTCTCCCCCGCATCATTTCCGGCAACCCCATCCCGAGCATCCCAAACCCGAGCCCGCGCACGAACTCGCGCCGCGACCATGGGGAGGCGTCAAAGGAGGCCAACGAGAGACTTCGGGCAGAGGTCATGCACCTAGCATCCTACTTGCCGCGACCTTGACGAGGCAAGCTTTGGGACTGGGTGAAGCTCTTTCTGGCGGCTTATTTCCCCTTCTTCGCATTCTTCAGCGCCGCCTGGGCCGCGGCGAGGCGGGCGATGGGGACGCGGAAGGGGGAGCAACTGACGTAGTTGAGGCCGGCGTTGTGGCAGAACTCGATGCTGGCTGGGTCGCCGCCGTGTTCGCCGCAAATGCCGACCTTGAGGTCCTTGCGTGTGCTGCGGCCTTTTTGGACGCCCATCTGAACGAGCTGACCAACGCCCTCGGTGTCGAGGGACTGGAAGGGGTCGCACGGCAGCAGCTCTTTACGAAGGTAGTCCGGCAGGAAGCCGTTCACGTCGTCGCGCGAGAAGCCGAAGGTCATCTGCGTCAGGTCGTTCGTGCCGAAGCTGAAGAACTCGGCATGCTCGGCGATCTTGTCCGCGGTCAGGGCGGCCCGCGGGATTTCAATCATGGTGCCGATCTGCACGTCGAGCTTGCCCGAGAATTTCATTTCCTTCTTCACGGCCTCGATCGTCTGGAGCGTCAGGTCCACGAGCAACTTGAGTTCCGGAGAAGTGCTGACGATGGGGATCATGATCTCCGGCCGGACGTCGATTTTCTCCTTCCGGCAAGCGATGGCCGCTTCAATGATCGCCCGAACCTGCATCTCCAGAATCTCCGGATAGGTCACGCTCAGGCGGCAGCCGCGGTGGCCGAGCATGGGATTGGCCTCGTGCAGGGAAGAGACTCGCTGCTTCACGACATCCAGCGAGACGCCGAGCGTGGCGGCGAGCACTTCTTGGGCCTTCACTTCGTGCGGCAGGAATTCGTGCAGCGGGGGATCAAGCAGGCGGATGGTGACCGGCAACCCCTTCATGGCGGTGAAGATGCCTTGAAAATCGGCCCGCTGGAACGGCAGCAGCTTGGCGAGGGCCTTTTTGCGGGCCTCGACGTCCGTGGCCAGGATCATTTCTCGCATGGCGGCGATGCGGGCCTCGCCGAAGAACATGTGCTCGGTGCGGCAGAGGCCAATTCCTTCCGCCCCGAAGTCGCGAGCCCGCTGGGCATCTTCTGGCGTGTCCGCGTTCGTGCGGATGTTCATGGTGCGGTACTTGTCGGCCCACTTCATCACGGTCCCGAAGTCGCCACTGAGTTTCGCATCCTGCGTGGGGAGTGCGCCGTTAAAGACTTCGCCGGTGGTGCCGTTAATCGTAACGAGGTCGTTCGGACCAAGCGTCGTCCCCTTGATCACGACCCGGCGGGCATGTTCATCAATCTGCATTTCCCCCGCGCCGACCACGCAGCAGCGCCCCCAGCCGCGGGCAACAACTGCCGCGTGACTGGTCGCACCGCCGGTGCTGGTCAGAATGCCGACGGCGCTGTGCATGCCGTCCACGTCTTCGGGGCTGGTTTCCTTGCGGCAGAGAATGATCTTCTCACCGGCAGCGGCTCGCGCGACGGCTTCTTTCGCCGTGAAGGCCAGTTTGCCGACCACGCCGCCGGGGGAAGCATTGACCCCCTTCGTCAGCAGCTTGCCCGACTTGCGAGCCGCTTCCAGCGCATCGTTACCGAGGCTTGGCAGCAGAATTTGCGACAGATCACCAGCCGGAATGCGGCGGACCGCAGTCTTCTCGTCGATCAGCTTCTCCTTCACCATGTCGCAGGCGATCTTCACGCTCGCCCCGCCGGCCCGCTTGCCGGTGCGGGTTTGAAGCATGAACAGCGTCCCCTTCTCAATCGTGAACTCGATGTCCTGCATTTCGCGAAAGTGATTCTCCAGCGTGTCTTTGATTTCGAGGAGCTGCTTGTAAACCTTCTTGTTCCATAGGGGCATCTCGGCGACGACTTGCGGCGTGCGGATGCCGGCGACGACGTCTTCCCCCTGCGCGTTAATCAGGAAGTCGCCATAGAACTTGTTCTCGCCAGTGTTCGGATCGCGGGTGAAGGCGACGCCGGTGCCGCTGTCGTCCCCCATGTTTCCGTAGACCATGCTCTGCACGTTCACAGCCGTGCCGAGTAGGCCGCGGATGTTTTCCACATCGCGATACTTGACCGCCTTGTCCCCCATCCAGCTTTTGAAGACCGCTTCAATGGCCTTTTCGAGTTGCACGAGCGGGTCCTGCGGAAAATCTTTACCGGTATGCTTCTTGTAGACCTCTTTATAATCGTTGCAAAGTTCGATCAGCCCTTCCGCCGGCACATCGGTATCGAGCTTCGCCTGGTACTTCCGTTTGATGGCGCTGAAGGCATGCTCATAGTGTTCGTGGCCGACATCCATCACCACGTCGCCAAACATGTTAATCAGTCGGCGATAAGCGTCGTAGGCAAACCGTACATTGTTCGTTGCCTTGGCCAAACCGGCGGTGGAAACGTCGGTGAGCCCCAGGTTGAGAATGGTGTTCATCATCCCCGGCATGCTGAGGGCGGCCCCCGAGCGCACCGAGACGAGCAGCGGGTTGGCGTCGTCGCCGAACTTTTTCCCCAACTCCTTCTCGAGCATGGCAATGTTTTTCTTCACCGCGTCCATCAAGCCAGGGGGGAGCTTTTTGCCGCTCTTGTAGTACGAGTCGCAGCACTCAGTCGTGATCGTGAACCCCGGCGGCACCGGCAGGCCGATGCTGGTCATCTCGGCCAGGTTCGCCCCTTTCCCCCCCAGGAGCTGCTTGGAGAGCCCTTTGCCTTCGGTCTTGTTCTTGGAGAAGTAGTAAGTCATCTTGCCGCCGGAACTCTTAGCGGCAGCGGTGCGAGTCTTGGCCATGAAAGCGCCTCTAGGGAATCAAAAGGGAGAGTGTTTGACGTGCTGGCAATCTGCCCGCGGAGCGGCGAAAACCGGCATTTTTCCGCGGAAAACAAGCTAGTGAGTGTAGCGGGGGTAGATAAGAGCGTCAATCAAGGCGTAACCTGGGAACGGACCGCTGGAAGATGCGAAAATGCCCCCTTACATGGCGTTTAAGGGGGAAATTATCGCGAAGGTAAGAAAGCGGAGTGCCAGGTACAACGGTGAATAGGCCGAGCAACGTCCGCGACGAGGTGTTAATCTAGTTCGACCGATTTGAAGCATTACAACTACAACCTTGAGCGAGTTGACTCGCCATACAACGCAGCAAGAGAATACTTCTCCATGAAAATCTCCCCGCTCTCGGTCATCTTTCTGATTCTGACTCCACTGGCGCATTTGTTCGCCGCCGACGCCCCCAAACCCCTCAAGGTCTTCATCCTGGCGGGGCAGTCGAACATGGAGGGGCAGGCTGTCGTCGATCTGGAGGGGAAGGAATACAACGACGGTAAAGGTACGCTCATCAAGCTGATGCAAGATTCCGCCAAAGCCGGGATGTTCAAACATCTGAAGGATGCCGATGGTAAATGGGCCGTGCGCCAGGATGTCTGGGTGCGGTACAAGCGCGAACAAGGCCCACTCCTCGCGGGACCGCTGACGTTTGGCTTCTCCGTGTATGGCGACTCGCATCACTTTGGGCCGGAACTTCAATTCGGCCACGTTGTCGGCGATGCGCTCGAAAATCAGGTGCTGCTGATCAAGACGGCTTGGGGAGGGAAGAGTCTCTACAAAGATTTTCGGCCGCCGAGTTCGGGGGGCGAGGTCGGCCCGTATTACACCAAGATGATCGCCGAGATACGTGAAGCACTGGCCAACTTGAAGACTGACTTTCCCGGCTACGACGGCCGCGGTTACGAACTTGCCGGTTTCGTCTGGTATCACGGCTGGAACGACGGCGTCGATCCCAAGAACGCGGTTCCGGAGTATGAGCAGAACCTGGTCAACCTCATCAAGGACGTCCGCAAAGATCTAAGCGCTCCCAAGCTGCCGGTCGTCGTGGGCGAAGTCACCGGCCCTTGGGTCAATGCGCCGGACGAGTGGGAGAAGCTGCGAAAAGCCCAGGCGGCTGCCGCTGCTCGACCGGAATTTCAGGGAAATGTCCTCTTCGTGCCGACGCGCGACTTCGTCCGCAAGCCCGAGGATTCGCCGAATCCCGGCCATGGCCATCACGAATTCGGCAATGCGGAGACTTACTTCCTGGTCGGCGACGCCTTGGGAAAGGGGATGAAAACGCTCCTCTCGCCCACCGCCAAGAAGCCGGAAGCCGAACGGGCCGAATTGCCCCAGCCCAAGTCGCGGACGGCTCGGGAAATCGAGGGGTGGAAGATTCTGGTGGACGATCGGCTTCTCGCCGCGCCCCACGAAGCGACCGGAACGCGAGCCCTTAAGTTTTTGGAAGCAAAGCTGGTCGAAATCAAAGCGGTGGTCCCGGCCGAGCGGGTGAAGGAACTCCAGACGGTCGCCATCGTGCTCGACCTGAACTGCGGCAAGCTCGGAGCAATGCAGTACCACCCCGACGCCGGCTGGCTGAAGGCTAATGGCTACTCTCCGGAACTGGTCAAGTGCGTCCATCTGCCGCAAGCCGCGGATGTGGCGACGCGGCGGAATATTAACGAGCAACCCTGGGTGATTCTGCACGAATTGGCCCACGCCTATCACGACCGGATCCTCAGCTTCGACGACCCGCGGATCATCGAAGCCTTTGAGAAGTTTAAGAAGAGCGGCCGTGGCGAGAAGGCGCTGCTATACAACGGGGAGCGGGTGAAGCACTACGGCCTGACCGACCACAAGGAGTTTTTCGCGGAGATGACTGAATCTTACTTCGGCGTCAACGACTTTTTTCCGTTCAACCGGGCCGAGTTGCAAGAGGCCGAGCCGGAACTATTCACCTTGCTCACGCGCATCTGGAAAGCACCGAAAAAGGATGCACCATGAAATCGGTATTGCTCTGCCGTTCGCTCGCCGCTCTTTCACTCGTCTTTCTCGGTTTGGTTCCGCCAGTTGCGGGGCAAACGTTGGAGGAGGAACTAAAACGCATTCCGGCTGCTCAACTCGCCGAACTGGCGAAAAAGGACGGAGATGCGATTCGGGGCGCGGTGGTCTTTTTCCAGCATCACCTGGCTTGTTCGAAGTGCCATAGCGTGGGTGGCGGCAAGCCGTCGGCACTCGGACCTGACCTGGCGGCGCTTGGCAAAGAGGTATCGGGCGAGGCGATTGTGGAATCTTTGCTGCTGCCGTCGAAGGTCATTCGCAAAGGGTATGAGTCGGTGACGCTGGCGACGACTGACGGCAAGTCACTCACCGGCCTGCTGGTGGAACGGACCAAAGAAAAGCTGGTCATTCGCGACATCGCTCGCGGTGGCGAACAGACGGCCATTCCTGCCGAGGACATAGAAGCAGTCAAAACGAATGCCACGTCCATTATGCCGGCAGGCCAGGTCAACCAACTCACCAGTCGCCAGCAATTCCTGGATCTCATCCGTTACCTGCTGGAAGTGCGCGACGGCGGTGCGGCCAGAGCCCGCGAACTTGAGCCGTCACCGGCTCTGCTGACGTTCACCATTCCCGAATACGAGCAGCATCTCGATCACGCGGCACTTATCGGCCAGTGGAATGTGGAGTCGCTCAAGCGGGGCGAAGCGATTTATCAGCGGGTCTGTGCGAATTGCCACGGCACCAAGGACCGGCTTGGCTCGCTCCCCACTTCGCTCCGCTTCGCCGAGGGAAAATTCAAGAACGGCAGTGATCCGCTGGCGATGTATCAAACGCTGACACGGGGTTTCGGGCTGATGGCCCCGCAATCGTGGATGGTTCCCTCGCAAAAATATGACGTCATCCATTACATCCGCGAAACCTACCTCCGCCCGCACAACCCGTCGCAGTTCGTGTCCGTGAACGGGGCGTATCTCGCCCGCCTTCCCAAGGGAGATACCCGCGGCCCCGAGCCGAGCAGCATCGAACCCTGGAGCGCGATGGATTATGGCCCCAGCCTGACGCACACCTATGAAGTGCCAGGTGGCCCGCTCAACTTGGCCTACAAGGGAATCGTCATTCGGCTGGATCCGGGTGCCGGCGGCGTATCCCGCGGCCGCCACTGGATGGTTTTTGACACCGACACGCTGCGCATGGCAGCGGCCTGGAGCGGGAGCGCCAAGGGGGAGAACTTCATCGATTGGCGGGGAATTCAGTTCAACGGCGAGCATCAAATCCATCCCCGCATTGTCGGACCGGTCGCGTATGCCAACTCGACGGGCCCGGGCTGGGGAAATCCGGCCAGCGGTTCGTTTCGCGACGACTCACGAGTCGAAGGGCGCGACGGCCGGCGGTACGGTCCGCTGCCGCGCGACTGGGGAAAGTTTCGGGGAATCTATCACCACGGCCAGCAAGTCGTGCTGTCCTACTCTGTCGGCACTACCTCGGTGCTCGAATCCCCGCGAGTTTTGGCTCGGGAGGAGTCACCCGGCGAACCGTTGTTCCTGCGCACTTTCAATGTCGGGCCGCGCGACCGTGATCTCGAGTTGCAAATTGCCGAGCATCCTGGTGCTGGGGAGGCCGTCTCCCACCTGGTGAAGTTGCGGATAGCAGTCGGAATACCTGAAGGGCCGCGAGTTTCGCTGCCGGGCAGCACGAACAACTTGGACAAGGAACAGCCGCTAGTCTTTGATGGCGGCACTTATCTTGAAGTTCCAGGAGAGGGCTTTGACCTCACGACGAAAGACTTCACGATTGCGGCCCGACTAAAGACCACCATGGACGGGACCATCTTGGCACTGGCACAGCCCGGGCCGAAATGGACCCCCAATGGCCAGTCCTTCTTCGTCCGAGATGGCCGGCTCGCATTTGATATCGGCTGGGTAGGAGCAGTGACTTCCAAGGCGAAAATCAACGACGGCAAATGGCACAATGTGGCGGCAACCTGGCAGAAATCGGACAGCCGCCTGCGGCTATACGTCGATGGCCGGCTTGATGGGGAAGGAACCCTGGCGGCAAAAGCGGAATTGGACAAAGGTGTCGTCAGGATTGGCTTCACCGCTCCCGATTTCCCGAGCCCCGCTTCATTCTTTCAAGGAGAACTTGGGGAGGTGCGGCTCTATCAGCGCCGTCTCCCCGACGGGCTGAAGGAGTTTGTCGAGCCGAAGCCGGCTGATGAAACACTCCTCGCGCGCTGGTTGGTCGGGAAGGCGACCGGCAAGCAAGTCGCGGATGCGAGCGGCCACATGCATGTCGGCGCGGTCGTGCGCGGCGAGAGTCCCGCATCCGTGGGCACTAATCGACTTCTTGCCGGGTTCGTACCGGAAAATACGCCCGCCCGCTGGACCGCGGAGGATGACAATCAGTTGCGGCTCAAAATTCCCGCAGGCAAGCAACCGCTGAAATTCACAGTGTGGACCCATGCAGCGCCGTCAATCGGTGCCGAGGATCAAGGCCGAAAACGAGCCTCCAAACCAATCGATCCGCTGATTCCCGATGCCGATCTTGACCTGCAACCGCTCACGAAGGGAGGACCCTCGCGCTGGCCCCAAAAGCTGGAAACCCGCGCGATAGTCGGTCCGGACAACGGTCCCTTTGCCGTCGATGTGCTGACCGCACCGGAATCCAACCCGTGGCTGGCCCAGATGCGCTTCACCGGTCTGGATTTCTTCGCCGATGGCCGCATTGCAGTCTGTACGTGGGATGGCGACGTCTGGCTGGTTGAGCAGCAGGCGAATGCCGGCCTCCGCTGGCAACGGATCGCCACGGGGTTGTTCCAGCCTCTCGGCCTGAAAGTCGTGGGGGGCAAAATTCATGTCATCTGCCGCGATCAACTGGCAGTCCTGCACGACCTCAACGGCGACGGGGAAATCGACTACTACGAATGTCTGAACAACGACCATCAGGTCACCGAACACTTCCACGAATTCGCGATGGGACTGCAGATCGATGCCGACGGGAACTTTTATTACGCCAAGTCGGGCCGGCATGCCCTGCCGGCGGTCGTGCCCCATCACGGCACGCTGTTGAAGGTGAGCAAGGACGGCTCGCGCACCGACATTCTCGCCACGGGTTTCCGCGCGGCGAACGGGGTCTGCCTCAACCCCGATGGCTCGTTTGTCGTCACCGACCAGGAAGGATTTTGGAACCCGAAGAACCGCATCAACTGGGTCACGCTCGATCCGTCCGGCAAGCCCAAATTCTACGGCAACATGTTCGGCTATACCGACGTGACCGATTCGTCCGACGCCGCGATGGAGCCGCCGCTCTGCTGGATCACGAATGGGTTTGACCGCTCCCCCGCGGAATTACTGTGGGTCGAGAGCAAGCAATGGGGGCCGCTGCAGGGAGCGCTGCTCAATCTGTCTTACGGATATGGCAAGGTCTTCGTCGTCCCTCATGAGAAAGTGAGCGGCCTGATGCAGGGAGGAATGATCGAGTTGCCGCTCCCCCCGTTTCCGACTGGCGTTATGCGGGGCCGTTTCCATCCTACCGACGGCCAACTCTACCTGTGCGGAATGTTTGCTTGGGCTGGGAGCGCGACTCAACCCGGCGGACTCTATCGGCTCCGGGCCACGGGCCATCCAGTGCATCTTCCCGTTGCCCTACATGCCAGAAAGTCGGGGTTGCAACTCAAGTTCACGGAATCCCTCGATCCCGCCGAGATTGACGTCAAAAACGTCCAGATCAAAACCTGGTCTCTCAAACGGACCGCCAACTACGGCTCGCAGCATTACGACGAGAAACCGCTCACCATTCGCTCCACCAAATTGTCCGCGTATGGCAAGACCCTGACGCTCGACATTCCCAAGCTTCGCCCGACCTGGAGCATGGAAATCAAGTACTCGCTCCGCACGGCAGAAGGCAAGCCGGTCGCCGGCGTCCTTCACAACACAATTCACAAATTGGCTGAATAGCGTTCATGCTGAGGATTACTAGTTATTCGACTTCTTCAGCGCGGGGAGGAGTTTCAAAATCGCTTGAGCACGGGCGTCGCTGGGACGAGCAAAAGTGCGCAGTTCTTCCAGCCGCTGACGGGCTTCTTCGGGACGACCCAGTTCCAGCAGCGTCTGGCCCCAGTTGGCGAGCAGTGCGGCATGCAGGTCGTAGGAAGAATTCGGGGTCAATCGCCGGTAAGCTTGCTCGTACAGGGTGTTTGCTGACGGCTCATCGCCCGCTCGGGAATGCGCGTTAGCCAGATTTACGAGCAACTCGATCTCGGTCTCTCCATCCTTCAGTTCACGGGCCAACTCGATTCCGCGACCATACAGTTTCATCGCAAGAGAGTGATTTCCGGTTTCGCTCTCGAGCCCTCCATAGCTGGTGATCAGTGTGACCAGCTCGCTCTTGCGGTCGTGGGCCGTCAAAATTGCGTCCGCTTCTTGATAGGCTTCACGGGCGAGCTGCTTGCGGCCAAGTTTCTTTTGAGCATTCCCCACACGCAGATGGGCGATGCCGATCATGCGCGCCATTTGAGAGAGACCTTTCTCCTTGGCAGGGGCGTCTGGAAGTCGCTTAAGGCCCTGTATGATCGTGCGGTAACTATTAATAGACTCATTTAGCGGCGAAATGGCTAATTCCGGTCTACCCAGGCGCATTAGCGCCACACCCCACTGTCCGAGCGCTATCGGACGCAGCGAGGGGTCGTTTCCGGCGACTTGTACCATTCGCCGTGCGGCCAGCTCCGCCGCAGCGGTATAGCCGCGTTCGGGCAGTTCGTTGGTAGCTTTGAGCAAGAGCTTATATTCCTCTTCCTCGTCCTTGGCCATTCGGGCCGCATTTATTTGGGATCCGAGTCCGGCCATCTCGGCGGGCAATTCGAAGGGAGGCACGGGAATGTTGACATCCGGAATTTCAACTTTTACCGGAGGCGCTTCCTGCACTGTTACCTCTGCCTGCAGCCGACTTAAGTCACCTCGCAGAGCACGATGCTCTTCTGCTTTCTGCAGCCGCTGGCTTACTTCCTCCAACAAACCGCGCAGCTTCTTCAATTCGAACGAAACATCCTCCTGAGGAACGGACTTTGGTTTCGCGTCCATCACCTTGGTCGTCCCACGCGAGGAAAACACCAGAGGGAGGACAATCGCTAGTAGCAGAACAAGCGCCACCGCGTTTCCCACGGCAACGAGCAGCCACTTGTTCGGCTTTGGTTTGGCTTTGGTCGCATTTCGCAGATCGGCGGCAAGATCAGCCGCGGTGCTATACCTGCCGCTGGGATCCTTGGCGAGGCATTTCAGACAGATTCGCTCCAGTTCCACGGGAATTCGTTCGTCAAATTGCCGCGGAGGTCGCGGCGCGCGGTTCTGAATCTCGTCGAGCAGTTCGTCGCGCTTGCCGCCAAAGGGGCGCTTGCCGGTGAGCATTTCATAAAGGATGACCCCCAAGCTCCAGATATCCGCCCGGCCATCCAGCCGGTGGGCTTCTCCCCGGACTTGCTCGGGAGGCATGTAGAGAAAAGTGCCGGCAATGGTCCCCGCCAGGCGGCGCTGCAAATCTTCCGTCACCGCCAGGCCGAAGTCCGCAATGTGCGGCTGGCCGAGCCAGTCGAGCAGAATGTTGGCCGGCTTGAGGTCCCGATGGACAAGGCTCTGCCGATGAGCGGCATGCAGGGCGTCGGCGATTTGTGCGGCCCACCCTGCCGCCTGGCTGGGAGTGCAGCGAGATTCCTGGAGAGCGTCCGCCAGCGTTCTGCCGTCGATATATTCCATGACGACAAACCACTCGCCGCTGGGGAGCTTTTGCACGTCGAAGACGGACACCAATCCCGGGTGGGTGAACTGGGCGGCGATCTTGGCCTCATGCACAAATTGATCGCTCTCCGAGATGTCCGCGATCTCCCGCCGTGGAATCTTGACCGCAACCTTCCGGCTTAACTGCTCATCCTGAGCCAACCAGACGGCACCGAACGTGCCGCGACCGAGTTCGCGGAGGAGCGTGTAGCGGCCAAGTAGGGACTCTCCAGGCTGGTGCAGTGCCTCGGGAGCTCTGCCGCGATGAGCTGGCACGCTGGCGGTGTTGGCCGATCCCGGTGACTTGCCCGCAGTAGAGGCGGAAGCGGTTACCGAATCATCCCGCAAACCGCGCCCGCACCGGGGGCAAGTCTCGGCAGCATCGAGCGCGAGAGTACTGACGGTTACATGACGGCAGACGGGACAGTCAATTGCCATAGAGCACCCCCAGGAAGCCAATTCAAAATTCTAACTCCTCGGAGCCCCTCGCCGCAATAAAACTATCGGTCTCGAAAAAGGTTCAATTGCTGCCCCTTATCCATGTCGCTTTTCAGCAGTTGCCGCGTTATAGTCGGCGCAATGCTCGGTTTCCCATGTCCTTGGAAACTGTTGCGACCAGCGTCATTTACATGGGGTAAGTCATGCAATCAATCCGTCTGATGTTGCTTGTCGGAGTCATGGCACTTGCTTGGGGGTCCGTTTCAAGAGCCCAGGAAGCTCCCCAGGAATCTGAAATCCCCAAGAAGCTGGAAGCAGCGGCCAAGAAGGCCTTCAAAGCCAAGGCCACGTTTTTCATTTGGACCGACAAGCCGGCCATGAGGGCCAAGGATTTCGCATTTCGTTATGCGGTCAATCCAGATGCGAGAGGGGCTGCCGGTGTGAAACTGGACGAGGTGGGAACCCGGGTTCGCCTGGTATACACTGCCCCGAATGGCAACCGAGTCCCCTGGACCGGTGCTAATCCCGAAATCGGCTACCAGTTTGGCGGTGAGAAATTCACAGGAAAAAGTGCCGTGACGGTGGATCTAATCAGGGCACCTGAGGTTGACCTGGACAAAGCGGTCACGCTGAGCAACACCATCGTCGTGCAAGTGACGTTTGATCGGTAAAAGAACAAGGACTTGAGGCTGCCCTTGGGTCGTTTTCCTGATTGCCGAAAAGCGCCGCTTACATCGCTTCCGGAGGGGCCGGGGGGGGCTCGAACTTGGGAGCCGAGACTTCGTCTCGGTCGTCATAGTCGCTATACGTCTTCTTCGGCTTGGGCTTGGACGAAGACTCTCCGGTCAGTTCACCTGTGAAGTCGAACTGGGACTGAATATCGCTTAGTCCGCGTCGGAACTCGCGGTACATCTTCGCATACTTCGCCGCATGCTGGGGCAAATTCTTGCCGAACAGCAATATGGCCACGATGCCGATAATCACAATCTCCGACATTCCAAGACCGAACATGGCGTGTGCTCACGAAACAATGGGGAATACGAGCGGAAGACGAACGAAGCGAACCGGGCAGCGGCTGCTACTCTTTGTTCTTGTCCGTCACGGTCGCCGTCGTGTTGTCGTCCGGCTCCCCCTTGGCATTGAGACCTTCCTTGAAGGTGTTGACACCCTTCCCCAAGGAGAACATCAAGCTGGGAAGACGATGGCCGAAAAGAATGAGGATGATCACCGCGATGATGATCAGTTCCGTCTGGCCAATCCCGAACATTCCAAAAAGAGGGGACATAGCATCGCTCTCGCACTGAAGGGTGAAAAACGTCGGCACCTGTGAGCGGCGAAAGCGGGCACTAGCCCGGCTGGGCGATGCCTGAACCAACTCACAACCTGAAACGCGGTAGGGGATACCGCTGTACTCATTACTCTCTTGATTCTATACAAGCAAGCAACGGGGTGTCAAACGGAATGAGGAAATGCCTGTCCTCCACTGTGATTCCAATAGCACAAAAAGTCGGGGTTGGCTCGCTTTCAGCTTTGGGTGCGAGTGGAATCGCGGAAAACGCGCACGTTGACGAATTCAGCAGCCGGGCTCACTTGGGAGGGGTTCTTGCCGAGTTAGGGGTCGGTCTGTTATAGAAGTTTGTACTTCGGCGCGGCATGTCGCAGGAAGCTCTACGTGCGAAATGAATTCTGGCCGCGCTGGCCCCAACGTGTGCCCGAGTTCTGGGCAGAAAAGCCTGAATATCCGGCAAATGGCCCCACCATTTTGAGTCCAATTGGCTTGGAGATTGAATATCTAAGCCATTGAATATAAACAGTTTACGTCACGAGATTGGCTGCCGGCGTTCCCCTAGAGCTGGCGGCACGCAAGGTGCTACCCCGGCGCTGGTTACGCGCGAGGTGCGCAGCCCGCTGTTAACATCAATTTAGGCGGACCCTTTTTCATTTTCACTAGGGTTAGGAGTGGTAGAACTGTGAGTGGTAGCTCAGCACGTCAGCAGGCCATTGCGGCCGTCACGCAGTACAAGCCGGAGTTGCCTCCGGTCAACTTCCGGGATCTCTCGTCGAAGGATGTCTTCGGCGCGAATGTCTTCTCGCTCTCGGAAATGCAATCTCGGCTTCCCAAGCCGATTTTTCGCTCGCTGAAGAAGACGATTGAAACCGGCTCCAAGCTGGATTCCACGGTGGCCGACGTGGTCGCCGCGGCGATGCGGGATTGGGCCATCGAGAAGGGGGCTACGCACTATGCCCACGTCTTCTATCCCCTCACCGGACTGACCGCCGAGAAGCACGACAGCTTCCTGGCTCCCGACGGCAAGGGAGGCGCGGTCGCGGAGTTCACTGGGGCGCAGCTCATTCAGGGTGAACCCGATGCTTCGAGCTTCCCATCCGGCGGCATTCGCGCCACGTTTGAAGCCCGCGGTTACACCGCCTGGGATGTTACCAGCCCGGCTTATATTCTGGAAAACCCGAACGGGACCACGCTCTGCATTCCGACCGCCTTCATAAGCTGGACGGGTGAGGCTCTCGATAAGAAGACGCCTCTCCTCCGGAGCATGATGGCTCTCAATACGCAGTCCCAACGGATTCTCAAGCTCTTCGGCCACAAGGAATCCACCATGGTTTCCTCGTCCGCCGGTGCCGAACAGGAATACTTCCTGATCGACCGCAATTTCTTCTTCGCCCGCCCCGATCTGCTCAACGCCGGCCGTTCGCTGTTTGGTGCCAAGCCGCCGAAGGGGCAGGAATTCGAGGATCAGTACTTCGGGGTGATTCCCGACCGGGTCCTGGCCTGCATGCTAGAGACGGAACGCGAGTTGTTCAAGCTCGGCATTCCGGTCAAGACGCGGCACAACGAGGTCGCGCCCTCGCAGTACGAAATCGCGCCTATCTACGAGAACGCCAATGTCGCCACCGACCATCAGCAGCTCGTCATGCTGACCATGAAGAAGGTGGCCCAGAAGTATGGGATGGAATGTTTGCTGCACGAGAAGCCGTTCGCCGGCGTCAACGGCTCGGGCAAGCATCTCAACTGGTCGCTGGGAAACAGCACCCAGGGGAACCTGCTGGAGCCGGGGAGCAACCCCCACAGCAACATGCAGTTCCTGGTCTTCTGTGCCGCGGTCATCCGGGCTGTGCATCGGCATGCTCCGCTGCTGCGGGCCGTGGTCGCCACTGCCAACAACGACCATCGCCTCGGTGCCAACGAAGCTCCGCCGGCGATCATCTCCATCTTCCTGGGCTCGCAGCTCACAGACGTGTTCGAGCAGATCAAGAAGGGTGTCGCCACCACTAGCCACCAGGCGGGAACATTGACGGTAGGTGTGGATACGCTCCCCACGCTCCCCAAGGACGCCGGCGATCGCAACCGGACCAGCCCGTTCGCCTTCACCGGCAACAAGTTCGAGTTCCGCGCGGTCGGCAGCAGCCAGTCGATTGGCGGCCCGCTCGTCGCCCTCAACACCATGATGGCTGAATCGCTGGATTACATCGCCACCGAGCTGGAGAAGGCGACCGGCGGCGATGTTGGCAAGCTCCCAGCGGCGGTGCAGAAGATCCTCAACGAGATCATCACCAAGCATGGCGGCGTGATCTTCAACGGAGACGGCTACACCCAGGCTTGGCACGAAGAGGCCGAGAAGCGCGGCTTGCCGAACTTCCGGACTTGCGTAGACGCTTTGCCGCAGCTCACCAGCCCGGACGTGGTTTCCATGTTCGAGAAGTACGGTGTTCTCTCGCCGCGGGAAACCCAGAGCCGCCAGGACATCTACCTCGAGCAGTATGTGAAGACCGTGCTGACCGAAGCCAAGCTGACCGTGGAAATCGCCCGTACACTGATCTTCCCGGCTGCCGTTCGGTATCAGAATCAGCTCGCCACGGCTTGCACGAACTTGAAGGTGCTCGGCTATACGTTCGACACCGACACGCTCGACGAAGTCACCAAGTTGGTGAAGGCCCTACAGGACGGAGCCACCGCTCTGGAGAAGACCCTGGCCCATCACAGCAGCGGCATCCTGGATGAAGCCAAGCACTGCTGCAACAGCGTTCTTCCCGCGATGCTCAAGGTCCGCGATGCGGCCGATAAGCTGGAAGGGCTCGTCGCCGACGACCTCTGGCCGCTGCCGACGTATCAGGAAATGCTGTTCATCAAGTAGCAGCAAAATAGTAGTCCGCTCACTCCGTGAGCGGAAATTCTGGCTCAACAGACAGCCGGCCAAGTCACAACTTGGCCGGCTGTTTTCGTTAATGCGGTGAACTGAGGTTTGACGAACGGGCCGGCACTTGGAAGCGTGACCTACTTCTTCGCCAGATACTTATCAAACCAATCCGCGATAGTCACCATGTCCTTGTCCAACCCCGCCCAGCCGTGAGCCGCACCTTTTTTCACGACGAGTTCGGCGGGAACTTTAGCTTCCTTGAGCTTCTCAACAATGATCTCGGCCTGCTGGATGGGGACGAGGAAATCCTTGTCGCCGTGGATAATGAGTGACGGCGGGTCGTCTTCGCTGACGTGGTTGATGGGGGAAATCTGCTTGCCGATTTCCAGGATTTTCGCTTCGTCGGTCACGGGTACGTACAAGCCCGCATAGCCTTTTTTCTCCAGCGTCGTGAAGGCGAAGGGGGCTGGGAAATCTTTCAGTACGCCGCGCCCCAAGGCGTTCTCCCCAGGCTTGCCGTAGTTGAGAAAGTCAGTCGGCGGGAAGAAGCACGCTACCGCCTGCACGCGGCTGGAGACTTTATCGACTGGGTCTGGGGCCTTGGGATCACCCGCGTCACCGGCCACGCCCTGCATCAGCGAGAGGTGCCCGCCCGCGGAAGCACCGGTGATGCCGATGCGATCGGGATCGATCTTGTAGTCAGCCGCATGAGCCCGGATGAAGCGAATGCTCCGATGCATATCCGGCAGGATTTCCGGAATCGCATACTTGGGCTGGCTGCCGTGAACCACGGCGAACACGGTGTACCCGCGCTTGAGAAACTCCGCCGGATAGACCGGATTGATCGCATCGTGCGAAGAAAACCAGCCGCCGCTCACCACCCAAATCACCGCCGCCCCATTCGCCTTTTCCTTGGGAGTGAAAACATCCATCGTAAGCGCCAGGCCAGGCTTCCGGCCATAGACAACGTCGGTCTGCCGCGTGAAGTCATCCGCAGCTCTGGATTGACTCCCCCCCATCATCAGCACCGAAAGGCAAAACACTCCCACAAACGCGTAGTTCCACCGTATCATAAAACTCTCCTCTTTCCTTTGCTTCTTTGCGTCTTAGCGACTTTGTACCTTTGCGTTGAATCTTTAGGTTCGTCCTAGGCGAACGCTTCCCGCAGTTGGTCGAGATATTTCGGGCACTCTTCCCGCGGGTCACCCTTCTCCTCGAACTCCAGCACGATGTAACCACGGTAGTGAGCCTCGCGGAGCAGAGCAGCGAGCTTTTTGAAGTCGGCTTCGCTTTTCTTTCCCTTGTCGTCGGAGACGACGACCTTGATTTGCACGTTGACCGCGTAAGGGGCTGCTTTCGCCAAATCGCCGTAGACGTCGGCACTCGCGAAATTGCCGGTGTCCAAATTCACGCCAAACCAGGGGCTGCTCACGTCGCGCACAAAGGAAAGGAGCCCTTCGGCTGTTGCGGTCGGCCCGCCGTGATTTTCCAGGGCCAGATAGATGCCATGTTTGCCGGCGTATTCGCAGCATTCCTCGATGGCGGAGACCATCAGAGAATGGGCCTGAGCCGGCGTCGAGCCCGGCTGTTCATGTCCGGCAAAGATGCGAATGACGGGAGCTCCGAGGATCGCCGCAAAATCGATCCACTGCTTCGCCTTGGCAATTTCGCCCAGCCGCTTCTCCCCCGGCGGGTGGCCGAATTCGTTGCCAATCGCGGTGCCCGAGACATCGAGCCCCAAACGAAAACACTGTTGGGCGACGCTCCGCAGGTAATCATGCGTGACAATCTTGGGGAAGTAGTAGCTGGTCAACTCGGTTCCATCCAATTGGAATTTCGCGCACTCCGAGACGAAGTCGTTCATCGTCAACTTGGGAGCCATCCCACTCAGCAAGTCCCGATAGCTGTAAGCGGCCAGGCTGAACTTGAACTTCGCCTTCCCATTGCGGGCAATCGGCTCAATCGCCCGCGCGGATGACGCCAATGCAACTCCGGCCGTGAGCGCGGCAGACGAGGAAAGAAACGAGCGGCGGGAGAAGGGAAGCATGGTGGAACCTCAAACTGCATGGCCACAAAACCGCGGACCGGTGCCCGCGGATCAGCCCGCAATCATACCGCCAGCGAGAGACGTTCTCCAGACAGCGACCTCCTTTCTGCCGGGCGGTTGCTGAAGTCGTCGGCAATGACTGGCAAATAGAATTTTGCTAGGAGAGCGATTTAGAAATTGTTACAATAAGAAAATGAGGACGCGCGAGTTCCTGGAGGTCGATCCGGCAAAGCTCCACCTGCCCGGCGCGCGACGAGAGGGGGCTGATCTTGTCAAGTTAAAGAGGCAGTTTTCGCGGTTCGGCAAATTCATCGACGGCATGCCGCCACCAGAGGTGAAACGCGGTAGCGATGGAGAGTTTGTGATCTACGATGGCGTGACGCGAGCTACTCGCGTGGCAAAACACTTGCCCGGCACCAAAATCATTGTCGAGGTTACTGGCAACTTGAATGGACCCGTCGGTTCGCTACCAACGGTGGGAGAAAAACTATGAAAACAGCACAACAAACGCGATTGGAGCTTCTCGCTGCGTTATTCCAACTGAGCCTCCTTCGGCCCGAGTGGCGCTTGGGGCAGACAATGGCCAATCTTGTCACTACCGCAGGACGGCTTGATGCAAGTGGAGTGTGGGATTTAGAGGACGAAGAAGCATTGGCAGCCGCCAAGATTCTGCTCGAACAAGCTGCGGAACCGGAATCGGTGGTTGCATAAGCCCGCATACGAAGGATTTATTGCTCACTTTTTGAGGTGCACTCTATGAGTTGGTACGTCTACAAATGCAACAGTCGCAGTGGCGAACATCAAAACCATTACGGCGATTGGGAGAGTTTTTTTACCGAGTCGTCTGATGGGCAACCAACTAGCTGGGGCTGCGCTGATATTGTGCCCAAGTTGAAGTTGTTGAACCCTGGCGACAGAGTTTTGGCCTATCAGACTGATAGAAATGAACTCTTAGGTTCAGCCGAAGTAGAAGAGTGGAAGGTCGAGCGAGGACGCGACTACGTTTATCTGCGTCCGTTAGTTAAACTACATCACGATGGCGTTAAAGTCCGCGAGTTAAAGAGTGCCGACGCCAGAATTGCTGAAATCTGGGCGTTCAAAACTCGAGAGATAAAAACTCTCTATGAGATTTCCGATGAGGATGCAGAATACATTCTGAATTCAGGAAAGGAATTCTGCGGTTACGAAGACTTTTCGTCCTCTACAACAGATGCCTCGCCTTGATCTGCAAATACGAGTTCACCAGCGGGGCGGTCATGTCCTCGGGAAAGACATCCAGCGCCAATACCCCTTTGTGCTCCAAATCCCGCAGCACCTGGTGCCGCCAGGAGAGGATTTCGGCAGCGGCGGCCGAGCGGAAGAGGGAGATGTCGCCGGTGTGTGGGGCATCCGCGGCGGAGAAGAGTTGGTGGTCGCGGAGGAGGACGCCGAGGGGAAGGTGCTTGCCGACGAGCGTGCCGAGGTAGCTTTCCACCTGGTGGCTGTTCACCTCGTCAATGATGTTCGTGATGAGGACCACCAGCGAGCGCTTTTTGCAGTGGGTCGCCAGGTGCATGAAGGCATCGTCATACCGGCTTTCGACAATATCGGGGAAGCGGTCGAACGAGGCGTGCAGGAGCTGGTTCATCTGCGTCATCCCCCCCTTGGGTGGAACGTACGAGAGAATCCGGTCGCTGAAGCAGACCATGCCGACGCTGTCCCCCTGCCGGAGGGCGACGTAGCTGAGCATCAGGGCGGCGTTGAGCGAATGATCGAGCAGGCTCAGGCCGCTCGCTTCGTTCGTCATCAGCCGGCCGCAGTCGAGCAGGAAAATCAGCCGCTGGCTGTGGCTGGTTTGAAAGTCCTTGACGGTCAGCTTGCTGCGGCGTGCGGTGGCTCGCCAGTCCATGTACTTGTAGTTGTCGTCGAGGGTGTAATCCCGCAGCCGCTCGAACTCGTTCTCGGTGCCGACCTTGCGAGTTCGACGGACCCCCATCAGGCTGAGACGGTTGGTCCGGGCGAGGATGGCGAACTCCGCGAGTTGCTTCATGTCCGGGTAGACATGGATTGGGTTCTCGACCGGATATTCCAAAAACCGCTGCCAGAAGCCGAGGAAACTGCGGACCCGGATATGCACTTTGGGAAGCGAAAACTTGCCGCGGCGGCTGGCCTTAAGATCGTAGTGAACGGTGGTGCGGCTGCGAGGGCCGAGGCGGAGGACGAACTGCTTGGGCTCGACCGAGAATTCCTGGGGGACGTCATCCCGCACCCAGGCCGTGCGGCTGAGGCGGCGGAGGTTGCTGATGTGCAGCGTAACCTTGTGGTTTCCCCGAATGCTGGCGACGCGCAGCGCCTCGCGCTCCACCTGGAACGATTTGGGGCCGGCCAGCGTGAACAGATCCACCAGAGCAATCAGCGGAATGATGACATCCGCCACCACAATGAACGGCAGCATCCGCTGGTCGATGAGCAGGCCGAGCGAAAGAACGGCCGGCAGGGCAACGGCAATGACGATGGGAGTGTGCGGAAAAACCCGCTTGAACCAGGCCAGCGCCAGGAGCGGCGCGAGCAACACCAGCATGAGCAATCCCGCGATGCGGAAGAGGAATGCCCCGTGGTCCTGCAACGCACTGATGATCCAGTCGGTCAAATCCGCGGCACCTCCACCGAGCGAACCAGCTCGGTGAGCAAATCATCCACTTTCTGTCCCTCCACCTCCGCCTCCGCAGTCAGCATCACGCGGTGCCGCAGCGCGGGGAGCACAATTTGGGCGACGTCGTCCGGCACGGCATAGTCCCGCCCCTGGAACGCAGCGAGGGTTCGGGCGGCTTGCATCAGCGCAATGCCCGCCCGCGGGGAAGCCCCCATGTGGAACTGTGGCCAACTTCGGGAAAGGCGAACAATTTTGTTAATGTAATCGACCAGTTTCTCATCGACCCGAATCTGAGCGTTGTCGCGAATGACCTCCATGATCTGCGTTGGTGAGCAGATGGTCTCGAGTTCCAACTCCATCCGCTTGTCCACGTCGATCTGCTGGGAGTGGAGCTTGAGAATGGTCGCTTCCTCCTGCTCGCGAGGATAACTGGCGACGAGCTTGAACATGAAGCGATCAAGCTGGGCCTCGGGAAGATTGTAGGTTCCTTCGGACTCAATCGGATTCTGCGTGGCCAGGACCAGGAACGGCCGGTCGATGGGGTGGCTCTTGCCGTCCACCGTCACGCGATATTCCTGCATCACTTCCAGGAGCGCGGCATGGGTCTTGGCCGGAGCGCGGTTGATTTCGTCCGCGAGCAGAAGCTGCGTGAAGATTGGTCCGGGGCGAAAGCGGAACTCCTGAGTCTTCATGTCGAGAACAGGAGCCCCCGTCACGTCCGACGGCATCAGGTCGGCTGTGAACTGGATGCGTCCGAACTGACAGCCGAGAACTTTGCCGAGCGTCCGGACGAACAGCGTTTTGCCAAGGCCCGGCACGCTTTCGATCAGCACATGCCCGCTGGAAAACATGGCGACGAGCGTACCGAGGACCAGCTCATCCTGGCCGACGTAGATTTTGGCGATCTCTTTCGTCAGCCGGTCAAAGAGCCTCTTGGTCGGTGTATCGCGCCCCTGATACTTCTGCTGAGGTGCCGGAGCTTGAGGCTGCATGGGCTGCTGGGGGGCATACTGCTGCGGCTGAGGGGCGTAGGACTGTTGTGGAGCATACTGCTGGGGCTGGGGAGCATACGATTGCGGCTGAGCATACGTCGGCTGCGGCGGCTGGCCGTAATTCGGCGGCAGCGGTGGCGCGAGCGGGGTTATGGGGGAAGTGAACTGGATCCCTCCTCCCGCCGCCGTCATTGGCGACCCGGAAGAGAGGGCCGGCCCCAGTGGCGTGAGGGGCGCACTTGCCGGTCCATTTCCCGAAGCTGGCGCGGGCGCTGGCGACGAAGCTTCCGGAACTTGAACAATCGAACCGCACTGCGGGCAAGCGGCCCGTTTGCCCGCGGCACTGCCAGCCACTTTCAGCGTCCGCTGACAACTCGTGCAGGTAAATTCAATGGTACTGGCAGCCTGGTTGGGAATCGTGCTCATGCGGGCTCTGGAATGTGGGTGATGATCGCGCGTGACTGCTATTGTGATTGAGCGAACTTGAGACGCCTAGTAGCCCTGGGGGAGGGCCAGCGGCCGAAAGACCTGGGTCGCTTGCAGCCGGGATTCTTCAGGCATAGGCTGCTAGGCCGACGTTTCGTCGTTGCGGAATACTGTTCAGTAACCTTGCCAAGGAAAATCACATGGCCGCCAAAAGACATGCGCTCTTCGTGGGGATCAACAAATTTGCCAATTACTCGCAATTCACCTTGAAGGGTTGCGTGAACGACACGGCGGATATGGTTGCGCTTTACAAAGATCTGCTCGGCTTCAAACCGTCAGAGATTACGAAGCTGACTGATGCCCAAGCGACTAAAGCGAAAATCATGTCGCAACTGAAATCCATGGTTGCCGCGGCCAAGGCCGGCACTTTGAGTTCCATCGTCTTTGCCCTTTCCTCTCATGGTACGCAGATGGCTGATACCAGCGGTGACGAGCCCGATGGAATGGACGAAGCCTTCGTTCCCTACGACATTGCCGAAAAGAACGGAAAATGGGATCCGGCTCATATCATCAGCGACGACGAACTGCACGATCTGTTTGCTTCGCTACCCGCCACAGTGCTGCTCGAGGTCTATTTGGATACCTGTCATAGCGGTTCCGGTCTGCGGGGCGCGGAATTTGGATTGCACGCCCCAAAACCCCGTTACATCGCTCCCCCGGAACATGAGTTCACGAAGAAGACCGCCAAGATGCGCGGCTTCAAGCTGGATCGTCCCAAGTCAGCCGCTACGTCCGTCAGCAAGGAAGTTGCCGGCAAACATCATGTGTTATGGACCGGTTGCAAAGCAAATGAAACGAGTGCCGATGCCTACTTCGATGGCCGTTACAACGGGGCCTTCACCTACAACTTCATAAAGGTCATGCGAGACACGAAGAACAAACTTGCTCGCAAAGACGTGGTCGCCAAGATGCGGGCTCTCCTGAAGGGGAAATTCTCGCAGAACCCGCAGTTAGAAGGGAACGCGACTAATCGCGCGGGAGCGATCATCTATTGAGCGGGCAAGCGCACGACCAATAGGTTCGCAAGTGGTCGATTTTCAGGATGGGCGATGGCTACGCTCTTAAGTGTCAATCCGCTAGAGCGCCCAATTCTGTCGCCCTCGCGAATGGTCCAGGGACTTTTCAACAAAAAGATTGACTTCTCGAACAATTGGCAGTTTGACAATCGGTTAATGGCAGCCTAGATGTTAGTGGCTTCGAATTCTTGTCGAGACTGACAAACCTGCGCTAACCATGAATCGAACTCAAACTACTCCGTATTCCGTGTCCTCTAATCCGTTGGATTTGGAATCGGACACCATCGACCAGGAAGAATGTTCGGGCCAAACCGTGGTTCTTGCCGGCATCCGTGCTAAAGATACCGGTAATACCGCGCTGACTCAGTTGGATGCGCTCAGTTCGCTTGTCCAACAGGAGGCTGTTCGGGACGATCGCCGTCCCGCCGGTTCGCGTGGCGAACACGGCGCTGATGGAGCGGAAGAAGCGCTGGACGATTACATGAAGCTGTTCATGGAGCGGGTGACCGGCAGGAAGTCGGAAGTGGTCGAGCCCGCACAGCCCGTACAACCGGCGCTACCCTCGCCGACCAACGAAGCCACAGCGGAGGTTCGGCTGCCGGCCCGCGCGCCGGAAAATTCGGCAAGTCTTGACCGCATGCGCGATGTGGCGAATGCGACTTCCCGCAGCGCGCTGCAAGTGCATGCGCATCGCCAGTACTCCAATCACACAACCACCATCTTTTTTCCCGCTGCATTGGCATCGCTCGCCTCGACTGTAATGGCCGTGCTGGGCGCGGCGACTGGGTCAGGCTGGTGCCAGGCTGGTGCCGTGGGGCTGCTTGCCGTGGCGCTAGTATTCGGCTGGCAATTCTGGAAGTCCAGCCGCAAACTCTACCAAGGCGCCTGCTAATCGAAAGCTGTGTCGCTCATGCGGATTGGTGCAGCAATTGACCGTCCGTTTGTGAGGATAACTCGCCGGGAATCGCTGACACCGCTTGTTGGGGGTGAACGGCTTGTAAGACGCGCTTTACAAAAAGTCGGATGTCTGCCTCATACAGGGCGATAGCTGGAAATACGGACGACGAGTGCGGTGATAGGATTCGCCGGCACCACGTACAACTCTTTTGCGGGTCTCAAAGGTTCACGGATGAACAAAACCCTAAGATGGGCATTTGCCGGGGCGTGCCTGACGGGCGTCCTTGGCTGTCGGCTTGCGGCACCCCGTCAATGCCCACCGCAACCGGTCTCCACTGCCGCATATTCCGAGGCTGCCGATTGTTCTGGTCTTTCCGGAAATGATCGGCTGGAAGAGACATTTGCCCCCCAAGTCCAGACCCAGGCTCGCATACCCTATAGCTATCGGTGGGACGAGTATCAGGGCTCGGATATCGAACATGACATTTACGGCGATCGGCAGCGGGCGGCCAGCCTGCGGGCGATGAGGCATCCTCATCTAGTCCCGGACGTGGCTCGCACGCTCCACGGGTTGCTCGGAACTCCCGGTCATCGAACTTGCGCCGTCCCGTGCGGCGGTAATTGCCCCAAGACGGCGCAGACTGCCAACCAGACTGGTGAATTTGACGCCGAGAAGCCGCCGGTGCCGCCCATTTCGGTCCCGCTGACGATTGCCCCTCCGACACCAGAAGTTGATCCGCCAGTCGCGGAACAGCCGAATGTCGATCCGCAAACGCCAAAGTCAATCCCCGCTGAACCCTCCCCCGAAGTACAGGCACCCGCAGAGCCAGTGCCGACAGAACCAACCCCGGCTGAACTGGAGCCGGCGAAGCGTCCCGTTGTCCCTCCACGGAATCTTGTGCCGCGCCCGCTGCCGAAGTCGACGATCTCACCTTCCACGACAGAGCCAGAGCCGAGTGCGGGGTTGGAACAATCGCCGGCGACACCGACACCACAGGCGCAGTTGCCCGACGCGAAGCCAAAAATCTCGATCCGCTTGACTCCCACGCTTATTATGCCGGCCATACCGCCTAGCACATCCCCAGACACTGGGAGTTCCGAAGTCCAAGGCAAGGAGTTGCGGCGCAACAAAATCCCAGCTCATCCCCCGCGGGATTCCACAGAATAAGAATGAATGCCGGGAGTCCCTGCGGATTGCCCAACGAGCAGCTACGTTGTCCGCAAGGATGACTGAGATCGATCTTTCGGGGACTAGGGAGCGAGGCTCAGCGACGCTTCGAGGTCTTTCGAGGTTCGTTCCAATTGCCACCCGATAGTCCCGACCGCAAACACATAGACGCCCTTGCGAAGCACTAGCCTAACATCGCCAAAGTTGTCACCGCGGTGGAATTCGATCTCATGTTCCCCGCCTTGCGGGATCTGATGGAACTGGCCGGGGAGCAAGGAGTAACTTGCTCCGTCAACTTCATAGTGAATTTCCCCACCTGTTTCGCGAGGATTCACCAGGCGAAGAAATTCACGAGCCGGTTTCCCTGGCTGAAGGGGTAATTCTCGGGAACTCTCGATTGGAGATCCAGGGCTTGGTGGTGTGGACTGGGGAACGGCGTGGGCCGGCCTGGCAGCGGTGAAGGGAATTTCCGACAATGCTCCTTGTCCCTGCGCTAGCGCTGAATTGAGAGAGCCGAGAGCTTCTTCCAGACCTGTACCTGGCGGCACCGTCGCGGGAGGCGCGGCGGAGGGAGCCACAATGGGCGGAACCGGGGACGCTACCGGTGGGATTGCGATTGGCACTGGAGCCTTGGAAATTTTCTCGGTGGGAGGGTTGATTTTGACCGCAGGCGACGGCTGAACGTCCACTTTACGTGTCGCGATGGTCGTCTTAGTTGCTGTCGCGGTCGCCTGGGCCGCCGGCGGGGCGGGGGAGGGCTGTTTGTGCTCCGCAACTTCCGGGCCTGTCACAGAGGCACTGCTCATCCTGGCCCAAGAGGCGATCCCCAGCGTCAGCAGGTTGATTGCTAGCAACCCCGCCAGGCATCGCACCAGTAACCGGGCCTTGCCGCCCTGTTTTGCCCGAATTGAATCTAGGGACAACTCATTCATGGGTATTCACTCTCTTCCAGACGAGGCAGGGTTGTGAGGCATGCCTAACTACGCTGTTAACAAATGTGTGCGGACTTGTGGGGGAAACAAAATTGGCAATAAAATCGATTGCCGGGTGGCGGGCGGATTTTCCAATGACCGGCTTACGGCGCGCAAACAAGTTGTTCCTCTTCAATAGAATTCTCCATTGCGGATCCGCTGCTGTCTGGGCTGGATACAGTTCCCGGCTTCGGCATACCGAACAAGTAGCCTTGAAACAGCTCGAATCCGAGTTGCTGACAGACTGCGGCTTCTTCAATTGTTTCGATCCCTTCCGCCAAGGACCGAATCCCCAGGTCGCGAGTCATGCGGACCAAGGTTTCGACTAATTGCCGTTTCGACGGAGGCGCCTGGTCGATGGCACGGATCATGCTCACATCAAATTTCAATACTTCCGGGCTCGCCTCGATCAGTTCCGCCAACCGTGCCTGGCCGGCGCCAAAATCGTCGTACGCCAACCCCATGCCAAGATCTTGCAGCACGAGGCGAATCATCTTTAAGGTGGTGACGTCCGCCACCGCCGATTCATGGATTTCCATCGTGATCTCATGATCGGGATGTTGTCTGCGCAGGCGGCGCAACGAACGGATCAACTGGGGCAGGTCGGCGAGTTCGCTGGGGTGGGTGTTGAGATACAGGTGTTCGCAGGCAACGCAAGGCTGAACCAATGCGATCTCCCTCATGAAGCGGCTCAGTTCGCTGGAGCGGTTCAACCGTTCCGCCGCTTCAAACATGATCTTGGGAAGCGTGAGTCCAAATAGAGAGCTGCGGCTGAGCACCTCGTAGGCCACGATCTTGCGGTCGCTCACGGAAACAATCGGTTGAAAGTGCGGTCGCAGCGAGTTTCCGTGAAACAGTTTGCTGAACTGGGACAGAGCCAACGCCAGATCATCGTTTCCCCCAGCGTCGCAGGTCGCATTTCTCCCCTCCTTGAGGGCAAATTGCAGTTCCAGTGGCATGGTGCCAAACTGCAACATGTCTCCCGCCACGATCGAGACGCTCCCCGAGACTCTGCGCCCATTGACAAATGTGCCATTGCGGCTGTCGAGATCTTCAAGTGCCAGTCCGCCTTCCCGAACATGAATAAGTGCATGCCGCGTGGAAACGGTAGCGTTGGGCAAACGAACTTCGACGTCATTTCCGCGGCCAATGCAGCTCGGTAGCTTGGCCAGGGAAAAGCTGCCAAACACAGACGCGGAATGATCGCGCGATACCAGCTCCCAACCGCTCAAGGCTGCTGAATCAGACAGGGGAAGGCTCATTTGTCTGGTTGCTTAAGTGATCGGGGTTTCGAGTCGGGGATTTCGCCAATGCTGGCAACGGCAAGCCAAGGGGTTTCAAACGCAAGGCGGCAACCTACCGCGGGAAATCGCGAGGATTTCGCCGCCCGTGCCATTGAAATCTAGGCTACGGAAAGCGGCCTGGAAAACGCTCCGGATAAATATGACTGTCCGTAAGCTTTGATTGCGTGATGGGTTGATTGATAATCCGGTGGATTAGCGCGATATTCTCAATTACTTTGCTCGCATCATGAGCTATCAGGCGGACTATGCCATTTCTATGGTTGGTGACGGTTGCGACCGTAATTCTGGTGGTTAGGGAAAAGTCGGATCTGGCTTGAGGCGGAATCAGAGTTCGCACTAGGACAGCGGTCCGCGCAAACTTGCCGGCAACTGATCCGGAAGCAAATGTCACATTCCTCCGGAAATTCAGCTTTCTCTCTCGCGGCCCGCTAAGAAAATGGGATAATGCACGCTGTGTTGTTCGCTAAAAACCACCGAATGCCGATAGCGCCAACGTACCGTACCCCTGTTTTGACCAGGATGCCAACCTTGTCTCGATTCTCCCATGACATCGAATTCCCCCTCCAGCGCACTCACGGATACCAAAGAATACATTCCCGAAGCCGACTCCGCCGCCAGGTTTTATGGCCCGCCGCCGGTCAGCGTTCAGGTCGCCTTTGGAGCCGCATCGGATGTCGGCCTGGTCCGCAAGAACAACGAAGACCACTATGGCATCGTCCAGCGGCTGCGCTCCCGCAGGGTCTTGCTGACCAACGTCCCCGCGGGCGAATTGCCGCCGACTCAAGAGGAGGCCTATGCGCTGGTCGTCGCTGATGGAATGGGAGGCGAAGCCTGCGGCGAACTGGCGAGTCGACTGGCGCTAACCACCGCCTGGGAATTGGGAGGCCGCGAGACGAGGTGGCTCATGAACCCCTTGGGGAGCGATCAGACCGTTGAGGAGGACATTGAAGAGCAACTCCAGGTCTTCGGCGGCCTTCTCAACAAAGCCCTCCGCCAGCGGGCAGAGCAGCAGCCGGAAGCGGCTGGAATGGGTACGACCCTCACGGTCGTCTACACGGTCGGCAGCCAGGGCTTTGTCGCCCATATCGGCGACTCCCGCGCCTATCTGATACGCGGCTCCGAAATCTCCCGGCTCACGAACGACCACACGGTGGCGGAGGACATGCTGGCCAGTGGGGCTACCGAAGCGCAGGTCCGGCGCTTCCATCATGTCCTGTCGAATTGTCTCACCAGCGACGGCCAGCCGGTGACGGTGGAGTTTCGTCCTCTCCGGCTTGAATCGGGAGACTGGATTTTGCTTTGCACCGACGGTCTGTCCGATCTGGTCCTGGATCGGGAAATTCTTTCCCTGGTTGTCCTTGCCCGCGCTCCGCAAGCGACTTGCGACGCACTCGTTTCCCTGGCCCTGGAACGGGGCGGCCGGGATAATGTGACGGTAGTTATCGGACAGTATGAGTTCGTGTAGTTTCTGCTACTTTCGCGCGATTTCGCGGGCGTGCGGGTTGAGTCAGAGTTTTCATTGCCCGTAGTGAACCATCAGTGTATGTTGATGGAAGCACTTAACAGGGAATGGATGAAAAGTGAACCCGGTCCGCGCGATAGTTTGTGCATTGCTTCCCGCACTCGTGGCCGGGAGTGGCGTGTTCGCGCAAGAAAAGCAAGCCAACAAAACGGATTCTTTGCCCCCTCTCTTTATTCGTCATGTGGAGGCAGTATTTTCGCGCGTTGGTTGTAACAGTGGGACATGTCACGGAGGAGTACAAGGAAAGAATGGATTTAAGCTGTCGCTCTTTGGGGCCAAGGGGAAGCTCGACTGGGAGCAGATTGCCCGAGACCAGGCGGGGCGGCGGGTCAACTCGCTGGTGCCCGACCAGAGCCTGCTTCTGGCCAAGGCCTGCGGCCAAGTTGCTCATGGCGGCGGCCGGCTGATTTCGCCGGGGAGTCGCGATTTTGAAGTTTTGCGGGGCTGGCTGGCGGCAGGTGCGAATTTGGATGATGTGGAAGCGTCCCGAATCAAGAAGCTGGTCGTGTCGCCGGGAGAAAAACTTCTGGTCCCCGGCGAAGGCTATCAACTCCACGTGGAAGTCCTGTTTGCCGACGGCTCGCAGGAAGATGTGACCGCGCTGTGCGGCTATAAGTCGCTCGACGAACGAACTGCCGCCGTGGATAAGCAAGGTTTCGTCAAGGCTATCGGAATTGGCGACGTGGCGATCTCGGTCCGCTTTCGCGATCAGCCAGTGATGGTGATGGCGCTGGTGGCGCGGCCAGGCGTCGCTGAAAATACAGCTGCGAAGAATCAGGGGACTGACGCCCCCCGCTCGCCGGGCAACTTTATCGACGAGCACATTCTCGCCAAACTAGACCGCCTTAAGATTCCCGCGGCCGAGCTGGCGGACGATGCCACGTTCCTTCGCCGGGCGAGGCTCGATGTCACGGGTCTGTTGCCAACGCCGGAGGAGGTTCGTGAATTTCTGGCGGACACTCGAGCCGACAAACGGGAATTGAAAATCGACGAATTGCTGCAAGGGACCGGCTATGCCGATCTTTGGACGCTCAAATTCTGCGATTTGCTCAAGGCCCATGACTACGGCGTTTATGCCGACGACTTGGGAGAGCAGAACGAGGCTCCGCGATTTCAAGCCTGGATCAAAGCCCGCCTGCGCGAGAACACTCCCTACGATGAATTCGCCGCTCGCATCCTGCTGGCCACCAGCCGCGATGGTCGTTCCCTCGACGAATGGGCCGGCGAGGTGATTGCTCTGCAGGAAGCGGCCCGACTCCCGCGGCAGGATTTGGCGCTGTATGCCCAGCGAAAGACGCTCGACATTTACTGGCAGCGGAAGGAAGCCACGGGCGTGCCGGGGGCGATGCAAGTGGCCCATGCCTTTCTCGGCTTGCGGCTGGAATGTGCCCAGTGCCACCGCCACCCGCACGACGTCTGGCAGCAGGAGGATTTGCTGGGCCTGGCCAACTTTTTCATGCAGGTTCGGCGCGTCGGCTTTGAAGGGGAGAACGAGAAAAAGTACCCGGAGCAGGGCGCGCTCTTCAAGAAATACAGCGAAGAGGGGAAAAAGCTGAATGAGGAGGCCAAGAAGCTAAAAGAGGGGATGGGCAAGCAGCTAGCCGAAGCCGCCACAAAATCGCAGCAGCAGGCCAATCGCCTGAAGAACGAAATCCAGTCTGCTGAGCAACAAGCAACCCAGCAAGAGCAGCAAGCCCAGGACCGCCGTAAGCAAGCGGCCGCGCTCGGGGCGGATAAAAAAGAAGAAATCGAGAGACTGCAAAAGGAGGCGTCCCTACTGGAAGAAAAAGCCAAACAACTGCGAGACGCAGTCGCGGCTAAGAAGAATGAGCTTGCGCCGCACGAGAAGGCGGTCGCAGACAACGAGGCGATGCAAAAGCAAATTCAAGACCTCGAGCGCCGCGGCCGAATTTTTGGAGAAGAAGTCGCCAAAAGAATTTTGCATGCGGAGATATTCATCCGCACCGATAAGCAGGCGACCAAAAATTTTGCCAGCGTGACGAGCCCGCTGGGAACACAGTCGCTCCAGCAGTTCCGCCTGCCCGGACAGTCGGAGCCAGTCACGATTGACGCCGGCGAAGACCCGCGGCAAAAAGTGGTCGATTGGATGCGCAAAGCGGACAATCCGTTTTTCGCTCGGGCCATCGTCAGCCGCGTTTGGGCGCATTATTTGGCCCGCGGGCTGGTTGATCCGCCGGATGATCTCTCTCCCCACAATCCCGTTTCGCATCCGGCCCTGCTGGACGAGCTTTGTCGGCGGTTCATCGCACGCGGCTATGATCTGAAGTGGCTGCACCGCACGATACTTTCCAGCCGTACCTACCAGCAAAGCAGCCAGGCCGGTCCGCTGAATGAAGTGGACCGGACGAACTTTGCCTACTTCTATTACCGCCGCCTCCCCGCGGAAGTGCTGCTGGACGGGCTTGATCAGTCAACTGGCACCCGCGAAGACATGGACATGAATTATTACCAGTGGCCCAGCGGCTTGCGGGCGGCCGAAATTCCTTACATGCCCCGAAATGAGTTTGTGACCTTTGTGCTGGAGCAGTTCGGCCGGAGCGAACGGAACTCCGCCGTGCAGTGCGACTGTCAGCGGCAGAGCGAACCTTCGATGCTGCAGGTTCTCAGCCTGGCCAACCACCCACACGTGCGGCAAAAAATTGCCGATCCCAGCGGTCGCATCGCCCGCCTGATGAAAGAAATCACCGACCCCGGCCAGCGGATTGAGGAATTGTACCTGTCCACCCTCAGCCGCCTGCCGGATGAAACCGAAAAACAGACTTGCCTCTCGCATGTGAGCGCGGCAGAATCACCCCAAAAGGGGCTGGAGGCCATCCTCTGGAGCCTGCTCAACACGCGAGAGTTTATATTGCAGCATTAGTAGCCAGCACACTCCGTGTGCCGGCCCGCGTTTTGGATACACGGCGCTCACCCCGGGAGCGGATTCGGAGAACCCCCCATGATCACTATTCCTCGTCGCGATTTCCTCCGCATCGGCGGCGCGTCCCTCTGCGGCGTCGGCATGTTGGACGTGCTTCGCGCTCAGAGCCAAGCCGCGGGGGGTCCCGCTGCGAAGGCGAAGCAGATGATTGTCTGCTGGATGGCAGGCGGGCCGCCGCACACCGACATGTTCGACATGAAGCCGGACTCGGGGACGGACTACAAGGGTGAGTTCAAGCCGATCAAGACGAACCTGCCGGGGTTCGACGTTTGCGAGTTGATGCCAAATCTGGCCAAGATTGCCGACAAGTACACGGTGATCCGTTCCATCACCACGATGAACCAGCCCGGCGACCACAGCCGAGCTCCCATGTACTGGCTCACGGGGAACCCGCGACTGCCGAGCGGGACCGAAAAATATCCCATGTACGGAAGCGTGATTTCCAAGGTCCACCCGGGGCCGCCGGAGCTTCCCTCATTCACCGTGCTGGGAAAGATTGATCACCATATCAACAACTCGATCGCCGGCAGCTACCTTGGCCCGGCCTACAGCCCGTTCATCTTCGACCCGTTGGCCTCCAAGGACGACATTGCCAAGATGCTCGCCCCGCAGATGGAATTGCCCGCCTTCGCGAAGCAAACCGAGCTGCTCGCCGCCCTCGACCAGCGCCTCCGTCGCCAGGATGGCCTCGACCCGCTCATCGCCGGCCTCGATAAATACCAACAGACCGCGTTCGACATGCTCCGCTCCCCCAAGCTGCGGGCGGCCCTGGATTTGTCGAAAGAGAGTGAAGCCACCATCAAGCGGTACAAGACGAATCACTTGGAAAAATATCGCTATCCGTCCGGCGACCCGCTTCACTTCCTGCTCGCCCGCCGCTTGATCGAAGCGGGAGCCCCGATCGTCCATTTCAGCCTGGGTTATTGGGACTGGCACGGCGAGAACTTCATCGCCGGCCGCCAGCAGATCCCGATGTTCGACAACGCCCTGTCGGCACTGTTGACCGACCTCGACGAGCGCGGGTTGCTCGATACCACCATCGTGCTGGCACTCGGCGAAATGGGACGCAAGCCCAAGTGTGGCACCGAGAAGAACGCCGGCCGCGACCACTGGGACTACGCCCAGTTCGTCCTCGCCGCCGGCGGCGGCTTCAAGCGGGGTTGTGTCGTCGGAGCGACCGACAAACTGGGCGAGCAGGTGACTGACAATTTCTACAAAGTCGAAAGCTTCGGCCGCACCCTCTACCACCTCCTCGGCATCGACCCCGACACCGTCATGCAAACGCCGTCCAACCGGCCCGTTAAATTGATTGCCGAAGAAACTCCGCTCGTGAAAGAGGCGCTGATTTAGGCGGCGAGTTAAAACCGTTCCCGAAATCGAGAAATGGCAGCCGTATCTTCTTTGTAACTACCGCTGCGTCTGTAACGATTCTCGTCTGGCCCCGTCTAAGGTGATGGACCACAATGGAAGGAGGCCGCGTCCGCCGAAAATCGCGTCTCCGCCAGTTCGCTCCGCCAAGAGAACCCAGCGATGAAGTCAGGGATATGTCTCCGTTCTGTGCTGCTGCTACTCTTTGCTTCCGGGTCGGCATTTGCCCAGGACGCCCCCAAGGATGATCCTGTTGCCCCGATCATTCAGCAACTCGGCAGTGACGAGTTTAAGAAACGCGAGGAAGCCGAAGAGCGGCTGGTGGAATTAGGTTTTCCGGCGATCGAAGCCCTCCGGGCTGCCACGAAGAGCGACGATTCCGAAGTTGTGTTCCGGGCCAAGCGAGCCCTCAAACGGATCACGGAACTGTCGCCGGCTGAGCAGGCCGAGCTGCGAACCCAGGGGCAGGCCGCGTTTTACGCCGGTGACTATGAGAAAATGTCTCGGAGCTATCGGCGGCTGTTTCAGGCCCAAAACGCTTCTATCGACGACGGCCGCTGGCTCGGCCATGCCTATCAACTGAGCAGCCAGTGGAAGGAAGCCGCGGGTGCCTATTCCGCCGTCATCGACCGCATGGACCCGCTCCTCGATAAAGGTCCCGAAAAGGATTTCCCCGGTTCTACTACTTGGCCCACCGGCAATAACAATGCCCTCCAAGAGCGAGCCGCAATCATTTTGCTCACCGGCCGCATCCAGCGCTACTATTTGAAGGACACCGCCGCTGCCGAGAGGACCCTCCAGCGCGTCTATCGCTCCAGCGAGGTCTTCCAGGAACCGCTGGACGTCATGGCTGAGAAATGGCGAACCCGAATCGCCGCGGCTCTCGAAGCGGGAAAAGACGTCTCGGCTGTCGATCGTGATGTCAGCCTCTCCGTTTCCATCCGCTTTCCCATGATGGCGCTGCGAGAATTAGCCGCCCTTCAGCAGATCAACGGCCACCATGCGGAGGCCCTGGAAACCTGGCGGCGGATTCACCTCACCACCTGCCAATATATGGGGTTTGCCCCCGGCATCGATGCCTTGGCCGTCGACCGACTGATTCAGGAGCTTCCCGCGGAGTCCGCAGCGTCGCTCCCCGCGGTCACGTTTCTCGATGCCGAGCATCCGACTGCCGTGTTCGATTTAGGGAGCGCGACGACCTTCGTCAAGGCGTATGACATTCGGCAAAACAATTCGTCATTCGCCCTCTCGGCGATGAAAGGGCAGGAATTCGAGTCCCTGGAATTCACCTGCGATATCGAACAGCTCGAATTGCGCTATGGCGGACAGTTCGATTGCTGGGCCATGCTGGGAGAGCAAGGGAACACGCGCAAGGGAATCGGCTACATCGGTTGGCCCAATGGGAAGCCCATCGGCCGGGACAAGGTGACGCAAAAATTCGCGATCGAGCCGGGAACCGGCATTGTTCATTTCAGTGCGGGCACCTGGAAGGATAAATTCAAAGTCCACAGTGTGAAGGTGACAGCCACATTTCGCCCGCGGCCGAAGGAAGTCGCCGCGCGGCCGCTTCCCGGCTATTCATTTCACACAGAGTTTCTCCCCAAAGGGGGGACGATCATGCTCAACGGCCAGCCGTATGGAAACGAGTCCACAACGCACAACGCAGTTCCCGGCAAGACCTTGTTGGAATTCGCGCATCCCCAACTCAAAGAGCCGCGTAAACTCTCCCTCAATTTTCAGCCGGGGAGGAACTACTCCGTGTTCGTCAATCTCGACAGCCCGTTCACGGGGGAACTGACCAACCTGCGGGGCTCCCCTTCGCATTACGGCCCCTGCACCAACATCATCAAACTGCGGGATGGCCGCTCCCTCGTTGCCTGGTGCAAAGACGGTTTGCGGTTCGCAACCAGCGACGATCTGGTCACCTGGTCCGAGCCCACCACCACTGGCGATTCCGAGCTCTTCAACGAAAACTACGCCTGCCTTTCGCCGACGCTTCATGTCGATAAGGGGGGAACGATTTGGGTCGCCTATTTCAGCAACCAGCTCGACATTGATCAGCTCAACACCGGCGGGTATCGGGCATTTCTCCGGAGTTCGAAAGACGGGCGCGAGTGGTCCGCCCCGCGACCGCTGAAAATGCCCCTTACCGGTTGGCCTCCCGGAAACATGCAAATGCTCAGCGGTCCGGACCACAAAACGTGGCTCCTTTACCGGACGCAATATGCCGAGGCCGAAAGTCCCGCCGGTATCTCAGAACTCAAAGACCTGGAAATACCCGTGACACCTGACCAACGCTCCCTCGCGCGCAATCCGCATGCCACGCTGGACGATAAGGGCCGCGTTCATCTCGTCTGGGATCACTTTGGGCAGGCGATGTATTACGCCCGCCGCGACAGCGAAGGGCATTGGGGCCAGCCGATCGAGATTTCGGAAAAAGTGAGGCCAAACCAAAGGGCATCCCATCCACAGCTCGTACTCCAAGGGGAGAAGCTGGCCCTGATCTACACCGACAACCAAAGCGCCTTCTTCCGCCGCGGCGTCCTCAAGGAGGGCACACCCAAATTCGGCGAACCCCTCAAACTGGCCCCTCATACCGCGCAGCTTATGAGCACCACGCCACTGCTCACAGCCGACGACCGCATCGTGTTCCTCTCCGGCAGTGATACCGTTTGGAAACAAACGGCTTTGCTCAAGGCACTGCTGGACTGAGAACAGGGAGTCAGACTGCGTGGGAGAAGTTGAGCACTAAGACCGCCGCAAACGGCCAACTCTCGGCGAGGCCAAGAAACTCAACTGCCCGCGTCGTATAGCGCATGTCACAAGGAATGTCTTTTGGACCGTGTCATTCAAACCGGAATCTTGCTGGTTGCCTTCATGCCGGGACTGTGCCTGTTGGCTGGCGAGCCGTCGTGCGGCAATGCGCCCCCCTGCTCGTTCGGTCAATTTACGCCCTTCAACGGCTGGAATCCGGGCGTCGGGAAATTACGCTGGTGGCAGAAGTGCTGCTTCCCGAATTGCGGCGATTGAACTCCGCCAGCCAAAGCCGCCAAACGTCAATCGTCCTCTTGCCAAATGGATGAATCGGGCCTCGGCTTGCTGCTCAGACCGGTGGCGCTGACGACATCCACCTGGTTGTCGATCTGGTTAACGCCGTCGAGATTTCGCAGACGGGTCTGCAGAATTTGCTTGAGGAAAAACGTCGGCACACGGCCTCGCAAGGTGAGTACGCCGCGAGCAAACTCGAACTGGATGTCCTTGAAGCAGAACGCATAAGGACAGTTGCTCGTCAGATGCGCCCGGGCTCGTTCTTCCATAGGCGGTGGAAGGGGGAGGTTCACGATCGCACAAATGCACTCCGCATGCGCCTCGGGGATGGAAAGCTCGACAGATTCCTTTCTATTTTCGGTGGTTAACTCGGCGTTCATTTCACGGCTCCTAGAGTGTGATGCTGCTCAGCGTATGCAAGTTGCTCGCCAGTAAACTGCGATTTGAATAAGGCTCTGAAAGCTGTCTTCATTTTCGCTACTCCGCACGGCGAGTTGGCAGAAAACTGGGTCGAGTGAAGGATCATTCGGCTTGTTGACAAACGTCACCTCGCTTTCAAGCGGTAGGCTCAGCGAACAACTTCTAGCATCACCCCATGCTTCCGATGGTCCTGCGAAAGCGGATGAGCGCGACGGCGAAGAGTGCGCAGCCGATGAGCGCGAGGGCGAGGAATTGCGGCCAGACGGCGCTCATATCTGCACCGCGGAATAAAATGCCCTGGGAGAGCATGACAATATGCGTGGTGGGGGCTCCCAGCATGATCTGCTGGACCCATTCGGGCATGCTTTCACGCGGGGTCAAGCCGCCGGAGAGCATCTGCAATGGGAGGAGCACCATGATCATGAGCAAAGCGAACTGCGGCATGGTGCGGGCGAAGGTGGCCAGGAACATTCCCAGCGAAGTGGCTGCGACAATGTGCAGCGCCGCGCCGCAGAGAAATAGGGCTCGCGAGCCTTGAATCGGCACCTTCAGCAGACCCTCGACGACGAAAACCATGGAGACCGCGGATGCAATCAGAACCACCAGCCCCATCGACCAGATTTTGCTGGTCATGATCTCAAACGGCGTCACCGGCATGACGAGCAGGTGCTCGACCGTGCCCCGCTCGCGCTCGCGGATCAGGGCTGCCCCAGTGAGCAGGACCGACAGCATGGTGATCATGTCGATTAGCGCCACGACAGCGCCGAAGCGGGAGCGGATCAGGTTGGGGTTGAATCGCAGCCGCTCTTCAACGTCCACCGGTGCCTTCGTGTTGGCCCGGTAACGCTGCAGAAACGTCTGAACTTCACCGTTCACGATCGTCTGGACGTAAGCGCTGCCGGAAAATGCTTGACCTACGCGAGTCGCGTCGGTATTGAGCTGAACCCGGGGTGAGCGCCCCGCCAGCACATCTTGTTGAAAGTTGGGGGGTATATTCAGGGCAAAAGTGTCCAGTCCGGCGTCCATGCGGGCGTCCATCTCCCCTGCCGTTACCAACTTTGGTGACACGAACAGCGGGGGCTGGAAAGCGTTAACGACCCGTTGGGAGAGCGCGGACTGGTCCTCGTCCACGATGGCGATAGGCGCGTTGTGGAGCGAGTCGGGCAGGGCGCTGGCGGTCGAGTAGATCGATGCCGTGAAGGCATAAGCGATCAAGATGAGCATCATCGGGTCGCGGGCCAGGCTCCAGAATTCCTTCACTCCCAGATGGAGGATGTTTTTGGCGTGCATGGCTTATGTTTCCTGTTTCTTAAGAAGCGCCGCGCTCGCGCCGATCAGCAGCGGAATGGTGATCAGCAGCGGGATGAACGACTGATAAAGGCCGGCGAAGCCGAGGGCCTTGGAGAATGTGCCGCGGGAGATAGTGATGTAGTAGCTCGTTGGGTATACGTCCCCCACCAGACGCCCAAACCCTTCCAGCGATGAAACTGGGTCGGTCAGGCCACAGAAATTGCCGGCGGGAACGAGAGTGAGCACCGCCGTCGCGAAAAGCGCCGCAACCTGGGTGCGCGTCAGGGTCGAGACGAGTAGCCCAATGCCGGTCGAGCAGCCGACGTACAGCAGCGCGCCGGCAGCCGCGGTGACAAAGTCTCCTTTGAGGGGCACGCCGAAAAGGGTGACCGCAAGCAACGCCAGCAGCAGGAAGTTGAGGAACCCCAAGCCCACATAAAGGAGTTGCTTGCCCAGGAGGAATTCGAGGCGCGTTGTGGGCGTGACATAGAAATTGATGATCGAGCCCAGGTCCTTTTCGCGTACTATCGAAAGGGTGGATAGCATCGCCGGAATCAAGAGCAAAAGGAGCGGGATAACCGCGGGCACCATCGCCACCAGGCTTTTCACATCGGGGTTGTACCGGTAGCGCAGCTCGATCGTGGCGGGTGCTACAAGTTGGCGTTGACCCACGCCGAGCTGCCCGCGCACGCCGAAGCGCTGGCGAGCTACATTCTGCAGCCAAGAAAGGTGCATTCCCTGGACGTAGCCGCGGATCGTTTCGGCACGCTACGGCATCGCGCCATCGATCCAGACACCGACCGGCACCGGTTTATTGCCCAAATTCCACCGCTGCACGTCACGGCCGAAGTCTGGCGGAATTTCGATGGCCATGCTGATCTCGCCGGAACGCATCCGCCGATCCAGCTCCTCATAGTCCGTGATGGGGGGCTGCTCATTGAAATACCGGCTGGAACCCGAAATGTTGATCAGGTAATCTCGGCTCATTGCCGACTGATCGCGGTCTAGCACGGCATATTTCAAGTGCTCCACGTCCAGCGTGATGCCGTATCCCATGATGATCATCAGGATCACGCTGCCGAGGCCCGCGAGTGTCAAGCGGATCGGGTCGCGGCTCAGTTCCTTCGCTTCGCGGTGGGTGCAAGCGAGCATTCGCTGGAAGCTGAACCAGGAAGTGGCAGGGGGCTGGAAGGTGGTGAGTGGCGATGATTCCTGACTCCTCGCACCTGACTCTGCTGTGGTGACTTCCGGCGCTTGAGCTGCGAGCTCTGCCTTCTTGGCCGCCTCTGCGTCTTCCAGGTAGCCGATGAACGCCTCTTCCAGCGTCTTGGCATTCCGGCTCTTAACCACTCCGTCGGGCGTATCCACGACCAGCACCTTTCCGGCGCTCATCAGCGAGATGCGGTCGCACCGCTGGGCCTCGTTGATGAAGTGCGTGGTAATAAAGATCGTGACTTTGTCGCGCCGGGACAACTCGATGAGGTGCTCCCAAAAGCTATCGCGGGCTACCGGATCGACACCCGACGTGGGCTCGTCCAAAATCAGTAGATCGGGTTTGTGGATTAGTGCCACGGCAAGCTGCAGCCGCTGGCGCTGCCCGAGTGGGAGCGAGTCGGGCAGCGAGTTCATGATCTCACTCAGGCCGAACCGCGCAGCTGTTTCTTCCGCACGCTGTGCAATCTCGTCCTTGGGCACGTCAAAGAGCTGGGCATGCAGCACCAGGTTCTGCCGCACTGACAACTCCAAGTAGAGCGAGAACGCCTGCGACATATAGCCGATCTTGCGGCGGACGTTGAGATCGTTAGCATCGATTGACTGGCCGAACAGCGATGCCTCGCCCGAAGTGGCCGGCAGCAGTCCGCACAACATCTTCATCGTGGTCGATTTGCCGCAGCCGTTGGCACCGAGGAAGCCAAATATCTCCCCGCGTTCAATTTGCATGCTGACGTGATCGACCGCGACGAAGTCGCCGAACTGTTGGGTCAGTCCGTGGGCCTCGATGATCACTTCTTTGTCGTTCCAGGGGCGCGGCGGGACCACCAGCGCTTTGTGTCCCGACCGCATTTCCTCCGGCAGGAGTTGGACGAAGGCCTGCTCCAAGGACTGGGTGCCAGTTCGCGCTTGGAGCTCAGTCGGCGAGCCCGTGCCAACGACCTTGCCGGCGAACATCGCTACAAGGTAGTCAAATCGAGCCGCCTCCTCCATGTAGGCGGTCGAAACCAGGACACTCATGCCCGGTCGTTCGGCTCGAATTTGATCGACGAGCTCCCAAAATTGGCGGCGCGACAACGGATCGACGCCCGTGGTCGGCTCGTCGAGGATGAGCAGATCCGGGTCGTGGATCAGGGCGCAAACCAGGCAGAGTTTCTGCTTCATGCCGCCCGACAGCTTGCCAGCCGGCCGGTCGTGGAAGCGTCCAAGCCCGATACTGTCGAGCAGTTTGCTGATGCGTCGCTTGGCCTCGGAACGATTCAGGCCAAACAAGCGGGCGAAAAAGTCGGCGTTCTCGAAGACCGACAGGGTCGGGTAGAGATTCTTACCCAGGCCCTGCGGCATGTACGCGACGCGCGGGCAGGCCTCTTGGCGGAAGCTAGCGTCCGCCATATCGCCGCCAAGCACTTCGACTCGACCCTCCTGGATCTTGCGGGCGCCGGCAACGAGCGCCATCAGGCTGGACTTGCCCACGCCGTCCGGCCCTATCAGCCCGATCATGCAGCCCGCTGGCAGGTCGAGCGTGACCCCGTCGAGCGCCTTCGTCTTGCCGTAGGTCAGACCGACCTGAACCAAGCGCGCAACGGACGTTTGATCAATTTGGGTGGTTTCGGAGGTCGCGCTAGCGTTACTCATTGCTGGAGCTTTGCTTTCACGTCGGCGGAGACGTCAATAAGGTTATTCTTCGATTGGTGCGGACATTGCCCGACCTTCAAGCGACATCGCTATCCAGCTAGCTCCATTCATCAGGAGGTCAACTCCAACGAATGTGCCGATGACCCATAGCCCGGAAACCGGCCACTGGGCGGCAATCAGCACACCGAGCAAAATGCTGGTGATGCCGTTGACCAGGACCCAGCCCCACGAGGGAAATCGTTCGACCACCGAAACGGAGATTCGAAACACTCCGCCGGCAATGAAGGCAGCCGCAAGCATGAGCGTAAGGCCTTCTGCTGCGGCGATTGGGTGGGCCAGGGTCAATGAGCCCGTCACGCCGTAGAGGATTCCGACTAACAGGAACGGAAAAAATCCGCGCCAGCTTCGGGCCATGGTCGCCGCGAAGACCTGCGATCCCGAAGCAACGAGCAAAATGCAGCCCAAGAACGCAATGGAGGCAAGCGTTGCCGCGAAAGAAAAACTAATGGCGACGATTCCCGCAAGGATCTGAAGTACTCCCAAGGCAAGGAACCAGCCGCAATAGGTGCCGATACTAGTCGCAAGCTCGTTCAAAGCGGCTTGAGTCTGACTGTGGGTTGCGGAACTCATGCTTCGGTCTCCAAGGAACGAAAGGTGATGTTGTGCCTGCGATGTTCTCGCAGGCACTGAAAAGGATTAAGGCCAATTAAACCGCGGCGACCGCGGGTGCTTTGGCGTTCTCAGCGTCGATCCGGGCGAGCAACGCGTCGATGATTGCTTCTTCGGCCTCGGCAACTGCAGCATCGGCGATGAACACGGCGTCGGCCGCATATTGCTCGGCAAAGTCGGCGCGCGCACTCAAGTTGCTCACCTTTTGCTTAGACTTCCACTCGTTGACGGCTTCATTGACCTGGCCGATCTTCTGTTCCGCCCGAGCCTTCAAGCTGGTTCTTGCTGCATCCACCTTTTTCTTTTGCTGTTCGATCTTGCTGCGGGTCTCGGCAAGGCACTTCTGCAGGGCCTGCTCACCTTGCTGCGGCAGCTTTTGGATGTTGGTCCTGAGCGCTAATACCTGAACTTCCAGGGCACTGAGGCGATCCTTCAGCTTGTCACAGAATTGGTCCACTCTGGTGCTCATAACTGGTCTCCTTAAGTAGGTTGGCGAATCACAATTCTCTAAACGTTACGCGTCTTCCCGGCATCCTCCGTTTGGGCCGCACGATTTTGCGAGGCGGCGACCCCAAGGGACGCGAGAACCGCCATAAGTGCGGTCGATGTCATTTTCATGTTCATCTATCGAAACCTCTTCGTTGGAACGAGTGGTTCGAATTGGCAGAGTCCCTAAGCAACTGTGATGCCGCGCGCGATCGAGTTTGAAAAATGGTGGCAGCCGCCCGCATAAATCCTTTGCCGCCACAACAAAGGAATCGCTAGTTCAAGCGTCGAGATCAGATTCACTCGGCGCGCGGCGAGCGCGCGGTGAGCGGCCTCGCGGTCGCACAGTGCCAACCGGCGGGCACACCCGCCCCTCGGCGGGCAAGAGGAGACTGTCGCTGAAATGGTCGAATCGCAGAGAGGCCCTGGCGGTCCCGTTTTGCCGCTGCAATTGCAGATTTTTTCGTGAGTCCAAGTTGCGGCACGCTATGTGCAAAACACGGCTGGACGAGCAACGGCAATCGAATCCTTCGCCAGCTTGGAGTTGGCCAGCCGAGGGTCACCTTGAATGAGTGAACTCGCTGTGAAGGACCGAACAAAATCCAATGAAGATGCGGCGATGGATGGGAACCGCGCTTCGAACGTTATGTCTCTCAATCATGACTACTACTAAATCCCATTTTTCGCTCCGTCAGTCGCGGGCAATAGTTCGCGATTTGTTTGTCCACAAAGAATGGATTTATTGGTGCGACTTTCTGGGCACCATCGCTGTGGGGTACTTATGCTTCGGGCTGACGCGACACTGGTTCGAAGCCACTTGGGAGCCACACCTCGTGCGGCTAACCATCGTGCTGCTCGCGTTCTTAATCCAGTGCGCTTGCTTCTACCGCGCCGTGATGTTCGTTCATGAGATCGTGCATTTGCCATCTAGTCGTTTCGTGGCCTTCCGCGTGGTTTGGAACCTGCTCTGTGGAATTCCGTTTTTGGTTCCGTCCTTTACCTATTACGCGCACCTCGACCATCATCGGCGGGAAACTTTTGGCACCCAGGGGGACGGTGAGTATTTGCCGCTGGCCAGCATGTCCCCCTGGTGGATTCTCGTGTATTTGTCGCAGTGCCTGTGGGCACCACCGTTGGCCGTGATTCGCTTCGGAATCGTGACGCCCCTGATGTGGATCTGTCCTCCGTTGCGGCGATTCATTTACGAGCACGCGTCCTCGCTGGTTGCCAATCCCGCGTACATCCGCCCCTCACCTTCGGCGCGCGAACTGCGGTTCATGCGGCTGCAGGAGTGCGGTTGCTTCCTCTTCCTGTGTGCCTGCGTAGCCATAGCGAGAGTTGTTCATCATCGCTGGCCCTATCCGCTGCTGGTGCAAGGCTATGCCACGGGCGTTGTGCTCGTCTTTATGAACTGTCTGCGAACTTTAGCCAGTCATCGGTGGACAAGCGAAGGCAGGCAGAGCACGTTTGTTGAGCAGATGCTCGACTCCGTCACGCTGGACAACAACTCGTTGTTCGCGGTGCTGATCAATCCGGTGGGCCTTCGCTTTCATGCAACGCATCACCTCTTCCCGTCGATGCCCTATCACAACATGCGCACCGCCCATAAGCGGCTAATGGACGAGCTGCCGCTCGACTCGCCGTATCGGCAAACTGTCGTCCGCTCCCTTGGGAAGGTCATTGGCGACCTCTGGACAACAGGAGCAACACGGTCCTATGGGCGGGCCGATGCTTCACCCTTGCCTACGGCCTCACAGGCTTGACGGGAGGTCGCGCCGCAACCGTTTGGACCCAGATTGGCAGGATAAAGCAATGCTAACCACTATCTCGCGGGCGCTAGACCTAATTCCGAATCATAGTCGAATCGGACTGGGATCCGGTCGTGCTGCCCAAGCTTTTATGCAGGGACTTGCCGAGCGCGTGCGGAGCGGTCGGTTGCACGTTTATGGCGTAGGTACGTCTGTTGAGACGGAGCATTACGCAATGCAACAGGACATTCCGCTTTTAACGCTGGAACAAGCCGGCGTCCTGGACGTGACTGTGGACGGAGCCGACGAAGTTGATCCAGACTTGAATCTGATCAAAGGCTATGGGCGGGCACTCGTTCGCGAGAAAGTCGTCGCGGCGGCATCGCGACAACTCATTATCCTGGTCGGAGAGGAAAAGCTTGTGCCGCACCTCGGTTCGCGCGGCAAGCTCCCGGTAGAAGTAGTCCCGTTCGCCCTTCCGCTTTGTGAAATGCGCCTCCGCGAATTGGGCTGCGAGCCGACGCTCTATCGTCGAAACGGAGAGCCATTTGTCACCGACAATGGAAACTACATCCTCGATTGCAAAATTGAGCCAATTGCCGATCCCGCCGGCCTGCAGGCTCAACTTCGCGGAATTCCGGGCGTCGTGGATACCGGCTTGTTCTTGAAAATGGCCGACATCGTGCTCGTCGGCAACCGCAACGATTTTGAATTGATTGCCGAAAAACGCCGCGAGCCAGTCCCTGTTGAATGCTCGCGAGGCGTGTGTGATGCAGTTCACCGGCAGGCGGATTCAATTCATTCGAAGTACGCTACCACTCACGATAGCCTGGCTCAAGTTGGATCATCCCGATAGTCAATACCCAGACCATAATCCCCTACCCGTAAAAGGAATTTCCCATGTCAACGGCCACCGCCCCTCTGAAGCGACACATGACGGAAGCAATCGCGTCACCGCAAGGCCCCCTCTCCGCCGACGAGCTTCGCAAGATGGACGCCTATTGGCGGGCCTCCAACTATCTGTCGGTCGGACAAATCTATCTGCTCGACAACCCGCTCCTCCAAGAACCGCTGAAGCGCGAGCACATCAAGCCGCGCCTGCTGGGCCACTGGGGGACATCGCCGGGGCTCAACATGCTGTACACGCATCTGAACCGGGTGATCAAACGCGATGATTTGAACATGATCTACATCATCGGCCCGGGGCACGGTGGACCTTCGCTGGTCGCACACGCCTACCTGGAGGGCACTTACAGCGAAGTGTATCCGAACATCAGCCAGGATGCGGGAGGGATGCAGCGGCTGTTCAAGCAGTTCAGCTTCCCGGGTGGCATCCCGAGCCACGTTGCGCCGGAGACCCCAGGCAGCATTCACGAGGGCGGGGAGCTTGGGTATGCCCTGAGCCACGCCTATGGAGCCGCCTTCGACAACCCGGACCTGATTGTTGCCTGCATCGTCGGGGACGGCGAAGCGGAAACTGGTCCGCTCGCCACCGGGTGGCACGGCAACAAGTTCATCAATCCCGCGCGGGATGGTTGCGTGCTGCCGATCCTGCACTTGAACGGCTACAAGATCGCCAATCCGTGCTTTCTCGCTCGGATTCCCGAGGGCGAGTTGCTTAAGTTCTTCGAAGGGATGGGATACGAGCCCTATTTTGTCGAAGGAAGCGAGCCCGCGGACGTTCAGCAGCAACTTGCCCGCACGCTCGACGCGGCGCTCGGGAAAATCAAACGGATCTGGTCGGATGCGCGCGAAAGGGGCATCGTCGAGCGGCCGGCGTGGCCGATGATCATTTTCCGTACGCCCAAGGGCTGGACCTGCCCGCCGGAGATCGACGGCAAGAAATGCGAAGGCTACTGGCGGAGCCACCAGGTGCCGATGGGCGAAATGGACAAGCCGGAACATATTTGCATTCTCGAGCAGTGGATGAAGAGCTACCGCCCGAAGGAGCTGTTCGATGACCAAGGGCGGCTCCTGCCTGAGCTTGCCGAACTGGCTCCCAGCGGTCACCGCCGGATGAGCAACAATCCGCACGCCAACGGCGGCCTGCTGCTCCGCGATCTGATTCTGCCGGACTTCCGAGATTACGCCATCGACGTGCCCAGTCCTGGCGCAACGACCGCGGAATCGGCTCGGATGATGGGCAAGTTCCTGCGCGACGTGATGAAGCTGAACCTCGAGAGCGAGAACTTCCGGCTGTTCAGCCCCGACGAGAACAACTCGAATCGCTGGCAGGACGTGCTAGAGGTCACCGATCGCTGCTATATGGCCGAAATCTATCCGGAGGACGATCACCTCTCGCCGGATGGCCGCATCATGGAGGTGCTCAGCGAGCACCAGTGCCAGGGCTGGCTGGAGGGCTACCTGCTGACAGGCCGGCACGGGTTCTTCTCCTGCTACGAGGCGTTCATTCACATCATTGATTCGATGTTTAACCAGCATGCCAAGTGGCTGAAGGTCTGCAATCACATTCCCTGGCGGCGACCAGTCGCGTCGTTCAATTATTTCCTCAGCTCGCATGTCTGGCGGCAGGACCACAACGGCTTAAGCCATCAGGATCCCGGTTTCATCGATCACGTCGTGAATAAGAAGGCCGAGGTCATCCGCGTTTATTTGCCGCCGGACGGAAACTGCCTCCTGTCCGTCACTGACCACTGCCTGCGGAGTCGAAACCAAATTAACGTGGTTGTCGCTGGCAAGCAGCCTGAGCCCCAGTGGTTGACCATGGACCAGGCAGTCAAACACTGCACCGCCGGCCTAGGCATCTGGGAATGGGCCAGCAACGACAAGGGTGGCGAGCCGGACGTTGTAATGGCCTGCTGCGGCGATGTGCCGACCCTGGAGACGCTGGCCGCCGTCGAATTGCTGCGCAAGCACCTGCCGGAATTGAAGATCCGGGTCATCAATGTCGTGAACCTCATGAAGCTCCAGCCGGAGAGCGAGCACCCGCATGGTCTCGCGGATCGCGACTTCGACGCCCTGTTCACGAAGGACAAGCCGATCGTCTTCGCTTTCCACGGCTACCCGTGGCTAATCCATCGGTTGACCTACCGACGGACAAACCACAAAAACCTGCACGTCCGCGGTTACAAGGAAGAAGGGACGACCACGACACCCTTTGACATGGTGGTACTCAACGAAATGGACCGTTTCCACCTGTGTGAGGACGTGATCGACCGCTTGCCCCAACTCGGCGCCCGCGCCGCCTATTTCAAGCAAGCCATCCAGGACAAGCTGATCGAGCACAATCAGTACATCCGCAAACACGGCGACGACATGCCCGAAATCGCCGGCTGGTGCTGGGACCAAGGATTGGCCGCTAAATCCGGCACATCAACGGAAGGGGACAACGTGTGACGCCATGGCTCGCCAAAGCAACCTCGCCGTCGAAGCAATGAGGATCTCCTAAATGTCAGCGAAAATACTTCCCAAGTTGTTCCTCGCCCGGCACGGTGATACCGAGTGGACCGACGCGCGTCGCCACACTGGTCGCACGGATGTCCCGCTGAACCAAGAGGGCCAAGAACATGCTCGCGAAATGGGTCAACGTCTGCGGCGATTTTCATTTGTCCGCGTGTTGACAAGTCCCCTGATCCGCGCGTCGCAGACGTGCGCGCTGGCCGGTTTCGGGGCGACTGCTGTGGTCGACCCCGCATTGATGGAATGGGATTACGGGCGATACGAAGGTAAGCACACCATTGACATAACTCAGGATTCGCCCGGATGGGAGATTTTTCGTGACGGTTGTTCTGGCGGCGAATCTCCGGGCGATGTAGCGGGCCGCGCTGACGCCTTTATCGCACGCGTGCACCAGTGCCAGGGCAATGTCCTGGCTTTTTCGCATGGTCACATGATTCGCATGATTGCTGCGCGGTGGAACCGTCTGCCGCCGGCAGAAGGCAGGATTTTCTTTTGCCGTCCAGCCAGCTTGGGGATCCTCGGCTTTGAGCACGAGAGTTGGGATGAACCGGTTGTTCAACTATGGAACTGTGTCAGCGATCCTGGGGAATGACCCCAGCATTGAGTTATTCATGAACATTCTCCTCTTAAACGCCGGTTCTAGCAGCCTGAAATGCACGCTGATGCGCGCAGCGAATCGGGATGTCATTGCCCAGGGCACAGCCGATTGGGCGGGAGAAATGGCGACGTACCGATACACCGGACCGAATCGGGAAAGTCTCACCGAGAGAGTCGCCTGGCGAGGTTACGCCGAGGCGGTAGAGCGATTTCTCAGCGACTTAACCGAGTGCGACAAACGCAACATCGCAGCTGTCGGTCACCGCATTGTTCATGGAGGACCCTTTACGACATCGGTGCTTGTCTCACCGGAAGTTTAAGAGCGGCTTCGCGGACTGGCCGACCTGGCACCGCTACACAACCCGCCGAGCCTGGAAACTATTCAGGCCGCGCAAATTGAATTGCCCGGCGTGCCGCATGTCGCGGTGTTCGACACGGCGTTTCATGCCACATTGCCCCAAGAGGCCTGGAATTACCCCGTGCCAAATAAGTGGACACGCGAGTGGGGCATCCGCCGGTACGGGTTTCATGGCCTCAGCCACGCTTACTGCAGTCGCCGAGCGGCGGCGATGCTCGAGCAGCCCCCGGACAAATTGCGGTTGATCATTTGCCACTTGGGCCACGGTTGCTCGGCAACCGCGGTCGAGAATGGACGGTCTGTGGATACGACGATGGGCTTTACTCCCCTGGATGGATTGATGATGGGAACGCGCAGCGGGTCAATTGATCCGGGGGCCTTGCTGCACGTTCAGCAGCATCGCGGCCTTGATGCGGCGCAGGTGGACCGCGCGCTTAATCATGATTCGGGTTTGCTGGGGGTGACTGGGATCTCGTCCGATATGCGAGAAGTGCTCAAAGCATCTCAATCTGGCAACGCCCAGGCGACACTGGCGGTGGCTATTTATGCCCGCCGAGTTCGGCAAGCAATCGGAGCGCTGGCGGTGACCATGGGCGGCGTCGATGCGGTCGTGTTTACAGCTGGCGTCGGTGAGCATGCCTGGCAAGTTCGCCAAGCCATTTGCCAGGGACTCGATTGCCTGGGGCTGCGTCTTGACTCCCGCAAAAATGCAAATTGCCGCCCGGATGTCGATGTGAGTTGCGCCGAATCACGAGGACGAATCCTAATCATCGCAACGCAAGAGCATTTGACGATGCTCGATGAAGTTAGCTGCGTGCTCGACCTCGCTCGTCCTGATGGCGGCCAATGCAGCGGAAGCGAGGGGCTAAACCGATGACGCTTGACTCGGCTTTACTTACTGCAAGCGCGGCGGCGTTTGGCTCGCTGGTTGGGGCCGCAGCCACGATCGCCACTACCTGGATTACGCAGCGCAATCAAGTAATTCGCGGACATGTCGAATGGAACCTTCGCGAACGGGAAGGACTCTACGGGGAGTTCATCAAGGAGGCGTCACGCCTTGCTGTGGATTCCTTGCGCCACTCTCTGGACGATCCTGAGAAATTTGTGGCATTGTATGGAGTGCTGGGTCGCATTCGATTGATCTCGGGGGACGAGGTGCTGCAGGAAGCCGAGCAGTGTGTAAGGCACATTGTCGATCTGTATGCGCAGCCGAATCTTACTCCGGAGCAGATTCGCGATGCACTAAAAGCGCACCGATTCGACCCCGTAATGAACTTCAGCTCGGCTTGTCGGGTTGAGCTTCAGAAAATGGCGCCGGACCTCATGTCCGTGGCCGCGCCGCTGAAATTGAATTCATGGGCACTTACTCGAACGATTGGTGTCTGAAGACCGACATCGCAATGCGTGTCAAGAACGCTCAGTATAGCTGCGCATTCTTGCACGCTCGCGCGCGCGATCAATACAGCTTGGCAATCCGGGATTACGCGTCGCGGGATAGGGACATATAGGTAGCGAGAGAAGAACTAGCGAAATCTTGCCGTAAGGCATTAGAAGTGCACTGGAGAAATTCACAAAACCGCGACGGTCTGGCTGCGAATGTTGCCAGCTCTTCGCCCAGGAAAGGAATGTTATGACCGCAACCATCAGCCAGCCCCCGACTACGTCAGCCGGGAATTCGTCACCAACAACGGCCCGCGCACCGGTGGCCAGCGCTCCAGGAAAAGCTAAACCAAAACCAAATCAGAAGATCACAGTCACAGTGCTGGTGGTCGTAGCTGCAATTGTGGCTGCTATCGCCGGTTACATGTACTGGCAGTCTTTGGAGGCCCAGAAAGTCCCCCTGGGCTTCGCCCGCAGCAACGGGCGTATCGAAGCAACCGAGGTCGATATTGCGACGAAGCTGGCGGGGCGAATCTCCGACGAGCTCGTAAGCGAAGGAGCGTTCGTCAGTTCGGGCCAGGTTCTCGCACGTATGGACGTTGAGTCGCTCGAAGCACAGCGACGGGAAGCCGTGGCCAAGCTGGGCATGGCGAAGAGCGCGGTGGAAACAGCGCACAGCACGTTGGCCCAGCGCGAGAGCGAGAAGGAGGCGTCGCAGTCCGTAGTCGTGCAGCGCGAGACAGAATCGGATCTCGCGGCCAAGAACCTCGCCCGTGCCGAGGAATTGGTAACGAGTGGCGGTATGTCGAAGGAGGAGTTCGACACAAGGCGCGCCCAGCTTCATAGCGCCAAGGCGGCAGTCAGCACCGCCAAGGCGAATGTGGCCTCAGCGGCGGCGGCCATTTCGACCGCCAAGTCGCAGATCATCTCCGCTGAAGCGAACGTCGCCTCGACGCAGGCGACGATTGAACGGATCCAATCGGACATCGACGATAGCACGCTCAAGGCGCCACGGAGCGGCCGTGTGCAGTACCGCATCGCGCAGCCTGGCGAAGTGCTGAATTCAGGTGGCAAGGTTCTGAACATGATTGACTTGGCCGACGTGTACATGACCTTCTTCTTGCCCACCGAGTGGGCCGGTCGAGTCAAGCAGGGCGCGGAAGCACGGCTGATACTCGATGCGGCACCCCAGTTCGTCATTCCCGCGAAGGTGACCTTTGTCGCCGACATGGCCCAGTTCACTCCGAAGACGGTGGAAACGGCGGAAGAACGACAAAAGCTGACGTTCCGGATCAAGGCCCATATTGATCCTGAGCTGCTCAAGAAGTACTCCCGCGATGTAAAGCCCGGGCTGCCAGGAATGGCCTACGTGCAACTCGATCCCCAGGCGGAATGGCCTGCGAACTTGCAGGTAAAACTGCCGGAGCCCCAATCCGAGACCGTTGCATCAAAGGAGGAAGTGCGGTGAACACGACGACGGTTAACGATGTCTCAGCGGCTGTCAAGCCCGACGTGGGTGGTCGGGCGCCAGGAGTGAGCCCGTGAACAGTTCGCAAAGACCACGCATCGGACTGGCACTCGGCGGCGGCTCGGCACGTGGCTGGGCACACATCGGCGTGATCCACGCACTGGAAGAGGCTGGCGTTCGCCCCGATATCATAGCCGGGACGTCCATCGGGGCCCTGGTTGGTGCCGCGTACGCTGCGGGCGAATTGGACCACTTTGAGCAGTGGGCGCTGCAATTAGAGGTCTCCGATGTTCTCGGCTTTATGGATGTGAGCTTGAGCGGGGGGCTTTTCAAAGGCGAACGCCTGATGGATTTCTTCCGGCATCGCTTCGTGGACCGCCCGATCGAAGATTTGCCCCTATCGTTCGGGGCTGTTGCGACGGCGCTTCACAACGGAGCAGAGGTTTGGCTGCGATCCGGCTCGACATTAAATGCTGTGCGCGCGTCTTTTGCCATGCCTGGGCTATTCGTGCCGGTGCTGTGCGACGGAGCGGTGCTAGTGGACGGCGGCCTCGTCAATCCTGTCCCTGTGTCGCTCGCTCGCGCGATGGGAGCCGACATCGTAGTCGCAGTAGACCTTGCCTCGGATATTCTCGGCCGTCATCTGCCTGTCGATCCTGCCGGTGTCGGGCCGCCAGGCGTCCTCGGCGTGGTGCGACGCAAGGTGCAAGAGAAACTGGGCATCGAAACTCCGTTGAATGCAGTGGAAGAGCCGGCAATGCCGTCCATCGCCGAAGTACTGGCCTTCAGTCTGAACATTATGCAGGTGAGGATTGCCAGGAGCCGCCTGGCTGGTGACCCGCCGGACCTAATCGTTGCGCCGCGTCTGGCGCATGTCCGCCTGCTCGACTTTCATCGGGCCAAGGAAGCGATCGAAGAGGGGCACCGCGCCGTGGAGCGCGTCGCGCAGACGGTCAGGCAACTCGCTGATCTAACGATTGTGAGCGGGGCTGCCTCGTGCATCAAGAAAGAAACCACCTCTTGAATCAACTCTGCACAAAACAGCTTCGGCTGGTAGGCAAGCCTCCAGGACGAAAAGCCACATGGCATTCGTCGGCGCATCCAAAAGAAAGAACCAACGACAGGTAATCGAACTCCGCGACTTGCCGCAGCCGACAAGAGAGATCGTGGAACACGAATGGCAAATTCTCGACGCAGCTTACGAGTGTGGCACACGCCTGCTAGATGGAACAAAGCATGCAGGCAGTCCGTACGCCGACATACTCCCGCTTTCTGCTTGCACAAGCGGGCATTGCCGGTCGTTAGGTCAGACGGTCGGAAGGGGCGACGAGCACCACAATCGAGCGCGAAACCCTCACCCACCACTCATCTCTAAGTACTAAGTACCGAGTAAACGGCTTAGGTTGGCGTTTCTTTCGCTTTGTCACGCCCTAACTGCTCCGCCGCGCGCCGCTTCTCAATCCGCCGTCGGACGTCTCGAGAAAATATCCACAAGATACTGAATTGGAGGCTTACGAAATACCCAATTGCCAATAGCGATGCAACTTCATTCCCCGTCAATAGGGACATTCTGGCTTCAGCCAACGCGCACTCAATCATCAATACCCCAACGACAGCACCAATCGGCGCTACGACAAGCGCCGCGAAGTAAACAGGCCCGGGGGAGATGTGCGCTGCCGGCGGCTTGGGCCGAAAAATCGGCGGCGGCGGTATGTTGATCAAGGATTCTCGGTGGCTGCGGATGAGTTGAAGGGCTCGCACCTGGTCAAACAGCCGAACCTTGATTTCCCCAGCGGTGGTCCATGTGGAAGCGATTCCAAATTGACGCAACAGTTCCTGGCACGCGGCCTTGTCCAGCTCTTCATGGGCTTCAACAACAGCAACGGATTCTTCTACTCCAATGCCGCCAAGGAGCGGCCCGGCTTCGGCGGGATGATCCTGCGCCGCACTGACCGACTTCAAGACGGCTTGCATCTTGCCGGTTGTCTTGGCCGGTTTGCCTTCCAGACGAACGTCGAGCAGCGTCGTGGTATCGCCGCGAGCAACATCGGCCAGTGTTTCGCCGGTACTCATCGAAGGCTCATCCGCTCGCCAGTCCGCGTCTTGGTAACAGGAGAGCAAAAACCGATAGAGCCGCAGCCGCATCTGGGCCAGCCACGTCCTACGCTCTCCCTCCGCGCCGTCGGCTTCGGCGGCTGCCAAGCGGCGACGCCAATCCTGCACGAGTTTGCCGCGGGAGAGCATAGGATTTCTCGGAAGTTTCATTTTCCCTGTTTTTGCCGTCGGCCACAACCGTATTTTGGCGGCAAATCGAGCCGTGTCTGCTGGAAAATGTCCAACTCGCCGGCGACTGTTTACTAGGCAACCCTGCGCGAACCGCCAGATGCGTATGGCGTATGCCGACACGCCTCGCGCCAGTGTAAGATATTCCCTTCGTCATTCATCATTCGAGCTTCGTCATTCAGAGAGACCCCCATGAGTATCGGCGAGTCGATGCAGCAGCAGGCGGAGGAATTTCGCAGTCGCTACACTTCGGTCAAAGAGCAAATCGGCCGCGTCATTGTCGGCCACGACGACATTGTCCACGGCGTCCTCACCAGCATGTTCATCGGCGGCCATTGCCTGCTGGAAGGGGTGCCCGGGCTCGGCAAGACGCTGCTCGTTCGGACGCTGGCGGAAGCCCTCGACCTCAAGTTCAACCGCGTGCAGTTCACGCCGGACCTCATGCCCAGCGACATCCTGGGGACGAACATGATCAACGAGAACGAGGCCGGCCGCCGCGTTTTCGAATTTCAGAAGGGGCCGATCTTCACGCAGATTTGTCTCGCGGACGAAATCAACCGGGCCACTCCCAAAACGCAGTCCGCCCTGCTCGAAACGATGCAGGAAGGGACCGTCACTATCGCCGGTGTCCGCTACGAACTCGAAAAGCCGTTCTTTGTGATGGCGACCCAAAACCCTATCGAGCAGGAAGGAACCTATGCGCTGCCGGAAGCTCAGCTTGACCGCTTCCTGTTCAAGCTCGTCGTCGGCTACAGCTCACGCGAAGAACTGGCGACGGTGGTGGACCGGACGACCAAGGGAATCGTCGTGAAGCCCGAGAAGGTGATGGACGGCAGCGAAATCCGCAAATGGCAAAAGCTGATCCGCGAAGTGATTCTTGCAACCCATGTGCAGGACTACATCGTCCGCCTCACGCTCGCCACGCATCCCAACGGACCCTACGCCCTCCCCATCACCAATCAGTATCTCCGCTGGGGAAGCAGCCCTCGCGGCGCTCAAACCCTGGCTCTCGCCGCCAAGGTCCGCGCCCTGCTCGAAGGACGCTATAACGTCAGCTTCGAGGACGTCCGCCGCGTCTATCTCCCCGCCATGCGGCACCGGGTCATCCTCAACTTCGAAGCCCAGGCAGAAGGTCTCGACACCGATCGCGTCTTGCTCGACATCCTGGAAAAGTTGCCCGAGAAGGGGGAAGATGCGCCGGTGAAGGCGGTGCTGGCGAAGTAGGAAAAGCTGCGGGGAGGCAAATGTTGCCAAGATTATGTTGTCCTCTGCCGGCTTCAGCCGGTGTTCTTTTCTGCCACCAGCTTCAGCTGGTGGTTCCAAGGTAACCAAGAAAATCCGCAGCCGGCTTCAGCCGGTCTTCTCGCTCGCCTTCAGGCATCGAAGGGTTGGCCATTGTCATCCATGCCAACTTTCTCCAGTCTCTCTTCCAGAGACTTGGCTGCATGATGTTCTTTCTGATCCGCAATGTAATTCTTCACCCAAGGCAAATTCTTCAGCCCAAAGCTGACCACTCCAAATCCGCGTTGCCACTCCAGCCGCTTCATTCTTTTCTGTTTGTTAATTTCGTGAGAGCAGCCACCCTTGAGTTCTCCGACAAGATCGCTGATGGTGATATGCGGCTCGATATTGATGGCGAGATGAACATGGGTCGGTGTGCCGCCGATGGCGTGAAAATAGACGCCGTTGGTCCTGCGACAGCGTTCGCGAAGATATTCGTGAACATCGACTTCAAGCGAAGGAATTAAGATCGGCTTATCGTACTTCACATGCCAGTTGAGGTGAAGATAGATTTCGTGGAACACATGGGACGACATAGTTGGCTCCTTTCTGATGCCAATGCCTGAAGGCGAAGGAAGAGTAAGTCCGGCTGAAGCCGGCTGCTGGGGATTTTATTTCATTAGAACCACCAGCTAAAGCTGGTGGCAGACAGGTTCCGGCTGAAGCCGGCAGCGGAACTGGTTTGGCAGAGAAGTTTGCCTCTTTCTTGGAAGCGCTCTGGCGTATCAACCTCCGCTTATGCGATAATGGAAAGTGAACCCCGACGGATTTCCCCTCCAGGAACCAACCGATGACCACTCCCTTCCGCGACGGCCTTATTCGCCGCGACTTTCTCCGGCTCGGCGTGGCCGGGATGTTTGGGTCGTCACTGTCGCTGGCGTCGCTAATGCGGGCGGCGGCTAGTCCGACGCAGCGGACGGCGAAGGACAGTGGCGTGTCGGTTATTTACCTGTTCCTCAAAGGTGGCCTTTCGACCATAGACACATTCGATCTGAAGCCGAACGCCCCTGCGGAGTTCCGGGGCGAATTCGGACCGATTGCGACGAACGTGCCGGGAATCGAAATCGGCGACACCTTGCCGAAGCTCTCCAAGCAGATGGACAAAGTCGCCCTGCTCCGCGGCTTTGGGCATAAGAACAGCGACCATGGTCCGGCGGACCATTACATGCTGACCGGTTATTTTCCGACCGCTGGCTTTAATCCTTCGCTCACTCCCAATAACCAGCGGCCTTCGTTTGGCTCCATCATTGCCAAGAAACTTGGCGGGCAGAGCAAAGAGCGAGCGGCGAGTTCCATCCCGCCTTATGTTTGTTTGCCGCAACTCTCCAACAGTGGCGGAGCGGCCTATCTCGGTGCGACCTGCGCGCCGCTCTCGATTGATGCCGATCCAGCCGCCCCGGATTTCGCCGTGCCTGACATGGTTCCACCGGTCAGTCTCGCTGCCGGCCGCCTGAACAATCGCCGTGAGTTGCTGAGGCACGTTGACCAATTACAGAAGGCTGCCGAACTCGACGCCAACACGCGGGCCAAAACCGTGGACGTCTTCCGCCAGAAAGCTTTTGAACTGATGACGTCACCCGAGGCGAAAGCCGCTTTCAACTTGCAGGCCGAACCCGACAAGCTGCGAGATGAGTACGGCCGGGGCACGCTCGGCCAATCCTGCCTGATGTCCCGCCGCCTGATTGAAGCCGGCGTCCGCTGCGTGACCGTGGAACACAGCAACTGGGACACGCACGACAACAACTTCTCCGTCCTCCGCCGCGATCTTTTGCCGCAACTCGACCCAGCCCTGTCCACGCTCTTCCGCGATTTGGCCGACCGCGGCCTGCTTGGTAAAACGCTCGTCATCGTCACCGGTGAATTTGGCCGTACTCCGCGGATCAACAAGAACGCCGGCCGTGATCACTGGGGGCCATCGTTTACGGTCGCCCTCGGCGGTGGCGGCGTGAAAGGTGGCCGCGTCGTCGGCGCGAGTGACGAACGGGCTGAACGCCCCGCCGATAAGCCGCACGGTCCAGAGGATCTGGCTGCGACGATGTGCCATCTGACGGGCATCGATCCTAAGGAAGAATTCCTTACCCCCGAAGGGCGACCGGTGAAGATCGTGAACGACGGCAAAGTGATTTGGGACGTGCTGTAAGGCGATGTCTCCAAGGTCCGCAATCTCGCCTTACCATTGCATTCTGTGGCGAAGTGAGCCAAGAAACGCAAACGGCAGAGCCGGTGAAGGCCCTGCCGTTTGCTCTGCCAATCGCTCCCGAAGCAAAACTGAGGTGATTCTTTAGCTTGAAGGTCCCTGGGCAGGCTGGAAGCCTACCCCACTTACGGAATGATAAAGATGCCGCCGACCCAGGCACCGGCTTCCGCGGCGGCACCCCGCAGCGAGAGGGGAACGGGGGGAATCTGCCAGGGGGCACAGTCGCCAGGGCGATAGTAGCCCAGCGGATACTGACATTCCCGCGGCGGATTGATCGCCATCTTGTACGGCAGAACCGCAATGTTGAAGAAGAAGTGGGCACCCGAGATGAACGGCTGCTTGATGGGGCCGGCCGTATGGCCATACCGCTCCAGCTGCACTTCTTCAAAGTAAAGCGGCTTGTGGCAGAGAGCCGACGCGGTCCAATGGAACGTGGAGGGCATCCAATCTCTCGAATGCGGTAGATAGTCCGCATTCTGCGACTGACATTCTCCCGGCAGACGCCACCAGGCGGTGAGAAAACACATGTCGTTGTCGCTGAGGTCGTAGACGTTCAGCGCGGCGACTTCCGCGCCCGTTTCGTCTCCCACGATGACCTTGCTGTTTCGCAAGTCGATCAGCCGACCAGTCGCCAAAACTTTGCCGGCCCGGTCGCGCCATTCCCGCGAAGTGGACGACTCTAATTGTTTCTTGCGTTCCGCATCGTCTTCCTCGGCAGTCTTGGCCTCCGGCTTGTAGTGGGGCATGATGTTGAGCGAAATCTGCGACAGGGGGACGCCCCGAATCGAGTCGGCGAACATCTTGCAACCTTCTTCCGCCTTGGAGCAATCGCGAAAGTTATAAGTGTCCACCGCCGGCTTCGCCTCGGGGACGGGGCGAAGGTTCTCTTCCTTCGGCTCCGACTTCTCCATCGGCTCCGCATTCTCCATGGGCATGGGGAGATCTTCCGCCGGCTTGAGGTTCGCCGGCGCTTTGATCTTCGGTTCGGCGGCGTCCGGCGGGGGAGCTGCCTCCGGCTGATCGTTCAGCACGGCCTTGCGAGTCCCTTCCGGCGGAGCCAGCGCGGGTTCGCGGCCGGCCTGCGTCACGCGGTCGCCGAAGGGATCGCTCTTGGGATCGTGGGCGACGAGACGAATCGCTCCGTCTTCACTCAGGAGATTCGACGGGGAACCAGCCTTGGACTTATTCCAACTCCCCGCCTTGGGCGGAGCTTTGAAGGCGGGACGAAGGCCAGACGAAGAGGGCTTCTCGCTCGGTGCCGTCTCTTCGTGACTGGCGGTGATGACCGTGGTCGTGATGCCGCTCCGCGCTGCTTCGGCGGAACTGCGCGTGATGCGGCTGGTCTTCCAGCGGAGAACCGTGGCCTGCGAAGTGGGAGCCGAGTTTTCAGTCTCGCTCGGCGCGGCGGCAGAGGGTTCAGTTCCGCCAAAGTAATCGGGTTCGGCGCACCAGCCGGTTAGAGCGACCGCGGCGGAAAGTCCGCCGGCAGCGAGGGCTCGCGTTGCCCAGCGAAGCGTGGAGCCCACGAAGGACAAGCAAAGCGGCTTATCCCACGAGAAGCTAATCCCCTCCCTTCCCTTCCGGGAATTCGGGGCTGTAATTCGGTGCTTCCTGCGTAATTGCGATGTCATGGGGATGACTTTCCCTCACACTAGCCGCGGAGACTTGGATAAATCGCGTTTCCGTCCGCAATTCTTCGATCGTTCTGGTGCC
>JBJXFF010000044.1:0-28180 GCA_046153945.1 Pirellulaceae bacterium
CGCGGGAGACCTGCGGTCAGCCGTTTCGGCGGGGTCGGAGACCCGCGCCGAACAACGACCTGAAATCGTCCAGACACCGGACGGAATGTTGCCCGTCGTGAAAGAACCCGAAGCGGATCCGCAGCCATGGTGGGAGGACAAATATCGTCAGGAAGCTCTCGACTACCATTGCCTCATCCACGGCCTCCCGCCGGCGAGTTTGGAGCAGGCGACGGGAATTCCTGATCCGAAAAAATTCTCGCCGCGGCTGTGGATCGAAAGAGGTTATCCCTACATGATCCACATTGACCGCTCCATCCTCTGCGACCGCACCAACCCGCTCGACACCCGGCCGGTCATCACGCTTCCTTGCTCCATCTCCCACCGCGGCCCCAGCACGGCGGACTACGGCTGGCCCCGCCGCTAGGAGCACTACAATACATTGCCTGGCGGACCTCCGATCACCATTTTTACAACCTGCGTCCCATGCCTGAATTACCTGAAGTCGAAACGATGCGCCGCGGAATTCTGAAAGCGGTGGGGAGCCGGATTGCGGCTGCGGGGCGGGTCCCGTGTAAGAAGCAGCCGATCCTGGTGCAGCCGGGGCCGGCGGCGCTGAGCAAGAAGGTGGTGGGGCAGACCATTCAAGGCATTGGTCGGGTGGGGAAGCGGGTCGTGATCCATTTGGAAGAGGGTGACTCGCTCGTCTTTGAGCCGCGGATGACGGGGTTGGTGCTGGTGGCGGATCCGCCGACGATGGAGCATCTGCGGTTTCGATTGGATTTGAAGGGGGGGCCGCTGAAGTCGATTTGGTACTGGGACCGCCGCGGACTGGGAAGCGTGCGACTGCTTTCGGCCAGGCAGTTTCAAGAGCAATTTCAGGATGGGAAAGTTGGCCCTGATGCGCTCGACATCACAGTCGCCCAGATGCAGCAGCGGATGGAGAGCAGCAAGCGGGCGATCAAAGTGGCGCTGCTCGATCAGCGGGCGCTGGCGGGAGTCGGAAATCTGTATGCCTCGGAGATTCTGCACCTCTGCGGCATTCATCCGGCCCGCCGCTGCGATTTGCTGAGGGGTGAGCAGTGGGAGCAGATTCATCTGCGGATGCGCGAAGTTCTGGAACTGGCCATTCAGCACGAAGGCTCTACGCTTTCCGATGGGACTTACCGCAACGCCCTTAATAAGGAGGGGGGCTATCAGAATCATCATCGGGTCTACGACAGGGCAGGGGACCTGTGCCCCACTTGTTCTCGTGGTCCGATTATCCGCATTGTGCAGGCCCAGCGAGCAACGTTTTATTGTCCGGAATGTCAGAGGAAGAGCAAAAAGTAGCCCGCTCACTCCGTGAGCGCGGCATGCCTGCACACGGAGTGTGCAGGCTACAAACATCATGGCGTCCATGAGAATTGTTAAATAGAATCGTTATATGAACGTGATGCGCAATATCCGTGCTGCTTCGCACCTCTTCCGGAACGTGAAACGTTCCTGGGAGATCATTGGCGTGCTCCGGAAGTACGGCCTCGCGGATTGGCTGCGGCGGACGAATGTGGAGTTGCCCAAGGAGGTAGACGGGGATGGTCAGGTCGTTGTGGCCCATTCTCGCGAGGCCCGCATCCGCCTCGCCCTGACCGAACTCGGGCCGACGTTCATCAAGCTCGGCCAGCTCCTCAGCACCCGGCCCGATCTCGCCGGCGTCGCCCTCGCGAATGAGCTCAAGCAACTGCAATCGGCAACACCGGCCGACTTGCCCGAGCAGGTGCGGCATACGGTCGAAACGGAACTTGGCCAGACGATTGAGGAACTGTACGAGGAATTTGACCTCGTGCCGATTGCGTCGGCTTCGATTGGGCAAGTACACAAGGCTCGCCTGAAGACCGGCGAGCGGGTGGTTGTGAAGGTGCAGCACGCCAATATTGAAAACAAGGTCAACGAGGATTTGGAAGTCCTCGGCAATCTCGCCCAACTCGCCGAGCAATTCGAAGATTTTCAGTTGTACCGTCCCAAAGCCAACACAGCAGAGATGGCTCGCACCTTGCGGCGGGAACTCGATTTCGGCCGCGAAGAGCGGAACCTGCATCAGTTCAACATTCTGTTTCAGGACGATCCCACGGTCTGCATTCCGAAGGCGTACACGGAACTATCCACCGCCCGCGTTCTGACAATGTCCATGGTCGACGGCTTGGCAATTGAAGATACGCTCGCTCTGGATGCTGCCGGCATCAGCCGGGAGGAAGTCGCCCGCCGCGGAGCGGAGATGTACTTGCAGATGATTTTCGTCCATGGGTTTTTTCATGCCGACCCTCACCCGGGCAATATTCTGATCATGCCGGGGGATGTGATCGGGCTGATCGACTTCGGCATGACCGGCCGAATCGAAGAACGGCTGCGGGAGGACATTGAGGAAATGCTGCTGGCGATTGTGCAGCACGATGTGCCGATGCTGACGCGGATCATCAAGCGGATCGGACAGACGCCCCCGAACCTGGACGAATCGGCCCTGGCCAATGACGTGGCTGACTTTGTGGGGAACTACTCGACGCAGGCCCTCGACCAGTTTGATTTGAGTGGGGCGCTCCTCGACATGACCGAGATCATCCGCCGCTACAGGATCATGCTTTCGCCGCAGGTCGCCATGCTGATCAAAGTGCTGGTGACGCTGGAAGGGACGTCTAAACTCCTTTCCCCGCGTTTCAGCCTGATGGAGGTGATGCAGCCGTTCCAAAAGAAGATGCTCTTGCGACGGCTGTCGCCGGCCCGGCAACTTCGCAAGATTCGCCGCCTGTGGGTGGAGATGGAATATCTGGCGGAAGTGGTGCCGCAGCACATCACGCGGATCATGGAGCAGATTCAATCCGGCAAATTCGACGTGCATCTTGATCACCGCGGCCTGGGACCAAGCGTGAACCGGCTGGTGCTCGGGATGCTGGCGAGCGCGCTGTTTCTCGGCTCTTCCTGGATGTTGTCGAGTCGAGTTGAGCCGATGATTCCACCCGATCATCTTTTTGGGTACGACCTCAAATGGCTGCACGAACAAGGCTGGCTGCCGCAGCTTTCGGTATTGGGCCTCACGGGCTGCGTCACCAGCATCCTCGTCGGCCTGCGACTGCTGTGGGCGATTGGGAAGAGCGGACATTTGGATCAGAAGAAGTCGAAGTAACCTCACATCGTGACGACCCTCATAGCTTAGATTAGGCTGAAGGAACCAGCCCTCCACCACCCGCCGCCATGCCCATCCGCTTCTCTTGCCCCCACTGCACGCAAAAGCTGAGCGTGAGCACGCGCAAAGCGGGGAAGGCCGCGAATTGCCCGCGGTGTAAGAAGGAACTGACCGTTCCCGCTCCCGAGCCGGCTGCTGTGCCGTCGGACAGTGTGGGAGTGGCGACGGCTGAGGAAGGGGAGAATGAGGACGATCCGTACAGCCAGTTCGTGGTCTATGACGAGACGGAACTGGTCTACGACGATACTGCCGCTGCGTTGCAGCCGGGGGGAGTCCCTTCGGCGCACGACCGAGTAGCCGTGCCGCGGTATGTTCTTTACACCCAAGGACTGCTTTTGGGCGCTGTCGCGCTCACTTGCTTCATCTTCGGAGTGCTGACTGGCGGGACATTCTTCTCCGCACCGTCGAAGACGGCCAAGGGCCCCTGCACGCTGACCGGCACTGTCCGCTATGCCGCCGGCAATCAGAAGCTGCCCGATGATGGGGCGGTGATCATTGTGTTGCCGGACACCAAGGATGCCGGTCAGCGAGCTTCCTCCGCCGGGATGCGACCCGATCAGCCGCTGCCGGAGACGCCGCTTGTTGGAGTGCAGCAGATTCGGGACATGGGAGGAGCCTACACACGGGCGGGACCTCAGGGGGATTTTTCCGTGAATCTCGCGAGCGGCGGCAAGTACTTTGTGCTAGTTCTATCGAGCCATGCCCATCGGACCGGAAACGAAGAGGTGAAGGTGATGGACGTCCGGACGTTGGGCCGATTTTTTGATGGAGCTATCGACCTTTTAGCGGATAGCAAGTACCAGTTGACGTCCGAAACGGTTCGCGGCGACCGGAACCTTACCGCCCAGTTCGACTGAGCCGGCGACGGGGTTTGGTCCTGGCCGGTTTGACGGGTCGCGGCTTGCGAACCGGTAAAACAACCGGTATTTCCGCAGGAATTTGGACCATAGCGGACGCATCGAACCAGATCTCGGTGCCGTCCTCGCAGCGCACCACATCGAATGCGTTGTCGCCACGATGCACCAGGGACTTGGAAGCAGCAACGAGGTCAAGTTCATCGAGCAGATCAAGCTCGTCGCTGGCGGCGGAAACGACATACGGAGATTCTTCGCTCCCATCGCCGGTCATCAAGATTGCCCGCAGGCAAATTACCAGCAGCATCCGCTCGAGTTCCAGGTCCTGTTCCTCCCCCAGCGCCTCAGCCGCGAGAGCCGCGTAGTAATGGACTCGCGGAACCAGCGCCGCTATGGGAGGAAGCTGAGCAAGCGCTTCGGTGAGTCCTTTTAAATCTCCCGCATCAGCGAGCAGCGTGAGGGAATCCAGTTCGGCCGCAGTCAGCGTGCGCGACGAAGCGGCGAGAAGCTGCGCTCTGGCAGCCAGATAATTCTCCCGCGAGGGCTGAGCAACAAAAGCTCGAAGCGCGCTCTGCATAATCTCACTCACACTCGGCGATGAAAGGGCGCTGCTCGGCGAGCAATCCTTCCCCTCTCTACTCTTAAGAGTAATCACGCGCTAGGTCACTTGGCAATGACTTAAAGCAGAAATGTCGCCTTTCGCTCCGCGAAAGTCCGCGTGTGCTTTCGCGGAGCGAATGCCGACGATCACGGCGCGCGCGGCGCGAGAATCGCTTTCACTTGTTGCATCGCGCTCGCGCGCGAAATCTCAATCGTCACTTCTTGTCCCGCGTCTTTCTCCGCGAGCGCGAGTTGCACATCATCGGGACCGACGACCGGCTTGGTGTCGATGCGGGTCACGCGGTCGCCAATCTTCAGGCCCGCTTTGGCGGCAGCGCTGTCGGCGGGGAGCGCGGCGAGTTCGTAGCCTTCGAGCGTTGGCTTGCCGGCGAGGCCGAGCATTGGTTCGCTTCCCGCGGGCCATGCGCCAAAGGTTTCGCTCTTCAGCATCCGGTCGAGGTGCGGCTGTAAATCGGGTTGCCCCAGCCGCGTGTAGAGGAAGCCGCCGAACTGGCTGCGGCGAAGGTGGACCCCTACCACGTATCCATGCTTGTTGACCAGGGCACCGCCCCCTGTCCATTCTGGCTGCTCCACGTCCATCCAAAGCGTATTGCGGAAAAACCGCCGCATTTCCGCGATTTTCATCTCCGGCCGCGTCACGCCGGCCACTTTGGCGGGATAGGTGTAGGCGATGTACCAGTCCTTCACATCGACTTCTTTCTGCGGCCAAAGCGGGACGAACGGCCAATCGCCCGCGTCGGTCACTTTAACGAGACCGAGGTCAAGTTCGCGGGAGATGCCGAGGGTCTTTCCCTTGGCCTGCTTGCCACTTGCGAACTGCACGACCACGTCCTGGTTGGGGCCGCGGAGCAAATGGCCGGCAGTGAGAATCTCTCCCTCCTTCTTCAAGCAAACGCCGCCGAGGATGCGGCCATCGGGCAAGGCAATCGTCACCATTGCGGGGGCGGTGCGGTCAACGATTTGCTTCGCCAATTCTTGCTTCGCCTTCTGGTTTGTGATGTCCGGCGAAGGAGCCGAGGGGATGAGGTTGTAGTCGTCGGGGCTGCGAGCAAAGTAGATGTGGTCAAACAGAGCCGCCTCGCCATCCGGACAGCCGAGCGAGAGGGCCGTCACGTCGAGACTTCCGAAGTCGGCGAACAAATCCCGCGTCAGCACAATCCATTGGTCCGGCAGCTTATCCTGCCAGAGTCGCAGGGCACCGCCGAAGGATTTCTCCCCCTGACCACCGTCGTATCTGGCAGCCTCCATGCGAAGAGGAGTTGTTTCGAGTTCGAGCGACATTCTTCCGCCCCCTTTCTTGCGGAAGGCAAATCGCAGGAAGCGGAACTCACCCCACTTTGGCCTCTCGCGAATGGCGACGGGAGTCGGGAACGAAATCATGAACCGCCCAGCCGGTGTGAGCCGAGCGGCGCGCTGGCCAAAGTGCTTGTCGTCTTCGACGAGCGCTGCGGAACCCGAGGCATTTCCGCCGTGCGGCGTGAAGCGGGCCTGTTCCTCAAAGGCGCAGTAGAGCGTCGGGAGTTGCGGAGCAACTTCGATGGTGTGCCAGGAAATGGGGGCGGCGTCGGCTTGAACGGCGTGGCGGATTTCGACATCGAGCAGCGCCCCCCCGGGCTTCTGATAATTGGCGAGCGGAAAGGCGAGCGGGCGGACTTCCATCCGGTCGTTCTGCACCAGTGGAGCTGTGAACTCCGCCACCGGCTCATTGCCGATGCGGACTTCAATCTTCGGCTCCGGGCCGCGGTTGATGGGACGCGTGGCCCCGATAATCAGCCATTGGTCCTGGGGGGTGAGTTGCAACTGCTTGGAAATGACGATCCCCCGTCCCTTCGGCCCGATGGCCTGGTCGAAGGAGCCAGGCATGGCAAACTGCTCATTGCGATTTTGCAGGATTTCCGGTCCCACATCCGTGGAAGTCGCCGCAGCCGCTTCCATGCGCACATTCGCGTCTTGCCAGGCGAAGAACCGCCGTCCGATGCGCTTGTCGAATTCGGCTTTCACCATCGCGGGATCGAGTTCCAGCATTGGATCGAACCAATCGGCATGGTCGCGAATGTCGAGCGGGTCGGTTCCGGCGGGACGGCCGTCGTGGGCGGCGTCGATTTGCAGGACGAGGTGCTTCTGCCCCATCGCCGGGCCGGTGAGAGGCAGCACTCCGGTATCGGCAATCGCCTCGCTGCCGACGAGGAATGGACTTTCCCAGAGCGGTGGTGCTGCAATGGCATTAGCGAAGACTCTTGCGCGGACGCAACCCCCTTTGCCGCTCACCCGGTCGAGCCCGACTTGCGAACGAAATGACTTCACTCCCGCCGGCAGTTCGAATCTCATTTCCGTCGGCCCGAGCAAGCCGAATCCCCAGCCGAAGTCGAGCGTCGTGTTTCGGAGCGGGCCGCCAAAGGCGTTCTGGTTGAGCCGCACCGTTTTGCCGCGGCCGCTTTCGATTTCAAAAGGGACACGGACGAGCGGAACTTCGCGGGGGAGGAAAAAGCGACGGCAGGAGATCTCTTTGCTGGGGATCCACAGCACATCGAGGCTCCAAGCGGGCTGAATGCCGTGGACCCATTGATTGGAATCCGCGGGATTTCCCATCGTCCGCTGCGTGAATCGATCCACGGAGGTAGTGGCCACGAGACCGCTGATTGCTTCCACTTGCATCAGGCGCGTCTCGCTCGTGGAGCAAAGGTCCGCCATGTCGTCAAAATAGGCGGGCCAAAACGGCACTTGCTGGAGATGGACTTCGGCCAGGTCGGACCAGGGCACCTTGCGGTTCTCGGTGCCGATGAGCAGATTGACATGTCCGCTGCCGAAGCGAATCGCCCGAAAGGCAACCGAGCGGCCGTCTCGAAAGAACGCGGTGCTCGGCTGATAAGCCTGACGACTGCGGCGCTGCCAAACGACGCGGCGAACCGAAGCGAGTGTGACCCGAATCTCCGCCGTTTCCGCCTTGCGCGGCGGTTCGAGCTGCTGCTGCGGGGTGACGAGCAGATGGGGGGGGAGCGGCAGGAACGGCTGCTCTTTGCCAGTGCGATAATCGGCCACCATTCCCGGCAGCCGGTCACCCGTGTGCATCTCCACATAAGCCGAGGGCAATGCCGGCTGGGAAAGCGAGCGGTCTCGCAGCCAGCGGACCGGATTGCCCGGGTCGAGGAGCGGCTGGGCTTCGAGTTTCGGAACCGCTCCCTTATCGTGCCAGTCCGCCAGCTTCTCGCCGGTCATCCGCTGACCGGCGGTCATCAGGGCGGAATACCGCGGCGGCTTATCGGCCCGCGCAAGAGCGGGCATCCAAAGAATCAGCAGCCATGCCAGTTGCCAGGTTCGCGGCGTCATGAGAGTCTCCTGGCATTATGATACCCCGAAACGGGGTCGGCGTTACTCTTCCTTCTTCTCTTCCGTCTTCACCGTCGGCGGGGCAGGGGAGGGGGCGGCCTCCTCCTGCTTTTTTTCTTCCTTCTTCTCCTCGGGCTTGGCGTCTTCAGCCTTGGTCTCCGATTTGGACGCGGCAACCGCTTCGACGATCGCAGCCTTCAACTCGGGCATCACGACATCCTTTAGCTTCTTCCCTTCGGCAGTCACGAGGTCCGGCAACTTGGCCAGTTCGGCTTGAACCAGCTTGGCTTGGGCGTCGCCGGCGACTTTATTTTCCTCGCGGAGTTTGCCGGCCAGCGTTTCCACCTGTTTCGTGTTCTCATCGCGGACCTTGGCGAACTCACCTTTGATCTGGTCCTGCAATTTCTTCACCTCGGCAGCCAGTTGCTGCTGGGTGGCGGCCTGCAGTGCCTTCACCTGTTCGGCCGTCTGCGTCTCCAGCCGCTTCGCCTCGGCGGCGACTTGCTCGGCTGCCTTCTGGCGAAGCTGGGCAATCTCGCTGCTCACCTGGTCCTGCAGCTTCTTCGCTTCGCCGGCAATTTGAGCCTGGTTGGCTTCCTTGACCCGGGCTTCCGCCGCCGCTGATTCCTGCGACAGCTTGGCGGAGAGGGTCGCGTCCAGCTCACTCCGCAATTCTTCCTTGCGACGCTCCCAGCGGCGGCCAAAAATCCCAGCCGAAGCACTCTCGGCAAACATCATGACACCAGCAGCGGCGACAATCGCCGTAACGACGAAACGAGACATCTCAAATTCCTTGCAGGGAGACCAAAAAAGGAGGGAAACCGGGCGGGAGCCGCGAAAAACCGCGGCTAGCGGGGAAAGTCAAGGATAATCGGCAGCCCCATTTTGGGCTAGCGGCTGGTCGGAGGAGCAGATTTCTCGGTGCTTCACACCGCATGACACGAACCCGACACGCCAGCGAGGAAGTAGCTCATGGAAATGGCAGACCCCGTCACCCTTTCACTGGGGAACATACTTGACTCCCTCGCTGGCGCGTCGGCTTTGGCGAAATGGCGATTTTGGCCAGGACCGATAGGACAGAAAGCCCCTCGCCAGCAGCCCTAATTTTTTTCCGTGGTGCAAAAGTCGGCGGGCTCGTTTTCACAAAGTTTTCGCAGGCCAGCATTTGCGCCCGCAGCCTCCCGGAGTTTTGCACCACCCCCCTCCTCACAAGTGGGGGCGGGGAGTCAGGGATCATTCCGAATCTGGCGGTCTCAAATCTCAAATTTCAGATCACTACTGTCCGGCTAACGAACACATAAATATTCCGAAGGTGTTGTTGTTAAAGGTGTTTCGTCGTTTTATGAGCGCGCACGATTTCAACTCGATGGGCCAGAATCGACCCCTGGATAACATTTCCAGGTGGTGGAGGACGGCGCATGCATTCGGGTCAATTGATCTTTGCGCAGCTCATGGATTTTCTCCCGCGGCACGAGTTCAACACGTGTGTGCGGCGTTATCGAGGAGACCAGCGGCAGCGCGGCTTCTCGTGTCGGGACCAGTTTTTGTGTTTGGCGTTCGCCCAACTCACATTTCGCGAGAGCTTGCGGGACATCGAAACCTGCTTGCGATCCCTGGGACCAAAGCTCTATCACGCCGGGTTCCGCGGCAAGGTTTCGCGGAGCACGCTGGCCGACGCCAACCGCCTTCACGACTGGCGAATCTTTGCGGCTTTTGCGGGAGTCTTGATCACCCGAGCCCGCCAGTTGTATGTCGGCGAGCCGCTCGGCATGGAGTTGGAACGGACCGTCTACGCGCTCGATTCCACGACTATCGACCTCTGCCTGAGCTTGTTTCCCTGGGCACCTTTCCGCCGCCACAAAGGGGCGATCAAACTGCACACACTGCTCGATCTGCGTGGCAACATTCCGTGTTTTATCCACATTTCCCACGGGAAAACGCACGATGTGACGGGCCTCGACTACCTGACCATCGAGCCCGGCGCGTTCTATGTGATGGATCGCGGTTACGTCGACTTCCTGCGGCTCTACCGGTTCGAGCAAGCCAGTGCGTTCTTCATCACCCGCAGCAAGAAGAACCTGGCATACACGCGAAGAGCGCGGCGCGAAGTCGACAAAACGACCGGACTGCGGAGCGATCAGACGATTGTGCTGGCCGGCCCCAAGTCGTCGCGCTGGTATCCCGACCCGCTGCGGAAAATCGTCTTCTGCGACCCCTCCACCAGCCGGCGGTTCCTCTTCCTGACGAACAACTTCACGCTCCCCGCGCTGACGATTACGCAGCTCTACAAGAGCCGCTGGCAGATCGAGTTGTTCTTCAAGTGGATCAAGCAACATCTGCGAATCAAAGCTTTCTACGGCAACACGGACAATGCAGTGAAGACCCAAATCTGGATCGCCATCAGCGTCTACGTGCTGGTCGCCATCGTGAAAAAGGAACTCGGAATCCACCGCAGCCTCTACGAAATCTTGCAAATCCTCAGCCTCACACTTTTCGAAAAAACCCCTCTTTTTCCGCACCTAACCGAATCCAACATCCAAAACCCAAAAGTCACTTTCCCTAACCAGAGAACCCTGTTCGACTTATAGCCGGACAGTAGTGTTTTCAGATCTCAAATTCTTTCCTTCCGCTCCCCCGCGCGCGCAGCATCCTCCCCCCTCTTCGCACGACTTTCCATTAAATTGTCAAAGACCCTGCCGGTTTCTCGCCGGCCCGATTAGACCCAATTGTACACATATCCGCAGTGTCCGTCAATTCCCCGATCGGGGGAGGCGAGCGGGGGGCGTCAGCCCCCTGATACTAACGGCTATGAGTCAGGCAACGTTTCTCGCAACCGGAGATTGGGAGAGAGTAAGGAACTGCCTCAAGACAGTTAGCCTAAGCCAAGCGAGGTTTGGCCACCTCCCTTTTCCGACTCTGGGCCTCTTTTCCAGACCTATTCGTCAACCTTTGATGCTCGCAACCTATCGGGCTTTCCAATGGACTGTATGCTCTTCTTTACGAGTTCATGGGAGTCGCTCTTAAGGATGTCGATAAGCTTTGAATCCCGAAACTCTCGATGTTGGACCATGATTTCAGACGCAAATAACCTCGACCACCAATACTTACTTGTTACGAGCTTCTGCATCACAGCTAATGTGGCATCATCGACCCGGCCGCCTTCTATTCCTCCAAGACTCTGCTTCTCATAGAGCATGTTGCTCACCGTACGTTCAAGCCGTCGCAGCGAAATGAGCTCATCACTCTTAGCGTCTAGGTGAAATACTAGAAACGCTGCATTTGGGTTGCGTTCAAAAACCCATCGCCTCAAGGGAGTTGCTACTTCGGGCTTAGACGCCTCTTCCCTCATGTGGTCCCTAAAGTGCGATAAATCCGGATGGCCACCTTTGCAGCCTCGCCCCACTGCAAGGTTCGTTGTCGAACGAGCCTGCGTTCGTATTTTGTCGTCGTCAGTGTAAAGGTATGGTGCCAGCGATTCAGCTATTTCGCTTTCGGACACTCCCGACCACACAATGAGGCGTAACACAACACCACTTAGCATTGGATCGTCGATGCGGCTGTTAAAATATACAATCTGTTGCACAAACCTTCTCGGATCCTTCTTCGCGATTGCAACGACAGTGCCAACCTTTGCCCAATGTTCCGCTTCTCCACTCTTTGCTGAAACCAAGCATCCCTGAATGGCAGATTGCGTCTCCTTGTGCGCCACGATCATCGGCCCTTCGTCGCCCGTCGCTACCTTCGCCAAGCACACTGCGAAAACGACGTACCACAACGAATAGAAACGAGACGGCATAAATATCCCCTCAGGTACAATACGGTCGGTTCACTCTTCACTTGACTTTGCAGTTCGGCAGCGCTTCTTGAATCGCCTGTTTGCCATATTGCGTCACCTTGGTCCTACGAAGATCCAGAATCCTCAAGTCGTCGAGCGTGGTGAGGTGGGCAAGTCCGGCATCCGAAATGTCTGTCGAAGAGAGGTCCAATTCTCGCACGTGTTTCAGTCGCGAGACCGTTCTCATGCCACTGTCCGTGATGCTCGTGTCGGACAGATTCAAAGATTGCAAATTCTCGAATTCCAGCAGATCAATCAACCCGACGTTCGTGACGCGAGGCGAAGAAAGCGTCAGTTTGCGGAGTTGCGTTAGTTGCGTCAGACGACTGAGCCCAGCATCCGTGAAGTTCTTCGAGTGGCAACTCACCGATTCTAAGTGCTTGAAATTCTTGAGGGTTGCGATCAGTGACGTCGGTCCCGATTGATCGAGTTCCGCACCGTCTCCCAACTGGGCCACGGTTGCTCGGCTGTACAAGTCATCGCCGAGCAGCATCCGCAGCCATTTGGCGCGCCGAGCGACACCTTCGCCACCAGAAAGGAGGACGCCTCGCTTCTTCAATGCATTCCATGTTTGCAATTCACTCCAGGCAATCCGCCGCTCACGCATCGCATACCCCAGGCCGATGCTGACGAGGGTCAGCAATACCATGAGGGACCGCAAGCTGAACTGATTCCAGCGGGGCTTGGAAGGGGACGGCATTCCCTGATTTTAGCCGGTGGGAGCAAGAGAATTCCACACCGAACGTGACGGTCGCTCGTAAATTTCGCTATCTCAACCGCGGCTCGCTATTGCCCCACTTCGGCTTCTTCTTCCGTCGGCGGCGGCTGGACCGGGGGGCGGTCGGCGTTGGCTTTGCGATCGACTCGGCGGGCGAGTTTCTCGTTGGCTTTCCGTTTCTTCTCGTGTTCTCGCTGGCGTTTGGCGAACGTGGTGGGGCTTTTACCTTTAGCGATAGCTAGGCTCCAAATTCAAGGGGCATGGGGGGACTCGCATCCCGCACCGAAGTAACTTCAGCATAGGGGTTCAGGGGAGAATCGGATACCCGACTTGGGCGGCGGCGGGGATAATCTCGCACAAAGCGGTGGAAAGAATCTCGCACAGAGGCACTAAGGCACAGAGGTCGGCAGAAGCATGGAAGGCAAAATGATTGGAGTGATAAATACGGAAGGCACCAGTCCTTTCAACCTCTGTGCCTTCGTGCCTCTGTGCGAGATTCGCATGAGAATTGACACTGCTTTCTATGCAGGCTAGCGTTACGGTAAAGCCGCACCAGCACTCTTTCATTCTCCCCCATGAAGCAGTTCTCCATTCTTCTCGTTTCGCTGTTCGTCGCTGCCTGCGGCGCCCCTTTGGCAGCGGCGGAGCCGGATTTTGCCAAGACGATTGGGCCAATTCTGGCCAAACGGTGCCTGGGTTGCCATAACGCCAGCGAGGCCAAGGGAGAGTTGATTCTCCTCCATCGCGAGGGGCTGCTCAAAGGGGGCGAAAGTGGGGCAGTGGTTGATGCGAAGAAGCCGGAAGAGAGTGTGCTTCTGAAGAAAGTCGCTGCGGGGGAAATGCCCCCCGAGGAGAAAGGGAAGTCGCAAGCTTTGCCGAAGGAAGAGGTGGAGCTGATTCGGGCCTGGATCATGGCGGGGGCGAAATGGCCGGAGGGGATGGTGCTCAATCCGTTTGGAGTGACTACTTCGAATCGGGCGGGGCTTGATTGGTGGTCGCTGCAGCCGGTGAAGAGGCCGATGGTCCCCGTGGCGTCAGTTGTTCCTGGTCCGGGGGCGAAACCGCCAAGCGAGAACCAGATTGATGAGTTCATTCACGCCCGTTTGCGAGCGAAGAACTTGGAACCCGCGCCCGCTGCATCCCCCGCCACGCTTCTCCGTCGTCTTTATTTCGACGTCACCGGGCTCCCGCCGAGCTTCGAAGAAATCTACGCATTTGAAAGCGATAAAACGGCCGATGCCTACGAGCGCCAGGTGGACCGGCTGCTCGCTTCGCCGCGATTTGGCGAGCGGTGGGGGCGATATTGGCTGGACCTCGTCCGTTACGCGGATACCAATGGCTACGAGCGGGATGCCCCGAAGCCGGGGGCCTGGAAGTATCGGGATTATGTCATCGGGGCGATCAACCGCGATAAGCCGTATGACCAGTTTGTGCGGGAGCAACTGGCGGGGGACGAGTTGCCGGAGCGAAGCGAGGAGACGGTGATTGCCACGGGGCTGCTCCGGATCGGCACCTGGGACGATGAGCCGAACGACGCCTTGGAATACAAGTACGAGCGGCTGGAGGACCTGGTGCATGTGACGGGTTCGGCGTTCTTGGGGCTGACCGTCAAATGTGCCCGCTGTCACGACCACAAGTTCGACCCGATTCCGCAGACCGATTACTACCGTCTCGCCTCCGCGTTCTGGGCCGGCTTTATCGAAGCCCGGGGCCGCGAGTTGATGGGAGGGCCGAGCAAAGAAGAACTCGGCTTCGACGTCCTCGGCTGGACCGATCGGGCCGACGTTCCGCCGCTGATGCTGCTGAAGAAAGGGGATCCGCACCGGCCCGTCGATGAGGTCAAGCCGGCGACCCTCTCGTTCGTTTCGTCACTCGTTACTCCCATTATCGCCTTCAATGGCAGCAAGACTGCGCATCGGCGGCTGGCGTTTGCCAATTGGCTCACCAATCCGCAGCATCCTCTCACTTCCCGCATCGCTGTCAATCGACTCTGGCAAAACCATTTTGGCGAGGCCCTCGTCCGCTCCCCCAACAATTTCGGCTTCAAGGGGGAACTGCCGACGCATCCGGAGTTGCTCGATTATCTGGCGAGCGAGCTCAAGGACGGCAATTGGGAAATGAAGCGGCTGCACCGGAAGTTGGTCTGCTCCGCCACATACCGGCAGGCCTCGATTCATCCCAAAGAAATGGAATACCGCGAAAGAGATGCCGCCAACACGCTCTGGTGGAAAGCCAACCGCCGCCGCCTTGATGCCGAGTCCTTGCGCGACACGATTCTGGCCTCTAGCGGGCAAATAAACCTGCAAGCCGGCGGCCCGGGCTTTTTGCCGCATCTGAATTCCGAGGCATTGGAAGGGCTCTCCACGAAGGACAAAGCCTGGCAGTCTTCACCCCCCGATCAGCAAGCCCGCCGCAGCATCTACATCTTCAGTAAGCGTTCCCTGCTGCTGCCGCTGCTCACGACATTTGATTTCGCCGACACAACGCAGCCCTGCGGCCAGCGGGACATCAACATCGTTGCTCCGCAGGCTTTGGCGCTGCTGAATAATGAGTTCACGCACCAGGCGAGCGAGACGCTGGCGGAACAAATTGCGGCCAAGGCGGGGGGCTCCGCGAAACTACAGGCTCAAGAAGCCTGGTCGCGAATCCTTGGCCGCCAGCCGAGCGATGCGGAATTATCGGCTGCGGCTAGTCACTTGCAGACGCAGCAATCCCAGTTTGAAGAAAACGCAGCGACGAAGGCCAAGGGGGCGCAACTCGCCCTCGCCTCCCTGTGCCATGTGCTGCTTAACACCAATGAGCTGATCTATGTCGATTGACACTAACCCGAAGCGCCAGCGAGGGAGTTCCCCGCTGGCCATCGAAAATGCCGAAAATGACATGACTCCCTCGCTGGCGCGTCGGGTTAGTGAGGGAGCATCACACTTCCCCTGCGGACTCGAACGCCGGGAATTCGTCTGGCAGATGGGAGCCGGCTTCGCGGGGCTCGCGCTGTCGAGCTTGCTGGGAGAGAGCGGATTCTTCGACCGGCATGCCAGTGGGGCAGAAGGTGCCAGCAAGGACTCAAAAAATCCGCTCGCCCCGCGGCCTCCGCACTTTGCCACGAAAGCGAAGGCCTGCATCTTCCTGATCATGAACGGCGGCCCCAGCCAGGTAGATACGTTCGACTACAAACCGGCTCTCGACAAATATGCCGGCAAGCCACTGCCGCCGGATAAGAAATACATCAACTCCGGTGGGCGGAAGGTCGGCTTTCTCACGCCCCCGCCGCGAAAGTTCAAGCCGGGAGGAAAAAGCGGCCTGCTCATTTCCGATTTCTTTCCGAATGTCCGGGAGCATGCCGATAAGCTGGCGGTCGTTCGCTCCTGCCATACCGATTCGCACGCTCACGGCTCGGCGCTGGTGGCGATGAACACCGGCAGCACGTTCATCGGCCGGCCGTCGATGGGAAGTTGGTGCGTGTACGGGCTGGGAGCGGAAAATCAGAACCTCCCTGGTTATGTGGTGCTCATGGACAAGCGTGGCGGCCCCATTGGCGGCCAGCCCAATTGGTCCAGTGGTTTTATGCCGGCGGCTTACCAGGGGACTCTCTTCCGCCCTACGGGCGACCCGATTCTCGACCTGCGCGGACCCTCGCATGTGGATGCAAAAACGCAGCGGAACCAACTCGACCTGTTGGCCAAGCTCAACGAAGAGCATTTGAAGGCCCGGCCCGGTGGCGAAGAACTGGTCGCCCGCATCCAGTCCTATGAGCTCGCTTACCGAATGCAGGCCGAAGCACCCGAGGCAGTCGACCTGGCGCGCGAAGACCAGAAAACGCTCGACGCCTACGGCGTGGGCAAGGCCCCCACCGATGAATTCGGTCGCAACTGCCTGATCGCCCGCCGGCTAGTGGAGCGGCGCGTTCGTTTCGTGCAGCTCTACAGCGGCGGCGGACATTTGGAAGACACTTGGGACGCCCACAAGGGAATCGAATCGAACCACGGCCAGCACGCCCCCGAAGTCGATCAGCCAATTGCCGCGCTGCTGACCGACCTGGCAAGCCGGGGGCTTCTCGACAGCACGCTCATCCTCTGGGGTGGCGAATTCGGCCGCATGCCGTTCAGCGAAGGGGTGAACGAACCGGGCCGCAACCACAACCCCTACGGCTTCAGCATGTGGCTGGCCGGCGGCGGAGTGAAAGGAGGAACCTGGCACGGCGAGACCGACGACTTCGGTTTCGAAGCGGTCGTCAACAAGACCCATGTCCACGACATTCACGCCACGGTGCTCCACCTGATGGGGCTCGACCACAAGCGGCTCAGCTACTTTCATCAGGGGCGCGATGAAAGACTGACGGATGTGTATGGGAATGTGATTAAAGAGGTGCTGGCATGAAAAGAGGAATGTTGGCAATTGCGGTGGTTGCATTGAGCGCCGTTGCTTGGACGGAGTACTTGGCTGCTGCCGAAAGCCTTAGCATCCTGGAAATCGAGCAAAAGTTGCACAATCCTCGGAAGGTGGAAGGACGGCTAGGGATCTTACGCGAGGTCCTCCGCGGGAAAGGGACGAAAGAAGAGAAGGAGCAACTTCTCGAACTCTACAAGGCCCTGGCCAAAACGAAGCCTCCGCGAGGAAGCCAGGAGAATTGGGATAAGGCGAACGCTGCCCTCGTTTCCGCTGCCGAGGAGATTGCGGCTGGTACGGCGAAAGACATGGAAAAACTTCGAGCGGCATCCAACTGCAAAGCCTGCCACGACGCCCACCGCGGGCCTGATCCGGCGCTTGCTGCGGATGGGACTCGCATTGAGGAAGCGGGCTCATTTTCCAAAGCCGCCCCGCCGCAGTTTGTTAAGCTCGCGAACATCAGCAAGGACAAGCTCAACATCACCGTCTACTACTATCAGTCGCAGCCGGTCACGACCTTTCGGGAAGAAGTGGTCGAAATGGGAGACGTGAAGCGAGTCGTCAAAGTTCCGATCATGGAAATGCGGAACGAACTCCGGCTGCAAGTCATCTCCTTCCAATACGTCCGGCTATTCGACTCTGCCGGAAAGGAAATCCAAGGGGATGACCTCTGGAAACGCTTGAAGCCGGGAGTGACGCTCCTGCGGCAGACGGACGCCAAGGAACTCGATCCAGAATTGCTAAAACTGCTCTCGCCCGAAGCCATGATTTTGGCCCCCAGCACATTGGAAACGCCGCCCGCGGGGGAATGATAGCCAAGTGGGCCCTCTCCGACGGTTCAGAATCGCTCGCGGACGGGACTGGAGTCCCATCCTACGGGCATCAAGTGCGGTGGAACTTGTTATTGAGCCCCCGCCGCACTCCGTCTTCCACGGCGGAGATTTCCTTGTCCGTCCACCCTTCTGAAGTGGCTCGGAGCTCGTCGGAAAATTTTTCCAGAGTCGCCAGCGGCGCGGAAGAACGGCGGCAGAGTACGAGTGAGTCCTGAATTGCCTTGGCGATGCGCTCTTCGCTGGGGGTCGGCGGCGGCTTGGGGAATTCAACATCCAAAATAGCCTGGATCATTTCGGCGGGCGCCATGCCGGGAGGAGGGAGTTTGCCGTCGGGCGAGCACTTTTCCACAAAAATGCTCTGCACGCCTTCGACTCCCTTGTTGCGCCAAATCATTCGGAGTTCGGATTGGCGTTGGTGTTTGGTTTTGGGGGGTAGGATGGGAGTATCCGCCACGGGCGTGGTCCTTTCGCGATTCAGTCGGCAGCGCCCCAGGAAATCCATGCGGGGAGCATTTGCATGCGCCTTTCATTATAACGTATGGCGGCGCTCTTGTATCGGCTCGTTGAAGCAAAGTCCCGCTTTTGGTCATGCTACAATGGAGTGCATGCATGCATCCTCGGAACTCTCGCGCCGCGCACTGCTCGCCAATCTTGGCGGCGGGTTTGGCGCGCTCGCGCTGAATGCGCTGCTTGCGGATGACGGACTCCTCGCGGAGAGCACTTCCGAGGCGACGCCCTTGCATCATCCTCCGAAGGCTCGCCGCGTATTGCAGCTCTTCATGAACGGCGGCGCGAGCCAGATGGACACCTTCGATTACAAGCCGGAGTTAGAGAAGCAGCACGGCAAAAAGGTCGATTTTGGAATGAACGTGGCGCCGACGAGCGTGCCGGGAGCGGTGATGAAATCGCCGTTTGAATTCAAGCAGCATGGTCAGTCGGGCCGGTGGGTCAGCAGCGTCTTTCCGCATATTGCCAGGCATGTCGATGATCTGGCGTTTCTGATGGCGATGGCGAGCAAGACCAATGTTCACGGCCCCGCCAGCTACATGCAGAACACGGGCTTCATCCAGCCCGGATTTCCGTGCCTCGGGGCGTGGATGTCCTACGGCCTCGGGCGGCTGACGGATAATCTCCCCGCCTTCGTCGTCCTGCCGGATAGCCGCGGACTGCCGTACAACCAGGTTGGCAATTTTTCCGCCGGCTTTCTGCCGCAGGCCCATGCGGGAACGGTCATCCGCCCCACCGCCCCAACTCCCATCGCCGATCTCTTTCCACCTGCCTCGGTCAAGGAAATCACTCCCGCCAGCGAAGCGGACGGCTTAAAACTCCTACAGCAATTCAATCGGGAGCATCTGGCGGAGAACCCGGGCGATTCTCGCCTGGAAGCTCGCATCGCCTCCTACGAACTCGCGGCGAAAATGCAGGCCAGCGCCCCCGAGGTGCTCGATATCTCTCGGGAAACGCGGCAGACCCACAAGCTCTACGGCCTCGACGACAAGAACACCGAGCCTTTCGGCCGCAACTGCCTGGTTGCCCGGCGGATGCTCGAGCGCGGCGTTCGCTTCGTGCAAGTCTGGAGCGGCACCGGCGGGGCGAGCAAGAACTGGGACAACCACGGTGACATCCCCAACGAGCTTCCCTTCATTGCCGGCCAGGTGGACCGGCCGATAGCCGGCTTGCTGGAAGACATGAAGGCCCGGGGCATGTTTGAGGATACGCTGATCATCTGGACCACGGAGTTCGGTCGCTTTCCCTTTACGCAGGGTGCCACCGGCCGCGACCACAACGCCAGGAGCTTTGTCACCTGGCTCGCCGGCGCGGGAATCAAGCCCGGGGTGGCCTACGGAAAAAGCGACGATTTTGCTTTCGAAGCCGTGGAAAACAAGTCCTATTGCTATGACTTGCATGCCACGATCCTGCACCTTTTGGGGATCGACCACACCCGCCTGAGCGTGAAACACAATGGCATTAACCGCCGATTGACCGACGTTCACGGGCGGGTGATCAGCGAGATACTCGCCTAAAGCCGGAGCCATCTTCAGCGCCGTTCGATTTGACCCAAGCAGTTTTCCCCAAAAATGCCGGTGAATTCGCTTGTACTTGGCGATCCTTTCGGTATGATGAATCTCGGTAGCCATTAATGGCTCCCTACTCGTTGTGGATTCTGTCAGGGAATTCCAGAGTAGCGGCTGGTAGTCGGATCATTCGATCAAGGGGGCTGCGGACTTTCCGGAGCCTTATTCAAACGAAAACCGATGGGGCGGAACGCCTAGTTCCGCCCCATCGGTTTTTTTTTGGCCGCAACCGGCCGGTACGGGGCATGTCTCGGAACAGACCAGGTTTACGCATCCGATGGGAGTTTTGTGAGATTTATGAAGAACGGTAATTGGCTGGTATTGCTACTGGCAGCCGCGGCACTGGCCGTGGCTGCGAATTCGTCGCTCTCCGTGGCCGAACCGGGTGTCGAGGAACCCGCCTCCACGAGCGGCTCCACGCTCATTGACGAAGTGCTGGCTCAGGATGCCCGCGAAGGGCGTGGGATTCTGGATACCACGGAAGGCGATCGCAAGGTGCAAGAAGGGCTAATCAAAGCTCGCGTTGAAAAGGAGCTTTTGGACGCCCGTGATGGATTAGGATCCGATCCCGATGGAGTTGAGCAGAGCCTCAAGGCTCTCGGTGAAATGATTAAGCTGGCCGGTGCGCTCAGTTCCGAGACGCGCAATCAACTGCTGTCGCAAGTGCATAGCGCCATCCGCGCGGCGCGGCGGGAAAGTGGCGTCGTCAAGGAAAAGATTGCCCGCGAAAGGGAACGCGAGGCCCAGGCCCGTGAACAAATCCGGATTCTGCGGGATCTGGACCTGAAGACACAACGCCTCAAGCAGGTGATGGACCGTTTTGACGCCCTGATGGAGGAAGGGAATTTCATGGAGGCTGATGAACAGGTCCGCCCCGAAGTTGAAAAGATAGCTCCGGATGCCAACATCACCGCCGTAGTCAATGCTTCGGGCCAAATGCAACGTTACAACTCCGAGCTAGAACAAATCCGGCTGATGCGGCACCGCAATTTTCTGGCGGCCTTGCATCAGGTGGAAAAGTCCCTGGTTCCCTTCTCAGACGAACCCCCGATTGTGTACCCTTCGGCTGAGAAGTGGGAGGAGATTTCCCGCAGCCCGTGGCGGAGCTTCCGCTCCAGTGCGGTCGATATCTCTGGCAAAGGAAAGAGCAAGGAACAGCGGATTCTGGATGCTTTAGAGTCCGATGTGGATCTCGACTATCCCGAGACCCCCCTCAAGGAAGTGATTGAGGATTTGAAGGAACGCTTCAACATTCCGATTGTCTTGGCGACCAAGAAGTTGGAAGAAGCGGCGATCAATCTGGAAACTCCCGTGACCGTCAGCTTCAAGCAGATCAGCTTGCGGGCCGGTCTGCGAAATATGCTGGGAGAGCTTGGCCTGACTTATCTCATCAAGGATGAAGTGATGCAAATCACTACTCCCGAAGACGCCGGCAGTCAGCTCATCACCAAAGTCTATCGTGTTGGAGACCTAGTCGTGCCGATTAGTCCCAACTCCAGCCTGTTTGGCCTGGGCGGCCAAGGCGGCATGAATGGCGGTGGCGGTCAGAATGGCGGTTTTGGCGGCGGCATGGGTGGTGGTGGCGGCGGAGGAGGCGGCCTGGGTGGAGGCCTCGGAATGGGTGGCGGCGGCGGTGGAATGGGTGGCGGCGGCGGCGGAATGTTCTAAGGAACGTCACCGCTGCTCGAAGAAGAAAATTTCGGCGGGACAGGCTCCCTGGAAAGGCTGCCTTCCCGCCTTTTTTATTGCCGACTAGGGCTGACCGTTTCCCTCAGCTCGTTCACTCAGCGCGAGGAACCGTCCGCGCTTGGTCTCGGTGATTTGCAGCTTGCCTTCTCGCGCCAGCCAGCCAATCGCTTGCATGACCACATCGCGGTTAAGCTCGACGGTTTCCACCAGTTTGGCGACCGAAAGAGAACCGTCTTTGTGAAGTGCATGCCAGACTTTCCCCGCGGCGTTTCCAATCTGGTCTACAAGCGAGAGAGGGGCGGCAGTCTTGGTGCTCATGGGAATCTCCTGGCAGACGGCGAAACGTTGAAGTGCAGGACCCCTTTAGTGTAGGCTCCTTTCGGCGCAAAGCTCAAGCTGCAATGGAGAATTCCCGGCTCGGGCTATCCCATTCCCAGAAGCGTCTCCGCCAGGATTTCTTCCCTATGCGGCAGGCTGCGCAATTCGGCGGCAACTCGCGGGTGAACGAAGATCCGCACGCGCTTCACATAGTCGTCGAATTGCTTCGTCGCGAGCGTGTGGACGACAGGAGAGACTTCGCCCAGCGGCCGATAGCAGTTTTCCTTGGGGAAATGAATCTGCACGTTGAATTCGACTTCGCGCTTGACCGGCGGAGCATCGAACAACACTTCGTGCGGCGCGATGCGTTGGCCGAAACGCTTGCTGGCGGCGGCGGCGAAGGCTTCACTGCAGGCGGAGAGCCACGAATAGGGCTGGCGGGCGATCTTCTCGTACGAGCGCCGCTCCTGAAAGTAACTGAACTCCGCCAGCCGTTTGTATAGGCGGCGCGTAGGGCCGAAGAGTCCGGCCAGCAAATCGGCGGCAGGACTTTCGCCGGCAGCTTGCGTGAGCGAAGTGATGAAGGCGTGTTCGGGCATGCGAAAAAGCTGATCGAGGTCGAGCTGGCCATGCAGCAAGAAGAACGCCCGCTGCAGCATGGCGGTGGCGCTGCGTACGGCGTGATGCCAATAGACTTCGCTGAACATCACATAGCGAGCGAAGACCAGCATCTCCGCGGCTGTCCGCCCTTTGTCGCGAATCGCCAGGCCATCCCCTGCTTCATTCAAACATAAGCTGCCAATCAGCCTCTGCTGATCGAAGTGACGCCCGTAGGGGACGCCGCAGTGCAGGCTATCCCGGTGCAGATAGTCCAGCTTGTCCGCATCCACCGGTCCACTGAGCATGCTCCGCAAAATCCGCTGCCGGTTGTCCCGCGGCTTCTCGCTGAGCAAGGCCGTCACTTCCCGAGGTTGCAAGTTCCATTCGTCGCGGATCGTGTCGGCAATTTCCCCTTCCAGCAAAAAGCTGTTGGCGAACAGCTCGTGGCTGGGAACACCAGGGAGACGGATGTCCTCGATGGGGTGGCAGAAGGGCCAGTGCCCCAAATCGTGCAGCAGCGCCGCGACGATGAAGCACTCCGCATCCTCGCGGGTAATCGCCGCCTCAAACCGGGGCTCGCCGGCGAGCTGCCGCAGAAAGAGCAGAGCGTTGCGGTAAACACCCAGTGAATGTTCAAACCGGGTATGATTCGCCGCTGGATAGACCAGACTCACCAGCCCTAGTTGGCTGATCCTCGCCAGCCGCCGAAATTCCGCCGTATCAATCAGCAGCCGCACCCGTGGCGTGAGCGGCACATCCTCCTCGTGCGGAATCCGCACCAGGCTCTGGCGAGAGTCCAGTTCACGGAGTTCGGGGATTTCGAGGAGGGAAGACATGTGTTCAAAGTTCAAGGTTCAAAGTTCAAGATTCAACAAACAACTTTGAACCTTGAACTCATTTTCCAAACTGCTTCATCTGCTCCCCAATCCACTTCTCTAGTTCCCCAAAATCCACTGGCGGAAGTTTGCAGAGGTCCGGTCGCAATCTGACCGCATCTTTAATGTAGACGTGCTTGATTTCCTGCTGCGACTTTTCCGTGTTCCAATTGATCAGGATTCGGATGCACTTTTTCAGGCTGCCGGTGACGTCGATCTCATACGTGCAGAGCAGCGGCACTTCCAGCCAGCCGAGCTGGCGGGCGGCCAGAGCCGGGAATTCCGCATTCAAATCCGTTGTGACCGAAAACATCGCGCTGGCAGCCATCTCCGGCTCAATTCCGTTGAGCCGGATCATGAGCGCAAAGAGCTGCCGCGTGGCGGTGAGGATTTCATCTCGCGTGTTGTTTTCCACGGTTGTGGCACCTCTAACGCCGCGAACGAGCATAATTGTTGATCACAAAATGATGGATGGAAACGATGACGAATGCCATCGATAAGCATACCACGAGCGTCAATTTTGGGCAGGCTGGAAGCCTAATCCACTTAGAACAGTTCTTTGATCGGTTCGCCACCGGGCAGAATGCTGATTGGCCGACCGGCATCATTAAGATACTGTTTTTTTGCATCAATGCCGAGATGGTCGTAGATGGTGGCCAGCACGTCGAGCGGCGATTTCGGGTTGTCCTTGGGAAACGCACCGTGGCTGTCGGAAGCGCCGATGACGCGGCCCCCCTTCACCTTGCCGCCGGCAATGGCGGCGCTGAAGACGTGGGGATAGTGGTCGCGGCCGGCGTCGTTGTTGACTCGCGGCGTCCGGCCGAATTCTCCCCAGGCGACAACGAGCGTTTTTTCCATCAGCCCCCGCTCGTGGAGGTCTTGAATCAAGGCGGAGTAAGCCAAATCGAACCGGGGGAGGAAACCAAGCTTCAGCGACTCAAAGCCCTTCACATGCGTATCCCACCAGCGAAGGTCCACGGTGACGAGGCGAACGCCGGCTTCGACGAGGCGGCGGGCGAGGAGGATCCGCTGGCTCCAGGCGGGGGAGCCGCAGCGGTTGGTCGCGCCGGGATCAAAGGCGGGCATGAACCCGTAACGGTCTCGCACCTTCTGCGGCTCGGCGTCGAGATCGAACGCCTTCTGGGCCTCTGGGGAGCAGAGCATGTCGTAGGCTTTTTGGCCAAAGCGGTCGAGGCCGGCCATCTTGCCGCTGGCGTCCGCTTCGCGGCGGAGCTTGTCGAGTCCAGTGAGGAGGTTCTGCCGGTCGCCGAGGCGATTCACGGAGAGCCCGGCGGCCATCTCAAAATTCTGCACCTTGAAGGGACCGACCGCGGCCGGATCGGCCTGAGTTTCAAACGGCTTGCAGGAGACGCCGAGGTACGCGGAACCAGTGCCGGGAACCATCCGCGGAATCATCACATACGCCGGCAGCCGCGGGTTGAGCTTGCCGAGTTGCTCGGCTGCCACGCTGCCGACACTGGGGTGGACATTTTCGTCGGGGGCGATCCCCGGCCCATAGCCGGTGAAACAGAATTGGTCCCCGGTGCTGTGCCCCGCGTCCCCGTGGTTCAGGCTCCGGATGATCGACCACTTGTCCATGACCTTGGCACAGTGCGGCAGCATGTCGGTGAGTTGAATCCCCGATACATTCGTGCTCATGGTGCCGAACTCGCCGCGGAACTCTGCCGGGGCGTTGGGCTTGGTGTCCCACATGTCGATGTGGCTGGGGCCCCCCCGCATCCACAAAATGATGACGTTGTTCTTCGCCTTGGACTCAATCGCTGCCGGTGCCGCCGCCGCCTCGCTCCGGAGCAGGTTTGCCAATGACAACCCCGCTGTGCCGAGTGCTCCGGCCTGCAAAAAGCCGCGACGACTCTCCTGGCTCAATTCCAGCCGGTGAAACTGCGCACAAGTGCGTCGGAGATTCCAGAAGTCGCTCATCGGTGGGCTTTCCAGCGGCTATCGGGGCGGGAGGACGGACCTCGTATCCATCCACCCTTATTTATACATCGGCTGGAAGGGGTGGGGCAAGCGAGAGAAGTGGGAAATACTCCAGCAATTGGGGGCATTCCTTTGCCGGGTTGCGAGTGAGTATTCTCAGACGGGCTATTCCTCGCGCCAGGGCTTTTGTTGCTCAAATGCCTTCAAATGTCGCCTACATGCGGGACGCTCGTTCTCGGGGGCCAAGTCAATGGCCTTTGAGGCCCATTCGATTGCATGTTCGAAGTCGCCCGATTCGGCATAGGCGGCTGCCATGCAATCAACATAGTTCCATTTCTTGAAATCTGTTGCTGCACATGCCTGGTTTGCCAAATTCCATGCTTTGCGTCCGTCACGAATTTGATCATCCGGCGATGTCGCCAATCGCCACGCATCAACATACGCAGCTTCAGCGGCGATAAGTGCCTCGTATTGTCGCCTGTCGGCAGCGAACCTTCCTGAATCGAATGTCTCAAAAAACTGGGCACGATTGTAAAAAGTACTTGCTCGATACGGATCAACTCGCAACGCCGCAGAAAATTCCGCAAGAATTTCTTCCTTGATTTCAAGATTGTTCTTGCGATCCGCAAATGCACAGGCTCGCAGTACATATGCCTCAGCGCGAGTAGCATCATCAATTGACGTGTCGTTAATTAATTTAGTCGCAGCACCAATGAAAACACTTCGGTTCTCGGCCCAGTTGTCGCTCTCCAGATCCAAGTCGTGCCACTTCACGCAATAGTTGAGAATTGCCGCGGGATCGTTCGGATTCATCTCCATGTACTTTTTCGCATCAGCAAGGCTATACCGGTGAAATCGTATATTTTCCTCAATCACAATTCGATTTTCGACAGTGGAGCTTTGAGAGTATTTCGTTGCGGCATAGCCGCTATAGACGTCGGCGCGGCAGCGGTATGCCTCGGCATAACCAGGGCACAAATCAATCGCGTCCTTGCACTTGATTGCAGCTTCACTGAAATTCTGGTGTGCCAGAAGTCCCTTGGCCTCCTTAACTAATTGTTTGGCGCGAGTCAATTTCTGTTCTTCGGGATCTGGTCGCTCGTAACGCTCCAATAAGAGCTTTGCTTTGGAAACAGGCACGGAGACCTTTTCGTCCAATTTGTGATGAGCAAGTAATTCCCACAGGCAATCGACCCGAATGCCATAAGCCAGTTCGATCTGGTGCTCACCCCGTTTCATGGCGCTCACGGAGTTGTTCAGAGCAATCACATGTCCGTTGGTCAGGAAGATTGGCGACCCGCTGAAACCGAACCAACTTGTCATCGAATGCTGCACAAACTGCAATTCAGCGGACGGCAGATTGACTCTTCCATAGAAGTCGCTGACGCGACAAACGATCCCCTCGCGAAGCGTTGCTTGAGCCTTTTCTCCAATTCCCGGCCAGCCTTCCGTGTCATGTCCGGGATAACCCAACATTCCTACGGGTTGAGCGAAGCAGTCCTCGATTTCTTCAGGACTGGCAAGAGGAAATTCCACATTGAGGTCGGGTCCCTCCGCAAGGTGCAGCACGGCTACATCCGGGGAACGAGGATCAACAACTCCGTCCTCAGGCTTTTGAGACCGGAACGACATCGTGTCCGTCTTCTTTCGTCGAACGCCAGGATGATACCAAACCTGGTCCACTTTGTAGACTTCTGCGGTGCCATTTCGAATCGCCATCATTGAGCCATTCTCATGCATAATGTCTGCAACATGCGCATTCGTAGCAACAAGACGGTGCTTGCAGGAAATGACGAACGCGGAACCATGAGACTTCGCGGTTCCCACCAACATGATGCCGTCCTGAGAACTCTTGACGGTTCCGGCAAGTTGACGCGCGGTTCCTTCGGGGGGCTTTGTCCACAGGGGCAAACTCTTTGCTGACTTCGTAAGCCCGATACTTCTGCCTAGCGATTCGTCGTCTTGTGAACTGGCGATAGTCGGAGCCAGAAACAGTACCGCGACAGTTATCCAACAAGCCGAGTTAAGACTTTTATCCATTTGTGTAGTTCTAAGTGATGAAGGTTGAAAGTGCTCGTGGTTTCTTGCCTGCTGAACCAGCGTAGAACGGAAGAGTTGACTTTATCCCAACGAAGTAACAATCTCAATACTTGATTCGCGACGAATTTTGCCAACTCAGGAAAGCACCGCAGAATGGACTGCCGCTTGACCATCCTCCCGCCGCACCTTAAACCAAACTCTCTACTCCCAACTGCTTACCGCCAACTGCTTACTTCCTACCGATGCTCAACCCTCCCGTCCAGCGTGCCCTCATCAGTGTTAGCGATAAAACCGGCCTGGCCGAGTTTGCCAAGGGACTGGCCGCGGCGGGGGTGGAGATTTTTTCCACGGGGGGGACGCGAAAATTCCTGATTGCTGCTGGCATCGAAGCCCGGGACGTGGCCCGCTACACCGGCTTTCCGGAGATGATGGAAGGTCGTGTGAAGACGCTGCACCCCAAGATATTCGGCGGCATTCTCTGCCGGCATGACCACGCGGAAGACATGGCGTCGGTCGAGGAGCATGAGATTGCCACGTTCGAACTCGTTGTCGTCAATCTCTATCCGTTCGCCGCCACCATCGCCAAGCCGGGGGTCTCGCCCGAAGAAGCGATTGAGAACATCGACATCGGCGGGCCGAGCCTCGTCCGGGCGGCTGCGAAGAACCATGCCTTCGTCGCGATCGTCACCAGTCCCAGCCAATACGCCGCGGTGTTGGCGGAGATTTCTAAGGACAAGGCGACCTCCTTCTCCCTGCGGCAGAAACTGGCAGGGGCGGCTTATGCTCACACCGCGGAATACGACACGGCGATTGCTGGATGGTTTGTGGGCCGAGAAGGGGAGGGGGGCACCGACCGCGAGAAACTCTTTCCA
>JBJXFF010000122.1:0-34838 GCA_046153945.1 Pirellulaceae bacterium
CCGCTCCGAACCTCGCTGCCGCAAACGCCGACCCAAGAACTATCCCCTCATGAACAAACCTCGCGCCAAGCTCAGGCAACTGCTGGAATCGCAACATGTTACGAACTAACTTAACGCCATTCGGGTCCGGCCTAATAGATGCTGATTGTCAAGTGGAGAAGTCGATGAGAAACGCCTTTTCATTTTCATCCGCTCTACTGACAAGCCGTCCGCACAAGGCGATGGAAAGTCGTTTCCAAATTCGGTTTGCCTGAAGTGCCGCTCTTTCTTAAAATGATTTCATGTCAATTCAACTGCCGGATGAAGTTCTCGATCAACTGGACCGCGGCGCACTTCCCGTCCGCATGGAAGATCCGCGCAGTCACGTTGAATATGTGCTGATTAAGAAACAAGAATATGACTTACTGCGTGATTCCGACAAAGGCTTGTCAACATCTCCAGAGGGGGACGATGGCATTCTCAGCGAATGGAATGAGACGTTGAATGCCCGGCGGATCGAATTGGTCAATCAAGAAATCGATGGCACCTTGACCGCGGAAGAGGCTGTTGAACTTCAAGACCTGCAAAACAAGATGCTGGCATTTCGGCGCAAAGTTGCCCCCTATCCGCTGGAAGAACTGCGCGAGCTACATCAGCAGCTTCTAGAAAAAGCTCACCAAACCAGCCGTGGCGATTGAGACTCCCTTTCCTTTTTGCCCGCCGACTCAGTGGAACATTGCCCGAAATACTCTACTGACACGCCGCCCCAGCACAAAACGACGAGCCCGCATGAGCAGCCGCGATGCTCCGGTCGAGCGTCAGGTGGTAGTATTCCAGCCGGGTCTGGGCGTTATCAAGAACGCCGCCGAACGAGCGCTTTTCATCCAGATAGATCAGCGGCACCGGCAGTTCAATCACTTTGAGTCCCGCCTGGGAGGCTTGGACCCAGACTTCCAGCGGCATGGCGTAGCCAGGCTCGGTGATGTGCAGGTGTTTTAGAGCATCGACCCGGTAGCACTTGAAGCCGCAGAAGGCGTCGGTGAGACTGAGCCCCAGCCGGCGATTTAGTTCCGCGGTGACCTGCTCGTTAATCCGCCGCCGCTGCTCGGGCGGGGGGGTGTCTCCGGGAAAGGCATGCAAATACCGGCTGCCGGAGACGATGTCGATTCCCTCTTCGCAGGCGTCGAAAAAGAGGGGGATTCGCTGGGGCTCGTGCTGGCCGTCGCAGTCGATGGTGACCAGCTTCTCGTACCCGTTCCGCTGGGCGTAATCGAACGCGCTCATCAGAGCCGAGCCGTACCCCCGGTTTTCCTCGTGCGTGACGATGTGGACATCTTCCCGCGCCTGGAGAAGTCCGGCGGTCCCGTCGGTCGAGCCGTCGTCCACCACCAGCACCTCGCGGCAGTAGCGGCGGACTTCGTCGAGCACGGAATTGACATGCCGGACCTCGTTATAAACAGGCAACGCGGTCAGCCAACGGGAAGACATCAGGCCTCCAACAGATCAGGGGTTTCAGCGGGTTAACTGCCTGTTGAAAAAGGGGTCAGGCACGTCGACGCTATCCGTTTTCGCGGGGCATTGCACAACCTGGCTCCGAGCCAGACCCCTTTTTCAACAGACTGTTCACTGCATTCTAGGCCGGAGGTCCCCGGAGTCAACGTGACGAGCTAGCACGTCGCAAGGCTTCCCTGCTTGTTGAAAAAGGGGTCAGGCACCTCGCCGCGATGTCTCATCATGGGAAAAGCGTTTCGTGGCTCGGAGCCAGCCCCTTTTTCAACAGCCGCTAGCGTCACGGCTCCTTTTGTCCCCCGTTTTCATTGGCCCTTCACACGACCGGCGGCCGAATAAACTATTGGACCGGCACAAATTGCCGCGCGGGGCTGATTGGGCCCACCGTGCGCGGACATTTTCCGCCGGCCGCCTCGGGCGGGCAGCGATTCCGTTTGCCAGCACGAGTGTCACGTCTAACAGCGTGTTGAAAAAGGGGTCAGGCACGTCGCCGCAACCCGAACTCGTCGGCGATATTTGGGCATGGCTCCGAGCCAGACCCCTTTTTCAACAGGCTCCTGAGGGGGGACGATGGGGATTTTGCGCTCACTCTCTGCGCCGGTATCTCGCAGGGACCTGCTGCATGCCTGCACCGCTTTCGGCGGCTGCTGGCTCTTGCCGCGGCTGGCGTCCGCTCAAGGGATGGCTCCCACCCGCCAAGGCCGCGAAGCTCAGGAAGAGAAGGCCGATTCCAGTCGCGAAGCCCGCGAGGAAGCGCTTCGGACCATCCCCTGGAACAAGCTCAACGACGAATCCCAGCGCAAGCTCCGCTCGGTTGTCGATACGCCAAGCATTTACCGCCGGATGCCGAAGAAAACCATCGACTGCGACTCCGGTCTCTATCTATTCCTGCTCCGCAACCCCGAGGTTGTGGTCAACATGTGGCAGGTGATGGGGATCTCCAACATGACGGCTGACCGAACCGGCCCCTTCTCCTGGAAGGGAAACGACGGAGCCGGGACGCAGTGCAATGTGGAACTGGCTTACGGAACCAACGACTTGCACATTATGTACGGCGAAGGGTTTTACGAAGGGAGCCTGTTCAAACGCCGCATGTCCGGCCGCTGCGTGCTCCTGCTCCGGAGCGGTTACGCTCAGGATGGCCGGAGCCGCGTGGCGACGTTGCTTGACATGTTCCTGACCGTCGATAACGCCGGATTGGACCTCGTGGCAAAAACGCTCTCGCCGCTCGTCGGCAGCACGGCGGATGCCAATTTCGCCGAGACAGCCAAATTCCTCGGCCGCGTCTCTCTGACCGCAGAAAGGAGTGGGCCAAAGCTGGAACAGATGACCGCCAAGCTCACCAAAGTGGAGCCGCAGGTCCGTGAGCAGTTTGCCCAGATCACCACCGAAATCTACCAGGCGAATGCCTTGGGAGAAGCCGCCGCGGTGAAGCCGGTGAACGACTTGCGACGGTAGAACGGCTGTTACAATGACGCACCTGGCGAATCTCCGCGGTGCTTCATGAACTTGACTGGAACCATCATTTCTCAGCTCACCCCTTCGGGCCGCGGCGCCGTGGCGAGCATTCTGGTGGCTGGTCCGCGAGCCTTCGAGTTCGTCGGCCGCCACTTTTCGCCGGCATCTGGAAAGGCGCTGGCGGAATTCCCAATCGGGCGAGTAGTCTTTGGAAGCTTCCGTTCTTTGGAAACGGCTGCCGAGGAGGTCGTTGTCGGCCTGCACGCGCCGGGGCACCTGGAAATCCACTGCCACGGCGGAGCATTCGCTGCTGCCGCGGTGATGAAGAGACTTGCCCAGGAGGGAGCCGAGATTGTTCCCTGGCAGCAGGTGGCTGAACGGGTTGAACCGGATCGCATCGCCGCGGAAGCGCGAATCGCTTTGGCGGAGGCATGGACGGAGAAGACGGCGGCCATTTTGCTGGATCAGTATCACGGGGCTCTGCGGAACTGCTTGGGAGAAATTGCTTCGTCCGTCGAAAGCCAGCCTGACAGTCTGGCAATGCCGATGGCCCGGCTCCAACGGCTGCTGGATTTAGCTCCACTGGGAAAACACCTGACGCGCCCCTGGCGAGTCTTCATCGCCGGCGCGCCGAATGTCGGCAAGAGCAGTCTGATGAACGCCCTCGTCGGCTATCAGCGAAGCATCGTCTTCGATCAGCCGGGAACGACGCGAGATTTGCTGACCGCAACCACCGCCCTTGATGGCTGGCCCATTGAACTCGTGGACAGTGCCGGCTTGCGAGAGAGCAATGACGCGATAGAAGCTGCCGGCGTGGCTCGGGCAACCGCTGGGCTGGCGGATGCGGATTTGGTGCTGTGGGTGGAGGATGCCACGGCAACTGCGAGCCCTGATCCGAGGGTGGCACGCCCACAAGTCTGCGCGGGCGTGTTGGAACTCGTCGTAAGAAACAAAGCCGATCTAATACAGAGTAGACCACCACTTCAAACCGTCGATGCAATCGCCATCAGCGCTCTCACTGGCCAGGGGCTCGACCAACTCTGCCAGCAGATTATCCAGCGGCTTATTCCCGCCCCCCCCACGCGCGGCGAAGCAATCCTCTTCACGTCGCGGCAAGAGAACGCGGTGCGAGAAGCGGCAGCAGCACTGTCGTCTGGCAATTCCGCAGTAGCCGCTGCACTGCTGCGAAGCTTGTAAGCAGAGCGTAAAATGGTCACTTGCCAATTTCCTCTCGCAGAAAGCTCATTCCAACGATGTTCGTGCCAAGCAAGATCGCCATCGTGACTGGCGCAGGCTCCGGCGTCGGCCGAGCCGTCGCCGTGACGCTCCTCAAAGACGGCTACTCCGTCGTCCTCGCCGGCCGGCGCGAAGCGGCCCTCCAAGAGACAGCCGCACTCGCCGAGGACGCAAAGTCTCGCACCCTCATCGTCCCCGCCGACGTCAGCAGCCCCGCCGCAGTCCAAATGCTGTTCGAGAAAACGAAACAGACTTTTGGCCGGCTCGATCTGCTCTTCAACAACGCTGGCATCAACGTCCCGGCCACACCGCTGGAGGACCTCGCGATTGAGGACTGGAAGCGGGTAGTCGATATCAATCTGACGGGGCCGTTCCTCTGCACCCAGCACGCCTTCCGACTGATGAAGAGTCAGTCGCCGCAGGGAGGCCGCATCATCAACAACGGTTCTATCTCGGCGCACGTACCACGCCCCAACTCCGCCCCTTATACCGCCAGCAAGCACGCCGTGGCCGGCCTGACAAAATCCACTGCCCTCGAAGGCCGCAAATACAACATCGCCTGCGGGCAAGTCGATATTGGCAATGCCCTAACACCCATGGCCGCCAAGATGCAGACGGGCATGCTCCAGGCCAACGGCGATTTCAAACCGGAGCCGACGATGGACGTTCAGTGCGTCGCCGACGCGGTACTCGCCATGGCCCGAATGCCGCTGGAGGCGAACATTCTGACGCTGACCGTAATGGCGTCGGGAATGCCGTATGTGGGAAGAGGATGACAGTCATCGACTCTCGGGCATACTCGTAACTCGCAACTAGGGCCGACGCGGCATCTTCCTCGGATACGGCGGCTTCTCCTGCGGCGGAAGTGGCAGGTTGGTTTCTTCGGACCAGCCTTCGCGTTCTTCCTCACTGGCGTAGTAACGGAGCCAGACCTCCGGCTGGTCGTCGAGGTCGAAGCAGTGCCAGTGGAGGAAGTTTTTGGGAAGGTCCACTTTCTTTTCCGGCGACGGCAGAATGTCCCGGTAGATGAGGCAGTAGAGCTGGCGGTCGGAGAGATGCTCCGTGAAGTCGAGGACGATGCGCTGCGAGTAGAGCTGTTCGATGGTTTCTTCCAGCACCCCGTGCAATTCCGCGTCGGTCAGCTTGTCGGGGGAGGGGAGAATCAGTTCCGGCTCGAACCATCGGCTGATGGTGAGGACCGGGGCCCGTTCCCAGGCGAGCATCGACGCCAGAAATTCGTTTTCCTTCTGCGTCGGCAGCCGCTGAGAATCGAACATGTGAACCGATTCATCGAGAAACGGTTCCAGCTCATCTCGCAGCCGAGCGTTGAGCATGAGCTGATCGACTTCTTCCGGGGTGGAGTGGGGAGCGTTCATGGGAGGACGGGGAAACGAGGTACTTTCTCACAAGCGTGCTGGGAGTGCGGAAACCGGGGCGCATCCAGGATTCCGCGGGCACAAGAATTGACTCTACCAAGGTAGCGGGCTCTCGCAAGATAATCTTGAGAGGAAACTCGCGGGAAAAACGATGTTTTTTCGTCGCTAGCTTTGCAGAACCCCTACGACTGGCAGAGTCGCAGGATATGAGCGCCAAGCATTGTCAACATGCGGCGCAAAGAATTGTGACGCGGTTGCTATAAGTCGTTTTGTTTGCTGAAGTTATGGCGTTAGGCAGGCCGGTTTTGCCATTCGGACTCCGTCGGAACAGAAACTCATTCTGCGAGAGTGAGTTTCTCGGCGGGAATGGTGATAAGTTTAACAACTGGTCAACAAGCGTTGCGGTTGCAGATTGCTAGTTCCGCAAAGCGTCGGCCTGGTTCCCAAGCGGCACCTAACCGACAATTTACTTTCGCTGCTGAGGGCAAATCCTCTACAATGACCAGCATGGAAGAGTACTCGCCAATCCGGGGCGAAGAAAGAGAATGAAGGAGCAGGACATGTCCAAGATTTTCTGCGTCGCAGTCGCTACTTTCGTCATGGCGTCGTTCGCTTCGCGTATGGCGATCTCCCAGCAAACGGTCCGTCCTTACGACGGCATTCAGGCGGGCTATGATGCCTTTCAACTCGGCGAGGAGAAGCGGCAATGGAACGCCGGCCAGCAGATTTACTTGAATGACCTGTCCCGTGTCCGGCTGACTCCGCTGGCGACCTATGGTTACGGCTACCGGCCCTTTGTCAGCACGTTTGGCGCACCCGCTTCCGTGGAGTACGCCTCCGGCTACGGCAACACGCCGGGGATTTACTCGTCCGCCCGCTATGCCGTTCGCCCGCTCACAGTATTCGAGCCGTGGCCCTACGTGCCGGGTGACATTTGGGGGGACCTCTACATTCCGCCGCTCCGCCAGCCCGTTGCGCAGATGCAATCGCAAACCGGCCCGAATCGCTGGGAGTCGCATCCCGTCTACAATCCGCCGCTTGCTTCAAACCCGGTTTTGCCTCCCGTGAACTCACCGGCTCTCAGAACGACTCCCTACGCAGCGGAGCGGGGACCCGAGATTCGCTCCAGTCCGCCGATCCCCCCAACTCCCGGGCCCTCCATCGACGACGAGCCCATCCGTCCTCGTCGCCGCGACTTCTAGATAACGACCATACGGCGGTTTTCTCGCACGACTCTGTCGCCGACTCGGTTTCGCCGCGAACCCAGGCCCATTCCGCCGTGTCTCTCGTACACGATTCAAGCCCTTGTCAGCCATGGCAAATTTGATAGGCTAACGAGTCTTCCAACAGCCGCCCCCTTAGCTCAATTGGCAGAGCATCTGACTCTTAATCAGAGGGTTGATGGTTCGAGTCCATCAGGGGGCACTAGGTGAGTCCTGTCGAGGCAGTCTTAGTGCCTCAATGACAGCCGCGAAGCAATCCCTTGCCACAGCGAACGGAACCAGGCCGTGGGGCGTGCCCCCAAACTTCTCCCGTCTAGGCGGGCAACGGCTGATGTGCGTGCTTGGTACTCGCTGGCGGCCCAACTGTCATCCGCTTCATATCCATTGGCAACGAGCCAACTGCCGCACTTCCTGAATAAGACCTCACGCTGACTGGGAGTGGCCAACTCGCGCCAGGACTTGCGAGCACCTTGCCTCAGATGGTTCCAGTGCAGCAAAGTATGCTCATCTTGCGTGAAGACATTGGCTTTCTTGGTGAGGTCGATCCCGGTCGCCTTGGCACGATCGGCAACCTCGTGGGAACGCTTCAGGTTGGCTTCCCAAGAGTACTCCTGTGCGATTTGCACCGCCTGATCTCGCGACAGTTCCACGCCCACCGCTCGGCTCAGTCGAATCACAGCCGCGACTTCGTCGGCGATCACGTCTTCGTACTTTTGACAGACCACATGGGGCGCTGCTCGCCAGAACGCATCGTTCGCGAGAACCTTTTCGAGAAACTTTTGTTTGATCAGCTCTTCGAAGGTGAGCGCGGCCTTGTGCATGTAGGAAAAGGCGACGTCGCGCAAATCGCGATAGGAGTAGATGGGGATCGCATTTCCCGCGTTCAACTCACGTTTGAAGATCTCTTGGACATCGTGTGTCTTGAGAATGCGAATTGCCTGGAGCCCATGCTCGCGGCCCGGCAGTTCCTTCAAACGTTTTCCTTGGACGAATCCGAGGCGCACCCCCTGGCGGTACTCCTCGACAAGATGGGAGACAACCTCGTATTGCCAGGTCGAACTCGACCGGTACATGCCGCAACAAAAGATGTACTGCATTTTTACGCGACTCTACTTCCTGTCGTCCCGTCTACAAATTGCCTGGCACCTCAGGCACTGTCTGGCTTGGATCTCGTTCTGGTCGAGAGACTCCGAAAGGGTGCTGACGGTTTCGTAAATATCGGAACATGCGTTAGACTCAACGCAGATATTTTTTAACCTGGCCAACGATCAACGATCCGCTAGCAGCGAATTGATATCTCGGCGGGCCGACCCAAGGGTGGCTGCGAAAATTTTCGCCCGACTCGGCAGGGCTGGCATCCTGCGCGAGAGTTGCTTGTTACGATAAACCTCGGTCAAGGGACTGCTAGCGGGGCCAGGCTGGTTAGTCCTTTTCTCCCATTCACCTGAGAGGATGGATTGGGGACCTGGGAGTTCTTGCTTCACATCTATTACACAAACTTGCTTTGGGAGGGTTCCGATGCTGCGAACATTTCTCGGCGGACTGCTGATTTTCGTGGCCGTGACACAAGCGGCGGCGCAAAGTGGCAAGGCGGGCGACGGAGCAACAAAGTTTGTTGACCATTCGCTGCTGGTGGCGCCGGAGTATCCCTGCACCTGGCCGGCTTATCCCTTTCCTCGTTTTCAAATCACCCATCAACGGACGATTGGGCCGGACTCGGCTTATAACATTGATGTGCTGGTGATCGACGGGAATACCGGGACGCAGCTCGATGTGCCGCCTCATTCCGTCGCGCGGCCGGATCTGAAACGCGAGAAGTCTGGCCCGCTCGGGCTGGCCTACACCGACAAGATTGAGCCCTGGCAGTTCGGCGGCGAGGCCTGCGTGGTCGATGTCCGCGACCTGCTGGATCAAGCCCCCAAAGGGGTCAGTCCGCTCGTCACTGCCAAACATGTCGAGAGATTCGAGAAGCAGAATCGGGCTCTCCGCTTTGGCGACGTGGTCCTGTTTCGCAGCGATTACTCCGACAAATACTACCGGCCGTTTCCGGACGGCAGCCGTTTTGTCGCCGATGCCTTGGACCGCAAGGCCCCCGGCTTTCCCGACCCGGACCCGGACTGCATGGAGTTCCTGGCAACTCGTGGCGTCATGACTCTTGGCACGGACAGCGCCAGCATGGGCCCGCTGCCGGACCTCGCTGAGCCGACCCATTACGCCGGCCTCAAGCACGGCATGATCTGGACGGAAGGCGCGACGAACCTCGGAGCGCTCCCCGCAACCGGAGCGTTCTATTGCATGCTCGGTCCCAAGCATCAAGGTGGTCCCTACAGCGAGTGTCGGGCGTTCTCAATTGTCGGCGGGGAAGTGCCCAAGCGGCTGATTGAATCGGCCAAGAAGAAGCGGGCGATCGACCTTTCACCTACGCTCGCCCCGAATATGCCGGTGACCTCTCCAGGTTATGGGGCGGGTCAACATCGGCAAGTTTATCTCAAGCTCGATTTCCTTTACTCCGAGTATCTCGATCTCTGGCACCACACGCACATGATGGACGCGATGGCGGGGACGCACCTTGTCCCCCCGTCATTCGCCTTGCCTCCCGAGGGAACGCCCCCCGCTCATTCGCCCGAGGTTCGCGGCTGGCTGGCCGAGTATGAAAAAGCCTATGGACCGCGCGGCACCAGTTCGATGACTACCGAGCAGGTCCCGCTCGACTGGACCTGCGGACCAGTGCGAGTCATCGACGTCCGGTCGCTGGTTGGCAGCATCGCCCAAAAGAACTGGCCGGCTTCCCCCGCGATCACGCCGGCTCATATCGAGGCATTTGAGAAGGAGCATGGCAGTTTGAAAGCTGGCGACGTGGTGCTGTTTCAAACGGGCCACATCGATAAATACTACCTGCCGCGGCCCAACGACAGCGGCGTTTGGACGGCTCCGCTGACTGGCAAGAGCGAAGGTTGGCCGGCTCCCGGTCCCGATACCATTGTCTATTTGAAGAAGAAGGCCATTCGCTGTGTAGCCACGGACGCTCCTGACCTGGGAGGCGTCGATCCCAAGCAGGCTCTGATGACCTACTGGGCGCTCGGCAGCAATGAGATGGTGGGCGTGGAGTTTCTGCACAATGCGGGCAAGGTCCCCGAAGGGGGATACTTCTTGTTCGCTGCACTGAAGATTCGCGACTGCCATGGCGGACCGGGGCGGGCGATTGTGTTGTATTAGGCGAAAACCCTGAGAGTCGCTTGGCGGCGGCATATGGGAAATCACGGTTCGGACTTGTGCAAAGGCGGATTTTTCCCGACCGCTATAGTAAAATGGGAAGTGCCTGCCGACAGCCTCCAGCGCGAGGCGTCCGTCTCATTCCTTCCTACCGCTCCATGAGTTCGCTCGATGTCGACCCCATTTCAACGATATCCTTTTCTTGTCGAACATTGCACCTGCATTTGCGTGGCCAACTTCCTTGCCCTGAGTTCCGCGGCGATCGGCATGGCAGCCGATTTTGAGCGGGACGTGCAGCCGATACTGTCCGAGCACTGCCACCAGTGTCACGGAGCGGATGAGAAGGAGCGGAAGAGCGGCTTGCGGCTGGACCAGCGCGACGGGGCGCTGAAGGGGGGCGAATCAGGAACAGCAGCAATCGTGCCAGGAAAAATCGACCAGGGGGAACTAATCCGCCGAATCTCTTCGGCCGACCCGGACGAGATGATGCCGCCGCCGAGTCACAAGAAACCCCTCTCGCCCGCGCAAATTGCAACCCTCAAGGATTGGATCAAGGAAGGAGCCAACTACCAGGCGCACTGGGCCTTCACTGCGCCGCTTCAATTGCCCGTTCCAGCCGTCGGCGAGGCCAAACCGCTCGATGCGTTCGTCGCTGCTCGCCTCAAAGAGCGGAAACTGACCCTGTCCCCCTCTGCCCCCTCTGCCATCCTTTGCCGCCGGCTTTATCTTGATTTGATCGGACTTCCCCCGTCGCCGCAGGAACTGGCCGAGTTCGAAAAGGTCGGTTATGAGGCGACGGTCGAGACGCTCTTGAAGAGCGAGCGGTTCGGTGAAAAGTGGGCTCGGCACTGGCTTGATGTGGCCCGCTATTCCGACACGAATGGGTATGAAAAGGATTTGCAGCGCGAGCAATGGAAGTGGCGGGACTGGGTGGTGGACGCTCTCAATCGCGACACGCCGTATGACCAATTCTTGACCGAACAGATCGCGGGCGACCTGCTGCCAGGGGCAACTCAGGATCAGATTATTGCCACTGGCTTTTTGCGGAACAGCATGATCAACGAGGAAGGGGCGATTGTGCCGGAGCAATTCCGGATGGTCGAAATGTTTGATCGCGTCGATTGCCTGGGGAAGGCGGTTCTTGGGCTCAGCACGCAGTGCGCTCAGTGCCATACGCACAAGTTTGATCCGTTGACGCACACGGAATACTACGGCCTGTTCGCGTTTCTCAACAATTCCTACGAAGCCCAGTCGTGGGTCTATACTCCGGAGCAACAGCAGGCGATTGCCGGCATCAAGCAGCGAATTGCTGCCGCAGAAGAGCGGCTTCGCACTGCCCGACCGCAGTGGAAAGAGGAAATTGCCGCTTGGGAACAGGCATTGGCAAAGCAGCAGCAGGTTTTGGCTTGGGAACCACTGATCGCCACGGAACTGGGAACCATCAGCGGCCTGAACCATCCGACTCAGGAGGTCGATAAATCGCTGCTTATGAAGGGACACACGAGCAACGACGTTTTCATGATTTCCACTCCGACGCTATCGGGTGTGACTGGGATACGACTCGAGGCGCTGAACCATCGCGATCTGCCGCACAACGGCCCCGGCCGCAGCCGGCTGGGAACGTGGGTGATGCAAGAAATAGAAATCTTCGTGAAGAAACCGGACGGAAAGGATTGGGAAAAGCAAAAGCTGACGGCTGCTTCGGCAGATTTCTCGGAACCGGAGGTGAAGCAGCCGGACGGGAAGAAGGCGAGCGGACCCGTCAGCAATTTGATCGATGGGAAGGACGACACGACTTGGAACACCGACCGGGGAGTCGGCCGCCGCAATCAGCCGTCCGTCGCCGTCCTACAGTTCGAGAAACCACTGGAATTTCCCGCGGGGACGCAGTTCAAGATCGCCTGGCGTCAAGGCGACATGCTCGGCCGTTGCCGCTGGAGCATCACACGGCAGGCGGCTCCCGCAGTCCCTCCGGTGAACCATGCGGCCATCCTGGCAATCCAAACGCCAGCCGCCGAGCGCACCAGCGAACAACAGGCGGCTATCTTCACCGCGTGGCGAGCAAGCCTCGCCGATGCCAAAGCCATCAACGACGAGATTGACGCTATCTGGAAAGAGTATCCCCAAGCCGCCACTTCGATCCTCCACATGCAGGAGCGAGAAGCGACCAATCGCAATCCGACCAGCCGGCTCGACCGCGGCAATTGGGACCAACCCAAGGAAGTTGTCGAGCCTCACACGCCGGCGGCGTTCCACCCGTTTCCGGAAGGGGCTCCTCGCAATCGGCTGGGACTCGCCCAGTGGCTGACCGACAAGCGTTCGCCGCTGACCGCCCGAGTCGCCGTCAATCGCGTCTGGCAGGCGATGTTCGGCGCGGGACTTGTCGAGACGCCGGAAGATTTTGGGACTCGCGCGCCGGTCCCCGAGTATCGCGAGTTACTGGACTGGCTCGCCGTCGATTTCATGCAGCACGGCTGGAGTCAGAAGCACTTAATTCGCACCATCGTGACAAGCGCCACCTACAAGCAGACGTCGTATGCTTCGCCTGAATTGCACGATCGCGACCCACGCAATGTTTGGCTGGCCCGCGGACCTCGTTTTCGCGCCGAGGCGGAAGTGGTCCGCGACATCGCCCTCAGCATTTCGGGACTCACGACACAAAAGCTGGGAGGACCGAGCATCATCCCACCGGTTCCGCAGAACGTGCTCGATTACAACTTCACCTATCCAACTTACTGGAAACCGGCTGAAGGCGCGGAGCGTTACCGCCGCACGCTGTACGTCTTTCGCAAACGTTCGATGCCCGATCCGGTGATGGCTAACTTCGACGGCCCCAACGGCGATTTCGCCTGTGCCCGCCGAATGCGGTCGAATACGCCTCTGGCCGCGCTCACCGGCCTCAACGAGACCATTTTTGTGGAAGCCGCCCGAGCATTCGCCCTGCGAATCCTCCGCGAAGGGGGCGCGACGGATGCCGAGCGGGCGGATTATGCCTTCTTCCTTTGCACTTCTCGCAAGGCTTCCGCGGAAGAACGACAGGCGATACTCGACCTGCTGGCCTCACGCCGCAAGCGTCTGGCGGAAGGTTGGCTGAATCCGCGGGAAGTTGCAACCGGCGACTCGGCCAAGTTGCCGTCACTTCCTGGCGAAACCACGCCGCAGGACGCAGCCGCCTGGACGCTGGCTGCCCGTGTGCTTCTGAACCTTGATGAAACCATTTCCAAGAACTGACTTTACCCGAGTTTGACCATGAATCTTGCCACGCAACTTCAAGCCGCCCGCGCTCAGTATCTCAGTCGCCGCTGGTTCTTGCGCGACTGTGGACTCGGCCTCGCCGGCATCGCAGCTAGCTCCCTGCTTTCCGCGGAAGCAGGGGCGAATGCTCCGGCAGTGGAAAACCCCCTGGCTCCCCATGCGCCTCATTTTCCCGGCAAAGCGAAGCGCGTGATCTACATCTTCCAGGCCGGAGCGCCAAGCCACCTGGAACTGTTCGACAACAAGCCGGAGCTGACGAAAAGGAACGGTCAGTTGCCGCCGGCGGAGCTGCTGAAGGGATACCGGGCGGCGTTCATCAATCCCAACTCGGCACTGCTGGGGTCCAAGTTCAAGTTTGCCAAACACGGCAAAGGGGGAGTGGAACTGAGCGAGGTTCTGCCGCACACCGCCAAAGTCGCCGACGAAATCTGCCTCATCAAGACGATGCAGACCGAGGCGGTCAATCATGCCCCCGCCCAGATCATGATGAATTCCGGGTCGCAGCAATTCGGCCGGCCGAGTTTTGGTTCTTGGACGCTGTACGGACTCGGCAGCGAATCACAGAATCTGCCCGGTTTTGTCGTGCTGACGAGTGCCAAGGGAACAAGCGGCGGGGCGAGCAACTACGGCAACGGTTTCCTGCCGACCATTTACGGCGGAATTCCATTCCGCAGTTCCGGCGATCCTGTCTTGTACCTGTCGAATCCACCGGGGATCGATTCCGACACGCAGCGGGCATCCCTGGATTCGCTGAATCGGCTCAACGACCTCGCGCTCAAGGCGGCGGGGGACCCGGAAATTGCCGCTCGCATCCAAAGCTATGAAATGGCGTATCGGCTCCAAACCAGCGCGCCAGAACTGATGGACCTGTCGCAGGAAACCCCGCAAACGCTCGAGCGCTACGGCATTAAGTCACCCAAGGACGCCAATTTCGCCCGCAACTGTTTGCTCGCACGGCGGCTGGTTGAGCGTGGCGTCCGTTTCGTGCAACTCTTCCACGAAGCTTGGGACCAGCACGGCAACTTGACGGCTGGAGTGAAGCAGAACGCACTCGACACCGACCAGGCGAGTGCCGCACTCATCATGGACCTCAAGGAACGAGGACTTCTTCAAGACACGATTGTGATCTGGGGTGGCGAATTCGGCCGCACCCCGATGGTTCAAGGAGGGAACGACGGCCGCGACCACCACAACCGCTGTTTCAGCTTGTGGATGGCGGGCGGGGGGCTCAAGGGGGGATACACGCACGGGCAAACCGACGAACTCGGCTTCAACGTGGCCGCGAATCCGGTCCACGTTCACGACCTGCACGCCTCTCTGCTGCACCTGCTCGGCTTCGACCACACGAGGCTAACATTCCGCTTCCAGGGGCGCGATTACCGCCTGACCGACGTGCATGGCAATGTCGTCAAGGAGATCATGGCCTAACTCGTCCATGATCTGTTGATGCGTCTGGTACTGGCACAATCCAAGTCGATTGCAGTCGACTACTTCACCCGCACCAGTTTCATGAGGCGGCCGGAGACGTTCCAGTCCTGGACGTACAGGTTGCCGTCCTTGTCCCAGTAAGAGCCGTGGGTGCCGCTGAAGGCCCCTTCGACCCACTGGTCTTGCGGGATGTTGTAACTCGCACCCTTCGCCGGATCGGGGTTGTTGCCGAGGACGGCGACGATGGTGTTATTCTTGTTGAGAATGACCACTCGGCCGTGCAAATCGGGGACGGAGACACAGTCTCCTTGGACGGCAGCGGACGTCGGCATTCCCAGGCCAGTTACGACTTCGTCAATGTAGTTTCCCTCCAGATCGTAGTGCAGCAGGCGTCCTTTGGGAGCGTGATTGCGGTCACAAATGAGCAGGCGAGGCGGCGTATAGCGGGTGTCGAGAGTCATGCCGTGGGCGGTGTTGAACTGCTTGAGATCATTCCCCTTCTCGCCAAAGTGCTTCAAGTATTTCCCCGACTTGTCGAACTTGAAAATGTGATTGCTCGCGTAGCCGTCGGACAAAAAGATATCGCCGTTGGGAGCGACCGTGATCGCCGTCGGGCTGAATTGCTTGAGCTTGAGCCCGGATTCCTCGGGAAACGGCAGCTTTAGGACGATCTCGCCGGTGTGGGCGTTGAACTTGATCCCCTCGGCGTTGGCATTGCGGGCTGCGTAAATGAACTCGGCGTCCCCCTCTTCGCGGATCTCCATGTCGTGCAGGTTGGAGTACTTGTCTCCCAGATGTTCCTTAATCACCTTGCCATCCGCGGAAAAAACGATGACTCCCTTGGCGGCGCTGGTGTAAATATTCCCTTCCTTGTCGATCACGACGGCTCCGTGGCACGGCCCCACGGCAGAGGACCCATCCGGGCGGAGTCCCCAGCCCGGAACGGTGTCGAAGGTCATGTTCCCGCTCCCCATCCGCACCGGCTGGGCCTTATCGGCCGCAAGCGCTGGCAGGGAGATTAACAGGGCAATTGTGGCAGCGAAGTACGTCAAGCAGTTCTTCATCCTAGGGACTCCAATGTGGTTGGACAGCGTTGAATAGAGAGATCCGCTCTGGCCAGCACGAAATACCCCCAAACGGTGCCGGCCAGGCGAGTGGTCCCTAGTATCGGGTTGTTCGCACGGCATTTCAACCGGCGAACACGCAAATCGGAACACCGACCTGAATTCTCGCGACGCGAAATTCACGCCGCTGAATTGCACCGGCCGAAGGAGGCACGATTTGTAAGAGTCTGTTTGCTAGTGTGACTCTTCCCCCCAAGCCGCAGGGGCTGTGTTGCAATGAACTGAGTTGGCGCAGAATTCGCTTCTAACTTTCTCGAAGTTATTTTTCGACCACCGGTCGCTGCTGCTGCCAAGGAGTCATTTTGCGTGCCAAAAAAAATCTTTTGTTGCAACCTGTTGCGGAGAAAGTGACTCAACTTCCTTCGCTGCCGATGGATAGTTTTTGGCACGCGAGATTATTTTTGCTCGCACGTCGCATCGCGAAAAGAATCTTGAAAAATCTACGTGATAGCTTATTGAATTCTTTTCGCCGGTTTGTATAAAGACTAACCACGTGAATCATCCTGGGGAGGATGGAAGTAACGAACGGGACAGGACCCGCGGAGTAAAGTTTGCAATCGCAAACTCACCACCGTGACCTGTCGCAGCGGTGTATCAGACGCACCGCACAAATCCCCTCGCAGGGAGTTGGAAAGCGAGGGGATGTTGCCAGTTCGCAAGATGTGATGGGCGGCTGCGGGACTTGGGTCCGCAGTCGACCGCTCGTCCTCTAACACAGGCGCTGTGTGCTCAGCGCCAAACCTGTCTGCCGTTTCCGGTATTGCAGTTTCCTGCGCTGGAGGCGGCTTCGTACTTCACCGGCGGCATTCGTCGCCAAACACGAAGGAGCTTTAGTATGCAGAAGTCGAAGAACGTCCGTGCCAATGTCCGTGGCAAATCAGCTCGCCGAAACACCAGCCGCCGTAATTTCCTGCGGATTGAACGGCTGGAGGACCGCATGGTGCTGACCGGAGCAGCGCCAATTGCGGCCAACGATTCCTACCATGTGATTCCGGACGAGCCGCTGGAGATTGCCACGCCGGGAATCCTGGCCAATGACACCGACGCGGAAGGGGATGTGCTCTCCGCGGCCCTCTTTGCGGGCCCCGCGCATGGAAAACTCGAACTCGATCCAGCGGGAAGCTTTCAGTACACGCCCGATGCCGGCTTCATCGGCGTCGACAGCTTTATGTACTCTGCCGCGGACGGAACCGGGAACAGCCAACTCGCCGCGGTGACGCTGCGCGTCGGCGGGAACAATGCCCCCGTCTCGCAAAACGACAGCTTTACCTTAAATGAGGACGAAGTCCTGACGATTTCCGCAGCCGAGGGGTTGCTGCAGAACGATAGCGACGGGGATGGTGATCCGCTCACGGCAACGCTGGTTAGCGAGCCCTTGCATGGAGCGCTCAATCTCGGTCCGGACGGCTCATTCACCTATACGCCGGAGGCGAACTTTAGCGGCGTGGATGGCTTTAGCTATCTGGTGAGCGACGGCATTTCCGAGAGCAGCGTGGCCACCGTTACTTTGCAAGTGAATGCGGTCGATGACGCCCCGCTGGCTGTGAACGACGAGTACACGACCGACGAGGATACGCCTCTCACCATTGATGCGGCTGCCGGATTGCTGGCGAATGACAGTGATCCTGACAGCAGCCCTCTCACCGTGACCGTGATCAGTGAGCCTGTTCACGGAACCGTTGCGTTGAACGAAGATGGTTCGTTCACGTACACACCCAGCGCTGACTTTAGCGGCGTCGATGGCTTCAGTTACATCGTGAGCGACGGCACGCAGGAAAGCGATGTCGCAACCGTCACAATCAATGTGATTCCCATCGCAGACGCGCCGGTGGCGGCCAATGACGCCTTCAGCACGGATGAGGACACACCTCTCGTGGTCGATGTTGCCGGCAGTGTGCTGGTCAACGATAGCGACGTGGATGGAGACTCGTTGACGGCGGCCCTGGTGACAGGACCCGCGCACGGCACGCTGACTCTGAATGCGGACGGCTCGTTCAACTATTCGCCGGAGGCGAACTTCAATGGTGAGGACACCTTCACATACACGGCTAGCGACGGTACACACTCCAGTAACAAAGCGACGGTGACAATCACCGTGAACAGCGTGAGCGACGCACCGGTGGCTGCCGGCGATGAATTCACGACTGCCGAAGATACGCCGTTGCACGTCGATGCACCGGGTTTGCTTGGCAATGACAGTGATGCCGATGGGGACAGCTTGACCAGTGTATTGGTATCCGGTCCAGCCAACGGCACACTCACGCTGAATGCCGACGGCTCGTTTGATTACGTACCGGGCACCAATTTCAACGGCGACGATAGCTTTGTCTATCAGGCCAGCGATGGCTCGCTGACGAGTTCCGAGACCACCGTGATCATTCACGTCACAGCCGTGAATGATGCACCGGTGGCAGAGGCCGACTCGTTCACAACGGATTTCAACACTCCGCTGACGGTTGACCTGCCCGGAGTGCTGGCCAATGACAGCGATATCGAGGGCGATCCGCTCACGGCAATTCTTGTGAACGGACCGGCGAATGGGACGGTTTCCCTGGCAGCCGATGGCTCGCTCACCTATACGCCGGCGACGGGCTTCAGCGGCAGCGACTCGTTCACCTACAAGGCGAGCGATGGTTCCTTGGAGAGCGGCGAAACCACCGTGAGCATCACGGTGAGCCCCGCGACCGATGTCCCCGTGTCGAACAGCGATGCCTATAGCACGGGCGAGGACGTGACCCTCACGGCCACTGTCGCAATGGGCGTACTCGCCAACGACTTCGATCCGCAGGATGCGCCACTGACGGCGGAACTGGTTGCTGGCCCGACGAATGGGACCTTGACCCTGAACTCCGACGGCTCGTTCTCGTATGCGCCTAGCGCGAATTACTACGGGACCGATTCGTTCACTTATGTGGCGAATAACGGAGTGACCACGGGCGCGGTGATGACGGCCACCATTGTCGTTCAGCCGCTCAATGATGCGTCTGTTGCCGTCAACGACGACTATACCACCGACATAAGCGGAGGCGTAAACGTTGATGCTGCGGGCGGGGTTATGTCGAACGACTCCGACATTGATGGAGACGCACTCACGGCGACGCTGTTGTGGGGGCCAGCACATGGCACCGTCACATTCAACGGTGATGGCTCGTTCTCCTATGCCGCCGACACGGGATTCATTGGCACCGACTCGTTCAAGTACCAGCTCCATGACGGCCTGGCGAACAGCAACGTGGCCACGGTGATGTTGTATGTCGGCAGCGAAATCAACCAGAACTCACCTCCCGTCAGTCAGGACGATGCCTTCACGGTCGATGCCGCCAGCAGCCTGACGGTGGATGCCCCCGGCGTGCTGGGGAACGACACCGACGCGGACAGCGACGTGCTCACTGCCGCGCTCGTGAGCGGCCCCGCGCATGGAATGCTGACTCTGAATGAGGATGGTTCGCTCAGCTACACGCCGGATACCGATTTCGTGGGGACCGATTCCTTTACCTATGTGGCCAGTGACGGCAAGGCAACGGGCAATGTCGCCACGGTCGTGATTACCGTGCAGGATCCCAATCAAAACCACAACCCCAAGGCTATGAATGACGGGTATGTGGCGGCTGCCGAAACATTACTCAGCGTGCCGGCGGACCAAGGAGTGCTGGCGAACGATAACGATGAGGATGGAAATCCGCTCACGGCAGTGCTCGTGGACGGAACGTCTCATGGAACCGTGACACTCAATGCCGATGGTTCGTTCGACTATCAGCCCGCAATCGGTTTCACCGGGCCGGATACGTTCACGTATCAGGCATCGGACGGAGTCGGTTTGAGCGAAGTGGCGACGGTAACCATCGACGTTGGCTCTGCGTCGAATCATCGACCGGTGGCGGTCAATGACCACTTCACCACCACGGTGGATCAGCCTCTCTCGGTTCCTGCTTCGGGCCTTTTGGGAAATGACTCCGATCCGGACGGTAATCCAATCACGGCGGAACTCTTCAGCGGCCCGCAGCATGGGACCATCGCGCTCAACGCGGACGGTTCCTTTGTCTACACGCCGGCTGCCGGCTTCCACGGAAGGGACTCCTTCATCTATCGCACGTTCGATGGCGAACTGCATAGCGCACTGGCGGCCGTCACGATTTACGTGAACCCGGCCCCCAACGTGCCCGCAGTAGTGCAAGGTGGGAATCAATCTCCCCGCGACTGCCTCCTTGGCGGAGCGATCAACAGGGTGTTGCACCACCTTGACCTAGCCAGGCACGGCATGGACGAGGACTTGCTCGACTCGCTGGCAATGGATCTCCAAGGGCTTAGCGGTCGATCCGACCCACTGCACGGCAATGACCCGTGGATGCTCTAGCCATTGAAGAGCAGTGTTGACGAACGCACTTCGCGCCCCTGAACCGATTGGAACAGGGGCGCGAAGCCTTTTCTTGCGAACTCACACGTTGCACCTATGGAGTACAATGTCAAGCAACTTTTCTGGCAGTAGGACAAAACGCGAGGACACCATGAAGACCAAGTTCCACTCCATTTTTCTGACGTTGACCTTGCTGGGCGCCTGCGTCTCAGCGTCGCTACCATCTGCGTTCGGTCAGGATGCAAAATTCCAATTGCCGGCCACGGATGAAGAGGTGCCGGGTGCTGGGCCGCTCCGTCGTTACGACTGGTTTAAGCAGCTCTGGACCGAGAAGCGAACGGCTTGGTCCAAGCGAGTTCAGCAGGATCAAGGCGCTCTGGTATTCCTTGGTGATTCCATCACGCAAGGCTGGGGAGACGATTTGGGGGGCGCGTTCCCGGGGGTCAAGGTTGCCAATCGCGGTATCAGCGGAGACACTACCCGCGGCGTGCTGCTTCGCTTGAAAGAGGATGTGCTGGCACTCAAACCGACGGGTATCGTCCTGCTCATCGGAACCAACGATCTGGAAGAAAAGGCCGAACCGAAAGTCATTGCCGAAAATCTGAAGCTCATCCTTGCCGAAATCAAAAAGCAAGACGCCAAAGTGCCGGTCGTGCTCTGCCAGGTCTTTCCCAGTTCCGCGAGCAAGCAGCGCCCCGCGGACAAAATCAAAGAGATCAACGATCTCTTTGCCGCTGCCGCGAAGGGGGACGGCCAGGTGACCCTCGTCGAGACCTGGACGCTCTTCGCCGACGCTCAAGGAGATGCCAATAAGGACGAGTTCCCCGACCTTCTTCACCCAAACAAGAGTGGCTACGCCAAGTGGACTTCCGCGCTGTGCCCCATCCTGGCAACGCTCGGCTTCGTGGAAACCGAGCCTGATACTTTCACCCCGGAAGCCGGCTTCGTAAGTCTATTTAATGGCAAAGATCTGAGCGGCTGGTGCTTCCGTGACCAGAAGACCCTCGATGTGAAAGAAGCGTTCGATGGCAAGACCATCAGTAGCGACAATCGCTACCTGGCGAAGAACGGACGGCTCATTGTGACGACTCCGCCGGAAGGCCGGAAGATTGCCCAGCTTTGGACGACGAGGGAGTTTCCTAAGAATTTCACGCTCAAACTGGAGTTCCGCGCCACTCCCAATGCCGACAGCGGCGTCTTTATCCGCAAGCCACAACTTCAATGTCGGGATTACCCGCTGGCGGGACCTTACAAGGAACTGAAGAAGTATAAGCCGCAAGACTGGAATGAAATGATCGTGGTCGTGAAGGGGGGCGTCGCTCATTGCACTTGCAACGGCGAAGTCCTCGAAGCGGAGTACAAGCTGCCGGAAACCGGACCAATTGGACTCGAAGGAGACCGCGGCCAAATGGAGTACCGACGCATTCGAATCCAGGAGCAACCCTAGAGCAGCGGCAATACATCGCCATCGCTGACCGGGAAGGGGCGGCCAAGCATGTCGCGGAGTTCGGCCCGGGGCGAGATGCCGAGGGCCTGAAAAATGGTGGCATGCAAATCGGGTGGACCGCAAGGGTTGGTCTTGGGGAACGCCCCGCTGCTGTCGCTGCTGCCGTAGACTTGTCCTCCTTGAATGCCGCCGCCGGAGAGGGCGACTGAATAGACGCCCGGATAGTGGTCGCGCCCCGCCGCACCATTGATGCGTGGCGTTCGGCCGAAATCGGTGAGACAGACGACGAGAGTTTCCGCGAGTGTTCCACGGTCGGCGAGATCCTTCAGAAGCGCCGAGACACCCCGATCGAACACGGGAAGCAGACGTTTCTTCAAGCGGTTGAAGTTGTCCCCATGTGTGTCCCACATGTCCCCAGCGCCGCCATTCAAATCTCCCGCCGAGCAGCAGACTTGCACAATCGGCACTCCCACTTCCGTCAACCGGCGAGCGAGAAGCATGCTCTGCCCACCGAGATGATCGCCGTACGACGCCCGGATCTTTGGATCCTCTTTGTCCAAGTCGTATGCATTTCGGACAGCCGAGCCGAGCAGGATGTCGGTGGCCAGAGTCCGGAAATGCTGAAAGCTCTCGAACTCCACCTTGGAACTCCTCGGCTGTTCCAGCGCGGCGAGGAGGTCTTTTCGAGAGGCCACTCTGGCGAAATCTCCTTCCGCGAGGTTGAGGACTTCGGAGCCGAGCGTGCGAGAAACTCCGTCAAACGGCGTGCCACCCGCAGGACGCATAATGATTGGATCGAACTTCACTCCCAGCCAGCCGCCGTATTCTCCAGCTTGCAGCGTGTTGTTATCGACCATCGGGTACGGCAAGCGAACCGCTGCCGGCACGCCGACAGGAGCGGCTCGCAGCTTGGAGACCATCGCCGGAAGCGACGGCCAAGCGCTCGACATCGGCGGAATGTTGCCTGCCCGCGGCGGCTTGTGCCCGGTCAGATTCCAATACATGCCGCGGCCGTGGGCCGAATCGTCGTGATGGATCGAGCGGATGATGGCCAGCTTCTCGGTCTCGCGGGCAAGGAGCGGCAAGTGTTCGCTGATCCATGTTCCGGGAGTCGCCGTGGCAATCGGCGAAAACTCGCCGCGGACTTCCACCGGCGCATCGGGCTTAAGGTCCCAACTCTCCAAGTGGCTCATCCCGCCCCAGCAGTAAATGAGGATGCAAGACTTCGCCTTGCCTCTCGGCGCTGAGGAAACAGTTTGCGGCGCAGCTTTGGCTCGCAGTTGCAGTAGGGTGGGTAGCGACAAACCGCCTGCGCCGATTGCAGTCGCCAATAGCTGACGCCGAGATAGTCCATGCGACAGCAAGTGAGGTGAAACAGCCATGTTTTCAGGAGGCGGGAGTAGACAGGCGGGTTCGTCTATTCTACATCAAACCGGCAATTGGCTTGCCATCCAAGACGAGTTTGGTGATTTCGGCGGGCAAAACGTCGGGCTGAATGCGCGCCTGGGAGGCGTCGAACACCGTGTGTAGGATGGTCGCCAGCAGATTGGCGGGAATGTACGGAGCCGAAAGCGAGCGGCTGGCGGTGCGGTCGGTCTGGCCAATCACCTGTCCCATCTTCAAGCCGCCACCGGCGAAGACGAGCGGCGTGAGGTCTTTCCAATGGCCGGTTCCTCCGAAGCTGGTGGTCCCTTCCCCTTGGGCGACCGTGGTCTTGGTCGGTGAGCGGCCCATCTCCCCCGTGATGACGAGCAGAATCTGATCGCTGAGGCCCCGTTCATGAACATCGTCTAAGAAGGCGGCGACAGCGTGATCGAGTTGCGGGCCCAGGATGGCCATGCCGTCCGGCGTGTTGGGATTGTTCCCATCCCCATGCAAGTCCCAGCCCGCATCCACCACCGTCGCAAAGCCGCACCCCGCCTCGCAGAGCCGCCGAGCCATCAAGAGCTGCCGGCCCAGCAGGTTGGTGATCCGGGATTGGTTCATCTTGTTGCGATAGTTTTTGCCGCCGACATGATAGTCCGCCATGTCGAACAAGTGGCTCGTGTCATACCGGGCGATCGTCCGGGGATCCTCATTGCTCAAATCGAAAGCTGCCGCGATCCCCCGTTCAAGCACTCCGTATGCCTGCTGGCGAAGGGCTCCGGCGCTTGCAAAGTCCGGAACGCGATCGAGACTGCGGCGCAGTTCGTCGAACTGCTGAAGCAAGACGCGGCGGTCTTGAAAGCGATCGCCGGGAATCTGCAGCGTCAGGTTGTCGAGCACCGTACTCCCACCACGAGGGACGAACGCTTCATACGGCCGTCCAAGGGAACCGGCGGCTCCGTAATGCTGTAGGACATAGTTGAGCGAGAAGACATCGCTGATTCTGGTTTCCAGTTTCAGCTTGGGGTCAATCGTTTCGGGGATGACCAATACGTGATTAGGAATGCCGGACTTCGAATTGAGGCCTCCCTTGCCGCGCGCGGCGACGGCTCCCATGGTCGCTTTGAACGGACTTTCGCCGTTGAGGGCCACGTATTGTTCGTGGTTCTGCTCTCCGGCTCCATACGACCGAACCACAGCCAGCCGATTCGCCCGCTCTGCCAGTTTGGGAAAATTACCGCCGAACCAAACGCCGGGGAGCTTCGTGCGCAGCTCCCCCGTGCAACTGCGAATGTTGTCCGGCACGTCGAGCTTGGGGTCAAACGTCTCCATCTGCGGCGGCCCTCCTTGCAGGAAGAGGAGCACGACCGACTTATTGGTCTGAACCCCGCGCCGCTCCGCTGCCGTCGCTTGCTCAAGCAATCCAGGAAGCGCCGGTCCACCCAGCGATAGGCCACCCAGCGCCAGTCCGCCGATGCGCAGCAACTCCCGCCGCGTCGGCATTGCGCGGGTGACCGGGCAACTGGAGTCAATAATGGAAAGCACAGCCTGTACTCCGTGAGCGATCGCACTCCGCTCGCAATCGGCTGTTTCTACTTAGACTCTTTGGAGTTGACGTTTTCCTTCTTTTTCGTCAACTGCTTGCCGATAAATTCGGAACACCCGGGGCCGCGAAGGTCGCGGGCGGTGCCAAGAATCTCTCCGGTGTCCCCATCCACCAGCAGCACAAACGGAATTCCACTGACGTCATATTGCTCGCCGAGCGCGGTGTTCCAGCCTTTCCCTTCAAAAATCTGCGGCCAGGGCATTTCCTTATCGGTGGTGAATTTCTTCAGCTTTTCGCCCATTCCTTCGTTGTCGAAACTGATCCCCACGATTTCAAAACCTTTGTCGTGCCAGTCGCCGTAAGCCTTTTTCACGTTGGGCAGCTCCGCGATGCAAGGACCGCACCAGGTGGCCCAGAAATCGAGCATCACCAATTTACCTGCGTATCCCTTGGGAAAGTCAATCTTCTCGCCACTCGTGGTCGCCATTACAAAGGGAAGAGCTTTTTGCCCCACGACGAGATTCGGCGGCAGTGGCGTGAGCGGAACCTCGCTGGATGCTTTTTCCAGGGAGAGAGCCCCCTCCTTGAGATTCAGAACATAAGTCTTACCGGTGAAATTGAATGGCTTGCCGACCGTGGCGGTCTCGAGCTTGTAACTCCGCTGGCCGTTGCCGTCGCGGTCGATCCATAAGCTGCTGTTGGCTTGCGGCTTGCCCGCCACGAACGACGAGAACATCTTTCCATCCAGGTCAAACGTGATTTCATAGCCAAAATCCGCGTAGTACAGCAGCGTGTTTTTCAGCATCGGCCGCCGTGCGTCATTCGGATCGAAGCGGTACATATTGACCGTACCGAGCGACCCGCCTCCGAGGTCGACCTCCGCTTGGCCGTTGTACATCGTCTGGCCACCTTGGGCTCGCCCGGTCCACTTCGCTTCTGCGTCGTTCGTCAAGTCGCCGTCGCCGTTGGCATCCACGAAAAGTTTGGCGGGCTTTCCTTCCGGTTCTTCGAGGATAAAGCTCCAACTCTTGTCGCCGATTTTTAGTTTGCCGTATCTTGGAGCGGTCAGTCCCTCGGGGGCCTTCTTCACCGAGTCCGCTCCCGCATCCATCTCGGCCCGGATGGGGCTATAGCCGCCCGTCTTGGCGGTTGCTCCGCTCGACACGAATTTCATGTTCACTCCGTCCGACAGGAGCGCACAAACGGTGATAGTTGCCAGGCTGGCGATCATGGACATACTCCTCATCAAAAACGGCAGTTGGAAGAGGCCGACATTCGTTCGATGATAGGGGAGCCGACGGCCTGGGTCAAATTCCAATAGGAGTCGGGAAGGGTTTTCGAGAGGTTTTGGTACCACAAGCAAGAAGGGCTGCCGGGAAAGCGCCTTCGGATCCCGTTCCGCGTTATCCGTTGCTGGCGCGCCTGGCCTCAAGGTAAACTGACATTTGAAATGGCGGGCTACAACCGACCCGAATGACCCAAGGAGCTGTCCATGCGCGGAGCATCGATTAGTGCGGGCCTCTTTTTCGCCTCTTGCATGATGCTGCTCAATCTGTTCGTTCCCCTTCCCAGACTGGGTGCACAAGGTTTGCATGAGCCGCCCCAAGGAAAAAACGTCTTTCCCCATGTCATGTTTGTTGTGGGTGGCTTCGTGCTGTCCGTGGTCTGCTGGTATTACGTGGATCGGACACCTCCGCCCCCCATCGGTCATGACCTCCTCGCCCGGGCGAAGCGCGAACCTCAATTTCAATACGAGAAGCCAGCTCCGCAGACGGAGGCATTGAAACAGGAGCCGCCAGTCCGTGCGCCTCCCTTGCGGATCGTGGAATGTCCGAACTGTCAGACTCGAGTTATTCCCATGGAGAGCGGGATCTGCCCATCCTGCCGACGCAGATTGGTGCCGAGTGACTTGTGAGAGCCGGACGATGGATAAAACAGCTTGCGGAACTCGGGCCAAAGTCGGCTGGGAAGCAAGGCGGGGCTTCCCAGGTAACGGCGAGCGGCCCGAGAGTTGGACCGCTCGCCATTGAGTATCGTCTCGGGAGCTAGTTCAGAAGTTCGCTCGCCACCTTGTCCTTGAGGAGGTCGCCAGCCCCGGTGAAGAACCAGTCCAGCTCGCTGTTACCCCAGAGAGTGTCCACCGCGGAATCATCATCGACGGTGCTGGAATTGAAGGCATTACCGCCGGTGCTGCCGCCGCCCGAGCGGATATTGGCGACCCGGGTGGTGTAGCTCCTGGTGGTGTTTGCCCATTCCGAAAGGATGGCCGCCAGGGCGGCCGCGTTGCCGTCGTGGTCGGTTGTGCCGCCGATGAGAATGTCGTCCTGTGCCTCTCCGCGGAGGGTATCTGCGTTGACGCCGCCGATCAGAATGTCGCGCCCGGCTCCGCCGTATACCTGGTCGTTGCCGGATTCGCCGAGCACGACGTCGTTGCCGCCGTCGCCGAAGACCTGGTCATTGCCGATCCCACCGTAAACAAAGTCCTGACCTTCGCCGCCGTAGACGCCGTCGTTGTCATCCTCGCCGTGCAGCGTGTCGTTGCCCCCTTCACCCCAAATCTGGTCATTGCCGAGACCGCCACGCATGGTGTCGTTCCCTTCCTGGCCGTACATGAAGTCCACCCCTTTATCGCCATACAATGAGTCGTGGCCTGGGCCGCCGAACATCCGGTCATCGGCGTCGCCGCCGCGCAGAATGTCGTTCCCCTTGGCAGAGAAGAGCTCATCCTTTCCTGCATCGCCAAAGAGCTCCGCGGGCTTGGTGAGACTGGCTTGAACAACGATCCGGTCGTTGCCCGCCGCGCCAATCACCACAATCCTCTGGAACGTCGAGGACGTGAACACGAATTTGGAAGTGTCGCAAATGACGCGAGTCTTGCCGGTTCCGAAGGGTTCCACCAGGATGCAGTTGTTGCCGGAAGTGCCCCTCACCAGCAGGATGCTGCCGCCGGGATTGAACGGATCGGCAACTACGACCGCGGAGCAGGGGCCAAAGTCCGGATAGCCTCCGGCGGCATCAAAGGCTATGGCATCGAACTTAGCCGGCAGTGAGCCGATCGTGGTAATCGCTCCCGTGGTGGTGTTGATTGTTACCAAGGCAGCAGAATTCGGCGAGCCATTCTCCAAATCGACCGCGAACAGCGTCCCGTCATCGGGATTCATGGCCAGGGCGGCGATTGCGTCCCCACTGGCCGGTGCGCCTGTGAGCGTCGCCACAATCGTTGTCAGGCCCGTGACTTTATCCACGGTGCGCAGGGCGCCCCCATCTCCGTTACCGGCATAGAAAAGCGTCCCGTTTACGTCCGCAAGTCCCGACCCAAAAGTGCTGAGGCCGGCATCGCCAACAATAGTGGCTTCGCCAGTTGCCTTGTTGATGACGACCAGGTCGTCGAAGTCGGCCTCTACCCAGCCGTAGAGCGTCCCCGCAGCGTCAAAGGTGATATCCGCAATGGCGTCATCACTGAGGACCATGCTTCCCACCAGAGTTCCCGCGCCGGTCACCTTGTCGATGGTAATGATGCTCCCAGGATTGCTTGGGCTCCTCGTCGACGTGGAGCCATACAGAATTCCAGTGGCGGGATCGACCGCAAGTCCCGTGACGGCAAACCCGATTGGCCCAATCGAAGTGGTCGCGCCTGTCGTTGTATCTACCAGGTACAGATCAGAATTGGCATTGCCACCGGTCGAGCCGAAGAGCACCGCCAGCAGCGAGCGATCCTCCAGTCGTTCACAACCAAGCTTAAGAAACCGTCTGCGGCCATTGTGGGCGCTGGCAGGCGATGCTGCTTTTCGTTTTCTAAGTCGCGAGAACATGATGTGGGTCCTTATGCGGGTACTACAAAGATCATCCGACAAAAAGTAAGGAATTCCTCGCGCGAGGAATGCCCATTAATGAGCGAGTGGACGTCCTGAGCGAAATACTATACGCAACCGCTACAAACTATTCAGACTTCGTACTTTGACTACCTTAAACGGGCGAACTAGAGGTTAACCCCCCCTAAATTACCAGTCAAGCATGTCTCCAAAGAAACAGCAAAGCCCATAAAGCGCCGAAATCCCCCGCTTTGTGATATCATGGTTCACCACAATTCGACTGATTGAACTTAAAAAGGGCTGTCTCATGTGGAAGCTTGAAGGGACCGACGGGAGCTTGGAGATTGCGGGAATAGCGACCCGCGTGGATGTGGCGCATCCAAAGCAGGGTTTTTTGTCGTCAGCCAGCAATGGTCGGTTCATGCAATTGCTGCCCGCTGGGGTGGGTGGGACCAGTTCGCTTAAGCTGACTGAAGCCTATGTCCGGGGGAGCGACCTAGTCGCTCTCTATGAGCCTCTCGGCCCGCATCAGGTTCAGCCGCAGGTTTATTGGCGAGCCCGCATTGACGAAGGGAAGCAGGCTGTGGGGGTGGAGATGATTGTCTCGATGCAGACGAGCCTCTTGGACAGCAATCCGGAAACCGTCGTGGCGACTGGCATGCCCATCGGCGATGTCTGGGGGCCAGATGGGGAGAAGGCGAATTCCCTCAATCGGTTGGAGTACACGGAGTTTCCGCTCGTCGTATCGGGCTCTAACGGTTCCCATCAGCCTAGCCTCGTCGTCTATCAGCCGCGCGATACTCCGTTCGCCTATGTGGAAATGGTCCATCCAACCGACTTCGTCGCCACGCAGGTGGAACTCAACAAGTGGGGAGAATCCTGGGCCACGACGCGGTTCTTCAGCGAGCGGCTGGAAAAAGGGGTGATCCGTCGCGCCCGCATCGCCGGCTGGCATGTCCCCCGCAAGTCCGATGTTCTCGGCATTGCGGCGGACTTGTATGCGAAGTTCGCCGCCGAGCCGCTGCCGCTGACGACGTAGGAACTAAACCTTCTCTAGCGTCGTCACTTCACCAACAAGCGCCCGGAAGAACGGTTCCACGTCGGTAACCAGGCCAACGGTTTGAAACGACCCCCGGTCGGCGAGCTTAATGCACGTGGAAGGGTTGATATCCACGCAGACGACCTTGACCCAAGCCGGCAGCAGGTTGCCGACGGCGATGGAGTGGAGCGTGGTGGCGACCATCAGGCAGAAGGTGACGTCCCGAATTTGTTCCCGCATCTGCCGCTGAGCGTCGAGCGTGTCGGTGATCACCTCCGGCAGCGGTCCGTCGTCGCGGATGCTGCCGGCGAGCAGGAACGGCACATCGTGTTTGATGCACTCGTACATGATGCCACTTTTCAGCACCCCCGTTTCGACGGCCTGCTTGATGGAGCCGATGCGGCGGATGCGGTTGATGGCCCGCAGGTGGTGTTCGTGCCCCGCTTCCACAATGTCGCCGCAGTCCAGCCGCACGCCGAGGCTGGTGCCAAAGATGGCTTGCTCGATGTCGTGCGTCGCCAGGGCGTTGCCGGCGAAGAGCCGGTGGATGTAGCCCTTGCGGAGGAGAGTGCAAAGATGCTCGTCGCTGCCGGTGTGGACGATGGCCGGCCCGCCGACGAGCAGCGACTTTCCCCCTTCCCGCCGCGTCCGGATCAGTTCCTGGGCAATTTGCCGGATGGCGACCCCCTTCGGCTTCTCGGTGGAGACTGGGCTGTTCATGAACTCAAAGCCGTGGGCCTGCGTCTCGCGGCCGTGGGGATGGACCCGGACGCCGGCGTGGCCGACGACGTATTGCTCGCCGACCTGCACGTCGGTCATCGCCCGGCAGCGGGCGGAGCCCGAGCCATCGACCAGGAGGCCGCAGTCCATCTCCTGGTCCTGCACCTCCACCCATTGGCCGGCGAGACGAATTTCCGTCCGCTGGTTGGTGGTGCTGTAGAACCCCTCGGGGAACGCCCCGGCGATGTCCGCGGCCACGAGGCGGCAGTCCTGCTTGACCACGGGAACCGCCCCGTGGTCGGCAATGTTGGCCAGAATCTGCTCTAGCTTCTCCTCGGTCGGGGCGCTCACCTCGACCAAAGCGTAACTGGGATCCTTCCGCGCCTGGCCAATGGTGATTTTCTCGATGCGGAATGCCCCACCCGCCGCCGTCACACAGTCCAGCACCTTCGGCAGCAGCAGGCTGTCGATAATATGGCCGGTCAGTTCCACTTTTTCCGTAAATGGGCTGCTCATGGTAATCGATTCCTCCCCCCACATTCTACGCACTTCCCCCGGGTGCCATGCCCACGGCTCCTCGTGAGCGTGATCAAGGAGACTCGTAGAACGGCCTTCCCAGGCCGTCTGCCACTTCAAAACTGCCGGCTAAAACCTCCTCCCCAAAAAAAAAACAGTGGTGAAAAAGTCGGCCGCTGCATCGCCACAAACTCTTCTCCCTTTACAAGTTGCAACTTTCGACTCCCCGAGTTTTGCACCACCCCCCTCCTTGGAAGTGGGGGTAGCAAGAGGTTCCTCCCCATTGGAAACCCGATGCCTCAAATCTGAAAACTGAACACCGAAGTCTGAAAATTCCCCTCCTCCCAACCAGCGCGCAGCATCTTCCTATTTTGCCACAACTTCCATTTCACTTGTCAAAGACCCTGCCGGTTTCTCGCCGGCCCGATATGGTTACAATTGTATACAAATACCAAGTGTCTGTCAAGTCCCTGATTGAGGGGGTGGTGTAACGTAGGATTCTCGATCGGAGACGACGCCCGGCTATGCCCGCTGTTGCTCCGTCTTCCAGATTGTGTCCATAAAGTCGTGATGGCCGACCCGCGTCACACCCCGTGCGATGGCAGCCATGATGGCCCACCAGTCGCGGTGCCGGAAAGCCGATGGAGGAATCCATAGGCCCGGCAGGGCCGTGCTCATGATCAGTTCATCCTCAGCGGCCTCAAGGACGGAAAACTTGCCGCCGATCAGCCGATTCCAGATCCATTCCACCGGCTCGGTGTCCTTCACCGCCACGTATTCGAGCACCCCAGCACGTTCAAAACAGTCGCGCCTGTGTTCGTAGTCGAGCAGGTCGTCACCGGGGAAAACGTCCAGGACGAAATTGGGGGGCCCCCGAAAATAATCGTACTCCGGGCCGGGATCGCATTGCTTGAAGCGACCATGGTTCACCATCAGGATGACGCCAGGATACAGCCGCGTGTCGTCGTCGAGTTCCACGCCCGCATGGGTGCAACAATAGAGGCCGGGCGAGAACAGCCGGTAGTAGTTGAGACACATGGCAATATCGGTGAGCAGAGCCGATTCGCCCACATCGAGTTCACGAATCATGAAGCGCCTCCTGGGCAGGCGGGAGCGATGGGTTAGGCCTCTTTGTTGGTCGCAGTGCCATTTGTGGATAATTCACTTGCCATTGGGCATGGACATGGCTTTGTCAGGTGATCGGAGTTTTGTTAACCAATTGCCAATACTTCTCGACTGACATGGCACTGCACCGACCTGGATGGATTTGCTTAAGCCGACGCCACTTATCAATTTCCTGATCATCGATAATGACATTTGGCTTCGGTAGGAATCCGGCGAAGCAATTTGCAATCCCGAGTTCCTCGGCGATTGTACGTGCGTAATTAGCACCACCAGAACTCCAACAAAAAAGTGTCGCTCCTTCGGCATAGAGCGAAGAAACGTGTTGAGCAACGCTGGTAATAGCAATGCGTTTAGTGCCAGCAGAACGAATGAGCGTGTCATCGACGTCCACAAAGACGACGAGCGGTGTCAAGTTGGTGGTACTCAATGTCATCGCCTAACTCTTTAAAAGATAGTTTTTGCCTATCGCCTCTACGCCACCGAGTTGCGTCCAATGCTGCAAATGCAAGATTGCTGTAACTCACAGCGTAGCCGTTAGTTGCCGACAATTCACCTGCTTTTTGGCGTGATAGCTCGTTTCTGATGGTCGTTCCTTGGGTCGGCTGCTTCCACGCTCACGCCCACGCAAAGCCGTGGGCGTGCCACCCGGTTTTACCGCGCCAGCATGGCCCTTTGCCGCTGCAAATCGCTGTAGGCGTAATTGCCCGTTTTTGAAACAATAGGCCCCTCACATTGTCTGCCGGGCCGCCCGTAACGGTCTTCGGCAACTCGACCCGCATGGAGGCTTGTTGTTATGGAATTGCTCTCCCGCCCTCTCTCGTTTGCCGCTCTGACACTTTCCCTGGCGTCCTTGATGTTTCTCGCCGGCTGCGGCGGGAAGGATGCCGGCGTTGCTAGCAGCGGCGAAACGTCCCCCGAAGTGACTGCCGCCTCGGCTTCCACGGATGCGACCGCTAAAAATGCAAGCACTGCGCCCGTCGCCACGATCAATTACGAGAGTCAGCCCTCGATTTACGACAACGCGGCAGCGGCCCCCATCGTCAATCCGGTCGTCATCCTGCACACTTCCGCCGGCGATATTGAGATTGAGCTGTTCATGGAACAGGCTCCACAGACCGTGGGAAACTTTCTGGACAACTACGCCCGACAGGGAGCCTATGAGAACACCATTTTCCACTATGTCGATCCCAAGGGCTTCATCCTCGGCGGCGGCTACACCGAAGACCTGACCAAAAAGCCGACCCGCGGCGGCATCAACAACGAATCCAACAACGGCGTCTCCCACGAGCGGGGAACCGTGGCGCTGTCCCATGAGCCCAGCGATCCGAATAGCGGGGCCTGCGAATTTTTCATCAACGTGGTGGACAACACGGGGCTGAACTATCAAGGGAAGGAACCCGACCAGCGGGGCTATTGCGTCTTCGGCCGCGTGACGAAGGGAATGGAAATCGTCGACCAGATCGCCGCCGCGGCTCTCGGACCCAAGGAAGGATTCGACAATCTGCCGGCTGAGGCGATTGTGATTCAGTCGGTGGAAGAGGTGAAGTAACTTGCTTCTGACGGCCTGGCCCGCGATAATCAGCGGGTCATGATTTCCCTCCTCGGCACTCCCGGCAGACTATGCGATCGCCCTTCGCGGCGGGAGCTGCTCTCCGTAGGTGACCTGTCGCTCCTCGGACTGGGACTGCCGGAACTGCTTTCGCGGCAGGCAAGGGCTGCGGCGGACTCTCAAGCTCAGCCGACAAACTCTGCCGCCGGTTTTGGCAAGGCAGACTCAGTCATTCTGCTCTACATGCAGGGGTCGCCGAGCCACATCGACTTGTGGGATCCTAAGCCGAATGCTCCAGCGGAAATCCGGGGCGAATTCAAGCCGATTCCGACGACGGCTCCTGGGATGATGCTGGGGGAAGTGCTGCCGATGCTCGCCCAGCAGGGCAAGAATTTCTCGCTGGTCCGCTCCATCGGAGTCGACCCCAAGGGCCTGCGGAATCACGGGGCGGCCATCTATATGCTGATGACTGGGCATGACCCCGGCAACTTCACGGAGACCGGCCTGGCAGTGCCACCGTCGCGCGAAGACCTCCCTTCGGTCGGCTCGGTGGTGGCCAAATATCGGCCGGCTCGGCCGGGGAGCCTGAGCTACGTCACGATTTGCAGTCCCGTGCGGGAAGCGGGACAGATCGGCGTGGGGCAAGGGGCGGGGCTGCTCGGCCCGACCTTCGATCCCTTCACCATGTACGAAAATCCCAAGGAGACGATCAAACTCCCCGCGTTTGCCTTGCCGGCGGATATGCCGCTCGAGCGGCTGCAGTCCCGGATTGACCTCCGCCGCGGGCTCGACCAACTGCTGTCACCGGAATCAGCCGCGAGCAGCAAGGGGTTCAATCCCTTTTTCCAGCAGGCCATTTCTCTCCTGCAGTCGGACCAGACCATCCGGGCGTTCAAAATGGACGCAGAGCCTGTCGCCTTGCGAGAGCGATACGGCCAAACCACGTTCGGCCAAAGTTGCCTCTTCGCGCGGCGCCTGGTCGAAGCGGGAGTCCGGTTCGTGCAAGTCACCTGGCCCGCCCGCTCCGACGACGAGCCGATGCCGGGAGCAGACGGTTCATGGGACACGCACCGCAACAACTTCCCCATGCTCCGGGACCATCGCTGCCCGGTCTTCGACCGCAGCGTCTCCGGATTGATTGAGGATCTGGCCGCTCGCGGGCTGTTAGAGAAGACGATGGTGGTAGTGATCGGCGAATTCGGTCGCTCCCCGAAAATCGGCGTCGGGACGACGAACAACGTCGGTCCTGGCGGGCGGGACCACTGGCCGGAATGCTACAGCTTTCTCATTGCCGGCGGCGGGGTGCGGCCGGGGCAGGTCTATGGCGAGTCGGACCGTCATGGGGGCTGGCCCAAGAACGACCGCGTTCATCCGTATGACCTCATCGCCACCGTCCACCACGCTCTCGGCATCGACCCGCAAACCCAGTACCTCGACACTCTCCGCCGCCCGCGCCGCCTCGTCGAGCGCGGCAAGCCGATTTTGGGACTCTTTTAATCGGGGTCGGGAATCTTTGGCGTCCTGGAATCACCACACGAAGAAATCGCGGCTGCCAAAGATTCCC